>NZ_CP078078.1:0-726436 GCF_023101205.1 Microbacterium aurugineum | reverse complement strand
GGCACGGGGCCGACGACGGTTGCGCCCGCACGGGTCACGGTGTCGACGATCTTGCGTGCGGACGTGTCGATGACCTCGTGGTCATACGACTTCAGGCGAATGCGGATCTTCTGTCCCGCCATTGTCTGCTCTCTCTCTTTAGGCGTCTTACCGTCCGGGACCGGGTGGCCCTGGGGCATTGGACGCACGTCGGCGCTGTTCGCGCCTCGGCACGAGAACGGCTCTCACGAGTCGATCTGCTGCACCACTGTTCTTCTGTCAGCCGGAAGCCGCGAGGCGACCGGATGCCGACCTTCCACCGCGCACGGCGGAACCCTTCATCATGAGGGGGTGTCGGGGTGTGTTCTGCTACCCGCGGCCTAGAACCCTGCGCCGTCCCGGAGGAGGCGCCGTCTATGCACTGCCCTGGCAGTGATCCGTTGCACGCACAGCGGCAACGGAATATCGAACCTGTCTATTCTGCCACGGCCGATTTCACTTCTGCAAACCCGGGCGTGTCGCGGTCGTCTCGCCGCGCCTCAGACGCGCGGCGGAGACGTCAGATCGCAGGAGATAGCGGGGCGAGGCATCCCCATGCCTCGCCCCGCTTGGGGAGGGCGTTCAGTGCGAGGGGGCACACCGAACGCGAGTAGCCCGGCGTGAAGGGACGCCGAGCTCCTCGACCGAGGGCGCGGCGGAAGACCCGCCGCGCAGGCAGGGAGACGCTCAGGCGCAGTGGCTGCGCGCGTCGCACGATGATCCCCAAGATCGCATATCCCCAGTTTGGACGCGGATGACCGCGTGTTCCCGGAAACCGAACCCCTTCGGCTTCCATGACCGCAAGATCCCCAGGCGGTCGAGACGATCTTACTCGATGCAGGAGCGAATCCGCCACATTTGACACCGGGTCTCACCGCCCGGCACCGAAAAGCGGCGCCCCACCACCGGTGGGGCGCCGCTCAGCGACGACGGGCGAGGCTACTCGTTGCCGACGGCCTTGTCCGCGCTGTCCCGGATCTCGTCGATCTTGTCCGCCGCGCCGGGTGCGATCTTCTTCGCGAAGTCGGCGACACCGTCGAGCACCTTGTCGCTGATGTCCTCCGCCTGCTCGCTCTTCACGGCTTCGGCGATCTTGTCCTTGTTCTGCTCGTAGAGGTCCTTGCCCTTGTTCACGGCGTCCTCGATACCCATGTGACTCCCCTTCTGAGACGTGTGCGGTCGTCCGATCGGGGCGACCACACTCATTGTGCATGTCCACCCCGCCGAAGGGAACCCTCGCCGCCCGTCCACGACAAAGGGGCCGGACCCGAAGGCCCGACCCCTTTGCGAGGAAGCAGATGCTTACTTGATGATCTTCGTGACCGTACCGGCGCCGACGGTGCGTCCACCCTCACGGATGGCGAAGCCGAGGCCCTCCTCCATGGCGATCGGCTGGATCAGCTCGACCGTCATGTCGGTGGTGTCGCCGGGCATGACCATCTCGGTGCCCTCGGGCAGCGAGATGACGCCGGTGACGTCGGTGGTGCGGAAGTAGAACTGCGGGCGGTAGTTCGTGTAGAACGGGTTGTGACGGCCACCCTCGTCCTTCGACAGGATGTACGCGGTGCCCTCGAAGTCGGTGTGCGGCGTGACCGAACCCGGCTTGACGATGACCTGACCGCGCTCGACGTCTTCACGCTTGGTACCGCGGAGCAGCAGACCACAGTTCTCGCCGGCCCAGGCCTCGTCGAGCTGCTTGTGGAACATCTCGATACCCGTGACCGTGGTCTTGACGGTCGGACGGAGTCCGACGATCTCGACCTCGGAGTTGATGGCCAGCGTGCCACGCTCGGCGCGACCCGTGACGACGGTTCCACGGCCGGTGATCGTGAAGACGTCCTCGACGGGCATCAGGAACGGCTTGTCGCGGTCACGCTCCGGGTCCGGAACGCTGTCGTCGACGGCCTGCATGAGGTCCAGGATCGCCTGGACCCACTTCTCGTCGCCCTCGAGGGCCTTGAGAGCGGAGACGCGGACGACAGGAGCGTCCTCGTCGAAGCCCTGGCCGGCGAGCAGCTCGCGGACCTCGAGCTCGACGAGCTCCAGGATCTCCTCGTCGTCGACCATGTCGGACTTGTTCAGCGCGACGAGCAGGTAGGGAACGCCGACCTGCTTGGCGAGCAGCACGTGCTCACGCGTCTGAGCCATCGGGCCGTCGGTGGCGGCGACCACGAGGATCGCGCCGTCCATCTGAGCCGCACCGGTGATCATGTTCTTGACGTAGTCGGCGTGGCCGGGAGCGTCGACGTGCGCGTAGTGGCGCTTCGGGGTCTCGTACTCGATGTGCGAGATGTTGATGGTGATACCACGCTGGCGCTCTTCCGGCGCCGAGTCGATGGAAGCGAAGTCACGCTGCACGTTGGTGTCGGACGGGTACTTGTCAGCAAGCACCTTCGAGATCGCTGCGGAGAGCGTGGTCTTGCCGTGGTCGACGTGACCGATCGTTCCGATGTTGACGTGCGGCTTGGTCCGCTCGAACTTGGCCTTAGCCACTGGGTCCTCCTCAGGACGTCGTTGTAGAGGTGACCGGGCACTGGTTTGCGACCGGTTCTCTACGGGTTAGGTTCTCAGTTTAGTAGAGAGGGAATGTGAAGTTGTAGGTGACCTGGGAACCCCGCGGCGCTTCGCCGTGCTCGGCGCCGCGGGGAACCCAGAAGGGTGATTACTCGCCCTTGGTCTTCTGGACGATCTCGTCCGCCACCGCGCGGGGAACCTCAGCGTAGCTGTGGAACTCCATCGAGTAGACGGCGCGGCCCGAGGTCTTCGAGCGCAGGTCGCCGATGTAGCCGAACATCTCGGACAGCGGCACCTGAGCGCGGACGACCTTGACGCCGGCGGCGTCTTCCATCGACTGGATCTGGCCACGGCGCGAGTTCAGGTCACCGATGACGTCGCCCATGTACTCCTCCGGAGTACGGACCTCGACGGCCATCAGCGGCTCGAGCAGCACGGGGTTGGCACGGCGAGCGGCCTCCTTGAAGCCCATGGAGCCCGCGATCTTGAACGCCATCTCCGAGGAGTCGACGTCGTGCGCTGCACCATCGACGATGGTCGCCTTGACGCCGACCATCGGGTAGCCCGCGAGCACACCGACGTTCATCGCGTCCTGGAAACCAGCATCGATCGAGCCGATGTACTCACGGGGGATGCGACCACCGGTGACGGCGTTCACGAACTCGTAAGTCGTCTCGGAGTCAAGCTCGAGCGGCTCGATGTTGAACTGGATCTTCGCGAACTGTCCAGAACCACCGGTCTGCTTCTTGTGCGTGTAGTCGTGCTTCTCGACGGTCTTGCGGATCGTCTCACGGTACGCGACCTGCGGCTTGCCGACGTTCGCCTCGACGCGGAACTCGCGCTTCATGCGGTCGACGAGGATGTCGAGGTGCAGCTCGCCCATGCCCTTGATGGTCGTCTGACCGGTCTCGGGGTTGAGCTCCGTGCGGAAGGTCGGGTCCTCCTCAGCGAGCTTCTGGATCGCGAGACCCAGCTTCTCCTGGTCGGCCTTGGTCTTCGGCTCGATCGCGACCTCGATCACGGGCTCCGGGAACGTCATCGACTCGAGGACGACCGGAGCTGCCGGGTCGGCGAGGGTGTCACCGGTGGTGGTGTCCTTCAGGCCGATGACCGCGTAGATGTTGCCGGCGGTCAGCGAGTCGACCGGGTTCTCCTTGTTGGCGTGCATCTGGAAGATCTTCCCGATGCGCTCCTTCTTGCCCTTGGTCGAGTTGACCACGGCGGAGCCCGAGTCGAGGTGACCCGAGTAGACGCGCACGTAGGTGAGGCGACCGAAGAACGGGTGCACGGCGACCTTGAAGGCCAGCGCCGAGAACGGGTCGTTGGCGTCGGGGTGACGCTCGATGATCGTGTCGTAGTCCTTCGGGTCGTGCGCCTCGATGGCACCGACGTCGAGGGGGTTCGGCAGGAAGTCGACGACCGCGTCGAGCATCGGCTGGACACCGCGGTTCTTGAACGCGGAGCCGCAGAGCACCGGGTAGATCTCGCTCGCGACGGTCAGCTTGCGGATCGCGCCCTTGATCTCGGCGACCGTGAGCTCCTCGCCACCGAAGAACTTCTCGAGCAGCGCGTCGTCGGTCTCGGCGACGACCTCGAGGAGCTGCTGACGGTACTCGTCCGCCTTCTCCTTGAGGTCGGCGGGGATCTCCTGGACTTCGTACTTGGCGCCCATGGTGACATCACCCTTGGAGTCGCCGGGCCAGACCAGTGCACGCATCTCGATCAGGTCGATGACACCGATGAAGTCGTTCTCCGCACCGATGGGCAGCTGGATGACCAGCGGCTTGGCGCCGAGGCGGCTGACGATCGTGTCGACCGTGAAGTAGAAGTCGGCACCGAGCTTGTCCATCTTGTTGACGAAGCAGATGCGCGGCACGTTGTACTTGTCGGCCTGACGCCACACGGTCTCGGACTGGGGCTCGACGCCCTCCTTGCCGTCGAACACGGCGACAGCACCGTCGAGGACGCGGAGCGAGCGCTCCACCTCGACCGTGAAGTCCACGTGACCGGGGGTGTCGATGATGTTGATCTGGTTCTTGTTCCAGAAGCAGGTCACGGCGGCAGACGTGATCGTGATGCCGCGCTCCTTCTCCTGCTCCATCCAGTCGGTGGTCGAGGCGCCGTCGTGCGTCTCGCCGAGCTTGTGGTTGACGCCCGTGTAGAACAGGATGCGCTCGGTCGTCGTGGTCTTGCCGGCATCGATGTGCGCCATGATGCCGATGTTGCGGACCTTGCTCAGGTCCGTGAGCACGTCTTGTGCCACAGGAGTGTCCTTATCTTTTGGAGCAGTCTTACTGCGAAGAGGGGGTGCCCGTCCCCCGACGGGAGGCCGGGGGACGGGCGAAGCTGTTTACCAGCGGTAGTGAGCGAACGCGCGGTTCGACTCGGCCATCTTGTGCGTGTCCTCGCGGCGCTTGACCGCGGCACCCAGGCCGTTGGACGCGTCGAGGATCTCGTTCTGGAGACGCTCGGTCATCGTCTTCTCACGACGGCCCTTCGCGTAGCTCACGAGCCAGCGCAGAGCGAGCGTGTTGGCGCGGTGAGGCTTGACCTCGACCGGCACCTGGTAGGTCGAACCACCGACGCGGCGGCTGCGGACCTCGAGGGTCGGGCGCACGTTGTCGAGCGCCTTCTTGAGCGTGGCGACGGCGTCCTGGCCGTTCTTCGCCTCGACACCGCGGAGGGCGCCGTAGACGATCGACTCGGCCAGCGACTTCTTGCCGTCGACGAGGATCTTGTTCACCAGCGAGGTGACGATCGGTGCGCCGTATACCGGGTCGTTGACGACGGGGCGCTTCGGGGCGGGTCCCTTACGAGGCATCTAACTCAACCCTTCTTCGCGCCGTAGCGGGAACGAGCCTGCTTACGGTTCTTGACTGCCTGGGTGTCCAGGGCGCCACGGACGATCTTGTAACGCACACCGGGAAGGTCCTTGACACGACCGCCGCGCACGAGCACGAGCGAGTGCTCCTGCAGGTTGTGGCCCTCACCGGGGATGTACGCGGTGACCTCGGTGCCGTTGCGGAGCTTCACACGAGCGACCTTGCGCATCGCCGAGTTCGGCTTCTTCGGGGTGGTGGTGTAGACGCGGGTGCAGACCCCGGCCTGCTGCGGGTTCGACTTGAGCGCCGGCGCCTTGGTCTTGGTGACCTTGGGCGAGCGACCCTTGCGAACCAACTGCTGAATGGTTGGCACGTTCTCTCCTCATAGTGCTGCACGGTGACAGCGTGATGGGTTTCACATCATGACCCACCGGCACGCCGGAATCGACGAGCTTTTGGTGTGGTGGGTATGCCGTGGGGGCGGACCGGCATGGTGCCGACGCCCAGCGCGCACGTCGAGACGTGCACACACCTGGTCAAGTGTAATGCCGCGTAACGTGGCGGTCAAATGAGCGTGCGGCCGCGAACCGTCGCGAGGATCAGGGGATGTCGGGATCGAAGGGCGAGTCCAGCGACTCGGTCAACTCCGCCAGCAGCGCCTCGATCTGAGGCTCGACATGCTGGGAGATCGCCGCCTGGATGACGATCCGGTGCCCGAGCAGCATGTTGCAGATCTCCCGGCCGACCATGTTGGCGTACTCGTCGGCCAGGGCGACTTCTTGGCGGAGGGCGATCTTCGCCTCCTCCGTGAGCGGCGGCAGCGCCGGGAGCTCTGCGGCGGAGTCGTCGGCGAGGCCGGCGATCGTGAACAGGAACGGTGCTCCGGGTACCGGCTCCGGATCGAGCGGGAGCCCGTCGAACTCGGGGTCGAGGTCTTCGGCCGGTCGGTAGCTGCGGGCGCGATTGCGTGCGGCCTGCTGGTCGAGCTCTCGCTGCAGCATCGGGAGGTTCTGCGCCGTGTACTCGGCGACCGCGTGGTCGACGATGGTCTTGATCCGGGTGGAGAGCCCATGCTGCACGCCGTGGGGCGCGTTCGCTCCGATCCCGGCGGCGGCGAGGATCGGAGACCCCAGACAACGGCGGCAGGGCGCGACGCGGCCTCGATGGGTCGCCGGCTCCCAGCGCGGCACCCAGCGCAACCAGGCCTCGACGGCTTGGTCCACCTGCGTCTCCAGTGAGCGCTCCACCCCACCAGCGTACGGCGCGTCGCCCTTCACCGCGTCGATTTCCCCTTCCGCGGCGGGGCGTGGAAGGTCACTCGTCCTCGTCGCGCTCCCAAGGCCAACGCGGATGCTCAGCACGAGTGCGTCGGAGAGCGACGCCACCCCACGCGGCGATCAGCGCCGCCACGAGCAGCACCGCGCTCACTCCACCCCGGACGAGGTCCCCGGCGACCGCCGTGGCGATCACGACGTCCGACGTTCCGAGGAGAACGGCGAACCACACGACCACGAGATGCGCGAGGACAGTGACGAGCGCGATCGTGATCGTGGAGACGAAGGACGGACGCCGGGTCCGGAGGGTCACCCCCAGGAGCACCGCGAAGGCGACGACCGCGGCGAGCATCCCCACCACCCCCGGAACCTGACCGAGGTCGGGGGTCGAGATGATGTCGGTGTCGGTCGCCACGCTCAAGGCACCGAGCCCGAACACCGCGAGCGCGAAGAAGCTGATGGTGGCGAGCACCACCGCCAAGACAGCCGAAACCCCCGCGGACTCGGGCCCGCGGGGGTTCGGCGTGGTGGAGTTCGTGACTACCTCGACAGCGTCGGACCGGCTTCGAGGGTGCGCTCATACTCGCGCTGCGCCTCGGCGTTCAGCTCGGTCTTGCGCGCACCGCTGCGGGACACCCATGCGCCGAACCAGATGGTCAGCTCACGGGCGAACACGAACGCGGCGATCGCCAACGGCGCCAGCAGCTGTTCCCCGACGAGGTCGAGTCCCTGCGAGGCGGTGAGCTTCCAGAACGGCGCCTCGAACAGCTGCCCGAGGATATGGCCGGCGTACGCGATGACGCCGACGAGGAGACCGAACACGACCCAGAGGCCCCAGCGTCCGCGGTTGATGATCGCGCCGAGCAGCCAGAACCCGAGGAAGAACACGACGACGGGAGTCCAGTATCCCCACGTGAGCAGAGGCGCGAGCGCCGCTTCACCGATGTTCTCGCCCGTGACATCCCCGGCGACCGCGCCGAATCCCAGCGCCGCGCCCAGGTAGAGCACGGCGAAGACGAGGGTCGCGAGCAGACCGATGAGCCCGGCGGTTCCGCGGTTGCCGCGATCACGCGGCGGCTCCGGAGCCTGCACGAAGATCGGCTGCGGCTGGGCCGCGGCCGCACCCGCGCTCGCGGCGACCAGCGGCTCCGACGGGACGACACGGGTGTCGGCCTCATCGCCATACTGCGCGTAGGCACCCCCGGCCATGCCGGACTGTTCGTGGCCGAACGGTGCGGGCTCGGCCACGACCGGTTCAGGGAAGAAGGAAGCACTGTCGGCGTCGGCCTCAGAGCGGACATCGCGCACGTCGGGGTTCGAGGCGGCGGCCGGCGTCGCTGTCGCGGCGGGGGGCGGAGGAGCGAACGTGCCGGGGTGGTCCCGCTCGGCCTCTTCGAAGGCGGCGAGGTCGGGGTCGACGGGCGCGGCGACGGGGTCGACGGGACCGTCGTCCACGCTGTCGTTCGCGCCGGGAACATCCGCGCCCGCGGCGGCGGCGTCTGCGAGACCGGCGTTCGCGCTGCCGACGACGTCGTCGACGTCAGCCGGCTTCTCGGGCTGGGGGCCGTCGGGATCACTCATGGGGTGCGCCTCTCATCGGATATGTGCATTGCGAGGGTACCGCCGCGTGAACGGCCGCTCACGCAGGCGTGCCGACGTGTCGCCATGCGGGTGAAGACGGGCCGGTCGCCACCGCTCAGGGGAGGGCGGTGCGCAGGGCGTCGCCCGCGAACGCGGCCAGCACGGGAAGGATCGGGAGGGACAGCCAGACGAGCGCCCCGATGATCGCGGCACACACGACACCGGCGAACCAGCTCATCGCGATGCTGCGCCCAGCCACTCGTGCCATATCCTCACGCTACGACGAGCGGGGCGAACTCGCGGGCCGCAACGCCGAGCGATGACGCGGTCGCTGCACGGTCTCACGCGGCGGTGCGCCCCCGCAGCCTCCAGAGCAGCCAGAGGCCCGATGCGGGGATGAGGAGGAAGCCGAAGAGGAGCAGGAGGTGCCAGATGCTGAGACTCGGCACCAGCGGATTGTTCGTGACGTCGTCCGGCCCGGGACCGGACCCGGAGGAGCTTCCCGAGGAGGCGAACTCCACGAAGCTCATGAACTGCAGGAGCAGCAGCGACAGGGCGCCGAACACGAATGGCACGACGATCGAGACGACCTTCTCCCACGTCTTCCACAGGGCGCTCAGCGAGACGAGCACCGCTCCGACGAACCACCCGAGTACCGGGACGATGAATCCGCCGAAACTCAACGTCAGTGCCGCCGTGATCGCGAACCCTCGCGTCGACGTCGATGGGCGGCGCGGCGCCGGCGGGGCGGAGACCGGGGCGGCGACCACGATCCTCGGGCTGTCCGGGACTTCGTCCTGGGCCTCGCGCGCGATCGCGGCCGGATCCCCCAGCCGCGCGATCCGTGCGGCCATCGCTTCGGCGTCGAGCCCCTCGAGCTCTTCGACGATGCCGCCGCGGATGTCGGAGGCGACGCCGTGCGGGAGGTCTCGCATGGCCTCATCGAGCCGCGCGAGGTAGTCGTCGCGCAGTGCGTGTGCGTCTGTCTGTGTCATGGTCGCCCCTCTCCGACGATGCCCGTGACGACACGGGCGAACGGTGTCCATTGGGCGCGGAAGCGCTCGAGCTGCTGCACACCCGCCTCCGTGAGCCGGTAGTACTTGCGCACCGGACCGCTCTCGGACGGCTGGTCGAACGTGCTGACCCAGTCGGCGTCACGCAGCCGCCCCAGAAGCGGATACAACGTGCCGATGCTGGCGATCAGTCCGGCGCGTGTGAGTGCGTCCGCCAGCTGCCAGCCGTACATCGGCTCGCGCGCGAGCAGGCCGAGCACGCAGTACTCGACGACCCCCTTGCGCATCTGGGCGCCGACATCAGCTGTCATGCATCACAAGATAGCATGCGACACAAGCTACCGCGACCGGCCGATACGCGAGGCGGTCCGAAGGAGGTCAGCCCTTGGTCGCGCCCGCCGTCAGTCCGCCGACGATGTACTTCTGCAGGAACAGGAACAGGATCATCACCGGGATCGCCGCCATCACGGCACCGGCAGAGAACGCCGACCAATCCGCGTAGCGCGGGTTGGCCACGAGCTTCGTGAGCCCGACGACCAGCGTCTGCTGGTCGACGTCGACGAGCATCACACTCGCGATCACGTATTCGTTGACGGTGCCGATGAAGGACAGCAGCCCGACGACGGCGAGGATCGGCGCGACCAGGCGCAGGATGATCGTGAAGAAGATCCGGGCATGTCCGGCGCCGTCGATGCGGGCGGCCTCGTCGATCTCCTTGGGGATCGTGTTGAAGAAGCCGTACATCAGATACGTGTTCACGCCGAGTGCGCCCCCGAGATACACCAGGATGAGTCCGGTGTGGGTGTTGAGCCCGATCGCCGGGAACCAATCCCCCAGCGTCGACATGAGCAGGAAGATCGCGACGACGGCGAGCAGCTGCGGGAACATCTGCACCACGACGATCGTGACGAGTCCGACGCGGCGCCCGGCGAATCGCATGCGGGAGAACGCATATGCGGCGCACGCCCCGATGAAGACCGTGACGGCGCCCGTGACGACCGCGATGAGCAAGGTGTTCAGGAACCAGGTGCCGTAGGGGTTCTGCGGGTCACTCAGGATACGCACGTAGCTGTCGATCCCGATCGCCGAGAACAGCTGATTCGATCCGGTGAGCGTCCCCTTCGGGTTCAGCGAGGCAGACACGACGTACAGGAGGGGGAACAGGGCGAACACGCTGACGACGATCGCGACGAGGTGACGCCACCCGGTGTCGGCGAACCAGGCGCCGAGAGTGCGTCGGCGCGCGGCGGGGGCGTGTGCGTCGGTGGCGGGGCTGGCGGTGCTCATGTCAGTTCAGCTCCTCGAGGGCCTTGGTCTTGCGGAAGCTGATGATCGAGATGGTCGCGACCACGATGAAGATCAGGATGGTGAAGGCGGAGGCGAGACCGTAGTCGCGCGTCTGCCCGGTGAAGGCCACCTTGTACACCATCGAGATCAGGATGTCGGTGTGTCCCACGGGGATCGACACGTCGCTGAATCGCGGCCCGCCCTTGGTGAGCATGTAGATCAGGTTGAAGTTGTTGAAGTTGAACGCGAAGGACGAGATCAGCAACGGCGCGACCGTGACGAGCAGCAGCGGGAGCTTGATGCGCCGGAACACCTGCCAGGGGTTCGCGCCGTCCATGACGGCCGCCTCGTTCACGTCCTCCGGGATGCCCTGGAGGGCACCCATGCACACCAGGAACATGTACGGGAAGCCGAGCCACAGGTTGACCAGCAGGACCGACACCTTCGCGAGCGTCGGATCCGTGAGCCACGGGATCGCCGCACCTCCGAACAGGACCTGGTTGATGAAGCCGAAGCTCTCGTTCATCATCCCGGCCCAGACGAGTGCGGAGAGGAACGCGGGAAACGCGTACGGCAGGATCAGGATGATCCGGTATCCGTTGCGGAAGCGCATCCGGGTGTTGTTGAACACCAGCGCGAGCAGGAGCCCGAGGAAGAACGTCGACGCGACCGAGATCACCGCGAACGCGAACGTCCACAGGGTGACCGAGATCAACGGCCCACGAATAGAGGAATCGGTGACGGCACGGACGAAGTTGTCGAAGCCGACGGTCGTCTGCCACCCGGGCAGCAGCTGCTCCCCGTCCGCCGCGGTGAAGGCTCCGTCACCCTCGTCGGAGTAGACGGTGCCGGTGGTGGTGTCCGTGATCGTGTCGGCAGGCGCGTCGTACTCGAGCGTCGAGACGTACAGATACCCCTTCTGGCCGTCCGGAGCCCGCAGGCTGCCGTCGTTGGGGTCATCGCTGAACGGGACGGAGAGCTTCTCGAGCTCTTCCGAGAGCGTGAAGACGGTCGCGAGCGGGAGCGTCGTCCAGCCGTCGACCGCGATGGCCTGACCGCCCGCGAACTCGGCGTCGACCTCTTCGAGCGGCTGCTCGGACGTGCCGAGGAGGGCGTCGCCGGACTCCGGGTCCGTCACGAGGAACCCGTACGTTCCGAACTGCTCGACGACGGTAACGGGGTAGGTGGGCGAGTCCTCGACCCGCTCCTGTGCCGAGGCGAGGAGCGAGGAGATCGCCTGCTCCTTGGTGCCGTTGTGGCCGGTGCCGTAGTTGGTGAAGCCGATGTACCCGGTGTAGAGGAGCGTGAACACCTGGAACACGACCAGGAAGATGATGCCGGGGGTGAGGTACTTCGCTGCAATGCGCTTGCGCGAGAAGTAGATGTAGTTGACGAGGACGGCGACCGCGACGACGATGCCGAGGATCAGCCACTCCTGGTTCGCGAAGAGCACGAACGCGGCGTAGAGCGCGATCGCATCGACCACCGCCAGCAGGAGGATCTTCAGCAGCATCCAGCCGATCGGTCCGGATGCGGCCTCCGCGATCTTCGCGGCCTGGCGCTGACGTCGGGTCGGAGGAGCCGTGCGCTCGTCGGTGTCTGTCATGTCGTCCTCGTCATGATCCTGCCGGGGCGGGCGGTGGTCGCCGTCCGCCCCGGCAGGGCCCGTGTGATGGCTGTTACTTGATCGCTGCGGTGACGTCGTCGACGAGCTTCTGCCACGTCGTCGTCGGGTCCGCACCGTTGATGATCGCCGCCTCGGCGACACCCCAGAACTGCCAGACCGAGCCCATGGCCGGGATGGCCGGCATCGGGACGGCGTCGGCACCGACGGCCTGGAAGCCGGCGATGATCGGGTCGGATGCCGCCGTGTCGGCGGCCGCCGTGAGCGCGGGCAGGACGTTGCCGGCCTTGAACAGTTCGAGCTGGACGTCTTCCGTGCCGAGGTAGTTGACCAGGAAGTCGTTCGCCGCGACCTTGTTCTTGGACTCGGAGCTCACGAAGAAGCCCTTGACGCCGGCGAACGGCGATGCGGTCTCACCGGTCGGGCTCGGGATCGGGTCGATCGCGACGTTGATGCCGGCGTCGGTGGCCGCCCCCACGTTCCAGGGACCGGTCAGCCAGAAGGCCGCGGTGCCGTCGAGGAACTGCTGCTTGGCGATCTCACCGTCGATGTCGGTGTTCAGCACGCCGGCCGCGCCCTGCACGCCGAGCCAGTCGGCGAAGGCGAAACCGCCCTCGCTGCCGAGCTGGAGGTCGGTGGCGTCGTAGCTGCCGGTGTCATCCGTGCCGAAGACCGGAGCGCCGAAAGCCGTCTGGAAGGGGTACAGGTGGTACGGGTTGCCCTCGGCGCCCTGCTCCACGACGAACGTGCCCTGGGCGATCATGTCGTCGAAGCTGGGCGGGGCGGTCGGGACCAGGTCGGCGTTGCGCAGCACGGCGATGTTCTCGACGGCGTAGGGAAGCATGTAGACGGTGCCGTCATACGTCGCGGCCTGCAGCGCGACCGAGAGGTAGTCCCCCGCGCTGTCACCGAGCTCGATCGGAGCGACGACGCCGTTCGTCGACAGCTCCCCGAGCCAGTCGTGCGCGCCCATGACCACATCGGGTCCCTTGCCGGTCGGCACCTGCTGGATGAAGTCGTCCTTCATGTCGTCGACGGACTTGCCCAACAGCTCCACCGTGACCCCGGTCTTGTCCTCGTACGCGTCCGCCGCCCCCTGCAGGGCGTCGACGCGCTCGGCGTCGACCCAGACGACGAGCGTGCCGCTGTCCTCGGAGCCGGAGGTGTCATCGCCGCTGGTCCCCGTGGAGCAGCCGGCGAGCGTCAGAGTCGAAACGATGGCGATCGCGCCCGCGGCGGCGATGCCCCTCTTGTTCACCTTCATTGGTGTGTGCCTCTCTCAGTGCTGGGTGGCCTGCACAGACTGCAAGCGCTTACAGTATGCATCGAAGCAAGGGCGATTTGCAACGAAGAGAGCGGGTGATATCAACCTGTGACCGGGGCGAACTCGCAATTTCGTAGTGAAAACGCTTCCACGACGGCAGGAAACTGGGAGGTAGCGGCACGACGCGATACCGTCGAGAGATGCGGAAAATCCGACGCTCGTGGCTGCTCGGCGGTATCGGACTGATCTCGTGCGGCATCGTCGGCATCGCTCGGAGCTCCGTATTGGGTGCTCCCGGAGCGGACGTCATCCTCGCGCTTCTCAGCGACCTGCTCTGGGCCGGCGCGATCCTCCTCCTGTCCATCGGCCTGAGTCGCGAGGCGAGCGTCGTCGCACGAAGACCCTTGGGACTGACCGCCTCCGCGGTCGTCGCCGTCTGGCCGGTGACGGCCACAGTCCTCGGCCCGCTCGTCCTCCCCGAGGAGCCGACGGCGACGGGAGCATGGCAGACCTGGGCGTATCTGTCGGTGCTGATCCCGTTCATCTCCGGGGTGATCGCCGCGATGCAGGTGGCCCGCGCGCGTACGGTCCCAGCGCCCTGGAACGGGGCTCCGCTGTGGGCGCTTGGCGTTCAGACGATCGTGTGGGTGGTTCCGCAGGCCATCGGCGCCAGCTCCCCGCGCGCGCTCATCGAGATGGCCGCCGTTCTCCCCGCGCTCGGGCTCCTCGGCTTCTTGGCAAGCACTCTCGGGCTCGGCATCGTGGCGGTGACGCTCGCCGGCCACCGTCGGGTCAACACGGTACCTGTGTTCGAATCAGCGGGTCCCGACACACCCGTTGCCTAGAATTGCAGAATGGCAAACGACTCTAGCTTTGACATCGTCTCGAAAGTGGATCACCAGGAGGCTGAGAACGCCGTGAACCAGGCCCGCAAGGAGGTCGAGCAGCGCTACGACTTCAAGGGCACCGGGGCGTCGATCGCCTGGAGCGGCGAGCAGATCCTGATCACCGCGAACACCGAGGAGCGGGCGAAGGCCGTGCTCGACGTGTTCCAGTCCAAGCTCATCAAGCGCGGCATCTCCCTGAAGAGCCTCGAGTCGGGCGACCCCTTCGCCAGCGGCAAGG
Source organism: Microbacterium aurugineum (assembly GCF_023101205.1). Taxonomy (NCBI): domain Bacteria; kingdom Bacillati; phylum Actinomycetota; class Actinomycetes; order Micrococcales; family Microbacteriaceae; genus Microbacterium; species Microbacterium aurugineum. The sequence goes on along the minus strand of NZ_CP078078.1, from coordinate 711,914 downwards.
AGTTCCGCATCGTATCGACGCTCAAGGACGGCATCTCCTCGGAGAACGCGAAGAAGATCGGCAAGATCATCCGCGACGAGGGACCCAAGGGCGTCAAGAGCCAGATCCAGGGCGACGAGCTGCGCGTCCAGTCGAAGAGCCGCGACGACCTCCAGGAGGTCATCGCGCTCCTCAAGGGTGCCGATCTCGACCTCGATCTGCAGTTCATCAACTACCGCTGACCCCGGCGGCTGGTACGCAAGAGGGGGCTGGATGCCACGGCATCCGGCCCCCTCTCTGCGTATGTCTCCGAATGGATGCAGATGTACTGCTCGTGTTGGCGCGAGGGTGGAGATCTTCGGGATCCACGCGACCTCCTGGTGCAGTGGCCCTCCGAGCCTGAACGTCGGCTGCTCGGGACACAAGCGTACGGGGAGCGCATCCATGCGGAACATCGGATCGACATCGACGGGCATCGGTGAGAGCAAGCAGCTTCTGGCGGAGGAGGTCTTCCGGCACATCGGCACGCAGATCGTCACGGGCACACTGACGGAGGGCGAACGCATCCGCGACGTCGACGTCGCCGAGGAACTGCACGTCTCGCGGACACCGGTGAGAGAGGCTCTGCAACGTCTCGAACGGCTCGGGATGGTGATGATGTATCCGAGCCGGTACACCGAGGTCACCTCCGTGACGGCGGAGACCGAGGCGCAGTCCCTCGTGTTCGCCGGCTGCCAGGCCGGCATCGCCGCGCGTCTGGCGGTCCCCCGGCTCACCGCGACGCAGCGCGCACACGTCGTCCGCCTCGTGGCGGCGATGTACGCCACACTCGACGACGGCGCGAAGACGTCCGACGCCCGCTGGGCGGTCTTCTCCTACCTGGGTGAGCATTGCGGCAACACCCAGCACCGGGCGCTGATGGAGGACGCGAGCATGGCTCTCCTCCGCAACCTCCGGAACTGGAAGATCACGCCGACGGACCGCGACCGCATGCGGCAGATCTACCTCGACTTCCGCGACGCCGTCCTCGACGGTGACGGGGGACGCGCCGAACAGCTCGTCCGGTCGATGCACTACCTCTGAGGAAACTCCGTACCTCTGAGGAAACTCAGTCGGCCGCTCGCCAGCCGGTGACCCATCGGTCCAGCCGCCGGTAGGCGTCTTCTCGCGCCTCGTGACGTGAGAGGAAGACATCGTGCAGAGCTCCGTCGATGCGCTCCACGGTGACCGTCGAGCCCAGGCGGAGAGCCGCACGGGCGATGTCGTCGACCACCAGCACGGAGTCCGCCGACGTCAGCTCCTCGGACCAACGGGTCGGAGGCACGAACCTCGCGGACAGCAGCACGCACACCGGAGCGGTGATCGAGAGTCCCCCGGCGACGGTCTTGTGACCCGAGAGGATCGCATGCAGCCATCCGGCGTAGACCGCCATGGTCTGCACCGGGCGCCAGAGGGGGTTCACCTCCATCGGGTCATCGGGATCGGCGACCTCCTGCTGTGCGCGGGTGTAGAACCCGAGATCGACCTGCGGTGCGGCCTCCAGCGGACGGATCCGTGCCTGCAACTCGACCATCGGCGCGATCGCCGCCCTGGCCGGCGCGAACTGGAACTCCAACCACGGGCTGTTCAGGATCACCGCATCGGCCACGCCCGGATGCCGCGACGCCCACAGGCTGAGCGTGAGACCGCCGGTGGAGTGCCCGAGCAGGACGAGGCGCCGGTCGGATTCACCCCCGCCTTTCCCGCGTCCCATCTCCGTCAGAGCCGCGGCGATGTCTTCGTCGTAGGTGGCCAGGTCGGCGACGTAGCCGGGCGTCTGCCCCTCGCGGAGGCTGCGCCCGTACTTGCGGAGATCGAGGGCGAAGAAGCGCGCACCCCGCGAGGTCCAGAAGCGTGCGAGTCGCTTCTGGAAGAAGTAGTCCGACCACCCGTGCACGTAGAGCACGTCGACGCCGTCGAGCTGCGGCGCACGGCGGCGCACCCGGTCCCACCACCCCGGCTCCGCGGGAAGGGCGCGCACCAGCGTCGCGACGACCGGCCCTTGGTCGTCCGCGCCGAGGTCGAGCGTGAGCTGCTCGAACTCGTCGCCGAGCACGTCGGGTGTCCAGTCGGCCATGCGGTCCTCCCCCGTCATCGCCAGGCTAGCCCAGGCGCGACGCCGGGAGCGGGTCCGGCGCTACTCGCCCCGGGAGACGCGGACCATCTCGTCGCGCGGGACGACCTTGACGCGAGCGCGCTCCTGCGGCGCACCGAGGGCGATCTCGTGCTCGTCGAGGCGGTGCCAGCCGTCCAGGTCGGTCCACTGCACGCCGCGCTCCTGCAGGAGAGCGACGATCGCCTCCTCCGACGGGTCCTCCGGGTGCCACCAGGAGCCCTGATCGTTGATGATGTGCCGCACGGTCTCCATGGCGTCGGACTTCGTGTGGCCGATCAGACCCACCGGGCCGCGCTTGATCCACCCGGTCGCATAGATGCCGGACACGCGCTCGTTCGAATCCTTCGCGAGCACCTGGCCCTCGCGGTTCGGGATCACACCGTGCTTCTTGTCGAAGGGCACACCCGGCAGCGGCGAACCGAAGTAGCCGATGGCACGGTACAGCGCCTGGAGCGGGACCTCGCGCATCTCGCCCGTGCCCACGGCGCCGCCCTGTCCGTCGGGCCGCGTGCGCTCGTACACCAGCGCCGCCACGCGACCGTTCTCGTCCTTGCGCACTTCGACGGGGCGCGCCCAGAAGTGCAGGTGGAGGCGCCGTGAGGCCGTGCCTCCGGCGTTGTTGACCGAGTCACGCTTTCGCCAGGACTGCAGGATGCGGTCGATGACCATGACCTGCTTGTTGCTGGCGACCGCGTCCTTCGAGGCCTCGTCGTAGTCGAAGTCCTCGTCGTACACGACCATGTCGACGTCGCGCAGCTCTCCGAGTTCGCGGAGCTCGAGCGGCGTGAACTTGACCTGAGCAGGGCCGCGCCGACCGAAGACGTGCACATCCGTGACCTCGCTGGCCTGGAGCCCCTCGTACACGTTCTGCGGAACTTCGGTAACGAGCAGGTCCTCCGCGTGCTTCGCGAGCATGCGGGCGACGTCGAGCGCGACGTTTCCGTTGCCGAGGACGCCGACGGACGCGGCGTCCAGCGGCCACTCGCGCGGAACATCGGGGTGACCGTCGAACCAGCTGACGTAGTCCGCCGCTCCGTAGGAGGCGACCGCATCGATACCGGGGATGTCCAGCGAGGTGTCGCGGATCGCGCCGGTCGCGAAGATCACGGCGTTGTAGTGCTTCTTGAGGTCGTCGAGCGTGATGTCCTCGCCGAAGCGCACGTTGCCGAAGAGGCGGATGTCGCCGCGGTCGAGCACGTCGCGCAGAGCCGTGATGATGCCCTTGATCCGAGGGTGATCGGGAGCCACGCCGTAGCGCACGAGACCGTACGGCGCCGGAAGCTGCTCGAAGAGGTCGATCGACACATCGAACTTGCGCTCGGCCTTCAGAAGGATGTCCGCGGCGTAGATGCCGGCGGGGCCCGCACCGACGATGGCCAGTCTGAGCTTGGTCATGGAGGTCCTTTCGTATGCCGTCGCAGCGGGCGCGCGGCCCGACGGGCCGCCCGCGCAGATCAGCTGGATCGTTCGGCGAGGGTCTCTGCGAATCGGGTCAAGGCCTCGCGCACCGTGCCGCGCGGCAACGGACCGAGGGCGTCGATGGCGTCCTGCGTCCAGGCGTGCGCGAGCTCGAGGGTCTTCTGCGTCACCGGGTGGTCGCGCAGCTCGTCCAGGGGCTCGTCGAGGATCGCCGGGTCCGCACCATCCGCGATCCGGGCGACCCCGTCATCGATGCGCGCAGCGAGGTCGGCGGACGCCTCGTCGGCTTCGGCCTTGAGCAGCAGATACGGCATGGTCGGGACGCCGGCGCGCAGGTCGGTTCCGGGCACCTTCCCCGTCTCCTCCGGCTTGGCCGAGAGGTCGATCACGTCGTCGAGCAGCTGGAAGGCGACGCCGATCTTCTCGCCGTACATCCGCAGCGGCTCCTCGTACTCGCTCGGGGCGTTGGAGAAGATCACACCGCCCTGCGTGGCTGCGGCGATCAGCGAACCGGTCTTGTCGGCGAGCACCTGGATGTAGAACGCGATCGGGTCGTCGTTCTCCTGCGGGCCGAGAGTCTCGTGCATCTGCCCGAGCACGAGCCGCTCGAACGTATCGGCCTGAAGCCGGATCGCGCGTTCGCCCAGTCGGGACATCAACTGGCTCGCGCGGGAGAACAGGATGTCCCCCGTGAGGATCGCGATGTTGTTCCCCCACACGGCGTGCGCGGCCGGGACGCCGCGTCGGCGGTCCGCCCCGTCCATGACGTCGTCGTGGTACAGCGAGCCGAGATGTGTGATCTCGAGCGCCTTGGCGACGTCGATGACCTCGCGGGTGTTGCCGTCGCCCAGCTGCGCGGCGAGCAGCGTGAGCACCGGTCGGATGCGCTTGCCGCCGGCCTCGTACAGGTAGCGGCTGGCCGCGTCGGCCAGCGGATCGGCGACGCGGACGTCCTCGGCGAGTCCGGTCTCGACCAGCTCCAACCCGTCTTCGATGGCGCGCGCGACGCGGCGGGCGGCGGGGCCGATGAAGACGCGATCGCTGAAGCCGAGACGGCTCGCCAGTCGCGAACCCGGGGCGATGGGGCTCGAAGTCACGTTCCCAGCCTACCTTCGTCGGGTGCCGCGGTTTCGCGCGGAGGAATCACTCCGGCTTGCGTGCTCTGTGCAGGGCGACGATGCCGAACGTGAGATTGCGGTACGCGACGTCCGTCCACCCCGCCTCACGGATCCAGGCCGACAGCTTCTTCTGGTCGGGCCACTCCCGGATCGACTCGTTGAGGTAGTCGTACGCGTCGCCGTTCGTGCCGGCCACGCGTGCGACGCGCGGCAGGACCTGATCGTTGTAGAGCCGGTAGGCGCCACGGAACAGCTTGCCCGGAGGGGTGGAGAACTCGTTGATCACGAGCCTTCCTCCCGGCTTGGTCACCCGGTACAGCTCCTGGAGGGCCTTCTTCGGGTCGTTCACGTTGCGCAGTGCATACGACATGGTGACGGCGTCGAACTCGGCATCCGCGAACGGCAGGGCCGTGGCGTCCGCCTGCACGAACGAGAGGTTGCGCATCGCCCCGTGGCGGCGCTGGCCCTCGGCGAGCATCCCCGGCGAGAAGTCGGCCGCGACCACGTCGGCGCCGCTGCGGGCCAGAGAGGCCGACGAAGACGCGGTGCCCGCTCCGAGGTCGAGGATCCGCTCCCCCGGCTTCGGCGCGACCGCGCGGGTCGTCGCCGCCCGCCACAGGATGTCGTTGCCGAAGGTCATGGCCGTGTTGGTGCGGTCGTACCCTGCGGCGACCTGGTCGAACATGCCGCTGACGCGGGCGGGGTCCTTGCCGAGATCGGCGCGGTTGGCTTCGTTCGGGGTCACGGCTTCAGTCTAGGCGCGAGACCCAGGGCTTCGAGGCGGTCGAGCCAGGGATCGGCGGTGGCATCGTCGAACGGGGCGGTCTGCGCACGCACCCGCTCCTCGAGGTCGAGGGCGAGCGCCTCGAGATGAGTCATCACGTCGGCGGGATAGCCGTACCGGGCGCTGTGCTCGGCCCACTCGTCGCGGTCGTCGACCCAGGTCCCCCGCGCACCCGCCACCCGCACGACGTCGAGGTCCATGTCGATGCCGGTCGCGAGCAGCGGGTCGTCGGACCAGCGGATGTCCCACCCCAGGTCGATGTAGATGCGCATCCCGCGGCGGTGACGGCGGTTCACGGTCACCGCATGGTCTCCGCTGGCGGGGATGAGCGTCACGTTGGGGCCGCCCGCATGGAACGCGGCCCCGGGGCGCTCGCTGTGCCATCCCACGGGTTGCCCGAGCCAGTCCCCCCACTCGTCGGCCCCGAGGTAGACGCATTCGTGGCGCCAGTGCGGCGAGCCGTCCCACTTTCGCCACTGGAAGACCATCTCGGTGCCGGGTGCGGGGCGTGCATCACTCATCCGCTCACCCTACGACGGCGCGGATCCCTGCCCCCTGAGCGGCATAGGCTGGAACCGTGCACACCACCCCCCTGGTCGTGGAGACCCGAGAGATCGACCCGGTCGAAGATCTGCTCGCCTACACGGATCCCGCCCGCCCGCTCGCCTGGCTGCGGCGCGGGGACGGGATCGTCGCGGTCGGCGAGACCCTCGCGGAGATCCGCCCTCCGGCGCGTCCCGGCGGATCACGCGTCGAAGCCCTCGCGACGGCCTGGCGGGGGATGGCCGCCGAGGCCGAGATCACCGATCCGATCGGGCTCCCGGGCACCGGGCTGGTCGCCTTCGGTGCCTTCACCTTCGATGAGGAGTCGACGGCCGACAGCGTGCTCCTGGTGCCGACGCGCGTGCTCGGCCGACACGGCGACCGGTTCTGGGAGACCCGCATCCGCCTCGCCGACGCAGCGGTCCACGAGGATGCACTCGCCACGGAGCCGTACGGACCGCACTGGGCCGGCACGGTCGGACCGGGCGCGCAGACCCCTCAGCGCTACCAGGACGCGGTGCGCCGGGCCCTGACCCGCATCGCCGACGGCGAGCTGAGCAAGGTCGTGCTCGCGCGCGACCTGACCGGCAGCATCCCTGCGGGGTCCGACCTGCGTCGCCTCGTGCGCGCCCTCTCGACCGGCTACCCCGACACCTGGGCCTTCGCGGTCGACGGCCTGATCGGGGCGAGCCCGGAGACTCTGGTCACCGTGCACGACGGCACCGTCACGGCGCGGGTGCTCGCCGGCACGATCGGGCGCGGGGCCGATGCCGACGCCGACACCGCGGCATCCGCACACCTCGCTTCGAGCGTGAAAGACCTCGACGAGCACCAGTACGCGGTGCAGAGCGTGCTCGCGTCACTGCGCTCCCACACCAGAGCCCTGGCCGCGAGCGAACAGCCCTTCCTGCTGAAACTGCCCAACCTCTTCCACCTGGCGACCGATGTCGAGGGCGAGCTGGCCGACGGCGAGTCGGCCCTGGACCTGGTGCGCGTCCTGCACCCGACCGCAGCGGTCGCCGGCACCCCGACCCCGGCGGCGATCGCCGCGATCCGCGACCTCGAGCCCTTCGATCGCGGACGCTACGCCGGGCCGGTGGGCTGGGTGGACGCGGCAGGCAACGGAGAATGGGCGATCGCCCTCCGGTGCGCGCAGTTCACGGCAGGCACCGACGCGATCGGGGTGACCGCCTACGCGGGTGCCGGGATCGTGGCCGGCTCCGACCCGGAGAGCGAGTTGCTCGAGACCCGGGTCAAGTTCCGCCCGCTCGTCGACGCCCTGGCCTAGCTCGCGGCGAGGCGCTCCTTCTCGGCCTCGACGTCGAAGTCGGCGACCGGCCACTGCGGATCGATGTCCTCGAGGGCCGCGAGCAGCAGCTCCTGCACCGCGAGGCGCGCATACCACTTGGCGTTCGCCGGGATCACATGCCACGGGGCGGCCTCGGTCGAGGTGCGGTCGAAGACCCTCTGGTACGCCTCCATGTACTGCGACCACAGGAGCCGTTCATCCACATCGCCGGGGTTGTACTTCCAGTGCTTGTCCGGCCGGTCGAGTCGCTCCATGAGCCGCGCCTTCTGCTCTTCCGGCGAGATGTGCAGCATGACCTTGATGATGCGGGTGCCCGACGCCGCCACCCGCGCCTCGAACTCGTTGATCGCGTCGTAGCGGCGCTCGATCTCCGCGGCGTCCGCGAGCCCGCGCACCCGTCCGATCAGGACGTCCTCGTAATGGGAGCGGTCGAAGACGCCGATGAACCCCGGCTCGGGCAGGCGCTTCTCGACGCGCCACAGGAAGTCGTGGGCGAGCTCTTCCGGAGTCGGGGCCTTGAACGCGGCGAGCGCGACCCCCTGCGGATCGACACCCCCCACGACATGCCGCACGATCCCGCCCTTGCCGGCGGAGTCCATCGCCTGCAGCACCAGCAGCACCGCGTCCTTCGTCACGCCCACCCGGCTTTCGGCGAACAACCGCTCCTGCAGATCGTTGAGCGCGTCGAGCCCGGCCGCGAGATCGCGTACCCCGTGCGACTTACCGCCGACATAGCCGGGCTTGGTGTCGGGGTCGAGGTCAGCGAGACGGAAACCCTCGTCGACGCGGAGCCGCTGCGTCCAGGTGTGCGCGTTCATACGCACATCCTGCCAGTCAACGCGGCAGCGGCACCTCGATGATCTGACGTCCGCCTCGCGGCGTGGTGAGCGCCTGATCCAGCGCGGTGCGGGTCGTGACCCGCTGGTACTCCCAGCCGTACGCCGACGCCAGGTGTTCCAGTCGCACGGTGTGCGGGGTGTAGAAGGCGCGATCGAGGTCGGCCGGGGGTGCGGAGGCGGCGACTTCCAGCGCGTCGAAGATCGTCCCACCGCCGTCGTTGCCGACGATGACCTGGAGACGCGGTTCCGCCTCATCCGGCGGCAGCAGCAGGGCACCGACGTCATGCAGGAAGGCGAGGTCGCCCAGCAGCACCCTGGTCACGCCGGGAGCGCCCGCGGCCTGGCTGGCGAGCGCGATACCGGTCGCGGTCGCGATCGTGCCGTCGATCCCAGCGAGACCGCGGTTCGCGTGGACGGGCACCTTCTTGCCTCCGAGCACCTGGTCGGCCACGCGCACCAGCCGCGACGAGCCGAAGACGAGCCGATCGTGCGGCCAGGTGGCCCGCCACACGGCATCGACCAGCAGCTCGCGATCGAGCGGGCGCCGGACCGCGTCGAGTTCGGCCTTCACGGCCTCCCGACGGGCGGCGAAGTCCGTGGAGGCGAGGCCTTCCGGATCCGGGGCGTTCTCGCTCAGGTCGACGGTCTCGGCGGCGGAGGCCTGGAGCCACGCACCGAGCCACGCACGATCGGCGGCGCCGGGGGCGACCGTGACGGCCCCGACGGCGCGCGTGCGGTGGTTGAGATTGAGCTCCTCCCCTCCGCGACGGACGGCCACCACGTCGACATCCTGGCGCGAGAGCAGGGCCGTCGCTTCCCGGCTGAGGGTCGGGTGACCCAGCACGACCACGCGCTCGATACGTCCACCGAGCTCTTCTTGCGCGAGGAGGCGGCGATACCCGTGCACGATCTGCCGACCGAACCGGGCCCCGCTCACGATCTCGGCGATCAGCGGCCACCCACCGGCGTAGGCGATCTCCTCGGCGTCCGGCCCGGCATCGGCACCGGCCAGCACGACGGTGCGCGGACCCCGTGCGAGCTCGAACGGGTCGGCCGCACGCCGGACGGGCATATCGCCGGGAGTAACCCTGACTTCGGGGAATGCGCCGGAGAGCGGCTCGCGCGACGGCAGGTTCACGTGGACGGGTCCTGCGACGCCGGGAAGCGCGTCGACGTCGCGCACGCCCATCGCCGCGGCCACCGCACGCTCGGCGAGCCCTGCCCACTCGCCGTCTCCCGGAACCGGCGCGTCGACCTGATCGCGCACCCAGGGGTGGAACAGACCGTTCTGCAGCGTCGCCTGGTTGGCACCGACGCCCCGCAACTCGGGTGGGCGATCAGCGGTGAGCAGCAGCAGCGGCACGCCCGAGTGGAACGCCTCCATCACCGCGGGCAGCAGATTCGCGACGGCCGTCCCCGAGGTGCAGATCACCGCGGCGGGGACCTGTGTCTCCCTGGCGATGCCGAGCGCGGTGAAACCGGCGACCCGCTCATCGACGCGCACATGCACACGGAGGTGACCCTCATCCGCCAGTCGCACCGCGGCGAGCGCGAGGGCCTGCGATCGCGAACCCGGGGAGACGACGACGTCGCGGACTCCATGGGCGACGAGATCGGCGAGCAGGGACGCCGCCGCATCCATCGCCGGCGACGAGCTCACGGGCGCGGGTCCGAGGCGGGAGGCTCGTCGGTCTCCTCGTCCAGGCGCGCGAGCTCCTCTTCGAGACGGCGGATGCGCGCATCCTGCTCGGTCTTGTCGATGCTGCGCAGGAAGGCGGGATCGTCATCCGGGGCGATCACCGGGCGAGCGCCGGAGCCGTTGGCCCGCCGACGACCGATCACGAACCAGAGGATCCCCCCGATCACGGGGAGGAGCACCACGATGGCGATCCAGGCGGCCTTGGGCACGCCTCGGTGCCGCGTCGCCGGCTGCACAGCGCAGTCGACGATGCTGAACACCCAGAACACGGCGGCGAGGAAGCCGCCGATGATCAGTAGTCTCGCCACCCCTCCAGTGTAGGCATGTCCTCAGCGTCCGGGGTTCGGAGGAGGCAGAGGCGCCGTTGCTAGACTGCGCGGGAAATGCTGCCCTCATCGCCGGATCGGATGCCGCGAGCACGGGCCGAGCGGACGATGATCGCGCGTGTGGTCCTCGCCGTCGGTCTCGCGCTCCTGCTCGTCGTCGGCGCGTGGTCGACGTCGCGCGGCTCCGCCGAGGTGCACGCCACGCTCTGCCTCGCCTCCGGCACCACGGCGTCGACGGGCACGGAATCCGGCACCGCCGTGGTCGACGGCGCGACCGCGGTCGACGTCCTCACCGCCGACGCCGGGGTCTGCCTGGTCGTCGCGCTCTGCTGCGTCGCACTGGTGCTGCTGTTCCGGCGTCTCCGCGGTCGCGGCACACAGCTGCTCGTCTCGCGCGCCCCGCGCACAGCACCGCCGGCGCGCGCCGGACCGCGTCCTCTCCTCTCCGCACTCTCGCTCACACAGCTCTCGATCTCCCGCACCTGAACACCGACGCGTCCCTCGGGCCGCCTTCGCGCGGCATCCCCTTTCCCGTCGTACCCGTGTGTCTGGAGACCCCATGAAGAACTCTGTCAAAGCGACCCTGATCGCCATCGCCGTCGCCATCGTCCTGCTGATCGTCGCCCTCGCGTTCGCGCTCAACCAGCGCGCAGCCCCCACGCCGCCCGAAGGCGCGGAGCAGCAGACCGTCCGCACCGACTCGCACGTACTCGACGACGGGGGCGAGGGCGCCGTGACCGTCGTCGAGTTCCTCGACTTCGAGTGCGAGGCCTGCGGGGCGTTCTATCCCGTCGTCGAAGAGCTCCGGGAGAAGTACGACGGCGAGATCACCTACGTCGTCCGCTACTTCCCGCTCCCGGGTCACATCAACTCCACCCAGGCCGCCCTCGCCGCCGAGGCGGCGGCGCAGCAGGACCGATTCGAGGACATGTACCACCGGCTGTTCGAGACGCAGGCGCAGTGGGGCGAGCAGGGTGAGGAGACGCCCGAGGTGTTCCGCGCCATCGCCGAGGAGCTCGGACTCGACATGGCCGCGTACGACGCGGCGATCGCGGACCCGGCGACGGCCGAGCGCGTGCAGGCGGACAAGACCGACGGGGAGAAGCTCGGCGTGACCAGCACCCCGACCTTCTTCGTGGACGGCGAGAAGGTCGTGCTCGAGACCTGGGACGACCCGGAGCAGGCGATCGAGAAGGCCCTGAACGGCTGAGTCCTGGCGCCCGTCACGGCAGCCACGCCGAGGGTGAAGGCCGGACACGAACCCCGATACTCTGAGATCAGATTCAGGGAGAGGGCCCGGACGACGATGGAACTGACTTCGCTTCTGCAGGGGACGCACAACGCCCGGGAACTCACCGGGTTGCCGGTCTCGGGAGGCGGGACCATCGCGTCCGGGCTCTTGTTCCGTGCCGATGCTCTCGCCGGACTGACCGACGATGGACTGCAGGCTCTGACGGATCTCGGCATCGGCACCGTGATCGATCTGCGTACGGATGCCGAGCGATCCCGTGCAGCCGACCGTCTCCCCGCGGACGGCAGCGTGACGCTTCTGCCGTTGCCCATGCAGGGCGGAGCGATGGACGAGATGGTGAAGCATCTGCTCCCTGCGGCCGGAAGCAAGAGCCTGTCGGTGACCCAGGTCGCCCAGCTCCTGAAGCAGGTGCCGACCCTGGAGGAGCTGTACATCGCGATCCTCACGGACAGCGCCGCGCAGTTCGCGACCGTGGCGCGCACGGTGCTCGACGCTGCGCGCACCCCCCGCCCCGGCGTCCTGTTCCACTGCACCGCGGGCAAGGATCGGACGGGTCTCGCTGCGGCGATCCTGCTCTCCGTCGCAGGCGTGCCGCGTGAGGCGATCGTCGGCGACTACACGGAGACCGAGAAGAACCTTGCGCTCGGATTCGCGGAAGCACTCACCGGCCTCATCACCTCGCTCGGCGTTCCCCTGACCCCCGGACTCAAGACGCTGGCGACCGAATCACCCGCCTCGGCCATCGAGGCGGCGCTGGACTGGATCGACGCGACTCACGGTGACGCCGCGGGCTACCTCCGCAGCGGCGGTCTGACGGACGACGAGGTCGCCGACCTGCGGCGGGTGCTACGCGGCGAGTAGTCCCGCCCCCGTATCTCCCCGCATCACCGGAGCCGTCGCTACGCTGATCGCATGACTGAGGAGCGCTCCCCCTCGCTGCACCCGCTGCCGGCGTTCGCGCGGCGGATCCCCGCGACGCTGACGATGGTGGTGCTGATCCTCGCCGTCGGGGTCATCTGGCGCGGCCTGTGGACACCGTTCGAGGACAGCGACCTGTTCCCTACCGTCGCCTACGGATTGCCCAATCTCGCCGAGGGGAAGTGGTGGACGCCGCTGACGGGCACGTTCTTCGTGAACCAGCCGTGGGTCTACGTGTTCACGATCGCCGGGTTCTGGGGCATGGCCTACCTGGAGTTCCGGCGCGGAACGCGCGTCGCCATCGCGTACTACGCGGTCGGCCAGCTGTTCGCGATCTTCGCCACCGCCCTGGTGCTCCTCGTGCTCTCCTCGTTCCCGTGGGCGTGGGCGACCACGCAGGCACAGGCGCTCGATGTCGGGGCCTCCGGAGGCACCATGGCCTGCATCGCTGCGGCGGTGGGCCTGTTCCGGCCACCGTGGCGGGTGCGCGGGTGGCTCATCCTGCTCGGCTTCGTCTTCATCGCGATGCTGTTCTGGGGCAAGCTCGCCGACCTCGAGCATCTGCTCGCCGTGCTGCTGATCCTCGTGGTGGATCGCACCCTGCGCGTGCGTCACACGACCGTCCGCGAGCAGAGGCTGATCGCGGTGATGGCGATCCTCGTGCTCGGTGCGGTCGAGATCATCACCACCCTCCTGCCGACCGACGGTCCGTTCGGTCCGACCGAGCCCGCCTCGGGCGGCTTCATCGACCTCGCCATCGACCTGGTCGTGATCCTGGTGCTCGTGAACGGGCTGCGTCGCGGACGACGCTGGACCTGGGTGCTCGCCCTCCTGCTCGGGATCCTCAACATCGTCACGGCCGCGCTCGTGCTGACGCTGATCACCGTCTTCAGCCAGGCCCAGGTCGACGTCCGCTGGGACGGCGAGACCGAGCTCGCCCTCGCGAACGGCTTCCTCTGGCTGATCATGCTCGTGTACCTGATCTGGGTACGCCGCGCGTTCCATGCCCGTCGGAAGTCGAAGCTCGGCATGCAGCCCTCCCCCACCGCGGACGACATGAAGCACGAACTGCGCACGCACGGCGGCGGCACCCTCTCGTGGATGACGACCTGGGACGGCAACAGCTACGCGCGTGTGCCCGGCGGCATCGTGGCGTACCAAAGGCGCAACGGCGTCGCGCTCGCGCTCGCCGACCCGATCGGCCCGGCGCATGCCCGTGCCGAGGCGGTGCAGGAGTTCATCCGCACGGCGGAGCTCGCCGGTCTCGTCCCGTGCTTCTTCAGCGCGGACGAGGCCACCCGCGCCGCGGTCCCCTCGACCTGGCGGAGCATCGTCGTCGCGGACGACACGATCGTCGATCTGCCGGGACTCGAGTTCACGGGAAAACGGTGGAACTCCGTGCGCACCTCGCTCAACAAGGCCGGGCGCGAGGACATGACCTTCCGGATGACCCACTTCAAGGCGGAACCGTGGGGGGTGCAGCAGCAGCTGCGGGCGATCTCGGAGGCATGGGTCGGCGACAAGGATCTGCCCGAGATGCGCTTCACCCTCGGCACGCTCGACGAGGCCGAGGATCCCGAAGTGCGGCTCGCCCTCGCGCTCGCCCCGAACGGCGACGTCGACGGCTTCCTCTCCTGGCTGCCCGTGTACGGCGACGACGGCGAAGTACGGGGCTGGACCCTCGACCTCATGCGCCGCCGCGAGGGCGGGTTCGGCCCGGTGATGGAGTTCCTGATCGGCTCCTCCGCCCGGCAGTTCTCCGACGAGGGCGCACAGATCATGTCACTCTCCGGAGCGCCCCTCGCCCACGACTATCCCCCGGATGCCGGTGTGATCGCCGCGCTGAGCGACCGCCTCGCTGAGGCCCTGGAACCGGTGTACGGCTTCGGTTCGCTGCACCGGTTCAAGCAGAAGTTCCATCCCCGCTACGAGACCATGTACCTGCTCTTCCGCGACGAGAGCGACCTCACCCGCATCGGCGGTGCCCTCACCAGGGCGTTCCTGCCGGATGCGACTCTGCGGCAGTTCGCCGGCGCGGGGCTCGAACTCGTCCGCGGCGGCGGGAAGGACTGAGCCCGTGCTCGATGAAGGCCGCCTCCGCTCCATGGCCGACGACCTGGGCCGCGTCCCCGGCGTGCGCGCGGTCGCGCTGGGCGGGAGCCGCGCCCGCGGGACCCATCGCCCGGACTCCGACATCGACCTGGGACTGTACGTGGATGCGGACGTCGACCGCGCCGGTATCGCCCGCGTCGCGAGCGGCTGGACGGGCGAACACGTCGAGGTCGCCGAGCGAGGCGGATGGGGCCCCTGGGTCGACGGCGGCGCCTGGCTGATCGTGGACGGCGTGCCCGTGGACCTCATCCTCCGAGACGTGGAGCGGGTGACGGAGCAGTGCGCCCGCGCCGCCCGAGGCCGGTTCGCCTTCCACCCCCAGCCCGGGCACCCGCTCGGCTTCCTCGACGTCGCCTACGCGGGCGAGGTCGCGACGAGCGTGCCGCTGCGTGATCCGGACGGGCTGCTGGTCACTCTCGCGCGCGGGGTGACCCCGTACCCCGACGCGCTGCGGGAGGCGTTCCTCGCGAACCTCTGGCAGGTCGATTTCCTGCTGAATGCCGCGGTGAAGGGCGCGAAGGCCGGCGATGTCGCCTACGTGTCGCTGTGCGGCACCACGACGACCATGCTCACCGCGCACGGGTGGCATGCTGCCGCCGGCACCTGGGTCACGAACGAGAAGGGTCTCGTCCCGAACGTGGCCCGCCTTCCGATCGACACCGGCGGGTTCAGCGCGGCCGCAGCTGCCGCTCTCGGGAATCTGGGCACCTCCGCCGAGGAGTTGCTCGCGGCAGTCGGCCGGTTGCGGGAGCTCCCGCGCCCCGGCGGCTCTGCAGCCGGCTGACCGGCAGAGGGGCGGTCACCCCCGGGCGCGCTCCTCGAGGTAGCGCTTCTCGACCTCATTGGCGGAACTCGCGGCGGCCTCCGCGAAGCCGGCCCGCGCCGCCGAATGCTCGCCGACCTCATCGAGCAGGTGCGCACGCACGATCCGCGCCCTGCTGGCCGTCAGCGGATCGGAGGACAGCGCGTGCTTCCGGTCGAGCTCGTCGAGCAGGGCCAGCCCCCGCCGCGCGCCGAAGGCACGGGAGACGGCGACCACACGACTGAGCCGGACGACGCCGGTCGGTTCGAGCCGTTCGAGCCAGAGGTAGAGCGCGGCGATCTGCGGCCAGTCCGTGTCGGCCGCGGTCGCGGCGTTCACGTGCACCGCACTGATCGCCGCTTGGAGCTGGAACGGACCGACCTGGCCCCGCTCCCACGCGGCCTCGATCAGCCGCGACCCCTCCTCGATGAGCGTGCGATCCCAGGACGCCCGATCCTGATCGTCGAGCACGACCAGGACGTCGTCGATCTCGCGGGCCTCCCTTCGCGCCTCGGTCAGGAGCATGAAGGCGAGGAGCCCCTGCGCCTCCGGATCGTCGTCGCGTGCGGCCACGAGCATGCGAGCGAGACGGATCGCCTCGCTCGTCAGATCGACGCGGACGAGCGAGGGGCCCGCCGTCGCCGTGTACCCCTCGTTGAAGATGAGATAGAGGACGCGCTCGACCGCGGTGAGACGGGCATCGAGGTCATCGACACCGGCGAGCTCGAAGCGCGCACCCGCCCTGCGCAGTGTCTGCTTCGCCCGGCTGATCCGGGTGGCCATGGTCGCTTCCGGTACTCCGTAGGCGTGTGCGATCTCTGCGGTCGTCAAGCCGCCGACCGCGCGCAGGGTGAGCGCGATCTGCGACGACCCGGTCAGCGCGGGATGGCAGCACAGCACCAGCAGCTCAAGGCTGTCGTCTCGCGCGACGGGCGTGACGAACGCTCCGGCGACGTCACGGCGACGGGGATCGGACGCCAGCCACTCGTACTCGCGACGCCGATCCGCGTCCTCCGCGCGCAGGAGATCGATCAGCTTGCGGTAGCCCACCCGGATCAGCCAACCCCGCGGTTCCGCGGGGATGGCCTCGGCCTGCCACGTCCCGTGCGCTGCCAGCAGCGCCTCCTGCGTCGCATCCTCCGCCAGATCGAAACGTCCGAACCGACGGACCAGGGCACCGAGGACCTGCGGCGCCTCCTGTCGAAGGATCTCCTCGATCCGCCGACGGACGGTCGGTGACGTCACGCGAAGTCGTCACCCATGATCGGGCGGATCTCCATCGGCTCCCCGAGGACCGACACCATCTCCGCGACGATCTCCCGCGCCCGCTCGATGCCCGTGCACTCGATCACGGCGAAGCTCGCGAGCACCTCCTTCAGCTCGGCGAACGGACCGTCGGTCGCGACCGCACCCGATCCGGTCGGACGCACGGTGGTGGTCACGGCGGGATGCCCCAGCCCCTCGCTGAGGACGAACTCGCCCGAAGCGCGCAGCGACTCCTCGAAACGCTGATAGGCCGCGAAGGCATCCAGCGCCTCCTGGCTCGGGGTATCCGCCGTCTCTGCGTCCCAGGCGTCGGCGGGTGTATAGCTCAGCAGCAGGAACTTCACTGTTCTCCTCCGGGGTCTCATGTCATCCGATGATGTCCGATACGTCTCTCCCACCGTACGGGTCATGCCGACCGCCGCACGCGAAGCGCCATCACACTCACCCATCCGAAGGCCACAGCACCGGTGATCGCGATCTGGATGCTGGACTCGGTGGGCGACATCGGCAGCAGGAGCACGACGGCGACCACCCCGTGACCGACCGCCGCCGCCCCATGACGCGCGCGGATCTCGCGGATCAGGAGTGTGATGGCGGCACCCGCGAGCGCGAGGAACGACAGCGCTGCGGCGGAGGTGTGCACGATCGAATGCCACGACATCGCGACGACGCCCTCCGGGGCGCCGACCGGGAATCCGTTCTGCGGATCCATCGGGAAGAGCCCGGCGAGGAGGAACGCCGCGCCGAAGATCCCGACGAAGATCGGTACCAGGCGTCGTCCGATGCCCTCGGTCCGCACCCGCCGGTAGGCGATGGCGAGCGCGATCCCGCCGAGGCCGGCGACGGCGAAGGTGAGCATCTGCACCCAGCCGACGGAGCCCGTCGCGAGTTGGCTCAGGGGATGGATGCGGATGTCGAAGCCCTCCCTGGCGATCCCCTGGATGATCGACGACGCATAGAACACAGGACCGGCGACAGCAGCGAACAGCAGCAGCCGTCGCGTCGACGCCTTTCGCGGCGGGCGGACCTGCTCCGGAGCGGGCGCGGAATGGGTGGTCATGGTGGTTTCCTCTCCGATGCCCCGGGCGGCGCATCTGAAGACACCACGGTGCCGACCCGCAGATCTCGACATCCTCGCCGAGGACTTCTCGCCCATCGCCGTGTCGAGATTCCGAAGTCGGCTCCGTCGTGTCTGTGAGCGCGGCATCCGCCGGGCCGATTTCGAACAGGAGAGAATCATGACGGACCAGACGCAGACCGACAGCACACAGCTCGGCGACGATGAGGTCATGGGCGAGCAACCCCAGCCCGATCCCCGGCTGCGCGCCCTCGACCGGCTCGTCGGCGAGTGGGTGGTCGACGGTGGGGCCCCCGGCACCGTGCGCTACGAGTGGATGCCCGGCGGGTACTTCCTCCTCCAGCACGTCGACCTCGAGCAGTTCGGCCAGCGGATCACCGGATTCGAGGTGATCGGCAACCTGCACCCGTTCGGCGAACCCGTCGGCGAGGACGTCGTCTCCCGCTTCTACGACTCGCTCGGCAACACCCTCGACTATGTGTACGAGCTCGAGGGTGACACGCTCACGATCTGGGGCGGGGTCAAGGGCAGTCCGGCGTACTTCCGCGGGACGTTCACGGAGGACGACCGGGTCATGGCCGGCGAGTGGGTCTATCCCGGTGGCGGCGGCTACCCCTCGACGATGACCAGGAAGTGAGCACAGGCGTTCCCGTCGCGCTTTCGACGGCTATCGGGCCGTTTGCGGGCGAAAGTGCGACGGGAGCGCGGAAAGGAACCGTGCAGGTCGCTCCGCGCTCAGGAGTCGCGAGGCGGTCGACGCAGGTTCTTGGTCTCGGTGCGGCGCTGCTTCGCCTTCAGCCGACGCTCCTTCGAACCGCGAGTGGGTGCGGTCGGGCGACGCGGAGGAGCCGGCGGGCGCAGCGCCTCGGCCACCAGCGCGACGAGCCGATCCCGCGCGGCGTCTCGATTGCGCAGCTGTGCACGGTGCTCGGATGCCGCGATCGTGAGCACCCCGTCGACCAGACGCCCGCTGAGCCGGTCGAGCAGCCGATTCCGCTGATGCGGGGAGAGCACCGCCGAGTTCGCCGCATCCCAGACGAGCTCCGCCCGCGAATCCGCGGTGTTGACACCCTGCCCACCGGGTCCCGACGACCGCGAGAAGCGCCACGACAGCTCGGACTCGGGGATGGTGAGGCCCGACGAGACCCGCAGACCGGGGCGATGGGCAGAAGGCATACCTCCATCATCGGCCCTTGCGAGGCCGCACTCGACGACGACCGCTGTCCGGTTGCTCTGCGGCACCCCCGTCCGCCAGTGTGGAAGCACACCGACCCGTCCTGCTCACCGAGAGACCCTTCGTGTCTGCCCCCGTCTCGCCCCTCACCAGCCCCACACCGCGACGCCTGCAGGGCGGCCGCACGGGGTCGCTCGAACTCGCCCTGATGGTCGTCGCCGTCTTCACGGCCCTGCTCGGAATCATCGTGATCGCCGTCGGCTCCGAGCAGAGTGGCGAGCCGTTCGCCGTGCTGGCTTTCGTCGCACTCGCGTGGATCTGGGCGGGCGCGGGGATCTGCGCGTGGTGGCGGCGGCCGACCAACGGCATCGGTGGTCTGCTCCTGGTCGGTTCCGTTTCGATCTTCCTCATGAGCACCGGCGTTCTCGGCCCTCCCTCGATGAACTGGCTCAACGCTATCTTCGCGACGACGCCGCTCGGCGTCGCGATCCATCTGCTGCTCGCGTTCCCTTCCGGGCGCGTCCGTGGCCGACTCTCGGCGACCGCGGTCGTGCTCGGCTACGTGACCTGCATCGTCTTCGACACGGCACGTGCGCTCACGACCGGCACCCCGGCGTTCGAACGGCTGTCATTCGTGCAGAGCGTGCTCGGCGTCACGGCCATGGCCATGACCGCGGTGGTGCTCGCCCAGCGCTTGCGGTCCGCGGATGCGGCGCATCGGCGACGCCTGCTCCCTCTCTACACGTACGGACTTCTCGCGGTGATCTGCCTGCCGCTCATCCCGAACGTCCTGTTGCCGATGGGACTCGACTTCGACATCGTCATCTCCTTGCAGTGCGTGCTTCTCGCGGGACTGCCGATCGCGTTCCTCTTCGGGGTCCTCCGCGGCGGTTTCTCCCGCACGGCTCCCCTCGAAGCACTGAGCGAATGGCTTGCGATCCGAGGAGCGAGCCGTCCGGCCGTCGCGCAGGCGCTGGCGACGACGGTCGGGGATGACACCCTGCGGGTCTCCTACTGGGATGCCGCGAAAGGACAGTATGTCGACGAACGCGGTGAGCAGGTGCTCCGGGACCAGCTGCTCTCCGACCGCGACCGCGCATGGCTTCAGGTGAGAGTGGATGACGACGTCGTCGGGGCGGTCGACTACGACGCCCGGATGATCGCCGAGCCAGGACCCGTGCGTCGCGCCGCCGAAGTCCTCGCCATCGCCCTCGATCGCGAACGCCTGACCGCGCAGCTCCTCGTCAGCAACCAAGCTCTCAGCCGGTCGCGGGTCCGCCTCGTCGAAGCCGCCGACCGTGAACGCTCGCGCATCGCGCGCGATCTGCACGACGGGTTGCAGATGCAGCTCGTCCTCCTCGCCATCGAAGCACAGACCATCGCGAACGCAGCCGGCGGATCCGCCGTGACCGGTGACATCGAGAAGCTGCGTCGGGGGATCGACCTCGCCGCCGCCGACCTGCGTCGCCTCGTCCACGACGTGCTTCCGGCCGCCCTGCTCGAGCGGGGTCTCCTCGCCGCCACCGAAGACCTGATGGACCGGTTGTCGGTGCCGACGACGCTCGAGGCGGACGTCGACGAGACGATGATCTCGACGTCCACCGCCCACACCGCGTACTTCATCATCGCGGAGGCCTTGGCCAACACCGTCAAGCACGCCGGAGCCTCCCGGGTCCGCATCGCCCTGACACAGCGCGACGGGCGGATCTCGCTCGACGTGGAGGATGACGGGGTCGGCGGCGCGCGGATCGGCGCAGGAGCGGGCCTGCGCGGCCTCGCCGACCGGGTGGACGCGCTCAGCGGCACGATCTCGATCCGCTCGGAGCCGTTGCGCGGCACCCGCGTCCGCGTGGAGCTGCCATGCGCGTCGTGATCGGCGAGGACGAAGTGCTGCTGCGCACCGGCATCGCCCACATCCTCTCGAACGACGGGTTCGATGTGCTCGCCACCGTCGGCGACGCGTTCCACCTCGAACAGGAGGTGGAACGACACCGCCCCGACCTCGTCCTCACCGACATCCGGATGCCGCCGACGCACACCGACGAGGGACTGCTCGCCGCCGTACGGATACGTCGCGCCCGTCCGAACCTCGGCGTGGTCGTGGTCTCCCAGCACGTGCAACGCCGGTACGCCACCGAGCTCCTCGAGGGCGGCGGCGGTTTCGGGTACCTGCTCAAACAACGGATCGCCGATGTCCACACGTTCACGGCCGATCTCCGTCGTGTCGCCGCCGGTGGCACCGCTCTCGATCCCGAGGTCGTCTCGGTGCTGGTGGCACGCGCGAGCCGCGGCGCATCGGCCGTCGCGCGTCTCACGCCGCGTCAGATCGAAGTGCTCGAGTTGATGGCGCAGGGACGCAGCAACGCGGCCATCGCCGCACAACTCGTGTTGAGCGAGAAGGCCGTCGTGCAGCACACCTCCAGAATCTACGACGCGCTCGGCCTCCCCGTCGACGCGGACGATCATCGTCGCGTGCTCGCCGTCCTCCGCCATCTCCAGGCGGCGCCCCCGCCCGCGACCTGAGACACTGAGCGCGGGCGGACCGAACGGTCCCCTCCCTGCCAGGCCCCAGCCTCACCGGCGCGTTCCCCGGCGGCCATAGACCTGAGTCGCCATTCCGAAGAGGCGACCGGGGTCCATTGCTGCGGGCGCCGCTGTGCACCACAGTGGCTGGGGTGGGCCATCGCCCGCCGAATCTCACGCTGGGAGACCCATGACGCACCGCACCCGACGCCCGCTGCTCACGTCTGCGCGCACGCGCGCACGCACGCGGGCTCCCCGGACCGACGCTGACGGTGCCCGCGCGCGGGCCGTCACCGGTCTCGCCACAGTCGCGATCTTCGCCGTGCTGCTGGCGGGGTGCAGCGGGGCACCGACACCGGCAGCGAGCACCAGCGGCGGTTCCGAGACCTCCGGCACGCTCCGCCCCGCGGCGCCCGAGGGTACGCTGCCCGACGAGACGCAGACCGCGCTGCAGCAGATCGTCGACCAAGCGATGGCCGAGTACGCGGTGCCCGGCGCCGCGGTCGGCGTATGGATTCCGGGCGAGGGCTCGTGGACCTCGGCCTTCGGCCTCGCCGACATCGAGGGCGAGGTGCCGGTATCGCTCGACATGACCTGGCCCCTGCGAAGCGTCACCAAGTCGTACACCGTGACCCTGATCCTCCAGCTCGTCGACGCGGGCGAGATCAGCCTCGACGACACGATCGACCAGTACGTCGACGGCATCACGAACGGTGACAGCATCACGATCCGCCAGCTCGCCGACATGTCGAGCGGCAACGCGGATTACACCACGACCGAGGGCTTCGGCGCGGCCTACAGCGCCGACGAGTCGACGATCTTCACCCTCGACCAGCTCAACGGATTCCTCGTCGACCAGCCTGCGCAGTTCGCACCGGGCACACAGCGGATCTACACGAATGCGAACACCAACCTCCTCGGTGCGGTCGTCGAGCAGGTCACAGGACAACCGTTCCAGGCGGCACTCGACGAGCGGATCCTGGAGCCGCTCGGACAGAACGGCACGCGGTACACCCTGGATGCCACGACGTGGACCGAGCATCCGCTCGGCCACGTGATGCTGGACGGCGAGCAGGTCGTGCAGAACGACAACCTGTCGATCTACGGACCGGCCGGGTCGATGGTGTCCACGCTCGACGACGCCCGTGTCTGGGCGGAAGCGCTGGGCTCCGGCCTCCTCCTCGAGCCCTCCACACAAGCCGAACGCCAGGACGGGGCACCCCTCGACCAGGGACCTCCCTACGATCGATACGCCCTGGGCATCGGTGAGACGAAGGGCTGGTGGGGGCACAACGGCGAGGGCTTGGGCTTCACCGCGGCGGTGTTCCACGACCCCGAGACGGGCACGAACGTCGCCGTGTTCATGAACGAATCGAACGTGGTTCCGAAGGCGCATCCTGCGGATCAGACGTTCCGTCGGATCGCGGATCTCCTCGCCGATCGGAACGCCGAATGAACGCGGCGGTCTTTCTCCGGCGCGGCGCCACGGTCGCAGCGGTGGCGGCGCTCGTCCTCGCCGGCGCGACCGCATGCACCACGGAGGCCCCCACCGACCCCTGGGCCGTCGACGGCCTTCCGGACGCCGCGCTGGACGTGATGAACCAGGACCGGTACGAGCACGCCACCTGGTCGATCGCCGTGCACGACCTCGAGACCGGAGAGGTGCTCATCGATCTCGGCGCGGACCGGATGGTGGAGCCAGGCTCCTTCGCCAAGTCCTACAGCGCCGGAGCCGCATGGCTCGAGTGGGGTCCTGACCACACCATCACGACACCGGTCAAGCGCACCGGCGAGGTCACGGCTGGTGTCCTCGCCGGCGATCTCGTGCTCGTGGGGATGGGCGACCTCACGATGGGTGGACGCACGAAGGACGACGGAGGCGTGGACTTCACGAACCTCGACCACAACGACGCGAACTTCCTCCCCGGCTCGACGCTCACGCCCCAGGATCCCCTCTCCGGGCTGAACGAGCTCGCCGCGCAGGTGAAGGCGTCGGGCATCGATTCGGTCGTCGGTGACGTGGTGGTGGACGACCGTCTCTTCACGGGCACGCTCGGCGGGCAAGCGGTGACCCCGACCGTCATCAACCAGAATCTGGTCGACGTGATGGTGCAGCCGACGGAGCCCGGAGAGCCCGCCGGAACGACGTTGACCCCCGCCGTCTCACCGTGGACCGTCACCTCGACTGTCGAGACCGTGGAGGCCGGGGGCACGACCGACATCACCATCGACGAGTCCTCGCACGACGGCGAAGTCGTCCTGTCGGGCACCATCGCGGCCGACAGCGAGCCGCAGCTCAAGGTCTATGCGTTCGACGACCCCGCCACCTTCGCACGCACGGCGTTCATCGAAGCCCTCGGGCGCGCCGACGTCGCGGTGGCCGCCGATCCGCTCGCCACGAACCCCGGGACGGAACTCGCCGAGCGCGCGGAGGTCGACACCATGCCGACGGTCGCGGAGCTGGAGTCACTCCCCCTCGCGGAGGAGGTCACGTATGTCATGAAGATCAGCTACAACCGCGGTGCGCAGACGCTCGTCTGCCGTCTCGCGGTGGAGCGCGGCGACTCGGAATGCGACGCGGGCATGCCGATCGCCGGCGAGATCTGGAAGGACGCCGGGCTCGACGTCACCGGAGCAGCGCTCATCGACGGCTCGGGTCTCGAGGGGAACTACGTGACACCGGCGAATGCCCTGCAGATCCAGACGTTGATGGCCCAGCGCCCTGACGCCGAACGTTGGAAGGCCACGCTGCCGGTGCTCGGCGTCGACGGCTCGCTCGCGATGGTCGGGGCCGACGGTCCGGCCGCGGGCAAGGTGTTCGCGAAGACCGGCACCCTCCTCAACTGGGACGCCTTCAACCAGCGCTTCCGACTCGCCACCAAGACACTCGGCGGCGTCATGGAGACGGCGTCCGGACGCGACCTCGCTTTCACGATCATCGTCACCCAGGGGTTCTTCGACGACCTGGACGGCATCCTCGACGCGAATGACGACGTCGGCGCCGTGACCGCGATCATCCAGCAGGCCTTCTGACAACGCGGGGTCGTTCCCTACGCATGGGGGCGCTCACTGCACGACGAGCTCGGTCCCCTGACCCGCGTCGACGACGACCCCGATGTACGAGGGCACGGTCTTGGCGATCTCCTCCTGAAGGTCGTCCAGCGGCGGAGTCGAGCCGTCTGGGGTGGTGAGGGAGACCGTGGCCGTCAGCCCGCTCCACTGCACCGGCCCGTGGATGTGACCGCCGCTCTCGTCTCCGAGCCAGTCGGCCGTCACATTCCGGATGCTGACCGACCAGCGGGCGACCGCGATCGAGGCGATCGAGTTCGCCGCCAGCGGGAGAGCGATGATCAGGGCCAGCGTCACGACGATCGCATAGGCCCGGCGCCGATCGGCGGTGGGCGAAGAACCGGGGTCCCGCGCGTACCCCGCCACCGTGAACACGATGCTGCCCGCGATCACCAGCGCGAACACGTTCGAGAGGAACAGGACGAGAGCACCGAGCGCCTCGGGCCACTGCCCCTGCCCCGCGCACACGCCGACCACACCGAGCGGCGGCACGAGGGAGATCGCGATCGCGACGCCCGGCATCACCGCGCTCAGGTCCTTGCGGCACATCGCGAATCCGCCGGCGAACCCGGTCGCCAGCGCGGCCATCAGATCCATCAGGCTCGGCGAGGTGCGTCCGATCACCTGCGAGTTGGTGGACAGGCTCTCCGGGGTCGCGACGAAGACCGCGAACACCAATCCGAGCGCGATGACGATGACGACCCCGCTGAGGACCCACAGGATTGACGAGAGGACCCTCCGCGGATGGCCGGTGACGATCCCCCAGGCGATGCCGAGGATCGGTGTGCCCAGCGGGGCGATGATCATCGCCCCGATCACGGTCGCCGTCGAGTCGGTCAGCACTCCCGCGATCGCGATCACGCCGGAGAGCGTGAGCATGATGAGGAAGCCCGTCCGCTTGCTGAGGGCGTCTCCGGCGCCCAGGTTCAGCGCATCGTCCAGCGCCTCGGCCGACAGCCGCTGCGACGGCGGGATCAGAGTCTGCGTCAGTCTCGACATGCCGCGGACCCCGTCTCCGCGCCTCGTGTTCTCGTCATGACCGAAAGCTAGGCACGCGGACCCCTGCGCGCAAGATCCCCTCGCCCGCACGGGAGGAGGTGTGGCGGACCGTCGGGAGAAGTGGACGCGACGGCGGGAGTCGAACCCGCAACGCCGTCAGGTATGAGCTGAGGCCCGGGACCACCCGGATCGCCGCGATGCGAACGACGTTACCCGGCCGTGATCTTCCTCGCTAGAACCGTTTCCTGGGATGACGCTCCGAGTCTTCGGATGACCGGCCCGTCACTCGAGTTCATCCGGCGCAGCAGCGTCGAGGGCGCGCAGCAGCCGTCCGACGGCCTCGCGCAGCTCGCTGCGATGCGGCTCGGACAGCGCCACCGTGTACTCGACCCCCTCGGGGATCCAGAGCAGTCCATACATGGCCTCCCGCCAATCGGAGCCGCCGACCGGCCAGTGCGTGCGGTCGTCGCCCACGGGCGTCGCCCCCTCCCACCACGGCCCGAAACGCTCCTGCACCTCGGCGAGCGGCAGCTCCATCACGGCCGCTGCCGTGACGTTCTGCGGCGACCAGGACGCCGCCACGAGCACGCGCTCTTCGATCTCCTGTTCGGTGATCTCGTGCCGGCTGAACAGCACGCGGGTGTGCTCGACCGACACGATGCGGTCCACTCGGAAAGTGCGCCAATCGTCACGATCGAGATCCCAACACAGCAGGAACCACTTGCGGCCGGCCGGTGCGAGAGCATGTGGCTCGACCCGGCGGACGCTCTCCTGCCCTTCCCCGTCCACGTAGCGCAGCCGCAACCGTTCTGTGTCGCGCGTGGCGAGGGCGATCTCTCCGAGCACCTCCGGCGAGACCACCGGAGCATCGCCGATACGGGGCGCCTGCACCGACGCGGCGAGCGCGTTGACCCGCTGTCGCAATGCCGAAGGCAGCACCTGTTCGAGCTTCGCGAGCGCCGTGAGCGTGACATCCGGCCCCCCGACCAGCTGCTGAGTGGCAGCCACCCGCAGCCCGATGGCCATGGTCACCGCCTCATCGTCGTTGAGCAGCAGTGGCGGCACGGCGCTCCCGGCCTCCAATCGATAACCACCCGCAGCCCCGGGCGTCGACTCCACCCGGTAACCGAGCTCCCGCAGACGATCGACGTCGCGACGCACTGTGCGCTCGGTGACGCCCAGGCGTGTCGCGAGCTCGGCTCCCGGCCAATGTCTGTGCGTCTGCAGCAGATTGAGCAGAGCGAGGGCGCGGGCGGTCGTGTCGGTCATGCGTCACAGATTGCCAGACAACGAGGACGAGATCTGTCCGCATTTCTTTCTACGCTCCCCCTCATGAACGAATCCCTCATCGAGACCGAAGGCCTGACCAAGGTCTTCACCGTCAAGAAGACACCGGTGCACGCGGTGACCGATGTCTCCTTCACCGCCGTGCGCGGCGAGCTCGTCGCCTTCCTCGGCCCGAACGGCGCAGGCAAATCGACCACCCTCCGGATGCTGACCACTCTGATCCCGCCGACCTCCGGTCGCGCGACGATCGTCGGACACGACATCCGCACGGACGCAGCCGGGGTGCGCGCGCGCATCGGCTACGTCGGGCAGCTGACGAGCGGCAGCTTCTCGCAACGCGTTCGGGATGAGCTGCTGAGCCAGGGCGCGTTCTACGGGATGTCTCGCCGGGACAGCGCACGGCGGGCGAGCGAGCTCATCGAATCGCTCGATCTCACCTCTTTCGCGAACCGCAGCGTGCAGCAACTCAGCGGCGGGCAGAAGCGTCGACTCGACATCGCGCTGGGGCTCATGCACGCTCCGCCCCTGATCTTCCTCGACGAGCCCTCCACCGGACTCGACCCGCAGAGCAGGGCCAACCTCTGGGAGCACATCCTCGACCTGCGCACCCAGCACGGCACAACCGTCTTCCTCACCACGCACTACTTGGAAGAGGCCGACCGTTACGCCGAACGAGTGATGGTCATGGACAAGGGCCGCATCATCGCGGACGACGACGCCACCTCCCTCAAGGCGAAGCTCGCCGGAGACGTGCTGACGTTCGGATTCGCGGATGCTGCCGACGCGGCGAGCGCGCGGAGCGTGGTCGCTCGTCTCAGCGCGGCTGAGGTCACGGTCGAAGACTCCGAGATCTCGCTCGCGGTCCCGGAGGGCGACAGGCTGCTCCCGGTGGTCGTGCGAGAACTCGACGCCGCCGGCATCACCGTCCATCGGGCGACCGGAGTGCCACCCACCCTCGACGACGTGTTCCTCGCTCTCACCGGACGCACCCTGCGCGAGGCCGGAGAGGGCGCCGAGGCCGCCGTCGACTCGCCCGATCCCGCACCCTCCCTCTCGGGGAACGACATGACAGGAGTCCACTCATGACCGACAACGACACACGCGTGCGCCCGAACCTCGCGCGCGACACCGGCAATGTGCTGAGCCGGGAGCTCAAGCCCGTTCTGCGCGACCCGTTCACGCTGATCTTCAGCCTCTTGCAGCCGCTCATCTTCCTGGGACTGTTCGCCCCGCTGTTGATCGGCGACTCCGGGCGACCGGCCGGCGAGACCCTGGCCTGGTTCGTGCCGGGCGTGCTAGTGATGATCGTGCTGTTCGGCACCGGGTCCACAGGATCGAACCTGCAGTACGAGATGATGACCGGCTCGCACGAGCGCACACTGGTCGCCCCGCTCGCCCGCTCCTCGCTGCTGATCGGCCGTGCACTCAAGGAGATCGCGCCCATCGTCGTGCAGGCACTCGTGATCGTCCTGATCGCGTGGCCCTTCGGATTCACGGTCGACGTCCCCGGCCTGCTCATCGGGCTGGCCTTGCTGGCCGTGTTCGGGGTGGGCCTCGGCTCACTGTCGTACTCGCTCGCGCTGGCGACGAAGGACCGGGAGTGGCTCTTCTGGGGGGTGCAGCAATCGTTGATCTTCCCGCTCCTGATCCTGTCGGGGATGCTGTTGCCGCTGGACGCGGCGCCTGGATGGATGCGAGTGGTCGCCTCGTTCAACCCGGTGAACTGGGTCGTGCAGGCTGAGCGCGCACTCTTCGCAGGCGACCTCGGGGATGAGACAGTGATGTGGGGCTGGCTCTCGGCGCTCGCGGTCGCGGTCGTCGGACTGGCCGTCGGCGTACGCGCCATCCGTCGCAGCAGTTGACGCGAGTGCGAAACCCGGACGCGGCGTCGGCCCGTCAGCATGTCGTCCCACGACACACCGACAACCGCACGACGCGTCTGGGTTTCGGCAACGCCCTCGGATCAGGGACGATGAGGAGCATGCTCTGGCCCTTCGGATCGACCTGGCGCCCGGTGCGGTGGAGACGGCGCGACGCCCTCGAGCTGCGCTGGCTCTCGGCCCGCACGTGGACCCGCCGCTGGTACCCCCAGGGCATCGACCTCGGCAGCTGGCGCGACCGCCCCACGATCGCCGTGAGCTGGTTCCGGCAGCGCCTCGACGGCGTCCATCTCGCCTCCCGCGTCACCCTCGTCGACCGGGAACGCGCGCGACACCTGGACATCGTCCTCGTGGTCACCGGGGACGACGGCGAGCTCGAGCCGGCGCCGATCCACGCCGGTGGCCTCGCCTGGTTCGGGGATCGATTGTTCGTCGCGGCGACGGGACGCGGCATCTGGGAGTTCGACCTCTCCGACATCCGCCAGGTCCGCGGCGCCGACGCCCGACGACTCGCCGGAGCGCGCGCCCGTAGGAGCCGTGCCACCGCGCTCGTGGCCGTGCGCGCCGCCGTGCATCCGGTCGCTCTGCGCTGCTCCTTCCTCGGCCGGGTGTTCGACGACGACGGCTCTCCCCTCCGACGCGTGCTCATCGGCGAGCACCGCACCGACGGCAGCGGCCGGATCGGCGAGTTCTCCATCCCCGAGGACCCTGAGGACGCCTTCCTCGAAACGGACCGCTTCGCCCCCGACATCGCCCGCATGCAAGGGGCGGTGCGGTGGGGCGACCGCTACTTCGTGTCACAGTCCGACCAGTTGCACCCCGGCGTGCTGTGGAGCGGTCCGCAGTCCGCGCTCACCCGAGATCGCGCGGCACTGCCGGTCGGCTGCGAGGACCTCGCACTCGACCTCGACGCCGAGCTGCTGTGGACGCTGGGCGAACACCCCTGGCGGCGCGTGGTGCGTGGCATCCCCTTCGCTCACCTGGGCATCGGCGACGGAGGCAAAGCACAGCGAACGTAGACTGAAGGGGTGAAGAAGCCCGCCCCTTTCCTCGTCTACACCGTGCTGCGGCTGCTGGCATTCCTGGTGCCGCTCGCCATCCTGTGGTTCTTCCTCCCGATCTTCCGCGAGTTCTGGTGGCTCGCGGCGATCTTCGCCGCCCTCATCGGGATGAGCATCTCGATGCTGTTCCTGCGCACGCCCCTCACCGACGTCTCCGCCCGCTTGCAGGAGCGTCGGGAGAGCCGCTCCTCCGGTGGTCAGGCCGACGCGGAGGCCGAGGACCGGGCCATCGACGATGCGAACGAATCCGTCGACGACGACCCGCGGGTCTGACTCTCGCGCGCCGGGTCAGCCGACGAACGCCCAGAAGAGAGCGCCCGCGTAGAGCAGCGCGGTGAGAGAGGTGAGCGCCAGCGCGGTCACCAGCTCCTTCGGCTGCCGGTACGACCAGACGATCGCGATGGCGGGGAGACCTGCGAGCAACGCCAGCAGCGAGATCCACGCGATCGGGAACAGCAGCGCCAGGACGGCCGCGATGCCGAACGGCACCAGGACGAACAGCGTGAACAGCACCTGGGTCGCCCGGCGCCCGATCAGCACGGTGAGCGTGCGCTTGCCGACCTCGCGGTCCTGATCGATGTCTCTCAGGTTGTTGGCCAGCAGGACGGCGCATGCGAACAGGCCGGCGGCGATCGCCCCGAGCCAGGCCTGCTGCGGCAGGTCGAACACCTGCACCCACGTGGTGCCGAGCGTCGCCACGAGCCCGAAGAACACGAACACGAAGACCTCGCCCAGGCCGTAGTAGCCGTAGGGACGCTTGCCCCCGGTGTAGAACCACGCCGCGATGATGCACGCGGCACCGACGGCGAGCATCCACCACTGCCCCGTGCGGATCACGATCGCCAGCCCGACGGCTGCGGCGAGCGCGAAGAAGCCGAGACCGATGATCAGCACGGTGCGGGGCTTCACCCGTCCGGAGGCGGTGAGCCGCGCCGGGCCGACGCGGTGGGTGTCCGTCCCGCGGATGCCGTCGCTGTAGTCGTTCGTGAAGTTCACACCGATCTGCAGCAGCACCGCGACGGCGAGGCAGGCGAGCGCGATGACCCAGTGGAACTCGGGACCGGTGCTGCGCGCCGCCCCCGTGCCGATGACCACCGGCGCGATCGCGAGCGGCAGCGTGCGCAGCCGTGCAGCCCCGATCCAGTCGGATACCGTCACCGGCCCCGCTTCGACGACCGGACGCTTCGCCGGGTTGCCGCTTCTGCGGGTCGGCGTGCGCTGGGCACTCGGGGCCTTCTTCTTGCGCTGGGAGGATGCTGCCACGCAGGGAATCCTACTGGCCGGGACGATGCGCGGCCTGCGCATGCGGAGGGATCAGGCGTTCGGATTGCTGTCCTTGCCGTCGAGCCACAGGGTGTCGGAGGCGTCCCCGTGGGCGCCGCCCTTGCCCACGTGCTTGTCGCTGATCTGCGGACCCTTCGTGATCACGTGCACGAGCGCCATCGCGTGGCCCTGTCCGAGCTGATAGTCCTCTTTGAGCCACGCGACGATGGGCGCGGCCTTGGTCGTCTGGTCGAAGCCCTTCTCCGTGGCGCGTTCGAGGAACTGTCGCGGGGTGAGGCCGGTCTTGGTCTCGATGTTGTCGAGGTATGCCTGGAAGGACATGGGGTCTCCTACGGTGTGTCAGTCCTCGTCGAGGAACGTCTGGATGATGGTGGCGGAGGCGTGGATGCCGATGATCTTGAGAACCCCGTCACCCGCATTGGTGAAGCGGTGCGGGATGAAAGCGGGGCCGGTGGCCGTGTCTCCGGCCTCGGCGACGAACGTCTCCTCGCCCACCGTGATCGAGGCGACGCCCTCGATCACGACCCAGGTCTCAGGATAGGGATGCCAGTGCAGCCCCGGCCCCTCGCCCGGTTGATTCTCGACGAAGAAGTACGACACCTCGGCGCCGTGTTCGACCCCGACGAATCGGCGGCTGCGACCCGAGCCGATGCGGATATCGGCGCCGGCGACGACCCCGACGGGAAGAGATGTGCTGTTCATGACCCCAGTCTCGACAGCGAAGGACGCACCCCCTAGAGTTTCGATGTGCATCGAAACTCCGGTCCGATCGAAGGCATCGAGCATCCCGATCATCGCGTCGAGTTCCACCTCACCCCCGGCGACGTCGAGGCGGTGCGGTTCGGCATCTCACCCGGTCACGAATTGGCTCACGCGGTACGTGTGCTGCGGCGTCCCGCCGCGCATCCGCTGCAGTGGGGATGGCTGCGGGCGGTTCGCGATCGTCTTCCGCGCGACGACTTCGCCCTGCTCACCACCGTGATCGGAGATGACGGCTACCTGCCCGACTTCCTGACCACCGCGCCCCGGTGGGACCTGACGCCCGAGGTCGAGCTCGAGGAGCTGCGCGGCGCACCGCTCGAGCCGATGCGCGTCGACTTCGGGAAGATGGTGGTGCGTTCGACCGGCGCTCGACGACAGGCGCTGCGCGAGATGCAGGATCACCCCGAGCGCGCCCGCGGCCTCATCGCGGACGCCTGCGCCGCCGTCTGGGACGCGGCGCTCGCCCCGGTGTGGCCGCAGCTCGAGCGCCTGCTGCGCGCCGACATCGCCGTCCGCACGCGCGCGATCGCGAGCACGGGCATCGCGGGGATGGCCGGCGACCTGCACCCTCAGGTGACCTGGGGTGCAGGTGCCGTCCGTGTCTCCCTCCGCCGTCACAGCGAGCAGGTCGACTGCCGGGGAAGCGGTCTCGTCCTGGTCCCCTCGGTCATGTCGTCGTGGGGGTGCATGGTGCTGACCGAGCCTCCCGCGCAACCCACCCTGTTCTACCCCGCCCGAGGCGTCACGGCCGGCTGGGCGCGGGACGCGACCGAGATCGCCGATGCCCTCGGCGCGCTGCTGGGGCCGGCCCGCGCCGGCATCCTGCTTCGGGCCGGGACCGCCCGCACCACCTCGCAGGTCGCCCAGGAGGCCGACCTCGCGATCTCCACCGCCTCGCATCACCTCGCCGTGCTCCGAGGCGCCGGCCTGATCGCCAGCGAACGCGATGGCGCCAGGATGCAGCACCTGCGCACCCCGCTCGGCGAGGCGATGGTGGGTGCCGTGCTCTGAGTCGCGCGGCTACTCGGCCGAGCCCACCGGGATGATCGGCCGGTGCTCGTAGTAGGTCTGCAGCACCACGGTGGTGCGCGTGCTGACGTTCGCCGCGAGGCGCACATCCCGCACGAGTTCCTCGAGCGCCCGCGGAGTCGGGACGCGGACGAACAGCATGTAGCTCGCGTCGCCGGCGATGGAGTGGCAGGCCTCGATCGCGTCGAGGTGCTCGAGCATCTCGGGCGCGTTGTCCGGCTGAGCCGGATCGAGCGGCGTGATCTCGATGAAGGCGGAGAGCGGCGTGCCCACCTGCTCGGGGTCGAGGATCGCCCGATATCCGGAGATCACGCCGCGCGTCTCCAGCCTGCGCAGGCGGGACTGCACCGCCGAGACCGAGAGCCCGACGGCATCCGACAGCTGGGAGAGCGTGGCACGCCCGTCACGGGAGATCGCGGTCAGGATCGCGCGGTCGACAGAGTCATCCATAGCTGTAAGATTATCGTCAGGATTCCGTTTATGCAGGAATCTTTCCGCCTAAATCTCTGATCGGAGGTCCCGATGTCCCTTCTTTCCGCCAACAGTTCCGCTGTTCAGGCCATCGTCGGCGAACCCGAGGTCGTCGAGGACGCAGCGATCGCCGAGCAGTCCGCCGCCTGGGCGCAGCTCAAGGACGCCGCGATCGCGATCCGCGAGATGCAGATCAAGGACGGCTCGATCCCCGACGCCGCGCACCACGCCGCAGCCCGCGAGCTCGTCGGTGCGATCATCGGCGCGATCCGCGCACTCGCCCCTGCCTTCCCGCATGACGCCGAGTACCTCGCCGCATCGGTGGTTGACTTCGACCGTTGGGCATCGGAGGACTTCGGTGTGCCGGACTTCCTCGACTCGCTCGTGGCCTTCCAGCCGCAGCAGCACCGAGTCGACGGCATCCGCCACCTCGTCGTGTTCCCGATGTACACCCAGAACGGTTCGAGCGACCGCCTGGTCGAGGCTTTGATCGTCGAGACCATCTGGCCCGAGTTCATCGCTGCTCTCGAGGCGGGCGACTACGGCAACAAGCTGTTCGTCTCGCTCCGTCTGGTCGATTTCACGCCCGGCTACGACACGAACTCGGCCGTGCTGTTCCCCGAGACCGTCGCGATGCGCGAGATCCCGACCTTCACGTGGGGCGCGATCTTCCAGGACCGTGAGGCCGCCCGCTACCGTCGCGTCACCCGTGCCGCGGCCGAGATCACCAACCTCGAGCTGCCGGAGCGCGCGGCCGCGATGCTCGACGACCAGCAGGTGGCGGAGAAGACCTTCGTTATGTGGGACATCATCCACGACCGCACGCACATGCGCGGGGATCTGCCGTTCGACCCGTTCATGATCAAGCAGCGGATGCCGTTCTTCCTCTATTCGCTGGAGGAGATGCGCTGCGACATGACGGCGTTCCGCGAGTCCGTGAAGATCGAGCGCGCGCTCGCAGCCCGCATCGCCGCCGGCGAGGAACTCACCGAGACCGAGCAGGAGATGCACGACTACGCGCACCTCGTGCAGTACGCGGTGATCTTCGACCGCATCTTCCGGTTCGCCATCACGGGCACCCGCACCCGCAACTACGATGCGGTCGGCGGCCAGCTGCTGTTCGCCTGGCTGCACCAGCGCGGTGTGCTGCACTGGACCGACACCGCCCTCGCGTTCGACTGGGACAACGTGCCCGACGCCGTGGTCGCTCTGGGAGACGCGATCGACGACCTGTACTGGCACTCGATCGACCGCCCGAAGGTCGCGCACTGGCTCGCCGCATACGAGCTCGTCCGCGGCACGCTGACCCCGCATCCCGCCTCGCAGTGGGCGCGCGGTCTGTCGGACGAGATCCTCGCCGGCGCACCGAAGGGCTACACGGACGCGGTGATGGACGACGAGTTCCCGCTGTCGATGTTCTTCGAGACCCTCCACAAGAAGATGAAGCCGGTCATCGAATCGACCGTCGGCATCCGCGGCACGGACGACTGATGACCACGCGCGCACCGCGCGCGTTCCGAGTGTGACGCTGGGGCGCACCGCGCTGCGGCCGGAACCTGTTCTGCGGATTCTTCCGCGGGTTCCGGCCGCAGAAGCCCCTCCGACGCGGAAGAGTGGGAGACATGGCTGAACAGACGGATTCGAGACTCTCCGGCCGCAGGGTCGTGCTGGCGGGAGCCACCAGCACTGCGGGTCTCGCGGTCGCGCGTGCCCTGCACGGAGCCGGTGCGCACGTCATCGCCACCGGTCGCTCCGCCGACAGACTGCAGGAGCTCGCCGATGCCGGCGCCGAGGTCGTGGTCGCCGATGCGACCTCCCTCGCGGAGATGACCGCACTCGCCTCGCGGTCGGGAGCCGTCGACGCGGTGATCCCGCTGGTGGGCGGCTGGCGCGGCGGCGGCGGCCTCGCCGGGCAGTCGGACGAGGACTTCGCCGCATTGCTCCCCGCCCTCGAATCCGTGCGCGCCACGAGCCGGGCCTTCGACGCCGCGCTGCGCGCCTCCGAGGCCGGACGATTCGCGATCGTGTCGTCGACCGCCGTCGCACGACCCCTCGCCGGCGGAGCGAACTACGCCGCCGTCAAGGCCGCTAGTGAGGCCTGGGCGCGGGCGGTTGCTCAGGGGTACGCCAAGGCCGCGCGGGAAGCCGGGGTACCGTTGCGCACCGCCTCCGTCGTGCTCCGCGCCAAGGCTCTCGACCCCCAGGCTCTCGCAACCCGGATCCTCTCGCTGTGGGACGCCGACGCCGCCGACCTCAACGACCGGGTGTTCGACCTGGAGTGAGTCCGGACGGGATCTCCGCCGCGCTCAGCGGGCTTCCGGCGGTATGCCCGGCACGACGGGCGGGGCCTCCACGTGCCGGACATCGGCGTGCTCTTCCGGCTCTTCTCCCCCGCTCGCGTCCGAGGTGTGCGGCGCCGCCCCCTCGGCGTCTCCCTCGGGCGTCGGGATGTCCTGCTCCGGCGCCTGCGCATAGAGCTCGGTGAGCTTGCGGTACGAGCGGGTGAAGAAGGCGAGCGTCGCGGCCACCACCATGATCAGTCCCGCGAAGAGGCAGATGAGGGCGATGCCCCGGGCCTCGCCCTCGCCGAGCAGCCACCCCCACTGCTGCTGCCCCTCGGCGGTGTTCATGTACGGGATGATCAGGAACTCCGCGATCGGGGCGATCAGGAACGCGGTGATCGGCGCCGCCGCTGCTTCCATCGCCGCCGCGACCCCGAACACCCGCCCCTGTCGCTCGAACGGGACGACCTTCTGGATCACGGTCTGCTCCGCGGCCTCGACCGGCGGCACCAGTGCCATGTACACCCACATGCCGACCACGTACAGCGGCCACCACTCGCGCAGCATGAACACCGAGCCCAGCAGTCCCATCGCGATGACCACGAGCAGCATCGTGCGCATCGGCTTGGGGCCGAGGCCGAACTTCGCCACGAGCGCACCACCGATCAAGAAGCCGGTCGACGCGAACGCCAAGGCGAAGCCCCAGGTCTGCGCGTCGAACAGGGTCAGCCCGTACGGATCCATCAGCGCCATGTAGACGCCGCCGATGAGGTTGTTGAACGTGGAGAAGATGATGAGCGCGAACAGCCCGGGAGCGAGGCGGATCGCCTTCACACTGCCGCGGAAGTCGAGAGCGCTCGACGCCTCGGGGTCGGGCTTCGGCGTCCCCTCGGGGATGCGGATGAAGAGCAGGTGCGCGAAGGTGAGCGCCATCGCAGCGATCGCGATCGCGAGGGTCCAGCCCATGCCGAGGAACCCGATCGAGAGCCCCGAGAACACGCTGGTGACCAGGAAGGCGATGCCCTGCACGGTTCCCACGAGGCCGTTGGCGTTCGCGCGGCGGTCTTCAGGGATGAGCAGGGTGACGGTGGTCGAGAGGGCGATGTTGCGCAGCTGCTCGATCACTCCGCCGAACAGGATCACGCCGGAGAACAGCCAGAACCACGGGCCGCCCAGATCGAGGAGCGCTGCTTCGGGCTGCCAGAGATACAGAGCGCCGGCGACCAGGAAGGCGGCCGCCGAGATGACGCTCGAGATGACCATGACCGTGTGCTTGCGGTTGCGGTCGACGATGGTGCCGAACGCCATCGCGAAGAACGCGATGAAGAGCATGTACGCACCACCGATGATGCCCGTGGCCAGCACGGACTGCGTCTCGATGTAGACCCAGAACGTGAGCGCGAACCAGAGGAAGCTCGTTGTCACGTTCGCAATGAGCGTGTTGACGAGGACGTTGCCGAAAGCCCTCTTGGCTGCGGTGCGCTCCATGGGATAGAGGGTAGGGCGGGGCGGGGACATTCGGTAGGGCGATTAGGCTTGAGCGGTGAGCATCCAGCATGATCCCGCGATCCGCGGCTTCGCCAGTGACAACTACTCCGGCATCCACCCCGACGTCCTCGCGGCGATCGCCGCGGCGAACGGCGGTCACCAGAGCGCCTACGGCGAGGATGCGTACACCGCCCGCCTGCAGGAGGTCTTCCAGGCGCACTTCGGCGACGGCGTGGAGGCGTTCCCCGTGTTCAACGGCACGGGTGCGAACGTGACCGGCCTGCAGTCCATGCTCCCCCGGTGGGGCGCCGTGATCGCGGCGTCGACCGCGCACATCAACGTCGACGAGGCTGCCGCCCCGGAGAAGATCGGCGGCTTCAAGCTGCTGACGGTTCCCACCGACGACGGCAAGCTCACCACCGAGCTGATCGACCGCGAGGCCTGGGGCTGGGGCGACGAGCACCGGGCGCAGCCTCTGGTGGTCTCGATCACGCAGAGCACTGAGCTGGGCACCCTGTACACCGCAGAAGAGATCCGCACGATCGCCGATCACGTGCACGAGCGCGGCATGAAGCTGCACCTCGACGGCGCCCGCATCTCCAACGCCGCCGCCGCCCTCGACCTGCCCCTGCGTGCTTTCACCCGGGACGTCGGCGTCGACGTGCTCACGTTCGGCGGCACCAAGAACGGTGCGATGCTCGGCGAGGCGATCGTGGTGCTGAACCCCGACGCCGCCGAAGGCCTCAGATTCTCGCGCAAGTTCAACATGCAGCTGTCGTCGAAGATGCGCTTCGTCTCGGCCCAGCTGATCGCGCTGCTCGACGGCGACCTCTGGCTGCGCAACGCCCAGCACGCCAACGCCATGGCGGCCCGTCTGCGCTCCGAGATCGAGGCCGGCATCGCCGAAGGATCCATCCACGGCGTCGGCTTCACGCAGCCGACCCAGTCGAACGGCGTGTTCGCGACGCTGCCCGAGGGCGTCGCCGACCAGCTCCGCGACTCGTTCCGGTTCTACGACTGGGATGCCGCCCGCAAGGAAGTCCGCTGGATGTGCGGCTTCGACACCGAGGAGGCCGACGTCGACGCGTTCGTCGCCGAGCTCTCCCGCCTCACGCGGCGCTGACCCGGGGCCGACCTCGGCGCGGTGCTCCTGGAACGGGCGCGCACCCCGAGGGATGCGCGCCCGCCCGTCCGCTTCCGTCCGCGTCAGTCTCCGGACGCCCTCTCCGGGCCCAGCAGGGCATCGGCCTTCGCGCTGAAGAACCGCGTCGCCCACATCAGGATCGCTCCGAGGAACGCGAAGACACCGAGCGACACCACTCCCCACGCGCCGCTGTCCGTCGGGATCGACTCGTTGACGGCGGTGCGCATGATCGGCGCGACGAACCCTCCGAGGTTGCCCAACGAGTTGATCAGACCGATACCCGCCGCAGCGGCCGCTCCGGTGAGGAACGACGTCGGGAACGACCAGGTGATCGGACCCGTCGACAGGAACGCCGCGACGGCCACGGTGATCGCGACGATACCGAGCAGGCCCTGCCCGTTCGCGCCGGCCCAGGCCGAGACGAGGATCGCCAGTCCTGTGATCAGGAAGAACAGCGCACCCCAGGTCCGGCGACGCCGCACCGTCGTGGCGTGCTTGCCGACGTAGTAGCAGGCGAACAGACCGCAGGCCCACGGGATGGCGGAGACGAGGCCGACCTGCCACCCGACGGATTCCCCGATCAGGCTCGAGACCTGCTGCGGCAGGTAGAAGGTCGTGCCGTAGACGGCGATCTGCAGGCAGAAGTAGATGGTGGTGAAGTACCACACCTTCCCGCTGATCAGCGCGGCCCCGATACCGCGCGGACCGTCCTGTTCCTTGACCGCATCCTCATGCGCCATGACCTCCTTGAGCGCGCGCTTCTCGTCGTCATCGAGGAACTTCGCCTTCTGCGGGGAGTCGACGAGGAAGGAGAACGCGGCGATTCCGGCGAGTACCGCGAGCGCGCCCTCGACGAAGAACATCACCTGCCACCCGGCCCACGGGGTGAACTGGTCGCCGAAGCTGATCAGTCCGCCCGAAAGCGGCGCGCCGAGCATCTGCGAGAAGGGTTGAGCGAGGTAGAACAGCGCGAACATCTGCACGCGACGCTTGTTCGGGAACCACTGCGACAGGAACATGATCACGCCGGGGAACAGGCCGGCCTCGGTCACGCCGAGGAGGAAGCGCAGGATGATGAACATCGGCTCACCGTTGACGAAGGCGAACGCGGCGGCGACGATGCCCCAGGTGATCGCGATGCGGGCGAGCCAGAAGCGCGCCCCGAACTTGTCCAGCAGCAGGTTCGAGGGGATCTCGAACAGCGCGTACCCGATGAAGAAGATGCCCGCACCGAGGGCGTAGGCACCGGCGGTGATGCCGCGGTCCACCTCGAGCGCAGCCTCCGCGAAACCGACGTTCGTGCGATCGAGGAACGCGACGAAGTAGAGGATGATCAGCATCGGCATCAGCCGGAAAGTGGCCTTCTTGATGCCGCTGGCGAGATGCGGACTGGACAGCAGATCCGACGCGACGTCGGCGTCTGCCCGTGTCGTGGGATCGGACGGGATGGGTGACATGTGGACTCTCCTTTGAGTGCTTCTCACGAGGGACGGTGGGCTCAGGCGCCCAGTGCCGGGATGATCAGGAAGAGGCCGACGGCCACGCAGATCACACCGAGCGCGAGAAAGGCGATGCGACCCCGGGACCAGGTGCCGTTCATGGTCTTCTCCTTCAGTGCATGTAGAGGCCGCCGTCGACGTTCAGGGTCTGTCCCGTCACGAAACCGGCGTCTTCGCTGATCAGGTAGGCGACCGCCGCGGCGATGTCCGTCGGGGTGCCGATACGGGGAAGCACGCCGTCCGCGGCCATCGCGGTCTTCCGCGCCTCGGTCAGCGTGCCGCCCATGATGTCGGTGTCGATGGGACCGGGCGAGATCACGTTCGCGGTGATGCCGAGCGGGCCGAGCTCACGGGCGATCGAGCGCATGAGTCCGACGACGCCGGCCTTGGACGCCGAGTACGGGGTCTTCGAGAACGTGCCGCCGCCGCGCTGGGCGGAGACCGAGGAGATGCCGACGAGCCGGCCGACGCCGTTCTCGGCGAGTGTGCGCGCCACGCGCTGGGTGACCCAGTGCGTCCCTTCGAGGTTGATCCGCTGCACGCGATGCCACTCCTCGGGTGTGACGTCGAGGTAGGGGACGGGCGACGAGACACCGGCGAAGGTCGCCAGCGCCACGATCTGCGGAAGTGCCCCTTCGAGGGCATCGACCGCGGCGACGGCCTGGTCGTGGTCCGACACGTCGGCCCCGACTCCGGCAGCGCGCACGTGATGGGTCTCGGCGACCTCGGCCGCGGTGCGGGTGGCGGCCTCCACGTCGAGGTCGATGATGCCCACGTTCCACCCGCGCGCGGCGAGATGGAAGGCGGCCGCACGGCCGATGCCGCGGGGGCTCGCCGCTCCGGTGAGGATCACCGTGCGTTCTTCGGGGAAGCGGGATGCCACGGCGGACTCCTTCAGCTCTGGAGGGGACGGACCGGGGCGGGGCCGAGCTCGTCGCTCAGCTTCTTCATCGCGACATACGCCTTGTTGCGGTAGGCGACGAGTTCGGGGACGCGATCCGCGGGGACGTCGAGGAATCCTGCGCCGGACTTCGTTCCGAGCTTCCCTGCCGAGACGAGGTCCTCGAGGATGGCCGGGGTCGCGAACCGCTCCGGGAACTCCGTCTGCAGCGAGGCGTAGCAGAAGGCGTACACGTCGAGTCCCGCCATGTCGGCGATCGCGAAAGGCCCGAAGAACGGAAGCCGGAAGCCGAAGGTGGTGCGCACGATCGTGTCGATGTCCTCCGGTGTCGCCACGCCCTCCTCCACCAGCTGGGTCGCCTCGTGGAAGAGTGCGTACTGCAGGCGGTTGAGCACGAAACCGGTCGCATCCGTGACGCGCGCGGTCTCCTTGCCGGTGGCGGCGATGATGCCCTCGACGACGGACACCACCGCCTCGTCCGTGCCGGCGTGAGGGATCAGCTCGACTCCGGGGATGAACGGTGCGGGATTGGAGAAGTGCACACCGAGGAACCGCTCGGGGTTCGTGACGGCCTCCGCCAGACGACCGATCAGGATCGTCGAGGTGTTGCTCCCGATGATCGCCGCGGGGTCGGCGGCGGCGCTGATGCGGCGCAGCGTCGCGTGCTTGATCTCGATCTTCTCCGGCACCGCTTCCTCGATGAAGTCGGCCCCGGCGACGGCGTCTTCGATCGTGGCCGCGGTCAGGCGCTCGGCGACGATGGCCGCCGCGTCGACGGGGAAGAGCTCGTCCGCCGCGAATTGCGCCGCCTCGGCGATCAGGCGATCACGATTGCCGCGGGCGATCTCGATGTCGACGTCGGCGATGCGCACGTCCGCCCCCGACAGCGCGAGCGACTGGGCGATGCCTCCGCCCATGTACCCGCTGCCGACCACCGCGTATACGGGACGTCCGTTCTCATTCTTCATGGTTCTTCTTGGTCCTTCTCGTTCAGGCGTCGGTCGAGTCCGGCAGCAGCGTTCGGAGGTAGTCACGGTTGGAGGCGCAGACACCGAGGCTGTCTCCCCCGTACTGCTCCATGAGGAAGGGCCCGCGGAACCCGACCTCGACCGCGTGCGCGACCATCGCCCGATAGTTGATGAGGCCGAGCTCGAGGCTGGTCGGCACCGCCGTCTGCCACGTACCGTCGCCGGCCTCGTCGCGCATGTAGTTCTTCACGTGCCAGTAGTTCGCGTACGGCAGGGTCTTCTCGTGCATCTCCCGCCAGTCCTCGATCGGTCGATGCAGGCGCACGAGGTTGCCGATGTCGGGGTTCAGGCCGACGTTGTCGAGCCCGATCTCCTCGATCAGGCGCACGGCGCTGTCGGCGGTGCCGAGATACGTGTCCTCGTACATCTCGAGCGACATCGGCAGACCGACGGAGCCGGCGTGCTCGCCGAGTTCGCGCAGCCGGCGCACGGCGAGGGCACGGGTCTCGGCGTCGTCGGGGTCGACGGGTCCCTGGGCCGTCCAGAACCAGAGCGCCGCGCGCTGTGCTTCGGTGAATGGCTGATGCAGACCCGTCGAGAACACGCGCATGCCGAGCTCGGCCGCCGCATCGATGGCCCGGTGGGCGTAGGCGAGATTCTGCTCGCCCCTGCCCGGTTGGATCACACTCTGACGCTGCACGTGCACGGAGAGGAGCTCGACCCCGTGGCTGTTCGCGATCGCCGCGAGCTCGGCGCGACGGGTGGGGCTGAGGTCGGCAGGTCGGATGTGGCTGTCGGCGATCTCGACCGCGGTGAAGCCCAGGCGCGCGATCTGTCGGAACATCGCGTCCCAGCTCTCGCCCGAGGCGTCATGCAGGCGACTGCCGTCAGCGGCGATCGGCGCGAATCCGTGCATGCACACGGCGATGGGCCAGTTCTCGCGGGTGAAGGGGTGCAGCGATGCGTTCATGACGACTCCGTTGACGTGATGAGTCCGAGCGACTCTTCGTAGATCCTATAGGAAATAGGCATAGAGTCAAGCAACGCTTCGCGCGGTCATCCCGGCGGCGCTCTCCGTGCGTTCAGTCCTGCTCGAGATCGAGCGAGCGAGCCCGCACCTGCTCGACATGGTGCTGCATGAGTCGCTCCGGGGCGTCCGCATCGTCGCTCGCGAAGGCATCGACGATCGCCTCATGCTCGGCGATCGCTTCGCGCACGTCCGTCACCCCATGCAGCATCGACTGGCGCATGCGGTGCAGCTGCGCCCCCAGCGTCTCGGACATCTCGGTCAGATAGCGATTGCCGCAGTGGGCGAACACGACGCGATGGAAGGCCGCATCGGCCGCGAAGTACGCGGCGGTCAGCTCGACGTCGGTGGCACCGGCGCGCAGAGCCGTGATCACGCGCTCGCCCATGTGACGATGCGCCTCTTCCGCGACGCGGAGCTCCTCGAGCATCTGCGGGGTGGCCGGCGTCGCCATGCGAGCGGCGCGCGCTTCGAGCATGATGCGCGCGTCGAAGAGCTCCCGCAACTGCGCGAGACCGAGCGGCGGGGCGACCCGGTACCCCTTGAGCGCCTCGCGGGTCACGAGCCCGGTGCGTTCGAGCTGCACCATGGCCTCGCGGACGGGCGTGGGCGACACGTCGAGCTGACGGGCGATCGTGTCGATCGAGAGCCGCTCCCCCGGGGCCGCTTCTCCGCTCAGCAGCAACCGCAGGATGCGCTCGTACACGTGGTCGCGCAGCCCTCGGCGCTCGATCGTCGCGTCGAGCCCGTTCAGGCTGCCGTCACGTGCTGTGGCCATCGTCCCTCTTCCGGATCAGGGGGACGCAGCTCACCGAGTCAGCGCGTCCACTTCATCGAGGATGTCACGAACTGCGGCCGGATCGTGCGCGAATCGGCCGAGGAAGAGCCCATCGACACTCTCGGCGATGCCGCTCAGCAGCCCCGGTCCCGCGCTTCCTCCGTAGATCACCTTCGCCCCGCGCGCACCGCTCCCGAATTGCGTGCGCAGTCGCCCGCACACCCCGCGGATGTGCGCAGGATCGGCGGGTTCCGGGGCGCCGATCGCCCACACGGGCTCGTAGGCGATGACGATCTCGCCGCCCACATCTGCAGCATCCGCCGCCTCGAGAGCCGAGCGAACCTGGCGGATGCACACCTGCGCGGCATCGTCGGCATCCACGCGCT
This sequence comes from Microbacterium aurugineum, assembly GCF_023101205.1. Classification (NCBI taxonomy): domain Bacteria; kingdom Bacillati; phylum Actinomycetota; class Actinomycetes; order Micrococcales; family Microbacteriaceae; genus Microbacterium; species Microbacterium aurugineum. The sequence goes on along the minus strand of NZ_CP078078.1, from coordinate 668,303 downwards.
CCGCCTCACCGACGCAGACGATCGGGATGAGCCCGTGGCGCAGAGCCGCCCGGACCTTGGCCGCGATCACCTCTTCCGTGTCACCGAAGAGACGGCGCCTCTCGGCATGCCCCACCTCGACGAACCGGCAGCCCAGCTCCGCGAGGACCTCCGCCGACACCTCCCCCGTGAAAGGGCCGCGGTCCTCGGCGGCCACATCCTGCGCACCGACCAGGAGCCGCCCGCCGTGCGCGATGCTGGCCGGGATCGAAGGATACTGCGGGAGCACGAAGGCCGTGACGGCGTCCCGCGCCGGATGGGCGTCGAGCAGCTCCTCCACCCCGGACACCCACTCCCGTGTCCTTGCATGGGAGAAGTACATCTTCAGGCTCGCCCCGATCAGCATGCGGGGCCCGCGTTCAGCATCCTTCGTACGCGCGGATCTCGCGCACCTTCGCCGCCGAGGCGCTCTCCGGATCGAACGTGTAGGTCAGCCACTCCGCCGCCAGGCGACGCGCGAGCTCCACCCCGATCACGCGCTGTCCCATGCACAGCACCTGCGCATCGTTGGAGAGGACGGATCTCTCGACGCTGAACGAGTCGTGTGCGGTGACCGCGCGGATGCCCGCCACCTTGTTGGCGGCGATCGCGACGCCCAGACCGGTCCCGCAGATGAGGATCGCTCGATCCGCTTCTCCAGCAGCGACCTTCTCCGCAGCGGTCGTGGCGATCGCCGGGTAGTGCGTGTGACCGTCGGCGTCGACCCCCACATCCACCACCTCCGTGACCTGCGGATTGGCCAGCAGGTCGGCTTTGATGCGCTCCTTGTAGACGTGTCCGGCGTCGTCCGAACCGATGACGAGACGAAGTGTCATGTCAGTCATCCCCTTCCAGGATGTGGTGCACGGTGTGCGTGATGAGCGCGAACGAGATCGCGCCGGGGTCCGGGGTACCCAGGCTCCTGTCCCCGTGCGAGCGGGCACGGCCGAGGCGGGCGGTGAGCGTCGCGGTGGCCCGCGCGGCGACGCTCGCGGTCTCCGCGGCATCCGCCCACGCCACCGTGAGATCGTCGCCGGCGGAGAGGCGGGCGCGGAGCCGGTCCGCGAACGGGACGATCGCATCGATCATCGTCTTGTCGCCCACCGTCGCCTTGCCGTAGGACATGACGGCTTCCTTCATCCGTACGATCCCGCCGCCGACCGCCGCGGCGTCGACCACCGCGTCATCACCGAGCGCCGCGCCGAGGGCACCGAGCATCTCGCCCCAGATGGCCCCCGACGTGCCGCCGCCCTGGTCGGCCCAGGCGTCGCCGGCACGGTGCAGCGCCGTACGCGCTCCCGCTCCGGCAGCGATGGCCGTCGCCGCAGCGGCGGATGCTGCTCTACTCCCCCGCTGCATCCCGATGCCGTGGTCGCCATCGCCGGCGATCCGGTCCAGGCGACCGAGTTCTTCGGCCTGGGCGTGCAACATGTGCGCGATGTCATCGAGCGCTCGTCCGATCGTGGCGGCGGCGCGACGGGAGGCCTCGCTGGCCGGGCCGATGACGACCTCGTCTTCCGGGGCGAGGAGCACCGAGTCGCGAGCGATGCGACCGCCGACCGCGCCCCGGCGATACGCGGGAGTGTCACAGGGCACGTGCCAGAGGCGCTCGAGCTCCTCGTCGAGCCAGAGGAGCGTGAGCGAGACTCCCGCCATGTCGAAGCTGGTGCAGAACTCCCCCACCTCCGGCGAGACCACGGTGAGTCCTGCCTCGGAGAGCAGCCGGTCCACAGCGGCGTAGACCACGTAGAGCTCCTCGTACTTCACGCTTCCGAGACCGTTGAGGATCGGGACGACCCTGGCGCCGGCGACGTCGACGCCGTCCGGAACCTCGGCGAGGAGCGACGACACGAACAGCTCGGCCAGGCCGGTCGCCGTCGGCACGTCCACCTCGTCGATGCCCGGCTCGCCATGGATGCCCAGACCGACCGCCATGCGCCCCTCGGGGACCGTGAACAGCGGTTCCTCGGCGCCCGGCAGTGTGCAGCCGCTGAAGGCGACACCCAGCGATCGGGTGCGCTCGTTGGCGAGGACGGCCACGCGCTCGACATCATCGAGCGACATCCCTTCCTCGGCCGCGCCGCCCGCGATCTTGAAGACGACCAGATCCCCGGCGATGCCCCGCCGATTCCGATGCTCCGACGCCGGGGCACTGGAGATGTCGTCGGTGACGGTGACCGTCCGGCAGTCGATCCCCGCTGCACGGAGCCGCTCCTGCGCTCGCGAGAAGTGGAGCACGTCGCCCGCGTAGTTGCCGTAGCTGAGGAGGACTCCGCGCCCCTCGTGGGCAGCCGTGGCGACCGCGTGCACCTGGTGCGCGGACGGCGAGGCGAACAGATTGCCCATGACGGCCCCGTGCGCGAGGCCGGGACCGACCAGACCGGCGAAGGCGGGATAGTGCCCGCTCCCGCCGCCGATCACCACCGCGACGGTCGGGTCGGCACCCCGGGTCGAGCGGACGACACCGCCGCTCACAGGACGCACCCAGCGACTCGAGGCGGCGACGAAGCCGACGGCGGAATCTGCGGCGAAATCGTCGGGCTGATCGAACAAACGCGTCATTGCGGTCTCCTCTGCGGATCAGATGCGGGCTACATCTTTCGTCGATCCTATAGGAAATGGGATGACAGGAGTCTTCACCTCGCGCAGAGATCGGTGCGGGCACGCGCGAGACCCCACCTGCGCGCCGAAGCCCCCCGCTATTGACGCGGACAGGACGGGGTCTCGGTGCGCAGGCGGGGTCTCGGTGCGCAGGCGGGGTCTCGGCGCGGGAGTGCCGGGCGCGGGGGCTGGCGGGCGCGAAGGGTGCCGGGCGCGGGTGCTATCGCAGAAGACCCAGGCTCGCGAGAGCCTGACGGATCAGGGTGCCTCGACCGTTCTCCATCTCGGCCGCGACCGCGTCGGATCCCGCGGCCTCCGGCGAGAACCAGGTGACCTCGAGCGCGTCCTGGCGCGGCTCGCACGTTCCGGTGACGGGCACGACGAAGGCCAGCGACACGGCGTGCTGCCGATCGTCATGGAAGGCGCTGACACCGGGGATCGGGAAGTACTCGGCCACCGTGAACGGCAGCGGCTGCGGCGGGAGCAGCGGGAAGGCCATCGGGCCCAGGTCGTTCTCCACGTGTCGGAAGAGCGCCTCGCGGATCGTCTCCCCGAAGCGCACACGTCCGGAAACGATCGTGCGCGTCATCTCCCCCATCGGGGTGGACCGCAGCAGGATGCCGATCTCGGTCACCTGGCCGGAGCCGTCGGTGCGCACGGGGATCGCCTCGACGTAGAGCATCGGCAGTCGCCGCCGCGCCTCCTCCAGCTCGAACTCGCTCAGCCAGCCGGGGTTCGCATCCGGAGCCGGCGGGTTCGCGTCTCGGAAGGCGCCGAGACCTTCGTCTTCGGGCTCCGGGTCGGGATCAGGTGTACGGACCGCCATGTGTCCTTTCTACCAGCCGCCTCCTCGGACCGACACCGGCCCCACGTCGGCGGCTGCTGGCAGGATGACGGTGTGAGCGAGAACCTGACGATCGACGACACCGCGACCCGATGGTCGTCCCTCGACCGCGGACGGATGCCGCTGCTGGTCCTTCTGCACGGCTACGGGGCCGACGAGCACGACCTCTTCGGGCTCACCCCTTATCTGCCGGAGGGCATCGCCGTGGCTTCCGTCGCTGCACCCCTCACGCCTCCGTGGCCGATGCCGGGCCGCTCGTGGTACCCGATCGAGGGGCTCGAAGGGCGCGCCCCCGAGGCCGTGACCGCTGCCGGGGAGGCCTTCCTGCAGTGGCTCGCCACGGCCGTCGGAGATGCCCCGTCGGTCGCTCTGCTGGGCTTCTCGCAGGGCGCCGCGGTGGCACTGCAAGCGCTGCGACTCGCGCCCGAGCGCATCGACGCCGTGGTGGCGCTGAGCGGATACGCCGCACCGGGCGAGCTGCCGAACGACGAGGCGCTGACCGAACTGCGCCCCTCCGTGTTCTGGGGCCGAGGCACGAACGACGACGTCATCCCGACCGCACTGATCGACCACACGGCACAGTGGCTCCCCGCACACTCCGAACTTTCCGGACGGGTGTACACGGGTCTGACCCACAGCATCTCCGAAGAGGAGCTGGTCGACGTGCATCGGTTCCTGGCGAAGTGGCTCGAGCGGATCCCGTCGCCCTGATCAGCGCGGGGGCCGATTCCCGTCGGCATCCGGCTCGCCCGGGAGAGAGTCCCCGTCCTCGGATTCCTCGTCCTCGGCCTCACCCTCGGCAGGGCGGCGTGACGTGCCGCCGGACGTGATGGCGACCGAGAGCGCGATGCCGATCGCCATCCCGATCCCGATGCCGAGCGCCCAGTTCTGCAGCGCGGAGCCGAGGGACACGCCGATCGCCATTCCGAGCGCGAGACCGACGCCCAGCCCCATCCGCGAACGGGACTCCTGGGGACTCGGACCTCGATCTGCCATGCCTCCAGGCTACGCATCCCTGCGCACGGCGGCATCCCCCGCGCGACGGATGCGCGACACGCCCGGGTTGCGCGGCACCGACACGCCCGGGTATCGTCGGGGAGTCCTGTCCGCCGTGTCTGGAAGTCCTTTGATCTGATCCGTCGCCTCCGCGCCTCTCTTCCCGCGCGCTGACCCGACGATCGCCGACTCCACGGCAGACCCGCTCCTCCGCGACCTGTGACTCCACACGTCCGGCCGGTGCTCGGTGTCAGTGCACCCCCGCACTCGACAGGAGACACCCATGTCAACACCCACTTCCCTTCACGCATCGGTCACCCTCGACCGGCTCGCCTTCGCCTGGCCGGACGGCACGATCGCGCTCGACGGCGTCTCCGGCAGCTTCGGTTCCGGTCGCACGGGCCTGGTCGGTCGCAACGGCGCCGGCAAGTCCACACTGCTGCGGCTGATCGCCGGCGAGCTCGACCCCACCTCGGGCATCGTCACGGCGTCCGGCGATGTCGCGTATCTCCCGCAACAGCTGACGCTCGATGTCGACCGTCGGGTCGCGGAGCTTCTCGGCGTCTCCGCGGCGCTCGACGCCGTCCGGGCGATCGGCGCGGGCGACATCGATCCCGCGCACTTCGACGCCGTCGGCGACGACTGGGACATCGAGGCGCGCGCCGAGGCCTCGTTGGCGGAAGCCGGCCTCGCGCCGGAGTTCCTCGATCGCAGGGTCGGCGAGCTGTCCGGCGGCGAAGCGGTCCTGGTCGCGATCGCCGGCATCCGCCTGCGCCGCGCGCCGATCACGCTGCTCGACGAGCCGACCAACAACCTCGACCGTGACGCCAGGGCGAAGCTCGGCACGATGGTGCGCGCCTGGAAAGGCACGCTCATCGTCGTCAGCCACGACCTGTCCCTGCTCGAGTTGATGGACGACACCGCGGAGCTGTACGCCCAGACACTCAGTGTGTTCGGCGGACCGTACTCGCAGTGGCGCGCCTGGCTGGATGCCGAGCAGGATGCGGCGAAACAGGCCGAGGTCACCGCCGCCCAGGCGTTCCGCAAGGAGAAGCGCCAGCGGATCGAGGCCGAGGTGAAGCTCGCCCACCGCACACGCACGGCGAAGAAGGCCGAGATCGAGAAGCGGGTCCCGAAGATCATCGCCCACGGCCGCAAGATGGCGGCCGAGGTGTCGGCCGGCAGGCTCCGCACCGAGGTCGGGGCGAAAGAGGATGCCGCACGGTCGGTGCTCGACGACGCCGGGAGACGCGTGCGCTCCGAGGCGTCGATGAAGATCGAGTTGCCCGATCCCGGGGTATCGCGCAGCCGCCGGATCGCGACGATCGGCGATCACGAGCGGGCCTGGGTGATCCAGGGCCCCGAGCGGGTGGCGTTGATCGGGCGCAACGGTGCCGGGAAGACGACCCTGCTGGAGCGGTTGGTGGCCGGCGGCGTTCACAACTCAGGAGAAACGGCTCCCCTCGAGGCGCCGAGGGCGGAGGAAGGCGGATCCGAGACGGAAGTCCTGAGTTCTGAACGCCCGAGCCGGCATGCCGAGGCCCACACCGACCTGGTCGGCTACCTGCCGCAGCGGGTCGACGGTCTCGACGAGGAGCGCTCGGTGTTCGAGAACATCGCCGCCGCGGCGCCGCACGTACCGGAGAAGGAACTGCGCAACCGCCTCGCCCGGTTCCTCATCCGAGGGGCCACCGCGGAGCGACCGGTCGCCGCCCTCTCCGGTGGCGAGCGCTTCCGCGTCGCGCTGGCGACGCTGCTGCTCGCCGACCCCGCCCCGCACCTCGTGGTGCTGGACGAGCCGACGAACAACCTCGACCTCGACACGGTCGACCAGCTGGTCGAAGCCCTCCGCGCCTACCGCGGTGCGGTGCTCGTGGTGAGTCATGACGACGCGTTCCTGCGTCGGCTCGACCTCGACCTCACCCTCGAGATCGACGAGGACGGCGCGCTGCGGGAGGTCTCGCTGGAGCCCTGACGCGCGGGAGGACGGCCCGGATGTCCCCGGCCTCGACGAAGATGGAGGGATGAGCGACGTGCTCGACCGCTTCACCCCGGCCACACAGGACTGGTTCCGGGGTGCGTTCCCCGCGCCCACCCCGGCCCAGGCGGGTGCGTGGGAGGCGATCTCCGCCGGGAAGCACGCTCTGGTCGTGGCGCCCACGGGCTCCGGAAAGACGCTGTCGGCGTTCCTGTGGTCGATCGACAGCGTCTTCCGAGAACGCACGTCAGAGGCCGCGCTCCCGGCGAAGGGCGAGCCTCGAACCCGCATCCTCTACATCTCCCCCTTGAAGGCACTGGGCGTCGACGTCGAACGCAATCTGCGCTCCCCGCTGATCGGCATCGGCCAGTCCGCGCGCCGCCTCGGTGTGCCCGCGCCCGCGGTCACGGTGGGAGTGCGTTCGGGCGACACCACGTCGAGCGACCGCCGCAAGCTGGTGTCTGATCCGCCCGACATCCTGATCACCACCCCCGAGTCGCTGTACCTCATGCTCACAAGCCGCGCGGGCGAGACGCTGCGGGGCGTGCACACCGTGATCATCGACGAAGTGCACGCCGTCGCCGCCACCAAGCGCGGCGCGCACCTGGCCGTGAGTCTCGAACGCCTCGACGCGCTGCGCCGCACGAACGGCATCGAGACACCGGCACAACGGATCGGCCTCTCGGCCACCGTGCGTCCGATCGACGAGGTCGCGCGGTTCCTCGGCGGGTCGGCTCCGGTCGAGATCGTGGCACCGCCGGCGTCCAAGACCTTCGAACTCGGGGTCGTCGTACCGATGGACGACATGACCAATCCGCCGCCCCCGCCCGGTGTCGCGGGCGAGACCGGGGATGCGGAGTACACCGAAGTCACCGGCTCGGTCTGGCCGCATGTGGAGGAGGCGATCGTCGACCGCATCCTGCAGAACAACTCGACGATCGTGTTCGCCAACTCGCGGCGCCTGGCCGAGCGGCTCACAGGTCGTCTCAACGAGATCCACTCCGAGCGGATCGGCGTCGAGCTGCCCGCAGCGACCGTCCCTGCAGCCATGATGGCGCAGGCCGGAGCCACGGCCGGCGCCGATCCCGTGCTCGCCAAGGCACATCACGGATCGGTGTCGAAGGAGCAGCGCGCCCAGGTCGAGGAAGAGCTCAAGTCGGGCGTCCTGCGCTGCGTCGTCGCGACGAGCAGCCTCGAACTCGGCATCGACATGGGTGCGGTCGACCTCGTGATCCAGGTCGAGGCCCCGCCGTCGGCGGCTTCCGGCCTGCAACGCGTCGGACGCGCAGGACACCAGGTGGGCGAGATCAGCCGTGCCGCTCTCTTCCCCAAGCACCGCGGCGATGTGCTGCACACCGCGATCGTCACCGAGCGGATGCTGGCGGGGAAGATCGAGGCGATCCAGGTGCCGCGCAATCCGCTCGACATCCTCGCCCAGCAGACCGTCGCGGCGAGCGCCCTCGGTGCGATCAGCGTGGAGGAGTGGTTCGAGACCGTCCGTCGTTCGGCACCGTTCCAATCCCTCCCGCGTTCCGCGTACGAGGCCACGCTCGATCTGCTGGCCGGACGCTTCCCGTCCGATGAGTTCGCCGAGCTGCGTCCGCGACTCGTCTGGGACCGCGACGCGGGGACGCTGACCGGGAGGCCCGGCGCGCAACGCATCGCGGTGACCAGCGGCGGGACGATCCCCGACCGCGGACTGTTCGGGGTCTTCGTGGCCGGCGAGACCACCGGTGCCCGCGTGGGCGAGCTCGATGAGGAGATGGTCTACGAATCGCGGGTGGGCGACGTGTTCACGCTCGGCACGACCAGTTGGCGGATCGCCGAGATCACCCACGACCGTGTCAACGTGATCCCCGCCTACGGACAGCCCGGCAAGGTGCCGTTCTGGCACGGCGACGGCATCGGCCGGCCGTTCGAGCTCGGCGAGGCGCTCGGCGCCTTCGCGCGCGAGGTGTCGACGGCACCTCCCGAGAAGGCGGCACAGCGACTGATCGATGCGGGCCTCGACGAGCAGGCTCGAGCGAACCTCCTGGCGCACCTCACGGAGCAGCGCGAGGCGACCGGCACGCTCCCCACCGACCGCACGCTCACGGTGGAGCGGGGTCGCGACGAGGTCGGCGACTGGCGGGTCATCCTGCATTCCCCGTACGGCATGAAGGTGCACGCGCCCTGGGCTCTGGCGATCAACGCCCGCGTGCGCGAACGCCTGGGCGTCGAGGGGTCGGCGGTCGCGAGTGACGACGGCATCATCGTGCGGATCCCCGACGCGGAGGCGGAGCCGCCGGGCGCCGAACTGTTCGTGTTCGAGCCCGAAGAGCTGGAGCACATCGTGACGGAGGAGGTGGGCGGCTCGGCCCTGTTCGCCTCCCGCTTCCGCGAGTGCGCGGCACGCGCGCTGCTCATGCCCCGCATGAACCCGAACAAGCGCACCCCGCTGTGGCAGCAGCGGCAGCGGTCGGCGCAGCTGCTCGAAGTGGCCAGGCGCCACCCCACGTTCCCCGTGATCCTCGAGACGTTGCGCGAGGTACTCCAAGACGTCTACGACCTCCCCTCCCTGCGCGCCCTCGCGACGTCGATCGCCGACCGCCGGATCCGCCTGGTGGAGACCGAGCCCGGCCAGCCGTCGCCCTATGCCCGCGATCTGCTGTTCGGCTATGTGGGCGCGTTCATGTACGAGGGCGACTCGCCCCTCGCCGAACGCCGGGCAGCCGCGCTGTCGGTCGACCCTGCGCTCCTCGGCGAGCTGCTGGGCACGGTGGAACTGCGTGAACTCCTCGACCCCGAGGTGCTCGCCCAGTTCGAGCGCGAGGCCCAGCGGCTCGACCCCGACCGTCGCGCACGTGGCATCGAGGGCGTGGCCGATCTGCTGCGCATGCTCGGGCCGCTCGATGCGGAGGAAGTGGCCCTGCGCCTCGACCCGGAGAGCGTGCCCGGCGCAGCGGGAGGCACCGTCGGGGCGGATGCCGCCGCCGCGCTGCTGGGCGACCTGGTCGCGGCCCGGCGCGCGATCCCCGTGACGGTCGGCGGGATGAGCCGTGTCGCCGCCATCGAGGATGCCGGGCGACTGCGCGATGCGCTGGGCGCCGCACTCCCGACGGGGATCCCGGTCGCGTTCCTCGAACCCGTCGCCGATCCGCTGGGCGATCTCATCGCCCGGTATGCCCGCACGCACGGCCCGTTCACGACGGACGCCGTCGCCACCCGGTTCGGACTCGGCGCCGCGGTCGCCCGTCATACGCTTCAGCGCCTGGAGACCGCGGGGCGCCTCACCAGCGGGTACTTCCTCCCCGAGGCCGCCGGGAGCGGCGACGCGATCGAGTGGTGCGACGCCGAGGTGCTCCGCCGGCTCCGCATGCGCTCGCTCGCCGCGATCCGCGGATCCGTCGAACCGGTCTCCCCCGAGGCCTACGCCCGTTTCCTCCCCGACTGGCAGCACATCGGTCGCCCTCTCGAAGGCGTCGACGGCGTGCTCGCCGTGATCGAGCAGTTCGCGGGCGTGCCGATCCCTGCGAGCGCGTGGGAATCGTTGGTGCTGCCCTCTCGCGTGCGCGACTACACGCCCGCCCTTCTGGACGAGCTCACGGCAGCCGGCGAGGTGATCTGGTCCGGCCACGGCACGCTCCCGGGACGCGACGGCTGGGTGTCGATGCACCCCGCCGATCTCGCGCCGTTCACGCTGCCGGAGCCCGATGCCGAGATTGCCTCCGATTCCTTGGAGTCGCGGATCCTCATCGCCCTCGACGTCGGCGGCGCGTACTTCGCAGGGCAGCTGAAAGACATGGCAGCCGCCGAGAACGAGCAGTCCGTCCTCGAAGCGCTGTGGTCGCTGACCTGGTCGGGCTACGTGACCAACGACACCTTCGCGCCGATCCGCTCCCTGCTCGCCGGCGGCTCGCAGGCGCACAAGGTGAAACGCCGCGCCCCCCGCGCCCGCACCTACCGCGGTGTGTCCTTCACCGGTTCCGCCGCGCCGAGGCCGCCGTCGATCGGAGGCCGATGGTCGTTGCTGCCTCCCACCGAGAAGGATGCTTCCCGCCGGGCCACCGTGACCGCGGGCCTCCTCCTCGATCGCTACGGTGTCGTCACCCGCGGTGCGGTCCAGGCGGAGGGCCTCCCCGGCGGCTTCGCCCAGGCGTACCGCGTGCTGGCCGGCTTCGAAGAGGCCGGGCACTGTCGTCGCGGCTACGTGATCGAGAAGCTTGGGGCCGCCCAGTTCGCCGCGTCCGGAACGGTCGATCGTCTGCGCACCTATGCGGGACTCGCCGATCCGCCCCCACGCGATGCCGTGACCCTTGCCGCCACCGACCCCGCCAACCCCTACGGTGCCGCTCTCAGCTGGCCCAAGCTCGACGGCGTCTCGCACCGCCCGGGGCGCAAGGCCGGCGGGCTCGTGGTCCTCGTCGACGGAACACTCGTCCTCTCCCTCGAGCGCGGCGGACGCACGGTGCTCGCGTTCAGCGAAGACGGCGACGTGCTGCGGGCCGCGGCCACCGATCTCGCGGCGACCGCACGCGCACGCCGGCTCGACACCCTCACGGTCGAGAAGATCAACGGCGAGGGCGTCTACGGCACCGAGCTCGCCCTCGCCCTGCAGGAGGCGGGGTTCGTGGCGACGCCCCGCGGCTACACCCTCCGCAAGGTCACCTGAACGATGCACCTACGCTGGAAGCCATGATCCGAGAGTTCGCCACCGGCGTCCGCACGCTGTTGCACGGGTTCGGGCTGTGGCGCACGCGCCCCGGGCTCATGATGCTCGGTCTGATCCCTGCGATCATCGCGGTCCTGATCCTCGCCGCAGCGCTGATCCCGCTCGTGATCGGCATGCCTTCGGTCTCCGCGTGGCTCACGCCGTTCGCGGAGGGATGGATCGAGCCGTGGAAGGGCCTGTTGCGCGCGGCCGTGGGCTTCGTGGTCGTCGCAGCCGCCCTCGCCCTCGCCAGCGTGGTCTTCAGCGCACTGACGCTGACCATCGGCGACCCGTTCTACCAGCGCATCTGGCACGCCGTCGAGGTCGATCTCGGTGATGCTCCTCCCGCCGACGGCGGCAGCTTCTGGACCACGATCGGCGAGGGGCTGCGTCTCGTGGTGCTCGGCATCCTGATCGCGATCCTGGTCCTCCTGATCGGCTTCCTCCCTGCCGTGGGGGGATTCCTCGGCGCGATCGCGGGTGTGGTGCTGACCGGCCGACTGCTGGCGCGCGAACTCACCGGGCGTGCCTTCGACGCTCGTGACCTCAGTCCGGCCGACCGTGCCGCCCTGTTCTCGGGCAGCCGGGCGCGGGTGCTCGGTTTCGGCGTCGCCACCCAGCTCTGTTTCCTGATTCCCGGTGGTGCCGTCGCGGTGATGCCGGCTGCGGTCGCCGGCAGCACCGTGCTGGCGCGCGACATGCTCGCTCGTGCCGCCGTCACGGCCTCCCCTCACCCCCCGCTGCTCCCGCCTCCACCCGCGCCGTCCGAGGCTCCCTGATGCCCGAGGGCGACACGGTCTTCCGCACGGCGCGACGCCTCGACGAGGCTCTGGCCGGGTCCGAGGTGACCCGGTTCGACCTTCGTGTCCCCCGCTTCGCCACCCTGGATCTGACCGGTCAGCGGGTGCACGCGGTGGTGCCCCGGGGCAAGCACCTGCTCGCGCGCATCGGCGACAGCACCCTGCATTCCCATCTGCGCATGGACGGGGCGTGGTTCGTCTACCGCCACGGCGAGAAGTGGCGGCATCCGGCCTTCAAGGTCCGTGCGATCATCGGCACGGCCGACCGTGAGGCCGTCGGTGTCGATCTCGCCGAGATCGAGGTCGTCCCGACCCGCGACGAGGAACAGCTGGTGGGGTATCTCGGCCCGGACCCGCTCGCCGATGACTGGGATGCAGACGAGGCGAACCGGCGGCTCGGTGCCGACGCCCGCAGTATCCACGTCGCCCTCCTCGACCAGCGCAACGTCGCGGGATTCGGCAACGAGTACGCTGCAGAGCTCCTGTTCCTCCGGGGGATCCTGCCGACGACGCCGACGCCGGAGGTCGATGTCTCCGCGCTTCTCGACCTCGGTGTGCGCACCATCCGCGCCAACCGCGACCGCCGCAGCAGGACCTTCACGGGCATCGATCGACCGGGTCAGGGCACCTGGGTCTACGGCCGCGCCGGGCGCCCCTGCCGCCGCTGCGGCACCCTCATCCGACGCGGCGAACAGGGCGCGGATCCGACACGCGAACGCGTGACCTTCTGGTGCCCGTCGTGTCAGCGTTAGTCACTCGCCGTCGCTGACGAGCACGGGCCTGGCGTTCGGCGGAGGGGTTCCGACCTCCGCAACGGTATGGCCGCTGCAGGCCGCGCTCGTCAGGGTCGCCTTCTCGATGTTCGACACGACGAACCAGCGCATCGCGTCGCGCAGCAGGCACCACCCGACGAGGTACCATTGCCCGTTCGTGGAGGCGAACATCACGGGCTCCACTTCCCTCGTGGTCGTGGCCCCGACGCGCGACGTATAGCGGATGCGGACCGTACGCTGCGCGGACATCGCCTCCTCCAGGACCGACCGGACGGTGCGTGCGGACGAGGGCGCCCCCGCCACCCAGATCCGACGTGCGAGGTCGGCCGCGCGGCCGCGCGTGGCGGGATCGAGGACGTCCAGGATCTTCCGGACCCCGGCCGAAGCCAGATCGGCGTACGGGGCGTCGGACGCCGCGGAGACAGCCGCCAGGAGCGCCACCGCCTGGGCCGGCGAGAGGGTGATCGGCGGCAGATTCGCGCTCGGAGCCAGTCCGTAGCCTCCTCCGGGTCCGGGTCTCGACCAGACGGGCGCGCCACTGCTCGCCAAGGCGGCGAGGTCTCGCTTGACGGTTCTGACGGACACCTCGAACTCCGCCGCCAGCCGCTCGGCCGGGTAACCCCTGGTTCCGCCGCGACGCAGCATCTCGGACAGCGCATGAAGTCGTTCGGTCCGCCTCACTCTGCACACTCCGATGAATTCATGACAGAAATAGTGCCATACAGCTGTCCGCACGCCGTGCGAGCATCGGGTCATGACGACAGCATCGAGTACTCCGACCATCCTCCTGATCGCGGGCCACTGGCTCGGCGCATGGGCCTGGGACGAGGTGCGCGCACACCTGGCGGCGAACGGATCGGACGCCATCGCGCTCACACTCCCCGGCCTGGATCCGGATGACCCCGACCGTTCCTCGCGGACCCTCGACGAGCAGGCGGCGGCGATCGAAGCGGCCGTCCTGCGCTCCGGAGCCACGGCGGAGCAGCCGGTCGCGCTCGTCGGGCACAGCGGAGCCAATGCTCCGGTCAGCATCGTCCTCGATCGGCACCCCGCGCTCGTCCGCCGTGTGGTGTGGGTCGATTCCGGCCCGGTCGCGCCGGGAAGCGTGTTCGCACCGGACCTCCCGGAGACGGTGGAGGCGCTGCCCCTGCCACCGTTCGACGTTCTCGGACAGCAGGCCAGCCTCGAGGGCCTGAGCACCGCGATGCTCGACCGCTTCCGCGAACGCGCGGTCCCCGAGCCGGGACCCGTGCTCCGAGCTCCGGTGCCCCTCTCCGACGATGCGCGCCGCGGGATCCCCACCACCATCGTCTGCTGCTCGATCCCGAGCGCGCAGCTGCAGGAACTCGCCCGCGCCGGACACCCCATGTTCGCCGAGGTCGACGCACTCGAGAATCTGGAGCTCGTGGACCTGCCCACCGGCCACTGGCCCATGTGGAGCCGTCCCGCGGATCTCGCAATGGCGATCCGCGACGCGGCCTCGCGCGTGAGCTGAGCACCGCGGACACCGAGGACATCCATCCGAGGGAATGAATCCACCCCTGCCGTGGTTGTTGATATATCCGGAAGAGACTCCGGAGCACGGGAGGAATCGTGGGTAAGAACTACGTCGACATCGAGAACGACCAGGGAGCGACGCTGCGGTACCGCAAGCACGCGAACGGTCGGGGTCTCGTCGCGCATGGCGCGAAGGTGCATCCGAAGGCGCATATCGAGGCGGGTGCCTACATCGAACCGGGCGCGCGCGTCGGCGCCGGGGCGACCATCGCCCGCGGCGCCTGGATCGACGAAGACGCCGTGGTCGGGGAGGGCGCGTTCGTCGACGCGCACGCGCACATCGGCCAGGGTGCCGCGATCGGCGACCACGCCTACGTGGGTGTCCGCACCGATGTCGGCGCCGGAGCGCGCATCATCCGCGGCGCCAGGATCGGCGACGACGAGACCGTCGCGGCCGGGCTCACCATCGCGACGGATCAGAAGGGGCTGTGGCTCGCGGCCTGACGGGGTGACAGCCGGGTCGTCACTCCTGGATCGCTGTGTGCCTGACCCGGCGCGCACCGGCGACGACCAGGAGACCGAGCGCGACCAGGGCCAGGCCGAGTCCCGGTAGCCCGCTCGGGTTCACTCCGCTGTCTGCCAGAGTGTCGGGTGGCGTCGTGCCGCCGCCCGACGTGTCCGGGTCCGGCTCGGGCGGGAGCGGGATGAGCGTTCCTTGCCCGACGCCACGTGCGGTCTGTCGTTCCGCGAACCCGACGAACGCGAGGGTCTGCGTGGACCCCGCATCGCTTGTCGCGAGCACGGCTTGGAACTCGGGCTGCTCGTCCGAGGTGATGCCGGCGATGAGCCGGAACTCGCGGAGCGTCCCGGCGGGGACCTGCGCTTCCGGAACGACGCTGACGACCTGCGAAGCCGCGTCGAGTCCCGAGGATACGGGCGTGCAACTCGCGGTGGCCACGTCGACCGGTGCGCCGAACTGCGCGTCGCTCGGATACGGATCGCCGGTCGTCCACGCGGCATCACGGTATTCGAGCTGTAGCGCCGCGCAATCCACAGCGGTCGCACCATCCATCAGGGCGAGATCGAGGTTGTACAGCGGGATGGCGCTGAAGTATCTCCACTCGAGGGAGGTGTCGTCGAGCACCGCTCCACGCACGCCCGTGACCTCGGTGATGAGCTCGGTGACGCGGTAGATCCTCACGGTCGCAGGAAACTGCCCGCTGGACACCGCGATGGGGATGCCGAACGCTGACGGCGTCGGCGTGGCAGCCGCGGCGCTCACTCTGGCTTGAAAGGTCCCGGATCCGCTGACGGCGGTATGCGTGTCCACATACGGAGCGAAGGTCACCGTCACGGTGTCCCCTGCCCCGGTGACGGTGGCGATCGTCTCCCCGTCTTCGGACAGGATGGGGAAGGGTGCCAGGTCGGCGACCGATGTCGTGACGCCCCCGGTGCTCTGGAACGTCATGCTGGCGGTATCGCCGGCTGTGGCCTCGTCGGGGAGGGCGAAGGCGAACGACACATCGACGAGCGATCCATCGGGGACCGCTGTGGGATCGCTTGTCTGCTGCCACGGCGTTCCCAGCACCGGCGAGATCGTGATCGACGTGAACACGTCTCCGATCTCGACGGCCGAAGCCTGCCGTGGCGGCGAGGCGAACGCGAAAGCGAAGGCCAGCACCGAGACCGCACTGATCGCTCCGAAGGCCCTGCGTACGCGCATGATCGCTCCGTTCTGCTGTGCTGCCGATGGCTCGGCTCCCGGTTCGTTTCCAGGCCAGAGTCTCGCGAATCGAACCGACGCACAAGCCGATCCTGCGTCACGACTACAGCAGGCGGCGCTCCGACGCCCACGCGGTGAGTTCGTGGCGGGAGGAGAGCTGCAGCTTGCGCAGCACGGATGACACGTGCGTCTCGACCGTCTTGATCGAGATGAAGAGCTCCGAAGCGACCTCCTTGTAGGCGTAGCCGCGGGCGATTAGCCGCATGACCTCCTGCTCACGCGCGGAGAGGCGATCCAGTTCGTCGGTCGCCGTCGCGGTCTCACCGGCGACCGCTCCGAAGGCGTCGAGCACGAACCCGGCGAGCCGTGGTGAGAAGACCGCATCCCCGTCCGCCACGGCGTGCACGGCACTGCTGACCTCGATGCCCGATGACCCTTTGGTGATGTAGCCGCGGGCGCCCGCCCGGATCACGCGCACGACGTCGGCGGCAGCATCCGAGACGCTGAGCGCGAGGAACCGCGCTGCCGTGGCCGACCCGCGGATCACCGCTTCTCCGCCCGCGGCATCGTCGCCACTCCCACCCGGCAGGTGCACGTCGAGCAGGACGACGTCCGGCTGTGTCTCCGCGATCACGGCGATCGCGGACGGCACGTCCGCCGCCTCGCCGACCACGTCGACACTCGCATCGAGGTCGGCACGCAGGCCGGAGCGGAAGATCGAGTGGTCGTCGACGATCACGACGCGGATGCTCTCAGGCATGGTCGTCCTCCCGGGTGGGGATCGGTCGCCCCGCCGCCCGGTCGTACGGCGGGGCCGCCAGAATGCTCAGATGCACTTCGGTCCCGTTCGCGTCGCTGCGGACCGCTCCGGTACCACCGGCACGACGCATCCGGCCGATGATCGACTCCCGTACCCCGAGGCGATCGCTCGGCACATCGTCGAGGTCGAAGCCCTCGCCGCGGTCCCGGATGAAGACGTCGACGCCCGCGGCGCTCCCCTCGATGTACACCGAGATGTCCCCGCCGGCATGCCGCGCGGCGTTCAGGATCGCCTCTCGGGCCGCCGCCGCGAGTTCCCCGCTGGCGCGCTCGGTGGAGAGGCCCGCCGACACGACGTCGATGCGCACCGGATAGTCGAGCTCGAGGGCCCCTGCGTAGTCACGCAGATCCGTCGGGAGGTCGCTGTCGGCCGGTGCGTCGCCGTCGTACAACCATGCGCGCAGCTCGCGCTCCTGTGCCCTGGCGAGGCGGGCCGCCTCGCTGGAGGCTCCTGCCCTGTTCTGGATCAGCGCCAGCGTCTGCAGCACCGAATCGTGCAGGTGCGCGGCCATCTGGCTGCGCTGCTCCTCGCGGATGCGGCGCACCCGTTCGCCGGACAGTTCGCGCCATCGCGGGATCAGGGCCGAGGAGATCACCGCAGCGAGCCCGGCGAGAGGGAGGAGCACGAGTGCCACCCCCGAGCGCGCGACGGGCCAGGAGAGCAGCACCGTGAACAGCAGGGCGAGCAGCAGGAGAGCCAGGATCCGGACGGTCATCGTGTGTCGCGGTCCGCGCGCGGTGTCGGTGCGATCGATCAGGGTCGCCCAGAGCCCGGCGCCCGTCGCGAAGCCCACGGTGCCGCCGACGACGACCGCGGCGAGATCGGGCGGGATGGATCCACTCAACCAGTCACTGCCGCCGCGCCAGGCCAGCACGATGAGGATCCCGACACCGGCGGGAGCGAGCAGCAGCCAGGCGACCGGTACGCGTCTGGTCGGGGACTCCTCCCCCTCGCTCCACGGCGTGAAGGCCCAGCACCAGGCGTAGAGGAGGATGCCGGCGCCGCCGCACAGCGTCAGCGCGAGGAACAGTGCACGCACCAGCCCCACCCGCACGCCCAGGTGTCGCGCGAGGCCCGCACTCACCCCGGCCACCAGGCAGTCGCGATCACGGGTCAGCGGCGGGCGCGGCGCAGCGATGGGCGCTGATCGCGCGGGAGCGTGCGCCGAAGAGGACATGTCGCCCATCCAATCATCCGCATGGGTGCTCCGGGTCCTCCCCTGGCCAGAATCAGGGGCCACTCAGGGGTTCCCCCCATGGCAGGGGCCCCACGGATGACGCCAGGATCGAATCATGACGATTCCGACTGCACCCCCGCCTCCTGCCGACCAGGCCACTCCGGCCGTCGGCGCACCGGGCACCGGCATCCCCCGCGGAGCCGAACGCTTCCTCCTCTGGGTCGCCGGCCTCGGCGTCGCCCGGTCCGAGGGCTGGCTGGGCGGTGTCGCCTCGGGGATCGCTGCCCGGCTGCGCATCGATCCGCTGATCGTCCGCGGGATCCTCGTGGTCGCGGCGCTCTTCGGCCTGCCGGTGATCTTCCTGTACGCCGCGGCCTGGGCGCTGCTGCCCGACATCGACGGACGGGTCCACCTCCGCGATCTGTTCCGCCGCGACTATCAGCCGGCGCAGTGGGGCATCCTCGCGATGGCCGTCATCGGTCTCTTCCCGACCGCACCACTGGCCGGACGTCTCTTCGGACTCGGCTACGACGGGTGGTCGGCCCTCTCCGTCGTCAGCTGGATCGTCGGGCTCGTGCTCGTCGCCGGTCTGCTCTTCCTGATCGTGCGCGCCATGCGCCGCACCCCGGGTGCTTCCGCGCCGGATCTGCCGATGGCTTCCGCAGATTGGGCGGCCCCGGCCGCATCCGACCCCCTCAGCGATTCGGGTACCGCTGAGGGGGGGGATGCCACTCTCGCCGATGAGGTCTCCGACACCGCGCTCGCCTTCACTCCCCCGGAACCGCCCGCCCCCCTCCCGCCCGGTTCACAGGACCCCACCGCTCTCGAGGCCTGGCGCGCCCAGCACGCGGCCTGGAAGGAACAGGATCAGGCGTGGCGCCGCCAGCAGCAGGACATCGAGCGTGCCGCCCGCGACCAGCTGCGTCGTGAACGCCAGGCCGAGGCTGCGGTGTTCGCGACCGAAGCCGCGGAGCGCCGACGCCTCCGCCGTGCCTCGAACCCCCGGGCCGGCTTCGCGTTCGCCGCGACCATCGTCGGCCTCGCGATCATCACGGGCTCTGCCGTCGGTCTCGTCACGGGCGGTGAGGCCCTCGGCGGTGCCCTGGGACTGCTCGCGGCGGCGCTCATCCTGGCACTCGGGATGATCGTGGCCGGGGCGTTCCGTCGGCGCAGCGGGTTCCTGGCCTTCGCGACCGTGGTGACGCTCATCGGCGGACTCGTCGCCGGCGCTTTCTCCGCCTTCCCGGGCGTCACGCTGGGCTACATCGCGCTCGGCAACAACGAATCCGCGCACGTCCGGCAGCCCTTCGGCGATACGTTCCTCACGCTGAATCCGTTCGAGGACGGTGCGCGGTCGATCGTCGTGGACAAGGGATCCGGCAACACGTACATCGACGTCCAGTCGGGCGTCGAGCTCGATCTGCGCGCCGTCGTCGGATCGGCGACCGTTTCGTGGAGCCGAGTGGATGAGGAGACCGGCCAGATCACTGCGCACGGCACCTGGACTCCCGTGCGCAGGAACGGGGAGTCGATCGTCCTGCAGAAGGTCGCCGCTGAGGACACCGAGCCCACCCTCGTACAACCCGTCACGATCGATCAGACCAGCGGAGTGATCTCCGTCACCCTCTACGAGCCCGCGAAGGAAGACCAGTGATGAGTACGCCGACGATCGTCGAAGCCCCCTCCCCTCCCCGCACGCGCTGGGCCGCCATCATCTGGGGCCTCCTGTTCGCCGCGATCGCCACGGTCGCCCTCTGGATGCTGGCCGACGCCGACCGGAGGGACACCGTCGCCGATGGGCTCCTCGCTCTGACGCCGACCACGATCGTCACGATCCTCCTTTTGACCGTGGGCGTGCTGATCCTGGTCGGCGGAGCCGCAGGGCTCATCCGCCGTGCACAGCGGAAACTCGCGACGGCGACGGACCCCGTCGCCGTCGCGGACGTGCCCGCCTCCCCCGCCGAGTAGCCTGGACCCCATGGCGAATCAGGGAAGGCGGCCCGGGAAGGGCGCAGGTCGAGGTACCCCTGTGCGTCGCAACAAGGCCGCCCCCGCCGAGCGGTTCCCGCCGCAGAAGCCGAAGAAGAAGACGGCCAAGGTCGTCTTCGATGCCCCTCAGCCCGAGCCCGAGGCACCGCGTACCTTCCGTCTGGGCGCGGTGCCGGGCGCGACACCGGGCAAGTGGATCGACGCGTGGAAGCAGCGCATGCCGAGAGTGCCGCTCGAGCTCGTCCCGATCGAGGTCGCCACCCAGCGCGAGGCGCTCGACGCGATCGATGCGGCGCTGGTCCGTCTGCCGCTCACGGACGAGTCCCTGCACATCATCCCTCTGTACGACGAGGTGCCGGTCGTGATCGCCGCGGTCGACTCGCACCTGATGGCGGCCGAAGAGCTCTCCGCCGCGGATCTCGAGGGCGAGGTCGTGATCGGGCTGTCCGATGACGTGCTGGGCCCGCTCGACCTCCCCGGCACACTCCCGGCCGCCTTCGCCGCACTGCCGACCGGAGAGGCGATCGCCACGGCGGCCTCCGGCCTCGGCATCGTGATCGTCCCGATGTCGCTGGCTCGCCTGCACCACCGCAAGGATGCCGACCACCGCGTGCTCGCCGACGGTCCGACCTCCACGGTGGCGCTGGTCTGGCCTCGCGATCGCACCACGCCCGACGTCGAGACCTTCGTCGGCATCGTCCGCGGCCGGACCGCGAACTCCTCCCGGTGACCGCGTCGGCCCGGCTCCGCGCGCTCGTTAGAATCTCCTGATGGCCTCGCTTCTCTACGTGTGCGTGCGACCCGAGATCGGGGCGGCGGACGCCGAGCATGCGTCCTTCCGACGGGCGCTCGGCGTCGACGTCGTCGATCGACTCGACCTGCTGCAGACACCGCTGCACATCGAGCGTCTACGCGGATACCGCGGCGTCGTGGTCGGGGGCTCCCCGTTCAACGTCTCCGACACCGTGAAGTCCGCGGAGCAGCTGCGGGTCGAAGCCGACCTCCGCACACTGGCCGACGCGGCGATGGCCGCCGAGATCGCGGTGTTCTTCACCTGCTTCAGCATCGGTGTCGTGACCCGCATGCTCGGGGGCGAGGTCGTGACGGACACTCCCGAGCCCGCGAGCGCCACCGTGATCGATGTGACCGAAGCCGGCGCCGCCGATCCCGTGTTCGGGCCGAGCGGCCCCGCTCTCACGGTGTTCACGGCACACAAGGAGAGTTCGGCGAGCACCCCGCCGGGCGCGGTGCTCCTGGCGACCAATGAGGCCTGCCTGGTGCAGGCCTACCGCGTGGGCACGCACCTGTATGCAGCGCAGTTCCATCCGGAGCCCACTCCCCGCGACTTCGCGGACCGGATGACGTTCTACCGCACCACCGGCTACTTCGACCCGGAAGAGTTCGACGCGGTGCAGCAGCAGGTGCTCGCCGCATCGGTCACCGAGGGCGCCGCGCTTCTGCGCCGCTTCGGCGAGACCTTCGCCTGACTCAGCCTTCCGCCGAATCCCGCAACAGGGACACGCGCTCGCGCAGGTATGCCTCCAGGGGCATGAACCCGCCGGCCGCGCTCCACCGCACCGAGGGGACGCCGTCGACGAGCGCCAGCGGACCGGAGGAGCCGCCCGCATCCACGGCGTCGACGTCGATCACGCTCCATCCCACGTGGACGACGTCACCCTCGTCGAAGCCACCCCGCAGGGCTTCGGCACGACGTTCGGCGCGTGCTCTGGCCGACTCGGCGGTGTAGCCGCGGCGTCCGGGATCGGCCGCGCGGAGCACCTCGGCCGTGGCCAGCGCGTGCGAGTCGGTCAGCAGCAGCACGCCCAGATGCCATGCTTCGCCGACCCGCACGATGCGGCGCCCGCGCCACCGGGAGACGCGCTGCTCGCCCAGCCCTTCCTTCGCGATGCCGTCGAGGCTCTGCACCGTACGGGTCAGGAGCGCCGACGCACTCGTCACAGCTCCCCCTGCACGGCGTCGCCCGCACGGGCGGGTCCGACGACGTCGGCGCGATCCCCGCGCAGGGTCATCCCGATCAACGGATAGAGCAGCACCGAGAGCATGCCCGCTCCGACCAATGCCGCCGCGGTGCCGGTGTCGAGCATCTTCTCGTCGACGCCGATCGCGGTGACGGCGACGATGATCGGCAGTCCGGTGGCGGCGAGGAGCCCGAGGGCCGCACGGTCGCGGACACTCATTCCCACCGGGGCCGAGAGCTGCGCGGCCGCCCCACGGATGGCCAGCAGCGCGATCAGGAAGATGGGCACCAGGGCGAGGGCCGTCGGCGAGGTGAGCAGGGCCTGCAGGTCGAAGGTCACGCCCGTGTAGAGGAAGAAGATCGGTACGAGGAATCCGAATGCGATCGCCTCGATCTTGCTCTCGACCTCCTCGGCGGATTCCTTCGGTGCCCGCGTCATGATGATGCGCCACACCGCTCCCGCGACGAACGCGCCGAGCAGCATGTCGAGGTCGAGCATCACGCTCAGGCCGACCAGCGCCGCGATGAGCAGGATCACGAAGCGCACCCCGAACTGGTCGGACGTGTGCAGCGTCGCACGGACGATGCGGTGCAGCCGCCCGTGCGGCACACGGTGCGCGAGCAGAACTGCGAGCCCGGCCAGCACCACGAACGTCAGCAGGACGGCCGTGGCGATCGGTGTGGTGCGCGTGCTGAGGAAGATCGAGATCGCGATCAGGGGCAGGAACTCGCCGACCGCGCCGATCGCACTGATCGCACGACCGAACGGCGTGTCCAGCTCGCGGGCGTCGCGCAGGATCGGCATCAGCGTGCCGAGCGCGGTGGAGCTCAGCGCGATGCCGATCACGACCATCCCCTCGCCGGGGGCGAAGAAGAAGCCCAGGCCGATGCCCAGCAGAACGCTGAGGAGCCAGCCGAGGGAGGCGCGGGCGAGCGGTTTGCCCGCCACGGTCTTGAAGTCGATCTCGGTGCCGGCGACGAAGAACAGCAGCGCCAGACCGAAGTCGCTGAGCTTCTCCAGCAGGGGCCCCGGTTCGACCCAGCCGAGCACCGCCGGCCCCACGAGGATCCCGAGCACGAGTTCGAACACCACGATCGGCACCCGCACCACCGGGCGGACCCCGCGGGCGAGCAGGGGCGCGGCGACGGCCAGCAGGGGGATCAGCACCAGGCCGAGATCGCTCGCTTCCACGATTCTCAGAGTAGCGAGTCGCCTCTCGCGATTCGCCCCCGGTGTGCATCCACGGCAGAATCGATGCACACCCTCGAGGAGCCTCCATGTCCCAGCCCGATACCGCCCGCCTGCTCATCGCCTGCGACGACCAGCCCGGGATCGTCGCCGCCGTGGCGGGCGTGCTCGCCCAGCACGGTGCGAACATCATCTCGCTCGACCAGCACTCGACGGATTCCGAGGGCGGACGCTTCTTCCAGCGCACCGTGATCCACCTCGATGGACTCGCCGCCGCACGCCCCGCGCTCGAAGCCGACATCGCCGTCGTCGCCGAACGCTTCGGCATGGAGTGGTCGCTGCACGACGTCGCCCGCCGCAAGCGCGTGGCGATCTTCGTCTCGAAGTACGACCACTGCCTGATGGAGCTGCTCTGGCGCACACAGCGCGGCCAGCTCGACATCGACATCACGATGGTCGTCTCCAACCACCCCGACCTGGCCGAGTCGGTCCGCTCCTTCGGCGTACCCTTCGTGCACATCCCCTCGGGCGACAAGGCCGCCATGGAGGAGCGACAGCTCGAACTGCTGCGCGGGAACGTCGACCTCGTCGTGCTGGCGCGCTACATGCAGATCCTCACCGACGACTTCATCACCCGCCTCGAAGCGCCGGTGATCAACATCCACCACTCCTTCCTGCCCGCGTTCATCGGGGCGAACCCCTACGCCCGCGCCAAGGACCGCGGCGTGAAGCTGATCGGCGCGACCGCGCACTATGCGACGGCCGACCTCGACGAGGGGCCGATCATCGAGCAGGACGTCACGCGCGTGACCCACTCCGAGTCAGCGGCCGAGCTGCAGAGCCGCGGGGCCGATGTCGAGCGTCTCGTGCTCGCCCGCGCCGTGCAGTGGCACGCCGAGGACCGTGTGATCGTGCACGGCAAGTCCACCGTCATCCTCTAGGCCCCGACGCCCCTTGGGCCCTCCTCCGGTCGCAGGGCGCAGGCGGTGAGCGGTCAGGAGGGGCGCGGCACGCCGGCGGTCAGCTCCGCGAACACCTCGGCGGCGCTGTCATGGCGTGCGAGCGGCGCCGCCTGCCCCATCCACAGCGACTGGAGCTCCCCGAGATTCTGCTCCCCCGCCGCGGCCCGGAAGCGTCCGGTGAGCCAGTTCTGCATCGGGAACGGTGCGATCGTGCCGCTCGCCTCGATCGCCCGCACCGCACGGTTGCGGGCGCCTCGGGCCAGGCGACCGCTCATGGCACGGGTGAGCACCGTCTCCTCGGCGGCGGTCGCACGGATCGCGGCGCGATGCGCGGGCGTGGCCACGGATTCCGCCGTCGCGAGGAAGGCCGTCCCGACCTGCACGCCGGTCGCCCCCAACGAGAACGCCGCGGCGACTCCCCGTCGATCGGCGATGCCGCCTGCCGCGATCACCGGCACGTCCACCGCATCGACCACCTGCGGGACGAGCGCGAACGTGCCGACGAGCGAGTCCTCAGCGGGACGGAGGAACGACACCCGATGCCCGGCCGCCTCGGCACCCGTGGCGACCACCGCCTCCACCCCGGCGTCGGCGAGCGCGACGGCCTCGGCGACGGTGGTCGCGGTACCGACGATGCGGATCCCCCGGCGCTGTGCCTCCTGGACCACCTCGGCCGACGGCACCCCGAACACCGTGCTGAGCACGGCGGGCCGGATCTCCCAGATCGCGTCGAGCTGCTCCTCGAGCGCCGGGAGGTACCGCTCCGGGCGCGCCGGGACATCGATGCCGACCGCCTCGTAGAAGGGGTGCAGCGCCTGCGCGAACACCGCGTGCTGCGGATTCGGCTCGACCTCGTCGCCGGTGGGGAGCCAGATGTTGACCGCGAACGGACGATCGGTCGCCGCCCGCAGCGCCGCGCCGGTCGCACGGATTCGGTCGCCGTCGTAGCCGTAGAGTCCGAACGAACCGAGGCCGCCCGCAGCGCTGACCGCAGCCGTGAGGGCGGTCGAGGAGAGCCCGCCGAACGGGCCGAGGATGATCGGATGCTCGATCCCGAACAGGGCGCGAAGGTCACTCATGCTTTCGACCGTACGCCCCGTCGGCTTTCGAATCGCGCACTGTGCGGCATAAGTGGCCGGGAGCGCACCATTCGCGCGATTCGAAAGCGGCGGCGGCCCCCGGTGCTACCCTCACAACAGGAAGGGAGCGCGCATGAGCGAGTGGTTCGGGCAGATGCTGAGCATCGTCGCGACCGCGCTCGGCCTCGTGTCGATGCCGGATGCCACGGCTCTCGGCCTCGCCGTCGCCCTGCTCGCGGTGACCGCACTCACCCTCGCGATCGTGCTGAGTGTGCGCCCCGAGGCCTCGACCGGTGCCCCGCATCCGTTGCGCGCCATCGACGTCGGCACCCTCCTCACGCAGAGTGATCCTGATGCCGCCGGGCATCCGCGCCCTCGGGCGCCGGGAGTCGCGACCGCCGCGTAGTCCGCTCTTTCGACGGGACCGCGCGGCCTTCGCCGACCCTTCCCGACACCTCGAACGGACACTTCCATGGACCCCTTTGCCTTTCCACCCCTCGCCGCCCTCCTCGACGCCGCCTACGGCGCGCTGACCGGGCTCTCCGACCTGCTCACCCCCATCGCCGGTGCCTCCGCTGCCGCTCTCGCCGTCGTCCTCGTCACACTGCTCGTGCGGGTACTGCTCATCCCCGTCGGCATCTCCCAGGCCAAGGCCGAGCAGACCAGGGCGCGTCTCGCGCCGAAGCTGCGCGAGCTGCAGCGCCGCCACAAGAAGAACCCCGAGCGCCTGCAGCAGGAGACGCTGGCGCTGTACCGCGCGGAGAACACGTCGCCGTTCGCGGGGATGCTCCCGGTGCTCGCACAGGCCCCCGTGGTCGGCATCCTCTACACGCTGTTCCTCCGGCCCGAGATCGCGGGACACCCGAACGAGCTGCTCGCGCACGACCTGTTCGGCGCACCGCTGGGCACGAGCCTGGTGTCGGCGCTGTTCGGGGGCACCGCGACACCCGCCACCTTCCTCGTGTTCGGGGTGCTGCTCGCGGTCATGCTCGCGGTCGCCGAGATCACCCGCCGCGTGTTCCGCCCGACGCCGGTCGATGGGGACGACTCCCCCCTGAACTCCCCCACCCTGCTGCGCGTCGTCTCGGCGATGCACTACGCGACCGCGGTCTTCGCCGTGTTCGTGCCTCTCGCCGCCGCGCTCTACCTGACGGTCACGGTGGTGTGGACGCTCGTGCAGCGCGTGATCCTGCGTCGCCGGTACCCGCTGCCGGTCCCCGCGGTCAGTCGGGCAGCGGTATCGGTGCAGTGAACGGGCCGGAGGGACCGTCGTCGCGGCGTTCCCTCCGCACCCCGAGCGTGGTCCCGACGCTCGCGGCGATCACGAGGGCGACGGCGAGCATCCGCAGCGGCGTGGCGTCCTGCCCGAGGATGAGCCAGCCGGCGAGCGTCGCGAACGCCGGTTCGAGGCTCAGCAGCACCCCGAACACGCGCTGCGGCAGACGGCGCAGCGCCGCGAGCTCGAAGCTGTAGGGGATCACGGACGACAGCACCGCGGTGATCGCCGCGAGCAGGAGCAGCTGCGGATCCATCGCCACCGTCGACGCGGCCGGGATGCCGACCGGGATGAGCAGCACGGCAGCGACCACGAGTCCCATCGCCAGGCCGCTGCTGCCCGGGATGAGGGAGCCGACGCGGGCGCTCATCCGGATGTACATGGCCCAGAAGGCCGCTGCGATCAGGATGAACAGCACACCGAGCGGATCGAGCGGCTCGGCACCGATCAGGCCGTCGATGCCCAGCACGATCATTCCGAGGAGGGCCACTCCGACCCAGACGAAGTCCGTGACCTTCCGGGTGAGCACGGCCGCGAGCACGAGTGGTCCGAGGAACTCGATCGCGACGGCGGGGCCCAGGGGGATGCGGTCGATCGCCGCGTAGAAGAAGCCGTTCATCGCTGCCAGCGAGACGCCGAAGAGCACCGCGGCGAACCACTGCGGGCGGGTCCACTTCCCGGGCCGCGGGCGCACGATGACGACCAGGAGGATCGCGGCGATGGCGACGCGCAGTGAGGTCACCCCCCACGGACCGAGCACCGGGAAGAGCTGGGCCGCGACGGCGGCGCCGAAAGGAAGCGAGAGGCAGGAGCCGATGACGAGCGCGACTCCGACGAGGGGACGGGACGCGGCCGGCTTCTGCACTCCACAAGCTTAGGCGGCGGCTCCCCCTCGGTGCCGCCGCCTGAGCACGTGTCAGAGGCCCTTGCCGCCGGTGACCGCGATGACCGAGCCGGACGTGTACGAGGATTCCGCCGATGCCAGGTACACGTAGGCGCCGGCCAGTTCCGCCGGCTGACCCGCCCGCCCCAGCGGAGTGTCGGCACCGAAGGTCGCCAGCCGCTCGGCATCCCATCCGGTCGCGGGGATCAGGGGTGTCCAGACCGGTCCCGGCGCGACAGCGTTGACCCGGATCCCGCGGGGTCCCGCCTCCTCGGCGAGCGCCTTGACGAACGCGATCTGCGCCGCCTTGGTCATGGCGTAGTCGATCAATCCCGGTGAGGGGTTGTAGGCCTGGATGGAAGCCGTCACGATGATGCTCGCTCCGGGCTGGAGGTCGGGGTAGGCCGCCCGCGCCGAGAACAGCATGCCCGCCAGGTTCGTGTCGAACACCCGACGCATGCGGTCCGTCTCCAGACTCCCGAAGTCGTCGATGTCGTGCTGATAGCCCGCGTTGAGCACGAGCACGTCGAGCCCACCCAACTCGCTCCGCGTGCGGGCGACGATGTCGGTCGCGAAAGCCTCTTCTCGCAGGTCGCCTGCGAAGCCCACACCCGTGCGCCCCGTCTCGCGGACGAGGGCGAGCGTGTCCTCCGCGTCGTCCTGCTCCTCGGGCAGGTGCGCGATCGCGATGTCGGCGCCCTCCCGGGCGAAGGCGATCGCGACGGCCCGACCGATCCCGGAGTCACCGCCCGTGATGAGAGCACGGCGACCATCCAGGCGCCCGTGGCCGACGTAGGTTCCTTCGCCGTGGTCCGGTTCGGGGCGCGTCCGCTCGGTCAGCCCCGGCTGGTCCTGGTGCTGGTCGGGAAAGCCCTCTTCGCGGTGCGCGTGCCGGGGGTCGGTGGTGTCGTCGGTCATGGCCGATCCTCCTCGTCTCGTCGAATGAGGCCCACACTTCCACCCTTGCCCGCCCGTGGTCAGGGGCTTGACATCCCGGGCTCGGAGCCGCGGTCCCGGCTCAGAGCGGAGGGGTGACCGGAACCTCGCCGGCACCGGGCTCGTCGCCGGCCTCGGCGGGTTCGGGCACGAGGTACAGCCCGCTCGGCGCGTTCGCGGTGAAGGCGAGTGCCTCGATCCACGCCCGGTTGATGGACGGCTGACGGCTGCCGAAGTACTTGAAGACGAGCGAGCTCCCCGGCTGGATCCACACCGTGGTGCGCCCGCCGCCGACGCTCGCATCCTCACGCCAGCTGAACGGGAAGGGCTCCCCGCGGCGCAGCTTCGCGGTGATGACGAGCTGAAGGTGGGTGAGGGCGCGATCCTCGATCTCGGTCTTCACGCCGCCTTCGTAGACGAATTTACCCATGGGTGGTGCTCCTTGGTCGCTGCCGGGCCGAGACGACGGCTCACCTCATTCTCCCGTACTCGGGAGAAGGTTATCGCCTCCGAGTGCGGTCGACCGCGCGCTGGCGACTCGCTGCACCGAAGTCAACCCCCTTCGGCGGAGCGACGGCAGGACCCTAGCCTCGGGACACGCGATTCGAGGAGGACTGCCATGAACGACCGACACATCGACGACCGCCCGGATGACGGATACACCCCCACGACCACGCATGCCGAATGGGGCGCGGGGAACCCTCGATTGCGCATCAGCCGAGACGACGAACGCACCGAATTCGCGCTCGAGGCCGACGTGGTGCGGATCGGGTCGGCCGAGGGCAACGAACTGCGCCTCCCCGAGACCGACCCCGTGCACGCGACCATCACGCACGACGACCGCGACGAGTACGTGCTGACCTTGAACGGCGAGGGCGAGACCAACGCGAGCCTGGGTGTGGACGCGACTCACACCGACGAGTCCTCCGAGACGCTGCGCACGGGCGCGCACTTCACGGCGGGGCCCTGGACGTTCGTGTTCGCACGCGACGAGTTCGCCGACCACGGACGTCCGTACGGGGGGCGCGCGGGCGGGGAGTACTCCGATCAGCCGCTGCAGCCGCCGCGTCCCGACTACGACGAGAGCGAAGAGCGATGACCACCACGCGCGACCTCATGACGCCGAGTCCGCGCTGCATCGGCGTGAACGATTCGCTCCGCATCGCCGCATCCGTCATGGCCGAGCTCGACGTCGGCGCGCTGCCGATCTGCGGAGAGGACAGCCGCCTCAAGGGCATGCTCACCGATCGCGACATCGTGGTCGGTGCGGTCGCTCTGGGGATGGATCCCGAGACGACACCGGTCGAAGCGCTCGCGAAGGGGAAACCCGTCACGGTGGGCGCGGACGACGACATCCGCGTGGCCCTGGAGCGCATGCAGGAGAACCAGGTGCGCCGTCTGCCCGTGATCGCGGACCGCCGCCTGGTCGGCATCGTGAGCCAGGCGGACATCGCCCGATCGCTCTCGGCGGCCACGACGGGCAAGACCGTGGAGAGCATCTCCCGCTGAGCCCAGGTCCACGAGGCCGGCGCGCAGGAGGCCGGCGCGCCGGGGGGGGGTCAGCGCGCCGGGGGGTCAGCGCCCCGGGACCAGCCCGATCCGCAGCGGCGCCCCTGGCTCGGCTGCCTCCTCCAAGGCCCTGTCGATCTCGAGGAGCCCGCGGACCGCGCCGACGGCGTCACCGAAGGGATACGCGCGACCGCGTCCGGCCAGGAAGCCGACCGCCTCCGCCAGCTCGGCACCCGTGTAGTTGTGGACACCGGCGACCGTCACGAGGCGCCGCACGATGCTCTCGGCGTCGAAAGGTACCGGGTCCGCGGGGAAGACGCTGCCGACGAGCACGACCGTGCCGCCGACCGCCACGCCTTCGAGCGCGTCGCGGACCGCGTGACCGGACGCCTCGATCACGACATCGGGCTCGCGGTCCACGACGGTCGCGCCGAATCGTGTCGCGAGCGCCCTGCGCTCCGGGTTCGGGTCGAGCACCTCCACCGTCGCGCCCTGTTCGACGGCGATGGCCGCGGCGGACAGCCCGACCAATCCCGCGCCGTGGATCCGCACGGCGGCGCCGTCGAGGTCCCGTCCCTGGGCAGCCCTGGCCACCGCTGCCCAGGCGGTCGCCGTGGCGCACGAGGCGGGAGCGAGCACTGCGGCGGGGAGTGCCTCCGGCACGCGGACGATCGCGGTGCCGGTGCGCAGCTGCACGTGACTCGCGAAGGCGCCGGTGAGGTCGCCGTGGACACCGACCCGGTCGTGACCGTACTTGCCGAGGTCGCGGCACTTCTGCGGTATCCCGCGCAGGCAGCGGTCGCAGCTCCCACAGGAGACGGTCACCGACCACACCACGCGATCGCCGATGCGCAGCGGGGTGCCGTCGACCCCGCTCGCCCCGGCGTCGCCGGTCGCGATCACACGCCCGACGCTCTCGTGCCCGAGCACCAGCGGCACCGGGGCGGAGCGGCGCCCCTGCACGGTGTGGACATCGGAGCCGCAGATGGTCGACATCTCGACCGCGACCAGCACGTCGCCATCGGCGAGCGCCACTCCCGGCACCGCGATCGTCTCGTGCGGGTGTCCGGCGCCGATCCAGACCATCGCGGTCGCCGCCGGGCGCAGCGCGACGTCTCTGCGGTGCCCGGGAGGACGGATCAGCAGCGTTCCCATGTCACGGTCTCTCAGGAGGTCGTGACGAGCGGAAGCAGCTCGCGCTGGGCGAGCACTCCGCGCAACGCGGTGACGTCGGCGAGCACGGCATCGGCGCCCGCTGCGCTCAAGGCCGGCCGATCATGGGCACCGGTCAGCACGCCGGCGACGAAGCCGGCGCCGGCCCGGCGTCCGGACTCGACATCGCTGACGGTGTCGCCCGCGACGGCGACCGCGGAGACCGACGAGGTCTGCGTGCGCAGCAGCGCCGTGAGCACGAGGTCGGGAGCGGGGCGACCGCGTCCGGCATCGATCGGCGACAGCGCGAGGTCGACGAGGCCGCGCCAACCGAGACCGTCGAGCAGGGCCTCTCGGGTGATCGGAGCGAAGCCCGTGGTCAGCGCGACCCGCAGGCCGGCGTCTTTGAGGCTCTGGATGGCGTCCGCCGCACCGGGGATCTCGGAGACGCCCTGCTCGGTGATGATCTCGGCGTAAGCGCCCTCGAAGGCCGCGGTCGCCCGTGCCGCGGCATCGGCATCGCCGCCGGAGAGGTACGTGAAGACGTCGATCTTCGACTGCCCCATCGTCGCACGCACGTGGTCGAGTGCCTCCGCCCACGGCATCCGATCCGCGACGCCCGTGCGCTCGGCCGCGCGCTGGAACGCCTGCTCCACGACGCCGTCGTCGAGCACCGTGGTTCCCGCCATGTCGAGGACGACGAGTTCGAGGGGAGTGGTCATGTTGTTCCTTCCCTTGCTGCCGCCCATCCGAAGGCGGCGGTGAGATTGTGTTCCGCGAGACCCAGGCCCGTGGTCATCCCGATCCCGGTCGTGGCGGCGAGCACGAGCACACCGTCGTCGCCCCGATCGATCAGGAACTCCTGCCTCCCCTTGGCGTACACGCCCTGCCAGCGTTCGATCACCCGCGGCGCCGGCGCATCGAACAGCGCTTCCGCCTCGGTGAGGAACGCGGTGAAGGCGGCCTCGGGCTGGAACGGCGAGGGAGCCGCGGCGGTCGCGTGCGAGTCCCCGATGATGAGCGTGCCGTCGGGGAGCTGTGTGTACATCTGGTTCAGGTCGAGCGCGGCGAGATCAGGCCGTTCGGCGTGGAGACGTTCGCGCAGCACGGCGGCCTCCGGTCCGTCGGAGAAGCGCCCGTACCGCACGAGCGACCATCCGGTGAGCAAGGGCGCCGCGAGCGGATGCCGGAACGACACGGCCGCTCGCACCATGTCGAGGGCGCAGCGGACGATCCCGTGTCGTTCGGCCACTTCGGGCAGCAGCTGGTCGATGTCGTGGTTCACGGCGACGACCACGCTGCCGCAGGTGAGGGGTCCGCGGGTGGTGTCGACCCGGCCGCGCCCGACTCCGGTCACGCCGGTGCGGAAGCGGAAGTCCACGCCGAGGGCTGCGAGGTGGCGGACGATCGCAGACGCCGCCGTGCGCGGATCGGTCTGCAGGTCGCTCTCGATGTGTGCGCCGCCGACCAGGCCCTGGGCGCGCAGCGGTGCGAGTTGCAGGAGATCGTCGGCCTCGAGCATCCGGATCCCGCCGTCGTGAGCGGCCGCCTCGAGCACCGCGATCTCGTCGTCGTGGCGGGCGGCGACCAGCGTTCCCGACTCGCGCAGCCAGAAGCCCGCGTCCTGGGAGAGACGCAGCCACAGCTCGCGCGAGGTGTCGGCATACCGCCGGGCCTCGCCGCCCTGCGCTCCGATGCAGAGGTGCCCGAAGTTGCGGATCGTGGCGCCGACCGGTGCATCGGTGCGGTCGACCACGATCACCCGCAGCCCGCGACGGACCGCCGCGTAGGCCGCGCCGAGACCGACGATCCCGGCCCCGACCACCACGACGTCCGCAGAGTCCGCGGAGCGATCCGGGTTCATCGGAACACCTTCCGCATCCACATGGCGAGGCCTTCGACGACGAGCACGGTGGCGAGGATCATCAGCACGATCGCCGTCACGGTCTCGTAGCGCGAACCCTGGCTCGCGTTGAGCAGGTAGTAGCCGACCCCACCGCCACCGACGATCCCGAGGATGGTCGCCGCACGGATGTTCGTGTCGAGCATGTAGAAGCTGTGACCGATCAGCGCCTGGGTCCCCTGCGGCACCGTGGCCGAGGCGTAGGTCTGCAGACGCGTCGCCCCGACGGCCCGGAGCGCGCGCTCGGGGCCGCGATCCACCTCTTCGAACGAGTCGGCGATGAGCTTGCCGAGGAGCCCGATCCCGCCGATCGCGAGGGCGATGACGCCGGCCTGCGCGCCGAGTCCCGTGATCACGACGAGCACGATCGCCAGGATCAGCTCCGGGATGCCGCGGATGCCGACGAGCAGGAGTCGTGCCGTCCCCCGTGCTCCGGAGTTCGGCGCGACGTTGCGGGCGGCGAGCGAGCCGAGCACGAGCGAAGGGAGGAGGGTGAGCACCGTGGCGGCGAGCGCGATCGCGACCGTCTCCCGCATCGCCTCGAACATGGCGCTCGCGTCGTAGTTCCCGAAGGAGGGCGGCCAGAACAGCGCGGCGACCTCGGGCAGCTTGGCCCAGAAGGTGATGAGGTCCATCCAGTTGATCTGGCTGACCACGATGCTGCCGATGACGACGAGCACCGCCACGACGCCGGCGACGGTGTGGCGCACGCGTCGGGAGGTCCAGGGGCGACGCACGGCGGTCTCGGGGCTCGTGGCCCAAGCAGGGCGACCGACCGGCGCGGCTGCGGTGTTCGCTCCGAGGCGCGGGTGGAGGATCCGGTCGATCCACGAGCGGGTGTGCTTCTGCTCGCCCAGCATCGCGCCGCGAACCATGCTCGAGATGACCTCCATCGCGATGCACAGGAGGAAGATGACCAGCGCGATGCCGAGGCCCTTGCCGTAGTTCAGCGACTTGAAGGCGTACGACATCTCCAGGCCCAGACCGGCCACCCCGACGTAGCCGAGCACGACGCTGCTTCGCAGGTTGATGTCGTTGCGATGCAGCACAGTTGCCACCCAGCTGGGCAGCACCTGCGGGAGGATCCCCGCCGAGAACTCCTGCATCTTCGAACCGCCCGCGGCACGGATCGCGAGACGGGGACCCTCGTCGATCTGCTCGATCGCATCGGCGAACATCTTCGAGATCATGCCGATCGAGTGGATGCCGATGGCGAGGATGCCGGGAAGGGTGCCGAGCGAGAACATCAGCACGAACGCCATCGCGAGGACCACATCGGGGAGCGCACGGGTGAGCACGCCGATGAATCGAGCGGCGGCACGCCAGCCGTTGCCCGGAGTCGTGTTGGACGCGGCGAGGTAGGCGATCGGCACCGAGAGAACCGCGGCCAGCAGGGTTCCGACGAGCACGAGACCGACGGTGAGTGCGATCAGCCAGACGAGATCCCCGGGCGCGGGGAACGTGAGTCCGCCGATGCGGGCCATGAAGTTCTCGGCGTTGCCCCAGCTCTGCACCATGGCGGGGATCGAGATGTCGACGTCACGGACGGCGAGGATACCGAGGACCAGGAGCGCGACAAGGGTGAGGGATGCGGCGATGCGTTCCGGGGAGATCACCCGCTTCGGGGCGCGCTCCCTCACCTGTCCCGCCTGCCGAGGAGCCGCGCCGCCGCCCCGCGTCGAGGAGTCCGTCGACGCATCGAGAGCCGTCATGATGCGGCCACCTGCGCCGCCGCCTCGACGAGTTCTTCCTGGACGGCACGGATCTCGGCGGTCGTGGTGGCGACGCGGCCATAGATCTCCATGACCTCGGCCTTGGTGAGGTCACCGGTCGGGGTGTCGAGCACGACCTCGCCGTGGCGGAGTCCGACGATGCGGTCGGCCCAGCTGATCGCGAGGTCGACCTGGTGCAGGCTGCACACGACGGTGAGTCCCTCGTCGGCGGCGATCTCGCGGATCAGTGCCATCACCTGTTCACTCGACTCCGGGTCGAGCGAGGCGACCGGTTCGTCGGCGAGCAGGATGTCGGGCTTCTGCATGAGGGCACGGGCGATGGCCACGCGCTGCTGCTGTCCCCCCGAGAGGGTGTCGCTGCGCTGGTAGGCGCGGTCGAGCAGCCCGACCCGATCGAGGTGCTCGAGCGCGGTGACCTTCGCGGCTCGCGAGTACCCCCAGAGCCCGAGGCGCGGTCCGCGCAGGTCGGAGAGCGAACCGGTGAGGACGTTCTCGAGCACCGTGAGCGAGGGCACGAGCTCGAACTGCTGGAAGATGAAGCCCACGCGGCTGCGGAGGTCGCGCAGCGCCCGGCCCTTGAGCGAGGGAACCTCGGCTCCCAACACCTCGACCGAGCCCGAGGTGGGGATCTCGAGGCCGTCGAGGTGGCGCAGCAGGGTCGACTTGCCCGAGCCGGAGAGCCCGAGAAGCACGACGATCTCGCCGCGGGACACCTCCAGGGAGGCGTCCTTCAATGCAGTGGTCGTCCCGAAGGTCTTCGTCACGCCATCGAGGCGGATGAGGGCGTCGGATGCCGAGGCGGTCATGTCGTGGCTCCTGTGGTGTGGTGAGTCGTGCGGTGGTGCCCTCCGTCTCGTCCGTGCGAGGCGGACGGGACGGAGGGCGCCGATGAGGCGAGGTGGTCAGGCCGGGCTCAGGCCTTGCACTGCTCCGCTTCGGTCTCCTTGCAGATGTCGCGGATCAGGTCGTAGTACGCGTCGTCGACCGGCTTCGTGGCGTAGAACACACTGCGGAAGGAGTCGGTGTCGGCGCTGTCGATGCCTGCGGCGATGATGTCGTCGATCGTGATCTCGGAGAGTCCGTCGATGAGCTTCTTCGAGACGTCGTCGGGGAGCGTGGACGAGTAGACGAGTGGTGCACCGGGCACCATGGTCTCGTCGATGACCTTCACCTTGTCCGACTTCTCGACTTCGGAGTCCTCGGCGAAGCCCGCCTCGCACTCGACGCCCTCGCCGACCTTGGTGACGCTGACGTCGTGCTTGCCGGCGAAGACCGGGGTGATGTCGGTCTTCGGGTCGATGCCGGCCTCGAGCAGGTTGTACGACGGGAACAGGTAGCCCGAGGTCGAGGACGGGTCGACGAAGCAGACCTTCTTGCCCTTGAAGCCGTCGATGCTCGTGATGTCACTGTCTGCGGGGACGATCGCCTGCGAGTAGTAGCCCGGCTCCTGGCCTTCTTCGGTCACGATCGAGGAGATGGGAGTGAGCTTGGCGCCGTTGTTGGTGGCGGTGACGTAGGTGAAGCCCGAGAACGACGCCACATCGACCTTGCCGGCCACGGCCGCCTCGATGAGCGCGGCGTAGTCGGTCGACTCGTGGTACTCGACGGACTTGCCCGTGAGGTCGGCGATGTAGTCCATCAGCGGCTGGTAGTTGGTCTCGGTGTCGACCGAGTCGGGCACGACGCCGAAGACGAGCGTGTTCTCGTCGACCGCGAATCCGCTCGCAGAGGACGACCCGTCGGCGCCCGAGGCACCGGTCGCCTCAGCCGAGCCCGAACAGGCGGCGAGACCGAGCGCGAGGATCGCGACACCGGCGAGGGCGGGGAGAGCGCGAAGCTTCATGAGGACCTTTCAGAGTGGGAGGGGTGATCCACGGAAGACTCTGACAGGTGCCGCACCGAGATATGTACCTAACTCGGAAGAGTTCAGAACTCGTTTACCGGCCATTCGCCTGGATGAACGCTCCTGGAACGCGATCGCGCGAGCGGGCATGACGAAGTAATGTACCTATGTGGCTGAAGCTGTGTACACCCAGATCGCTGACGACCTCCGCGCTCGGATCGCCGACGGCGGGTTGCGCCCAGGAGACGACGTCCCGACCGAGGCGGAGCTCGCGCAGAGGTGGCAGACCTCGCGCGGCCCGATCCGCAATGCGTTGGCGGCTCTGCGCGCAGAGGGCCTGATCGAGACGACGCGCGGCCGCCCCGCGCGCGTGGTGGCGCGCAAGGCCAATCAGGCGGTGGACGTGTCGGTGCCGTTCACACGTTGGGCGCGCGAACTCGGGGTCTCGCCCGGCGCCCAGACCCAGGAGCTGAGCCTGCGGCGCGCCGGTACCCTGGGGGCGGCGCTCGGCGTCGACGAGAGCGACACCATCGTGAGCGTCGTACGGCTGCGCTTCCTCGACGGACGCCCGACCATGCTCGAGCGCCTCAACTACACCGAGGTCGCGGGGCGTCACCTGTTCGAGGTGAACCTGGATGAGGTCTCGATCACCGAGTATCTGTCGTCGGTGGGACACCCCATCGTCACCCTGGAGCACGTGATCGACGCGGTCGCAGCGGATGACCAGGATGCCGCACTCCTGCGCGTACCGCGCGGCACGCCGATCCTGCGCCTCACCCGCACCTCGCGCGACGCGGAGGGACGGATCTTCGAGGCGTCGGAGGACCGCTACCTGAGCGAGGTCGTGCGTTTCACCGTCGCCGCGTCGGGAATCTCCACCGATGGGCACTACATGCGAGCGGTGGGCGCGTAGCCCGGGGCCAGAACGGGGCCGGAAAATCGCCCGTTAACGCAGATGGCGATCGCGAGCGCGCAAAGTGTTTCAGAAGCCAGAAAGACCGCGCTCGCGATCGCAGCGCTGGGGACGCTTTATCTGGGGAGCCTCCAGAATACGGAGAGACTCAACCCGAAACGTAGGGCCGAACGTCGAGGTTTATCTAGACTTTTGTCCAGATTTTGCGGTCATCGACGAAGCGTGCTCACACACTCTAGAGCATCAGACGACCGGAAGGCGGGCCGACACGACCCAGAATCCTTCCTCTTCGCCGGCACTGAACTGTCCGCTCGCTCCCATCACACGCTCCGCCATGCGGGTGAGGCCCGTACGGCTCGAGGAGAGCTCCCGGCGCGGGGTGGTCGGGAGAGGACTCCGGAGGATGAGATGCGCGACCTCGTCGTCGACCGCGAGGTGCATCTGCACTTCGCCGGGGCCGGCGTACTTGAGGATGTTCGTGGCGGACTCGCGCGTGATGCGCGCGAGGACGATCTCGACCGCACGAGGGATGCGCTCGTCACGAGGATCTCCCACGCGGTCCACGGAGTGACCTGCAGCCTCGAACTCTTCTTGGGCCTCGTCGATCGCCGCAGCGAGGTCACCGGTCTGCACGCTCGAGGATTGCGGCGCGTCGTCGGCGAGCTCGATCACGAATCGGAGATCGGTCATCGCCTTGCGTGCGGCGACGCGAATCGCCTCTTGCGAATCTGTACTTGTCTGGGGGTCTTCGAGCATCTGCACGTGCAACGACACCACCGTGAGGTGGTGAGCGATGCTGTCATGCAACTCACCGGCGATCCAGCGCCGCTCGGCGAGTACTGCTTGGCGCTCCTGTTCGGCCGCCGCCTGGAGTTCGCGCTCGAGGCGGCTGCCACGGGCGAACGCGAGCCGAAGGGCGAACCCGACGGCTCCGGCCACCGTGGCGAAGACGAGATAGAGACCAACATTGACGGTCACGCCTGGCTCAGCGGCAAACGGGACGATTGCCGCGGCGACCAAGAACGCGCCGGTATACGAGAGGATCAGCGAAGTCCACCCCAGCCTCATGACCAAGCTGGCCGCGACTGCAGCCGCGGTGAGGACCTGGAGTTCTGATCCGGGGAGGAAGGAAAGCGCGAACACAACGCCGAGGGCGCATGTCGCGATGAGCGGCTTCCAGAGGTATAGCGCGAACACAGACGTGGTCGCGATGCTCAGGAGAAGCGCGACCGGGTTCACACCCGGTGTGGTGAAGAAGCCGATGAGATCTGCAGCGACGGTGATCCCGAGGATCACCAGAACGACGATGCGTTCGATTGCGCTGAGCTTCTCGCCTCGGGTCAGGCGGAGCGTGTCCGCAGTTTCCCGTGTCGATTGGTCGAAGGCCATGCTTCACTATCTCCTATTTGCCAACTATCTTAGTTGTGGAGACCAAAGAACTTGCCCACCTGCTGCCAGAAAGTCATCGTGTTCACCTCCATCATGTAGTCGTTCGTCGATGTCTGTATTCATCTTCTCGGTGATCTTCACGGGGCACATCTGCCTCAAGTCCAGACCTTTATAGCCAAAGGTCTACATGCGGTCGTCGAGCCGCTCACGCCGTTAGGCTTCCCTCTATGCAGGAAATCCGTGTCCTGATCGTCGACGACGATCCGCTGGTCCGCTCGGCGCTGTCTCACTTCGTCTCCCGTGACCCCGAGATCACCGTCATCGCCCAGGCGGAGGACGGGCTCGAGGCGATCGCCACCGTCGAGCGCGAGCAGCCCGACGTCGTGATGATGGACGTGCAGATGCCCGAGATGGACGGCATCGAGGCCACGGGTGTGATCGCCGAACGCTGGCCGCACGTCCGAGTGCTCGCCGTGACGACGCTGGACGGGAGTGACACGGTCCTCCCCATGCTGAGCGCCGGCGCCTCCGGCTACCTCCTCAAAGACTCCAGCGCCGAAGAGATCGTCATCGGGGTGCGCGAGGTGCACAGCGGAGCGAGCTCGCTCTCCCCGCGGATCGCGTCGATGCTCATCAAGCACGTCCGCGACTCCACCCCCGCGACCGCCGATGTGGATGCCCTCGAGCCGCTCACCGAGAGGGAGGCGGAGGTGCTCCAATGCCTCGCGAAGGGCATGTCGAACGCCGAGATCGCCAAAGCACTGATCGTCTCCGAGGGGACGGTGAAGGCCCACCTCGGACGCATGATGTCGAAGTGGCACCTGCGCGACCGGGTGCAGATCCTGGTCACGGCCGCGCACGCCGGCCTCGTCAACTTCCGCTGAGAACCAGCGCGTCCCTCCCCCCGACACTCGGTCGACAGGAGGGACGCGGGGCTCAGCGGCGAGTGGCGTCAGCCGAAGATGCTGACGGTGTCGCCGCCGGAGCCGCTGGACGCACCGATGAAGGGGCTCAGCGAACCCGCGAAGGCCTCGACGTTCCGGGTCTGCATCAGGACGACGCCCGGCCCCGTGAAATGCGCGACGAGTCCTTCGGCCGAGGTGACCGAGCGGAACAGGCTGCTCGCAGCCTTCTTGGTCTTGTACTTCAGGGTCGAGTCCCAGGCCACCACGTGCCCCGTGTCAACGATGTACTCCTCGCCCGCGGCAAGCTGCTTCTGGTGGAGCGCTCCGAACGCCGTGAGGAACATCACTCCGGAGCCGCTCGCACGCAGGATGAACAGGCTGTTGCTACCGAAGAAGCCCGCCGAGCCACCCCACCGGGTGTCGATGTCGATCGCCGGTTCGCTGGCCAGATAGCCGGAAGCCGCGATGAGGTACTCCCCGTCGAGCCGTACAGGGACGACATCGCCGAGGGTGGCCGGTGCGAGGACGACCTCGCCGCCTTGCGATCCCGCGGTGAAGGTGGAGACGAACGCCGAGCGGCCGGCGGCGGAGCGCTTGATCGCCCCCATGATCCCGCCCTCCATCTTGGAGGTGAGCTCGACGGACGCGCTCATCGAGACCATCGCCCCGGCCTGGGCTGCCATCGACGCGCCGGCGGCAAGACCCACGGTGGCCATGGGGAAGGCGGGCCGGTAGTCGACGCGGTAGCCGAAGCCGGTCGCGGCACCCTCATTCGGAAGAAGTTCAAAGCTTGACATGCAGCAAGGATAACTGCTATAAAGCGTGCCAAATGAGGGATTTGGCGATATACCGGAATGCGTTCTTCCGCGACGCCGATCACTGAGAGACGGCGATCACCGAAGGACAGCGGTCACTGCGCGAGGCATGTCCCCGCAACGCTCGACAGAACCGGACGATGGGGAGCGCGCCAGCGACGCCCCGGATCCCACCACGCGGGACCGCGGATCTGCGGAAGCCCCTCGCTCATCCTGATCTCCCATCCGGAGGTCTCCAGCGAACGGTGATGCCACCAGCACAACGGCACGCCGTTGTCGGTCTGGGTGGGGCCACCCCGGGCATGTTCGACCACGTGGTGGATCTCGCACCAGGACGCGGGAACGTGGCACCCCGGAATCAGGCACTCCCCGTCGCGCGCGACGATCGCGCGCCGCTGGTGCACGGTGAACACCCGATCGCTGACCGTCACGCCGATGATCCGCCCCTCGTCGGTGAGGACACGCTGGATCGCTCCCGCGCACGCGACCTGCGAGGCCACTCCGAGAGGGACCGGCGCCTGCGTGTTCGCGATCGTGGCCCATCCCGTGCCGGTCGCCACACTTTCGGCCCCCACCTGCACGACCAGAGTCGGGGCGGCGCCGCCCAGGCTCGGCATCTCGTCATGGCGCGCTGCGATCCCCAACGCGGCGGTCAGCGCATCATGTCGCTTCTGCGCCGCGGAGCGCCCGTCGACCACGTGCCTCGGATCCGTGTTCCACGGCTCAGCGTTCGGCGCTTCTCCCTCGGAGCCTCGGAAGACGACCCCGGGCGGAACCGGACCGCCGGTCTTCGGATTGCACTGCGCGTCGAGGATCAGCTGCAGCTGCGCCGCGGCATCCGGCAGCAGATTGCCTCGCAGCGGATGCACCCCGTCGCGGAGGCGCCCGACCGTCACGAACCGCTGCTGCTGTGCCCGGAGGTCGGACGGCTCAGCGCCATCCGGATCGAGCGTCATGGCCAGCACCTGCGCGAACTGACGAAGGTCGTCGGGTGTCGCGGGCGGCGC
Source organism: Microbacterium aurugineum (assembly GCF_023101205.1). Classification (NCBI taxonomy): domain Bacteria; kingdom Bacillati; phylum Actinomycetota; class Actinomycetes; order Micrococcales; family Microbacteriaceae; genus Microbacterium; species Microbacterium aurugineum. The sequence continues at coordinate 626,925 of NZ_CP078078.1, read as the reverse complement.
GGAGTCGGCATCCGCGATGTCGTCCGCAGTGGGGCAGCCGCGGGCGATGTCTGCCAGTGCCGCGTCGGCCACCAGCCGCTCCGCGGCGCCGATGCGATCGCCCGCCTGATCGATCGGGGTCGTGGCCGCGAGGACGCCGGTCACGCCGATCGCACCGTCGAGGAGTGCCTCACGCAGCGCGGGGTACCGAGCGGGCAGTCGCTCCCCCGACGACAACGACACCTCGCGACGCACGGCGGAGGCTGCCTTCACGACTCGCGAGGCCCCCGGCGCGTCGAGCCGCAGCACCCTCTGCAGCAGTTCGTTCAGTGAGCGGCACCCGAAGCCGTCGGAGAACCGCTGGTCGGTCGATGCAACCGCCTCCACGATCACCGCCTCCACCCGCCGCAGTGCTTCTCCTGCGGTGCGGAGCACCTCCATCCGCCCGGCATCGGTCTGCCCCGCCAACCCTCCGCTGGACAGCACGCGATCGAGGTCGGTGACCAGCTGATCGAGAGAGTCCAGGAGCGGGTGCATGCCCTCATTCAACGCCCGACCACTGACATTTCGAGCCCGAAACAGGCCTGTTCAGGAGGTGTTTCGCGATATCCCGGAATGCGTTCGGCGGGGAGCGGACCACGACGCTCAGAGCGCGAGCAGCACGATGCCTGCGACGACCACGAGCGATGCGGCGATCCGCCATCCCGGACGCGATTCCCGCAGGACGAAGACCCCGAAGAGGCTCACCAGCACGACGCTCACCTCGCGCAACGGTGCGACCAGCGCGACCGGAGCGATCTGGATCGCCGTCAGCACCAGGATGTACGACAGCGGGGAGAGGATCCCGAAAGCGAGGATGCGGCGCCACTGCGTGCGGCCGAGCGCCCACACCGCATCCCAGCGGCGACGAACCGCGATCGAGTAGAACGGCACTTGCAGCACCGTGGTCCCGACCATGAACGCGACGGGCGAGAGGTCCCACGTGCGCACCGCGTGAGCGTCCCAGATCGTGTAGATCGCGATCGCGACGCCGGTGAGCAGGCCGAACACGATGCCGGGATCGATCCGCCCCGTCCCCGCCCCTCTGCCCCGATCGACGAGACCGACGGCGACGACCCCGACGATCACCGCCGCCACGCCCACGAGCGCGACCGCAGACGGGCGCTCCCCCAGCACCAGCACGGCGACGATCACGGAGAGGAAGGGGCCGGTGCCGCGGGCGGTCGCGTAGACGGTGGAGAGGTTGCCTCGCTGATACCCGCGCTGGAGGACCGCCATGTAGCCGACGTGAAGGATCGACGAGACGACGACACCGAGGACGAAGGACCCCACGTCGTCGGTACCGAGGCCGCCCGTGAACGGCACGGCTCCGGCCCACACGACGGTGCTCCCGACGGCACCCCACCACAGGAACGGCGCTCCGGCCCTGCTGATGCCGTGCGCGATGATGTTCCACGCCGCGTGGGCGATGGCGGCTCCGAAGACCAGGACGAAGGCGAGAGGCGACACGGCGAGACCCTTCCGTCCGACGCACGGCGCGACGAACAGGGTCCTCCGGGCTTTTGTCCTGTCAGATGACGGCTCTCCTGCGGAGGAGTGCCGTGGCGCCGCTCGGACCAGACGGGCGTGAACCCCGGAACCCTAGGCGCTATCGAGAAGACCCTACCGCGCCGTGGTGAACACCCGGGAACGCGAAGCGCCCCGCTCGAACCTGGAGCGGGGCGCTTCACGCGGCAGAAGCCGGGTCAGACCTGGATCTCGCGGCGACGAACGCGCGCGATCAGAAGCACGAGGGCTCCGACCGCGAGCAGGGCGAGAGCCCAGCCGAGCCCGGTGATCACGCCACCGGTGGCCGCGAGCCCGTTCAGGTCGACCGTCGTGGTCGCGGCGGCGGTGACCGTCACCGTCCCGCCGATCCCGCTCACCGTCGCCACGTTGACGACTGTGCTCGCCACGACATCGGCCGCCGTGAGGACGTACGTCACCGGACCGCAGTCCGCCGTGGCCCCGGGTGCGAGATCGGGGATCGTGCAGTCGACGAGGCCGCCGAGCTTCCCGTCGTCGATCTGAACGTCCGTCAGCGTCACTGCTCCCGTGTTGGTGACCGTGAACCGGAAGGCGATGGTGTCTCCCGCGGTCACCTTCCCGTCGCGATCGACGTCGACGTAGTCTCCGCCGGTCTTCGTCAGCGCGATGGCCGGCTGTGCCGCGAGCGGGGTCACCACGGTATCGGTGGCTACGGGCGGCACATCCGAGGTGCCCGTCCCCGTGGCCGTGGCCGTGTTCTCGATCTCCCCGGTGTCGATCTCGGCCTGCGTGAGCTCCGCGGGGGCTCCGGCGGAGCAGACCGTCGACTCCCCCGGCGCGAGCTCCGTCGCATCGCAGGTGACGGCAGCGCCGAGGCGCGGGTCATCGACCGTGACATCCGAGAGGGTCGTGGTGCCCGTGTTCGTCACGGTGAACGTGTACGCGATCGTGTCACCGGCATCCGTGCGTCCGCTGTCGTTCGCATCGACCACGGCCGCCGCAGACTTCAACAGAGCGATGTCGTCCGCCCCGACGACCGGCACATCGACCTCGGCATCGTCTTCCGCACTGCCGTTGCGCGACTGCCCCTCGACAGTGGCCACGTTGTGCACGACGCCGTCGTCGACATCCTGTTGCCTGAGCGTGTAGTCGACCGGCCCGCAGATCACTTCATCGCCCGGGTCGAGCGCCAGTCCGTCGAGCGCAGCGCACGCGACCGAGCCTCCGAGCGGCGGGTCGTCAAGCACGATGTCCCGGAGAATCGTCGTCCCCGTGTTGCGGATCGTGAAGGTGAAGCCGACCGTATCGCCGGCACCGGCCCGGCCGTCCGCTCCGAGCGCGATCGCACCCGCCGTCTTGCTCAGCTCGATCGCACTCGTGCCGGTGATCACGACGTCGGCCGAGGCGTCGTCCGTGACCGGCCCCAGGGGGCTGGTGCCGGTCGTCGTCGCCGTGTTGCGGACGATCTCCGCCTCCACGTCCGCCTGCGTGAGCGTGTAGGTGAAGGTGCCGCAGGCGGATGATGTGCCTGGCGGGAGGGTGCCGATCGTGCACAGTTCGCCGGCCCCCAGCAGTGGGTCCGAGATCGACACTGCGCTCAGAGTCGTCGTTCCGAGGTTGCGCACCGAGAACGTGTAGTCGACCGTATCCCCGGCACCGATGAATCCGTCGCCGTTCGCGTCGAGCACCCGCCCGACGTTCTTGAGCAGTTCGATCGCGGCGGTCCCCGTGATGTCGACGTCGGCCTGCGCGTCATCGGTCACCGTACCGATCGGAGCGTCCGCCGTGACGGAGGCCTCGTTGTGCACGAGCCCGGCGTCGATGTCGTCCTGCGTGAGCGTGTAGGTGATCGGCGTGCACGAGACCGACTGCCCGGGTGCGAGCTCTGCGCCGCTGAGTTCGGGGCACGTGACGGTGCCGCCGAGCATCGGGTCGGTGATCACGGCGTCGCGCAGTGTCGTGGTCCCGTTGTTCGTCACCCGGAACGTGTAGTCCACGGTGTCACCGGCGCCGACGGCCGAATCGTTGTCCACGTCGACCACGGTCGACGGGGTCTTGGCGAGGCTGATGCTGTTGGTCGCCGCGATCGTGACGTTCGCCTCAGCATCGTCGGTCGCCGGCCCCTGAGCGGACTGCGCGGTCACCGAGGCGGTGTTGTTCACGGTCCCCGCGTCCGCGTCCGCCTGCGTCAGCGTGTAAGCGACCGGCGCACAGGTGACGGATGCCCCCGGCACCAGCGGTGCGGAGAACGCCGCGCAGGCCACAGCGCCGCCCAGAAGCGGGTCGGTGATGACCGCGCTGGTGAGCGTGACGTCGCCGGTGTTGCGGATCGTGAAGGTGTAGGCGACGGTATCGCCGGCACCGATGCGGGCGTCCCCGTTGGTATCCGTCGGAGCGCCGGCACTCTTGACGAGCTCGACCTGCGGGGTGCCGGATACCGGGACGGTCACGGTCGAGGTGTTGTCGTCCGTATCGGGGTCCGGCGTGTCCGAGGTCACCGTCGCCGTGTTCGACAGCGCCGTTCCCGCGGTCGACGGGTCGACCGTCCCGGTCACGGTCACGGTGAAGGTGGCGTCGACGGCGAGGGTCGGCTGCGTGCATTCCAGCTGCGATCCCGTGATCGCGCAGTTGGGAGTGGTCGTCGACGGGTTCAGCAGTTCGACGGGGAGCGCGTCCGACACGACGACGGAGGATGCGGGGCTCGGGCCGTTGTTGGTGACGACCAGCGTGTAGGTCACGGCGCCGTTGAGGGGCGCCGGATCGGCGGAGATCGTCTTCTCGATCGCCAGGTCAGCCGACGGCGTCACCGTCACCGTCGCGGTGCCGGTGTTGTTCGACGTATCCGGATCCGGTGTTCGTGAACTCGCGACAGCCGTGTTGACGAGAGCGCCCTCCATGGTGGCCGTCGCCGTCACGGTGATCGTCGCCGACTCCCCGGGCAGGAGCGTCCCCACCGTCCACTGCGCGTCTTCCATCGACCAGGTGCCGACGGAGGGCGTTGCTCCAGTGAGTGTGAAACCGGCGGGCATGAGTTCGTCCAGCACGACGCCGGCAGCCGCGGACGGACCGTCGTTGGTCACGGTCACCTCGAAGGTCGCGGTTCCCTCGAGCGGGACCGTCGGCGTCGAGGTGGTCTTGACGACGCTCACATCGGCGTTCGGTGCGAGCGTGACATCGGCGGTCGAGGTGTTGTTGTCGGTGTTCGGGTCGGGGGTCGCCGACGTGGTCGTCGCGGTGTTCGAGACGACCCCGGTCGCCGTGGTGCTCCAGGTTCCGGTGACCTCGACGACCACCGATCCTCCCGGCGCGATGTCACCGAGTTCGCACCCGACGGTGCCCCCGACGATGGAGCAGCCGGGGTCGTCGACCGTGGCATCCAGGAATCCGGCGGGGAGCGTGTCCGTGACGGATGCACCGCGCGCGACGGACGGACCGTCGTTCGTGACCGTGAGCGTGTAGGTGAAGGCGCTGCCGGGCTCACCGGTGGCCGGCGCCGTCTTCTGGATGCTGAGGTCGGCGCTCTGCACGACCTCGACGTCGACGGAGCTGGCGTTGTTCGTGGTGTCGCGGTCGTCCGCGGGAGCGGCCACCGCCGCGGTGTTGGTCACCGTCCCGATCGGGGCGTCCGCGGCCACGACGGCGTGCACGACCACGTTCGCAGGGCCGCCGACCGGGAACGACGCCCAGTCGCACAGGATGGAAGTCCCGGTGGAGGTGCAGTCCGCTCCCGCAGGGCCGTCGACGCCGGTCACGCTGAATCCTTCGGGCAGAGTGTCGGCGAGCACCACGTTGACCGCGTCGGAGGCTCCGAGATTGCGGACCGCGAGCGTGAAATCGATCGTGTCCCCCGCGGAGACCTGCGCCGCGGACGCCGTCTTCTCGACAGCCATGTCGGCGATCACGTCGGGCTGGAAGCTGACGGACGACACGTTGTTGGCCGGGTTCGTGTCGGTCGTGCTGGTCGTCACCGACGCCGTGTTCTGCAGGACGGCTGTCGCGCCGGGGTTGATCTCCACCACGACGAAGGTCTCCACGGAGCTGGCACCGGGAGCGAGCGTTCCGACCTGGCAGGTCAGGAGCGATGCCTGGGCAGAGCACGTTCCCTGACCGGGGTCAGCGCTGATGAAGGTCGTGTCCGGGTCCAGAGGGTCGGTGACCACGACGTTGCGCGCCTCGGACGGTCCGGCGTTGAAGACCGAGAGCGTATAGGTCACCTGCTCACCGGCGACCGGCGTGGAGGGGGAGAACGTCTTGACGATCGACACGTCGGTCGCCGCGGACAGCGTGCTCACCACGCTGGCGGAGTTGTTCGCGAGGTTCGGGTCGGTACGGGTTCCGGTGACCGTGGCCGTGTTCGACACGGAGGCGCCGGGGTCAGCCGAGGGAGACAGTGTGCCGGTCACCTGTATCTGGGTGCTCTGACCGACGGCCAAGTCGGGGACGTCGCACGTCACCGTCGCCGCGACCGTGCAGATCACGTCACCGGAATCGACCGTGACGTCGGTCATGCCTGCGGGGAGAGGATCGGTGACGGTCACACCCGTCGCGGTCTGCGGTCCGTTGTTCGTCACCCCGATCGTGAACGTGACGGGCTCGCCGGCGACGAGCGGATCCGTGTCGATGCTCTTGGTGATCGCGAGATCTGCGGCCGGGTTCACCGGCGTCTGGGTCTCCTGGCTGACCGACGTGCGGTCCTGTCCGACGACGTTGTCCCGGAAAGCCACCCGGGCCTCGTTGATGATCGTGGTCGCCGCGGCCGAGACATTGACCTTGGCGTCGAAGGTGTAGCTGGTGCTGGCGCCGACGCCGATGGACCCGCCGACGGTGGCGTTCCCTCCGTCGCCGAGGCGCACCTGCACCGTGCGATCGCCCGAGGTGTAGGAGCCTCGGTCGTCGCCGGCGGCATCGGTGAGGGTGCCCGTGCCCGCGCCGCTGATGATCTTGAGGGAGCCGGGGACGAAGTCGATCCCGGAGGCGAGGACGTCGGATGACACCGACTGCGCCGCCGGGTTCCCTCCGCCGTTGTTCGTCGTGACGGTGTAGCGGAGAGTGTCGCCCACCTCAGCGGTCGTGCCACCGCGAGTGAGGTTGGTCACCGACTTGGTCGTGATCAGGCAGGGCCCGGTGCCGAAGGTGATGTCGTCGAGGAAGTTGCCGACGGAGGCGTTGCCGCCCGATGAGCTGACCGCCTCGAATCCGAAGCGCGTCACCGTCTGGCCCGCCGGGACGACGTAGGTGCCGGTGTGCGTGCCCCAGGCGCCGGTTCCGTCGGAGAGGTTGGGACCGCTCTGGACGAGGGCGCCGGTTGGCGTGCCGATCACGACGCGCATCACGTCGGTGCCGACGCGTCCCCGGTGCTTCAACGACCAGGAGAGCGTCTGCCCCGGCGTCGTCGCCACGTCCTGGAAGAGCCTGCTCGGGCTGTAGGCGTTGAGCTCGGCGAACTGACGGCCGGCGGCTGCGGTGACGCCGTTGAAGCCGCTGCTCCAGAGCTCGATGGCGTTCTGCGTGTCCGTGGTGAACCACGCGGGAACCTGGGACTGATTGAGCAGCGACACCGAGGCGTTCGGGATGACCGGCGCCTCGAACCCGCCGTTCTGGAGCGCGACGGTTCCTTGACAACTGGTCGGATCCTGCGCTGCCGACGCCGATGTCGGTGCGACGGCCTCCGTCACGATCGTGAGGCCCGCTGCCAGCAGCAAGGCCGATGTGGCCGCCGCGACGGCGCGACGGACGGACAGACGTGTGTTCGCACGCATGTGAAGTTTCTCCCCGGTTCCCGGAAGACCCCGAACCGGCGTCTCCCCCGCTGGCAGGCTAACCCGGGTGAGCGGAATCGCGGTAGCGCTGATTCCGAATGCAGACCCCGGACTACGCTCGAAGGACCGCACATCCGAAGGAAGGTCGCCACATGCCTGTCACCCCCGCCGCGCTCGCCCACGCCGAGGATCTCGCCGACTTCGTCGCCGCTTCTCCGTCGAGCTATCACGCGGCGGCGAAGGTCGCTCGACGCCTGGAGAGCGCAGGGTTCACCCGGCTGCGTGAGGAGGACGCCTGGACCGCACCCGCGGGCGGGCGGTATGTGGTGGTCCGCGACGGCGCGGCGATCGCCTGGACGGTGCCCGCGGATGCCACGGCGACGACACCCGTGCAGATCTTCGGCGCCCACACCGACTCCCCCGGCTTCAAGCTCAAGCCGCAGCCGACCACGGGGTCGCGCGGCTGGCTGCAGGCCGCCGTCGAGGTCTACGGCGGCCCGCTGCTGAACTCCTGGCTCGACCGCGAGCTGCGTCTCGCCGGACGCCTGGCCCTCGCGGACGGACGCGTGGTGCTCGCCGACACCGGCCCTCTCCTGCGCCTGCCGCAGCTCGCGATCCACCTCGACCGCGGCGTCAACAACGGCCTCGCCCTCGACAAGCAGGTCGAGACGCAGCCGGTGTGGGGCCTGGGCGACGCGAGTGAAGCCGACATCCTCGCCGAGCTCGCCGCCTCCGCCGACGTGGCGGCCGCCGACATCCGCGGATACGACGTGGTGATCGCCGACAGCGCACGCGGCGCCGTGTTCGGCAAGGACGACGCCTTCTTCGCCTCCGGCCGTCTCGACGACCTCGCCTCGGTGCACGCCGGGGTGGTCGCGCTCGCGACGCACGAGCCGAGGGCGAGTGGCCCCATCGCCGTGCTCGCCGCCTTCGACCACGAGGAGCTCGGTTCCGAGTCGCGCTCCGGAGCGGCCGGCCCGTTCCTGGAGGACGTGCTCGAGCGCCTGTACGCCGGGCTCGGCGCCGATGCCTCCGAGCGGCGCCGAGGGTATGCGTCGTCGTGGTGCCTGTCGAGCGATGTCGGACACTCCGTGCACCCCAACTACGCCGCCAAGCATGACCCCGTCGTGCAGCCGGTGCTCGGGTCGGGGCCGATCCTGAAGATCAACGCCAACCAGCGGTACGCGACGGATGCCGTCGGCACCGCGTCCTGGCTGTCCTGGTGCGAGCGGGCCGGGGTGACGGCCCAGGAGTTCGTGTCGAACAACAGCGTGCCCTGCGGCTCGACGATCGGCCCCATCACCGCGACGCGCCTCGGCATCCGCACGGTGGACGTCGGCATCCCGATCCTCTCGATGCACTCCGCCCGCGAACTCGCCGGGGTCTCCGACCTCCACGACCTCACGCGCACCGCACAGGCGTTCTTCGCCGGCTGAGCCTTCTGGCGCGGTTCGACCGCAGAAGTCCGCCCGGCGACGGGGCGGCAGTGCCAGGATGTCAGCATGACGGACATCAAGCCAGCCCTCATCGAGCGCGCGGGCATCGAGATCATCCCCGAGTCGGAGCGCACCGCGCGACCCCGCGACCTCTTCTGGCCCTGGTTCGCGGCGAACGTGTCGGTCTTCGGGATGTCGTACGGGTCGTTCGTGCTCGGCTTCGGCATCTCGTTCTGGCAGGCGACCCTCGTATCGGTCCTCGGCATCGTGGTGTCGTTCCTGCTCTGCGGGCTGATCGCGATCGCCGGCAAGCGCGGTTCGGCGCCGACCATGGTGCTCTCGCGCGCGGCCTTCGGCGTGCAGGGCCAGAAGGTCCCGGGCATCGTCTCGTGGCTGACCTCGATCGGCTGGGAGACCTTCCTCGCGATCATGGCCGTGCTCGCGACCGCGACCGTGATCACCCAGCTCGGCGGCGACGGAGACAGCATCGGACTCAAGATCGTCGCGACCGTGATCGTCGCGGCGCTGATCGTCACGGCATCCGTGCTGGGCTATCACACGATCATGCGGATGCAGTCGGTGCTCACCTGGATCACCGGCGTCGTCACCGTGCTCTACATCGTGCTGGCGGCGCCGCAGATCGACCTCGCCGCGGTGCTGGCCCGCCCGGACGGCGGCATCGGCCAGGTCATCGGCGCACTCGTCATGGTGATGACCGGATTCGGACTGGGCTGGATCAACATCGCCGCCGACTGGTCCCGCTACCAGAAGCGCACAGCGTCCGACGGGGCGATCGTGGTGTGGAACACCATCGGCGGTTCGGTCGCGCCGGTCATCCTGGTCGTCTTCGGCCTGCTGCTCGGCGGCTCGAACGAAGAGCTGATGAATGCGATCGCCGCAGACCCGATCGGCGCCCTCGCGTCGATCCTGCCGACCTGGGTGCTCGTGCCCTTCCTGCTGACGGCGGTGCTCGCCCTCGTCTCGGGGGCGGTGCTGGGCATCTACTCCTCGGGGCTGACGCTCCTCAGCCTCGGCATCCGCATCCCCCGTCCGTCCGCGGCGGCGATCGACGGAGTGATCCTCACCCTCGGCACGGTCTTCGTCGTGTTCTTCGCCACCGACTTCCTCGGGCCCTTCCAGAGCTTCCTGATCACACTGGGTGTCCCGCTCGCATCCTGGGCGGGCATCCTGATCGCCGACATCCTGCGCCGCCGGAAGGACTACGACGAGGATGCCCTGTTCGACAGCCGCGGCCGCTACGGCGCCTGGGACTGGACCTCGATCGGCACCATGGTCGTGACCAGCGTGATCGGGTGGGGGCTGGTCGTGAACAACTTCGCCGAGGATGCCGCGTGGAACAACTGGCAGGGCTATCTGCTGTTCCTGGTCGGCGGCAGGGACGGGGACTGGGCCTACGCGAACCTCGGGGTGTTCTTCGCGCTGGTGCTGTCGTTCCTCGTGACGTACTTCGCCCGGGCCGGGAAGATCCGGCGCCAGGAGGACGCGTGAGTGCGGGCCTGCTCGACGACACCTGGCTGGTGGTGATCGATCCGCAGGCCATCTTCGCCGCGCCGGAGTCCGCCTGGGGGTCCCCCTTCTTCGACGAGGCGATGCCCCGCATCCGCACCTTGGCCGACGCCTTCGGTGACCGCGTCCTCGTGACCCGCTGGATGCCGACCGCCGACCGGACGACGTCGTGGGGTGCGTACTTCGACGCCTGGCCGTTCGCGGATCAGCCGCCGAGCGATCCGCTGTTCGCGCTCGTGCCGGAGGCGGCCACCGTGAGCACCCACCCGACGATCGACCTGCCGACCTTCGGCAAGTGGGGGCCCGAGCTCGAAACCGTGGTCGGCCGCGGAGGCCGCGTGGTGCTGGCCGGCGTCTCGACCGATTGCTGCGTGATCTCGACGGCGCTGGCCGCCGCGGATGCGGGTGCCCACGTCACGATCGCCACAGACGCCTGCGCCGGATCGACGGCGGAGAACCATGAGGCCGCACTGCAGGTGATGAGGCTCTATCCCCCGCAGATCACCGTCAGCGACACGGACACGATCCTCGGCTGAACCAGGGCGTCGCCCGCTCAGGCCGCCCGCACGGCCGCTGCGATCTCGGACGGCGTTCCCTGCCACGGGGCGCCGTGTCCCGGCAGCACCCAGGAGGCCGACACCGCGGCCAGGCGATCGAGCGAGGACAGAGCGGCCTCCGGCTCATCCGTGAAGGGCGCGGGCTGTGCGCCGGTACGGCCGGTGAGCACGTGCCTCGTCGTGAGCGCATCCCCCACGAACACGGCGTCGACGACCGGGACATGCACCGCGACGCTCCCCGGCGAGTGACCGGGCATCCCGATCACGACGGGAGCGCCCGGCAGGTCGAGCACGTCGCCATCCGCGACCTCCGTCACCACGGAGACGTGCGGTGTGCGCAGGGCGTTCTTGCGGAGGGCGTAGGCGAAGAATCCGAGCGTCGGCCCGAGCCTCGCAGGCCCCATCGCCGTCTTCGGCTTCTCGCCCGTGCGCACGCGGTGGCTGTCGGCCGCGTGGATGAAGACCGGCGCCCCCGCCTCGGTGCGCAGCCGCTCGGCGAAACCGATGTGGTCGCTGTCGCCGTGGGTGAGGACGAGGCCACGGATATCGGACAGCGGACGGCGGATCAGCTCGAGCTCGCGCTGGAGGTCGTGCCAGTGCCCGGGAAGACCCGCATCGATCAGGGTGATCCCCTCGGGCAGGTCGATGAGGTAGGAGGCGACGATGTCGTTGCCCAGTCGGTGCAGGTGGGGTGCGAGCTTCATGGCGGATCCTCTCGGGATTGTTGCGATAGCTACGATACGTAGCTATCATGGCTAATGTCAATAGCCATCCAGGAGGACCGATGCCGACCCCCGAACGCACGTCCATCGCGGAGATCGTCGCCGCCGGACGGGAGATCCTCGAAATCGCCGGACCCGCGGGACTCACCATGCAGGCGGTCGCGGCTCGCGTCGGCGTCCGTGCCCCCTCGCTCTACAAGCGGATCCGCGATCGGGACGCCCTGCACACCGCGGTCGCCGTGTCCACGATCGACGCCCTCACCGCACGGCTCGAGCACGAGGGCGACGACCTCGCCGGCCTCGCGCACGTCTACCGCGGCTTCGCGAAGGAGAACCCCGAGGGGTTCCGGCTGATGTTCACGATCGCGGCCCCCCAGGATGCCCTCGCGCGCTCCGCCGCGCCGGTGATCCGGGCGTCCTCCGCTCTGGTCGGCGAGGACGACGCCCTCGACGCCGCCCGTCTCTTCACGGCGTGGGCGACCGGCTTCCTGCAGATGGAGCTCGCCGGCGCCTTCCGCCTCGGCGGCGACGTCGACCGCGCCTTCGAGTACGGGCTGACGCGACTCATCGCCGGCATGGGCGGCTGATCTCCCGCCCCGAGCGCCGCTCCCGCACCCGGCGCCCGCACCCGCTCCCGCCGCCGGTACGGATGTCGGGAGGAAGGACGGATGTCGGGAAGATCGGGCCGACTCCCCCGACATCCGGGAATCCTCCCGACATCCGGCACGGCCATCTACTTCATGGTGTCGAGGATGCCGGTGAGGTCTTCGAAGGTCGTGAGCGGGTTCAGGATGGCGAAGCGCGTGTTCGGCCGACCGGCGTGCGAGCTGGGCACGACGAAGGCGCGCTGGGAGTCGAGCAGCTCCGCCGACCAGCGGTCATAGTCGGCGCGCTCCCAGCCGTCGCGCTCGAACACCACGACCGACAGCTGCGGATCCCGCACGAGGCGCAGCTCCGGGCGGCGGGAGATCTCTGCGGCGATGCGCTCAGTGAGGGCGATGGTCGCGCCGATCGCTTCGCGGTAGGCATCCACCCCGTAGGTCGCTAGCGAGAACCACATCGGAAGCCCGCGCGGGCGACGGGTCAGCTGGATCGAGTAGTCCGAGGGGCTGAACTCCTCGGCATCGGTCAGCGTGTCGAGGTACTCGGCGTGCTGGGTGTGCGCGCGGCGGCCCTGGTCCGGCTCACGGTAGATCAGCGCGCAGCAGTCGAACGGCGCGAACAGCCACTTGTGCGGGTCGACGATCACCGAGTCGGCGCGCTCCACACCGCGGAAGCGGGAACGCGCGGCAGGCGCGAGCATCGCGGTGAGCCCGTACGCACCGTCCACGTGCAGCCAGAAGTCGTACTCGTCCTTGAGCGCGGCGATCGCCTCGATGTCGTCGACGATGCCGAAGTTCGTCGAACCCGCGGTCACGACGACGGCGCAGATCTCGTCGCCGTGGGTGTCGAGCGCCTCGCGCACCGCGTCGGCACGCAGCATGCCGTCGTCACCCGCGGGCACGAGCACCACGTCGGCATCCATCACCCGCGCGGCGGACTTGTTCGAGGAGTGGGCTTCCGCACTGCACACGATCTTCCAGCGCGCCGGGAGCTCCTTGCCCTGGGCGACCAGCCGAGCCTTGGCGGCCTCGCGCGCCGCGACGAGGGCCGACAGGTTGCCGATCGTGCCGCCCTGCACGAACACACCGCCCGCGGTGTCCGGCAGCCCGAACTCCCCGGCGAGGAACGCGAGCACCTCGTTCTCGGCGTGCACCGCACCTGCCCCTTCGAGCCAGCTCCCTCCGTAGAGACCGGATGCCGAGACGACGAGGTCGAACGCGATGGCCGCCATGGTCGGGGCGGTCGGGATGAAGGACAGGTAGAGCGGGTGGCTCGTGGTGAGACAAGCCGGCGCGAGGATGTGCTCGAACACGCTGAGTGCGCGCTGGGCTCCGAGCCCGGCGTCGGTGATCGTCGCCCCCACGAGACGGTTCAGTTCCGCCTCGGTCTGGGGCTTGTCGAGTGGCACATCGGCGGCGAGCATGCGACGGCGCGAGTAGTCGAGCACGGCATCCACGATCGCCGTCGATTCGGGCGAAGCCGCGTGCATGCGCACAGCATCCATGAGCGTTCCTTTACTGGTCTTCGGTGCGGGGTTCGGTCGGGGAAGCGAGGGAGGAGGCGTGGGGTGCGGCGCTGTCGAGGACGGCGGACAGCGCGCGGCGGGCGAGGTCGGCGCGATCGCTCGGCGCCCACTTCACGAGCGAGTGCGCATTCATGCCGTCGACCATGGCGAGCAGGAGCCACGCGGCGGTGTCGGCACGGCCGTCGGCGATCACTCCCGCTGCCGCCGCTCGGACGAAGATCTGCTCGAGAGCGCTCTGCCACCCGTCCATCTCGGACCGCACGCGGGCAGCGAGGATGTCGTTGCGGGCACCGAGCGCCCAGGCCTGCACCCAGATCAGTGTCACGTCGTCGCGCTCGCCGTCGAGGAGGGTCTCGATCAGGTCGTGCAGACCCGCGCGGATGTCGCCCACGCCATCGAAGGCCGCGATCACCTCATCGCGCTCGGCCGCGACGATGTGCCCGAAGATCTCGGCGACGAAGGCGTCCATGACGGGCCGATAGTGAGCGACCAGGGCCGGGGTGACACCGACGCGCGCCGCCACCGCACGCACCGTGAGCACCTCGAGTCCGCCCTCGCGCGCCAGGGCGATCGCGCCGTCGACGATCGATCGCTCGCGCTCCTCCGGGGGCATCCGCCGCGGCGCGGTGCTTCTTGACGTGATCTTCATCGCGGGCTACGGTATCACTCGTTGATCACGTGTTCAACAGCGGATTCCGTCCGCCCGAGATCGTCGACGAGGAGATCACGATGAGTTGGCGCATGCCCGCCGAGACGGCCCCTCACGAGCGCACCTGGATGGCGTTCCCCGCGGAGGGTGAGACGCTCGGTGCCACGGATGCCGAGCGCGAAGAGGGGTACGCGACCTGGACGGCCGTCGCCCACGCCGTCGCCGAGTTCGAACCCGTGACGATGCTGGTCGACCCGAGCGAGATCCCGCGGGCCCGACGCATGCTCGGTGCCGGCATCGAGATCCTGGAGGCACCGGTCGACGAGTTCTGGATGCGCGACTCCGGCCCGACCTTCGTCGTCGACGACGAGCGCCCGGGCGTGCTCGGCGCCGTCGACTGGATCTTCAACGGCTGGGGCGCTCCCGACTGGGCCGAGTGGCGCAAGGCCGCACAGCACGCCCGCATCGTGGCCGGCGCCGTCGGGGCGGAGCTCGTGAGCTCGACGCTCGTGAACGAGGGCGGCGGCATCCACGTCGACGGCGAAGGCACGGTGCTGCTCACCGAGACCGTGCAGCTCGACCCGCGACGCAACCCCTACGCCGACAAACAGCGGATCGAGGCCGAGATGGCCAGGACGATCGGCGCGACGAAGGCGATCTGGCTGCCGCGCGGGCTCACTCGCGACTACGACGACTTCGGGACGAACGGCCACGTCGACATCGTCGCCACGATCGTCTCCCCCGGCCGGCTCCTGCTGCACGACCAGCAGAACCCGCAGCACCCCGACCACGCCGTCTCCCGCGACCTTCGCGCCCTCCTCTCCGAGCAGACGGATGCCGCCGGTCGCCGCGTGGAAGTGATCGACCTGCCCGCGCCCTCGACGCTGAGCGACGGCGAAGGGCCCGTCGACTGGAGCTACGTCAACCATCTCGTGACGAACGACGGCGTGGTCGCGTGCGGGTTCCGCGACGAGAAGGCGGATGCCGCGGCCCGCGAGATCCTCGCGGACGCGTACCCCGGACGCCGCGTGGTCACGGTCGACGCGCGCCCGCTGTTCGACCGCGGCGGCGGCATCCACTGCATCACGCAGCAGCAGCCTTCCGTGGACGGGTCGCGCTGATGTTCGACGTCGTCGAAGCCTCCATCGCCGATCTGCGCCGCGCGCTCGAGAGCGGCACCACGACCGCGGTCGACCTCGTCGACGCCTACCGGGCTCGCATCGCCGCCTTCGATGCGCCGGGCACGCCGACCGCCCTGAACGCGGTGGTGATCGCGAACCCCGACGCACGCGCCGAGGCCGCAGCCTCCGACGCCCGCCGTGCCCGAGGCGAGGTGCTCGGCCCCCTCGACGGCATCCCGTACACGGCGAAGGACAGCTACCTCGTGCGGGGGCTCACCGCCGCAGCCGGAAGCCCAGCCTTCGCAGATCTGATCGCCCAGCGCGACGCCTTCACGATCGAGCGCCTGCGCGCGGGCGGAGCGATCTGCCTCGGGCTGACGAACATGCCGCCGATGGCCAACGGCGGCATGCAACCTGGGGTCTACGGCCGAGCGGAGAGCCCGTACAACGCCGCGTTCCTCACCGCACCCTTCGCGTCGGGCTCCTCCAACGGCTCCGGCACCGCGACCGCCGCGAGCTTCGCCGCCTTCGGGCTCGGAGAGGAGACCTGGTCCTCCGGTCGCGGCCCTGCGACCAACAACGCCCTGTGCGCCTACACCCCCTCCCGCGGCGTGATCTCGACCCGGGGCAACTGGCCGCTCGTTCCCACGATGGACGTGGTGGTGCCGCACACCCGCACCATGGCCGACCTGCTCGAAGTGCTCGAGGTGATCGTCGCCGACGACCCCGACTCCCGCGGCGACTTCTGGCGAGCACAGCCGTGGGTCCCGATCCCCTCGGCCGCCTCGGTCCGACCGGACTCGTATGCGGCCCTCGCCACCGGCACCCCGGCAGCGCTCGACGGCATGCGGATCGGCATCCCGAAGATGTACATCAATGCGGATCCGGATGCCGGGAGCGCCCAGGCCCCGGGCATCGGCGGCCCGACGGGTCGGCGCATCGAGACGCGAGCGAGTGTGATCGAACGGTGGGAGGCGGCACGCCGCGACCTGAGCGCCGCCGGGGCGACCGTGATCGAGGTCGACTTCCCGGTGGTGTCCAACTACGAGGGAGACCGCCCGGGCGCCGCCACCCTCCCAACGCGTGGACTGGTGTCGCCCGAGTACCTGCGACGCGAGATCGTCGACCTCTCGGCGTGGGCGTGGGAGGACTTCCTGCAGGCGAACGGCGATCCGGCTCTCCGCACGCTCACGGAGGTCGACGGGGCCACGATCTTCCCGCACCCGGAAGGCGCCCTCCCCGACCGCTACACCGGCTTCGACGACGACATCGCCGAGTATCCGGACTGGGTGCGGAGCCACCCCGATGCCCCCTTCACGGACATGCCCGAGCTCGAAGACGGGTTGCGGGGCCTGGAGGAGACGCGTCGCCGCGACTTCGAGGAGTGGCTGGATGCGCTCCACCTCGACGCCGTGGTGTTCCCCGCGGTCGCGGATGTGGGTCCGGCAGACATGGACGTGAACCCGGACTCCGCGGACCTGGGGTGGCGTAACGGCACCTGGATCGCGAACGGCAACCTCGCCATCCGACACCTCGGCATCCCGACGGTCACGGTTCCGATGGGGCTGATGAGCGACATCGGCATGCCGATCGGCCTGACCTTCGCCGGACGAGCGTACGACGACACGATGCTGCTGCGCCTGGCCGCGGCGTTCGAAGCCACCGGCGCTCCGGGCACGCGGCGCACTCCCCCGCCGCGCACACCGGCCCTGCCGTCGGACGACTGATGCGGATCGAGAACATTTCACACCTGTGACGCTCGCCACAGAAGTGATATGTTCGGCGCATGAGCACCGAGAACGAACGCGCCCTCGAATCCGGGATCGTCACCGATCTGTCCGGCCGGATGACCTACGGGTCGTACCTGGCGCTGGACCAGCTGCTCACGGCACAGCACCCGGTGAGCGAGCCGCAGCACCACGACGAGATGCTGTTCATCATCCAGCACCAGACCACCGAGCTGTGGCTCAAGCAGCTGCTGCACGAGCTCTCGTCCGCTCGGGAGCTGCTCGCCCGTGACGACCTGCGCGAAGCACTCAAGCGCATCGCCCGGGTCAAGCGCATCCAGGACGTGATGACGCAGCAGTGGTCGGTGCTCGCCACCCTCACGCCCACCGAGTACGCACAGTTCCGCGGAGCGCTCGGCAACTCGTCCGGGTTCCAGTCCGTGCAGTACCGCGCGGTGGAGTTCGCCCTCGGCAACAAGAACGAGAAGATGCTGAACGTCTTCGCCGACCACCCCGCGAACCTCGCGCTGCTCACGGCCGAGTGGGAGAAGCCGACCCTGTACGACGAGTTCCTGCGGTTCGCCGCCCGGCGCGGACTGCCGGTGCCGTCGTCGATCCTCGACCGCGATGTGCGCGAGCCGTACCGCGAGACCCCGGAGCTGGTGCCCGCGATCCGCGAGATCTACCAGGACCCGAACCGGTACTGGGACCTGTACGAAGCGTGCGAAGACCTGGTCGACCTCGAGGACAACTTCCAGTTCTGGCGCTTCCGGCACCTCAAGACCGTCTCCCGCACGATCGGCATGAAGGTGGGCACCGGCGGATCCAGCGGCGTCGGCTTCCTGCAGCGCGCCCTGGATCTGACGTTCTTCCCCGAGCTCTACGCCGTGCGCACCGAGATCGGCAGCTGATGCACGCCGCGACGTTCTTCGACGGGGTCGGCTGGCGTGAGGGCGTCGTCGAGCTCGTCGACGGGCGGGTGCGGCTGAGCGATGGGCACCCCGACGCCGACCTCCCCCGCCTCGACGGTGTCGTGCTGGGCGGGTTCACGGACCACCACGTGCACCTGCAACTCGTCGACCACGCGCAGTTGTCGGGTTCGCGCCTGGGACGCGTGGTCGACCTCGGCGGCAACCCGGGCGTGCTGCGCCGACTCGCGGGTGGCGGGATCAAAAACGCGCCCGCGACCCGCGATTCCGGCACGTTTTCGATCCCGTACCCGCACCCGCACCCGCATGCGCACGCGCTCGGGGTCGGCGTCGAGTTCGCGGGGGCGTTCGTCGCCGCCCCGGGTGGATACCCCTCCGACCGCGAGTGGGCGCCGGAAGGCTCGGTGCGCGAGGTCGCGGACGAGAGAGCAGCAGCGGACGTGGTGGCCGAGATGGCGGCTACCGGGGCGTCGTGTCTCAAGGTCACGAGCAACAGCACGGCCGGACCGGTCTTCTCGGACGACCTGTTCCGCACGATCGTCGGCATCGCCGCGAGCCACTCCCTCCCGGTCGTCGCCCACGCCGAAGGACCGGGTGAGGCGCAGCGCGTCGTTGCCCTCGGCGCTGCCCGCCTCGCCCATGCCCCGTTCACGGAACGCCTCGAAGACGAGGAGATCGCTCGGCAGGCGGCCTCGACATCGTGGATCTCGACCCTCGCCATCCACGACGGCCCCGCGCGCGCGATCGCGATCGACAACGTCCGCCGTTTCCACGCGGCAGGAGGGACCGTGCTCTACGGGACCGACCTGGGCAACGGGCCGATGCCCAACGACCTGAACGCCCGGGAGATCGCCGCCCTCCGCGAGGCCGGCCTCCACTCCGATGCGCTCCTGCACGCGCTCGCCCCGATGGATCCGCTCGCCCCGTCGGCGACGCTCCTGTTCCTTCCCGGCGCCTCTCCCCCGACCGCCGACCCGCTCGCCGCCCGCCCCCTCATCCCCGCAGACCTGAAGGTGTGACATGACCGACCCCCTCGACCGTGAACTGCTCGACCTCGCGCGCACCCTCGACGCCGCCGACCCGCTGCGTTCGCACCTCGACGCGTTCGCCGACGCCCCGGGGGTCACGGCCTACCTCGACGGCAACTCCCTCGGCCGTCCGCTGCGCGACATCCCCGAGAAGCTCGCCGCGTTCGTGCGCGAGGACTGGGGCACCCGGCTCATCCGCTCCTGGGACGAACAGTGGATGGCGCTGCCGATGGAGTTGGGCGACCGCATCGGACGCGTGGCACTCGGAGCCGGCGCGGGCCAGACCGTCGTGGCCGATTCGACCAGCGTGCTGATCTACAAGCTCATGCGTGCCGCCGCGACCGCCGATCCCACCCGGACGGAACTCGTGATCGAGGCGGGGAACTTCCCCACCGACCGCTTCCTGGCCGAAGGCGTCGCCGCCGAGACCGGCCTGACCCTGCGCTGGCTGGAACCCGACCCCGTGGCCGGAGTGACCGTCGCCGACGTGGCCGCGGTCGTCTCGGAGCGCACGGCCCTGGTGTCGCTCAGCCACGTCGACTACCGATCCGGAGCCCTGGCGGATATGCCCGGCATCACTTCGGTCACGCACGAGGCCGGCGCGCTGATGATGTGGGATCTGTGTCACTCCGCCGGCGTCGTGCCGATGCAGCTCGACGACTGGGGCGTGGACCTCGCGGTCGGCTGCACGTACAAGTACCTGAACGGTGGCCCGGGATCCCCCGCCTTCGCGTACCTCCGCCGCGGGCTCCACGGAGTGCTGCGGCAGCCGATCCAGGGGTGGTGGAGTGCCGCCGACATCTTCGCGATGGGCCCCGAGTACGTGCCGTCCGGCGATATCCGCCAGCTGCTCAGCGGCACACCGCCGGTCACATCGATGCTCGCGATGCAGGGGATGCTCGACCTGATCGAGGGGTCGACGATCGAGAGCGTGCGTGCCAAATCCCGGTCCCTGACCGATCTGGCGGTCCGCGCCTACGATGCCGTCCTCGCGCCCCTCGGGGTGCGCTTGCTCAGCCCGCGCGACGCCGAACTCCGGGGCGGACACGTGACGATCGGCCATGCCGACTTCCGGGACGTGACGCGGAAGCTGTGGGCGGAGGGGATCATCCCGGACTTTCGCTTCCCCGACGGCATCCGCCTCGGCCTCTCCCCGCTGAGCACCTCGCACGTCGAGACGATCACGGGTGTGCTCGCCGTCCGCGACGCGCTGGAGTCCGGTGACTTCTGACTTCCCGGACGCCCCCGTCCTCGACGACATCGATGCGCGTCCCGGCAGCACGGCCTCGCTGCTGCGGACGTTCATCGGCGTCTTCCTGCGTCCTCTCGGCGGATGGATCTCGGCGGCGGACCTGGTGGCACTCGCGGGAGACCTCGGCATCCCGCCCACGCAAGCCCGCACCGGTATCACCCGCCTCAAGCAGAAAGGGCTGCTGCTCGCCGAGCGCGACGACACGATCGGCTACCGGTTGAACCCGGCCGCGATCCCGATGCTGGAGCGCGGCGACCGTCGCATCTTCGAGATGCGCGAGATGACGGATACCGACCCGTGGTGCCTGGTCTCCTTCTCGATCCCGGAGAGCGCTCGCAGCACCCGTCATCAACTGCGTCGCCGACTGCAGTGGATCGGTGCCGGAGTCGTGTCGCCCGCGCTGTGGATCTGTCCCGGGCACCTCAAGGACGAGGCCCTGCAGATCCTCCACGAGCTCGACGCGCGGCGCTGGACGACGCTGTTCCTGGCCTCCGCCCCTGCCCCGGCCGGCACGCTCGTCGAGGCGGCTGCCCAGTGGTGGGACCTCGACGCGCTGCGCGCCGAGCACCTCGCCTTCCAGGCGTCTCTCGCGACGTTGCCGACGGAGCCCTTCGCCGCGTCTGTGCAGCTGATCGACCGCTGGCGGGTGCTGCCGTACACCGACCCGGGCCTGCCGCCGTCGATGCTGCCGACGGATTGGCCCGGTCGGCGCAGCTTCGACGAGTTCGCCCGCCGGTCGGCGGCTCTGGCGGAACCTGCGTGGGAGCATGTGCGCGCCCGGATCACCGAGCGCGCACATTCCGTCTAGTCCGCGCGCCCGCCGACTTCGGCGAGGAATCCCGCCACGTGTTCCTGCAGGCGCAGGATGCGCAAGTCGCGCGCGAACTCCCGGTCGAAGCCCTGATAGGCCAGCGGCGGCAGGATGCGCACGTTGCGGTTGCAGCCGAACTCGGCGCACGTGAGGACGCCCACGGAGTCGCCCTTGCGCCCCGCAGGTCCGGCTTTGCGCGCGACGTACAGCTGCACGTCGTTGCGGAGCGTGACGTCTTCGCACCACGAGCACTGGGCGCGGGCGAGCACCCGCTGCTCGGCGCGCTGCAGGAAGACGCCCACCACGGCGTCGTCGACCCAGGTGACGACGTAGGCCCGACGGGGGATCTTCGGGTCGACCCAGCCGAGGAAGTCGAGCCGCTCGAAGTCGATCTCAGCGAAGCCGGGCGGAAGGGACAGGTCGGAGACCTCCTTGCGGGAGGCGTTGAGGAAGGAGGCGCGGATGGCGCGCTCGTCGATGGGACGCATGGGAGCAGTGCTTTCAGGTTTTCGCCGCGACGGGCGAGTCGATCGGAGTGAGGAGCCCGGACAGGGAAGCCGGGTACGACGCGACACCGGCGACGGGGTTCCGCCTCCGGCCGGTCCTCAGCCTCTGTCTGCGGCGCGAGGGGCGCCTGCAGCTCCGCTCTGCGCCCGAGGGGCGCTCATCGACGACAGCACCCGGCGATTCTACACCCGTATGTTTCGCCGCATGTCGGGCCGCCTCGCCCGGGATCGGCAGGCGACCTACTCTTTTCAGAACATCGATGCGAAGGAGACCACCGTGTCCACGCCGCTCAACCGCCTTTCGCCCGTCCCGGTGCGTGAGCGTGCGGCGTGCATGTGCAGCAACGGCGGCCGCTGCTCGTCCTTCGCTCCGGGTCACGCTCTGCACCTGATCCAGGCGCGCATCGCCTCGGCGACCTCCGCGGAATGGGTCGACGGCATCGTGGAGGCGTCCGACCCGGTGGCGGGCGACCTCGTCGTGCGCACGCTCGACGGCGCCGTGCACGCGCTGTGGAACGCCTCGGGCGCGGCACTCGAGGCGGGGCCCGGAACACCGGTGGCGCTGCACGCCCGCTACGCGGTCCTCGCGGTGGGACGCACGCAGTTCAACGTCGCCGCCGTCTGAGCCGACCGCGGCTCAGGCACCCGCCATCATCATGTCCCTCATCGCCGCGCACGCGTCCATGCACGCCTGGCAGGCCTGAGCGCACAGGCGGCAGACCTCGCTCATGTCGGCGTGCTCCATGCACTCATCCATGCAGGTCTGACACATGGCGATGCACGCATCGAGCATGGCCATCATCGAGGCCGGCGTCATCCCCTGCATCCGCAGCATCGATCGCATCATCGTGCTCGCCATGTCCGCGCAGTTCATGCAGGCCGGAGAACAGTCCATCATCTGCGTCGAACACACCGTGCAGGCCTGTTCGCACGCCGCACACGCATCCATGCACGCCTGCACCACCGACATGTCCATCATCTGCATGTCCGGCATCGACTCCATGTTCTTCGACATGGCGCCCATCATCATCGAGTCCATCGCACACCGCTTCCTCGGTCGGGTCGACGGGCACGACCACCCGCCTGGCGCCAGGCTAGTCCTCCGCACCCGCTGCGTCGATGGGGGGCAGAACGTTGACACGACCCGCCTCGATTGTCAATCCCGTAGCTGCTTCCGCGCCCGCGTGGAAAGGTCGGACCCAATCGAATCCGCCCACGAGAGGAGCAGAACATGAGTGCTGCAGACGACATGAAGCACGCTGCCGAGAAGGCCGCCGGAAAGGTCAAGGAAGGCGTCGGAAAGCTCACCGACAACGAGCGACTCGAGGCCGAGGGCCAGGCGGACCAGGTGAAGGCTTCGGCCAAGCAGGCCGGCGAGGACGTGAAGGACGCAGCCGGCAAGGCCGGAGACAGCGTCCGCGACGCGTTCGACAAGAAGTAAGGACCGGTCCCCCGGACACCGAAGAGGTGAGGTCCGCCGAAGGGCGGGCCTCACCTCGATGGGTCAGACGTTGTGAGTCGTCAGACCTTGCGGCTGCCGCTGATCGCTCGGATCAACCAGGCGATCACAGCGATCGCGAGGAGGACGAGCCCGACCCACAGGAGGAACTGGAGCGACTGCACCAGTCCTCCGGTGATCGCAAGGATCACGGCGACGACGATGACGATGATCAGGAGGATGTTCATCGGTCTTTCCCTTCTTTCGGCAGGCGCGGACGCCCGACTGCGGTGCCCTCACGCTAGCCCGAGAAGACCATCTGCCCGAGGGGGTTGACTTCCACCCTCCGAGTGCGCGAAGGAGACGAGCACATGCCAGGAAGACGCGAGAACTCGCTGAAGGATCCCGAACTGTACGAAGAGCTTCGGAACGACGGGGCATCCAAGGAGAAAGCCGCGCGCATCTCGAACGCCGCCGCGAAAGAGGGCCGCAGTGCGGTCGGGCGCCGCGGCGGGGAGCACGGCGACTACGAGGACTGGACGGTCCCCGAGCTGCGCAGACGAGCCAAGGAGCTGGGTCTGACCGGCTACAGCGGAAAACGGAAGTCGGAGCTGATCTCCGCGCTCAGAGATCACTGAGGCTGCGGATGACGCGCTTCGGCATCGAGGAGGAGTTCCTCTTCGTCGATGCGCACTCGCTCACGCCGGTCACCCTCGCCGCAGGGACCCGCGAGCGCATCACCCGGCTGCGAACGGGCGGTGAGGTCACGAAGGAGTTCCTGACCTCGCAGATCGAATGCCTCACGGAACCGGTGTCGACCGCCGCGGATGCGGAGGAGCAGTCGACCCATCTCCGCGGCCTGATAGGCTGGCACGCCCGCGAGCAGAGCGCGATCGCCGCGGGTACCGGCACCCCCTTCGCGACGACCCGCTCCTCGACGGTGTCGCCCTCCGCGCACTACCACGACGTCGCGTCGTGGCTCGGCCACCTCACCCGTGACCACGAGGTCAACGGCCTGCATGTGCATGTGGAGGTGCTCGACGACGAGGAACGGGTGCGCGCACTCAACCGGGTGCGGGGCTGGCTCCCGGTGCTGCTCGCCCTCACCGGCAACAGCCCCTTCGCGGGCGGACGCGACTCGAGCTTCTCGAGCTGGCGGAGCATCCTGATCCGCCGGTTGCCGGGATCGTGGAGCCCACCCCGGTTCCGCGACGTCGACGACTACCGCACGCAGGTGGAGCGGCTCGTCGATCTGCGGGCGATCACCGACCCGGCGGCCCTCTCCTGGGCGGCGCGGATCTCGGATCGCTTCCCCACGGTCGAGCTTCGGGTCTTCGACGCGCAGCTGACCGCGGAGGATGCCGTGTTCGCCG
Organism: Microbacterium aurugineum; assembly: GCF_023101205.1. NCBI lineage: Bacteria > Bacillati > Actinomycetota > Actinomycetes > Micrococcales > Microbacteriaceae > Microbacterium > Microbacterium aurugineum. The sequence goes on along the minus strand of NZ_CP078078.1, from coordinate 602,456 downwards.
CCGTCCTCTCCCGCGCCATCGTCCTCACCGACGAGCAGCCGCACGGGGATGCCGGGATCGACGGCCTCGACGCCTCCTTGTGGACGGCCGCCCGCCACGGGATGGACGCCCGCATGATCGATCCCACGACCGGAGCGGTCGCCGCCGCCTGGGCGGTCGCCGATCGGATGCTCGCCGTCATCGCCCCCACTCTCCGTGACCTCGGCGACGACGAGCGAGTCCGCGAAGGGATCGCCCGACTGCGGGCGGTCGGCACCGGCGCCGACCGGCAACGTCGGGCCCTCGACCAGGGCGGGACGCCGATGCTCGCCCGTCTGCTCGCCGCAGGCACCCCGGCACCGGTGGCCTGACCCCCCACCGCCCCCGGGGTCCGTCACCGGGAGTAAGGTCGGCCTGTGGCATCCTTCGCCCCTCTCCAGCGCCTCGTGATCTCGATCGCCGTGCTCGCCTCGTTCGTGACGTTCCTCGACGGCACGGTCGTGAACGTCGCACTGCCGGCGATCAGTCGTGAACTCGGCGGCGGCATCACCACACAGCAGTGGGTGGTCGACGCGTATCTGATCACTCTCAGCGCCCTGATCCTGCTCGCAGGCTCCGTCTCCGACGCGTACGGACGCGTCCTCGTGATGCGCATCGGCCTGGTCTCCTTCGGCATCGCCTCCATCGCGGTCGCCGCCGCCGTCGACCCGCTGATGCTGATCGTCGCCCGGGCCGCACAGGGCGCCGCCGGAGCACTGCTGGTCCCGAGCTCGCTCGCGCTGATCACCGCGACCATGCGCGCCGATGTCCAGGCCCGGGCCATCGGGGTGTGGACCGCGTTCACCACGGGGGCGCAACTGGTCGGGCCGCTGCTGGGCGGCTTGTTCGTCGACTTCATCTCCTGGCGGTTCGTCTTCCTCATCAACGTCGTCCCCATCGCGATCACCCTGTTCCTGCTGGCCCGTCTGCATCTGCCCGAGCATCCGCGCGGTATCAAGGTCGACTGGTGGAGCGGTGCCCTGTGCGCGATCGGGCTCGGCGCCGTGGTGTTCGCGCTGATCGAGCAGCCCAACATGGGATGGCAGTCGCCCGCCATCTGGATCCCCGCGGTCGCCGGCGCCGCGCTGTTCGGGTTGTTCCTGTGGCGCCAGCAGCACTCCGCCTCCCCGCTCATGCCGCTCTGGCTGTTCCGCGTGCGCGACTTCGGCTGGGGAAACCTCGCCACCCTCTTCGTGTACGCCGCCCTGTCGCTCAACGGCTTCGTCGTGGGCGTCTATCTGCAGCAGGGTGCCGGGCTGAGCGCGACGGCCGCCGGCCTCGCGAGCCTGCCGATGACCATCCTGATGATCCTGGTGAGCTCGCGCGCCGGTCGCTGGGCGGGCAGGTGGGGTCCGCGCATCTTCATGACGGTCGGACCGCTGATCATGGCCGTCGGAGCACTGATGCTCTTGTCGGTCGCCGACGATTTCGACTACTGGTGGCAGGTGCTGCCCGCGATGATCGTGATGGGTCTCGGTCTGTCTCTCACCGTGGCCCCGCTGACCGCCGCGATTCTCGGTGCGATCGATGAGAACCACTCCGGCATCGCCTCGGCAGTCAACAACGCCGTCTCCCGCGTCGCCGGGCTGCTCGTGGTCGCGATGCTCTCCACGATCGTCGGAGGGCAGCTCGACCTCGACGGGTTCCACAGTGCGGCGTGGGTCACCGCGATACTGCTCGTGATCGGCGGGGTGGTGTCGTGGATCGGCATCCGTCGCAATCCGGCCGAGCCCGTCCCGGCGGACATCGCGGCCTCCGGCACGGATCCGCATTGACCTCGTCGAGGGGCCCGCGCAGACCCGACGGTCGGACGCGCCGGGGCGCGCCGCTCTCCGCCCTCGTGGCACTGGTGCTCACGCTCGGAGGGTGTGCAGCTGCTCCGGCGACGCCCCAGTCCGAGCGCGCCCCTGCGCTCCCGCCGGCCGGTGCCGTTCCGGATTATCAGCTCGGTGGTGCCTATGATCCCGCGTCGGAAGTCGGCATCGTGGGGCGCGACCGTGGTGCCGATCCCGCACCGGGCGTCTACTCGATCTGCTACGTCAACGGTTTCCAGACCCAACCGGCTGAGCTCGGTTCCTGGCCCGACGATCTCCTGCTGCGGCACGACGGCGAGGTCGTGTTCGATCCGGATTGGCCGGATGAGGCCCTGCTCGACACGGCGAGCGCCGAGCGCCGCGAGCGGATCGCCGACACCGTGACCGCGTGGATCGAGGGCTGCGCCGAGTCGGGTTTCGATGCCGTGGAGTTCGACAACCTCGACTCGTACTCGCGGTCGGACGGCGCGCTCTCGCTCGAGGACAACCTCGCGCTGGCGACCCTCTACGTCGAGGCCGCCCACGCGGCGGGGCTTGCTGCCGGACAGAAGAACGCCGCGGAAGACGCATCCACACTGCACGAGCAAGCGGGCTTCGACTTCGCGGTCACCGAGGAATGCGCGGTGTACCGGGAGTGCGGCGTGTACACCGCGGTCTACGGAGAGCACGTCATCGACATCGAGTACACGGATGAACTCCCCCGCCCGTTCATCGAGATGTGCGCAGACGGCGACGCGCCCTCCTCGATGGTCCTCCGCGACCGTGATCTCGTCACGCCCGGTGACGACGGGTACGCGTTCGAGACCTGCCCTTAGAGAGGCGTCGGAGCCTCCGCGTCAAGTCCCTGTACCTGTCACAGGTTTGCGCACAGGATGCTCCTGTCCCCATCGTCAGGAGCCCGACCTATGACCGCATCCACCCTCGTCGCCCCCACTGCCCTCACCTTCCGCGATCGAGGCCCGCTGAGCCGCGCAGTCATCGCACATCTCACGGAGGGCACCGCGTCCGACCACACCGCACTCGCCGCCGACGCCATGGCAGCGAGCACCGACGTCGTGCGCGACGACGACATCCAGCTCGCGCTGTTCGTCCTCTACGCCTCCGCCTACGGATCGCTGCCGCAGCTGGACGCCGAGCTCGAGTGGGACCCCGCGCTCCTGCAGACCAGACAGGCCCTCGAGGCGGCGTTCGAGAGGTCACTGCGCGCGCGCATTCCGACGCCCGACCTGCCGGACCCGACCGTGGATGCCGTCGGCCGCGCCCTCTTCGCCCTCGCCGAGGCCGACACCGGGCCGAGCCTCTCACGCTACTTCGTGAAGAAGGCGACCGAGGAGCAGGCGCGGGAGATGCTCATCCAACGTTCGGCCTACACGCTGCGCGAGGCCGACCCGCACTCGTGGGCGATCCCGCGGCTGGACGGTCGCGCCAAGGCTGCGCTGGTCGAGATCCAGTCCGACGAGTACGGAGGCGGGCGTCCCCAGCGTGTGCACGCCGTTCTCTTCGCTCGTGCGATGACGGCCGCGGGTCTCGACGCGACCTATGGCGCGTACATCGACGATCTGCCCGCGCTCACCCTCGCCTCGCTGAACATGATGTCGCTGTTCGGCCTCAACCGCCGCCTGGTGGGCGCGATCGTCGGACACCTGGCGGCCTACGAGATGACGTCCTCCATCCCCTGCCGCCTGTACGCCGACGGCTTGCGTCGTCTGGGTTTCGACGACGCGGTGACGGCGTACTTCGACGAGCATGTGGAAGCGGATGCGGTGCACGAGCAGATCGCCGCCCGTGATCTGGCGGGAAGCCTCGCCGAAGACCATCCGGAGTTACTCCCCGACATCATGTTCGGGGCCGCCGCCTGCCTGACGGTGGACGGTTGGGGTGGCACCGCCACTCTGGAGGCGTGGACGGCGGGGGCCTCCGCGCTCCGGCAGCGGGCGGGCGTATGAGCGCCGCACGGGAGCCTGTGACGATCACGCCGTACCCCGACGGCCCGCTGCTGGTACGGGGCTACATCGAGGTGCTGACCGTCGAGGGGGATCCGATCGCGCCGCACCGCCGGACGGTCGCCCTCTGCCGCTGCGGCCTCTCCGCCCTCAAGCCCTTCTGCGACGGCACGCACAAGGCGGCCGGCTTCCGCACCGACGACTGACCGGTCAGTCGCGCTCGTCGACCTCCTTCCCCAGCCGCTGTGAGATCCACACCGGGATGAAGGACGCGACGATGACGACCGTCGCGACGACGTTGACGACGTTGGCCTCGTTGGGTCTCGCCATCTGGTTCATGATCCACAGCGGCAGGGTGTCGACGCCCGGCGGAGCCGTGAAGATCGTGACGTACACCTCGTCGAAGCTGAGCGCGAAGGCGAGGATCGCTCCGGCGATCAGCGCACTGCGGAACTGCGGGAGGGTCACCAGCAGGAAGGTCTGCCACGGGCTCGCACCGAGGTCCTTCGAGGCCTCTTCGATGCCGGGGTTCATTCGTCGCAGCCGGGCGAGCACGTTGTTGAACACCATGACGATGCAGAAGGTGCCGTGCGCGATGATCATGCCGTAGAAGCCGACCTGGATGCCGATCGGCTCGAGGATCTGGTTGTACGTGTTGTTGAGGGCGACGCCGGTGACGATGCCCGGCAACGCGATCGGCAGCACCACCAGGAGGTTCACGGCGCGCTGTCCGAAGAACGAATACCTCTGGAGGGCGAAGGCCACGAGCGTGCCGAGGATCACGGCGATCACGGTTGCGCCGGAAGCGACCAGCACGGAGTTCAGGAGCGCCGCGCGCACCGGTTCGCTGGTGAACGCCTTGCCCCACCACTCGAGCGAGAACCCGCTCACGGGCCAGCTCACGATGCGCGCGGCGTTGAACGAGTTGAGCACCACGAGCGCGAGCGGGATGTACATGAAGGCGAGGACGACCGCGACGATGACGCCGAGCACGACCTTCGAGGTGCGGGACAGTCTCAGCATGCGACTCACATCCTTTCGAGAGCACCGGTGCGCTGCACGCTCACCAGATAGATGACGACGAACGCGATGGGGACCAGCGAGTACGCGGCCGCCAGCGGCGGGTTCAGGTTGATGTTCGACGCGATCACGCTGCCGATCATCTGCGTGTCCCCGCCGACGAAGCGGGCGACCAGATAGTCGCCGAGGCTCAGGGAGAACGTGAAGACGGAGCCGGCGATGAGGGCCGGCTTGATGATCGGCAGGACCACCGATGCGATCGTTCGCCATGATCCGGCACCGAGGTCGGCGGACGCATCGAAGAGGTTGGGCGGCACCTGGCGGATCGCGGTGTACACCGGGACCGCCATGTACGGCAGCCACAGGTAGGTCAGGGTGAGCACGACGGTGAGCACGCTGAACCCCGGACCGGACATCCCGAACGGTGCCAGCAACCAATTCGCGAACCCCTGCTCGGTGAAGGTGATGCGCATCGCGAGCACCTTCACCAGGTACCCGGCCCACAGCGGCAGGGTGATCGACACGGCCAGGAGCGCCCGCAGCCACGGCGACGCGATCTTGGCCATGAAGATGCCGAGAGGCACCGAGATGAGGATGGCGAGCACCGTCACCGCGAGCGCGATGCCCAGCGTCCGCATCGATGTCGACAGGTAGGCGGGATTGACGAGGAGCTGCTCGAAGTTGCGCAGCGTGAACCCCGGCTTCACCTTCGAGGTGAAGGGGTCGGTGATCCAGAACGCGGTCACCAGGAGCATGACCAGCGAGAAGATGTAGATCCCGATGAGCCAGGTCATCGGGAGGGCCAGGAGCCCGGCGATCCGGAGGCGGCGCTTCATGTCGATCCCGTTCGTGGTTGCGGAAGATGCGGGCGGATGAGGGGATGGGCCTGCCGACCCACCCCCTCGAGGCGGCTCAGCCCTTGACCGAGAGCCAGGCGTCCGTCCACTGCTGGAAGTTGGTGCAGGTGACGTCGGTGCGGCCGTCGATGCACTGTTCGATCGGCGTCGTCCAGAACCAGACGTTCTTGAAGTACTCCTCGTCCGTCGCGTTGAAGTACTCGCAGTGCGCCTTCGCCTCCTCGCTGGTGTCGCAGAAGGCGGCGTTGGCCGGCGCCATGCCGAAGTTCATCGCGATCGCGCCGTTCACCTCCGGGGAAGACGAGTAGTCCATCCATGCGTACGCGCAGTTCGGGTTCTTCGATTCTGTGGCCAGCATCCAGGCGTCCGACCAGCCGGTCGAGCCCTCTTCGGGCAGCACGCTCTGGAACCTGTCATCCTCCGTGAGCTTGCGCAGCACCTCCCACGATGTGCCGAGCACGGTGGTCCCGCCCGCGAAGGACGTGATCTGTGCCGCGGGGTCGGACCAGTACTCGGAGACGATCTCGTTCTGCCGCTTGAGCAGGTCGATCGCCGCCTCCAGTTGCTCCTCGTCGAGCGCGTACGGGTTCGTGATGCCGAGGTCGGGCTCGTGCGCCATCAGGTACACCGCGGCGTCGGCGATGTAGATCGGAGCATCGTAGGCGATGACCTTGCCCGCATACGGGCTGTCCTTCTCCCAGGCGACGTCCCAGCTGGTGGGCTCCTCGGTGACGATCTCGCTGTTGTACTGCAGGATGTTCGCACCTCGACCGATCGGGATGCCGTACGACTTGCCATTGATCGTGTCGTAGATCTGGCCCTTCATGCCCTCGACGATGTCGTCGCCGAAGTTCGGGATGAGCTCCAGGTTGAGTGGCTGCACGTCGCCGCCGGCGATCAGACGCAGGCTCGCATCCCCCGAAGCGGAGACCAGGTCGTAGTCGCCGGTGCGCATGAGCTGGACCATCTCGTCGCTGGTACCGGCGACACGACGGTTCACCACGCACCCGGTCTCGCTCGTGAAGGCGTCGCTCCACGCCGGCTCGACGAATCCACTCCAGGCGACGATGTTCACCTCTCCCTCGTAGTCGCCGAGGGCATCCTGCATGGCGATGTCGGGAACGTCGATCTGGAGTTCGCCGGAGCCTTCGGTGGCCTCACCTCCGGTGGTACAGCCGGACAGGGCGAGGACGGCGGCGGCTGCCATCGCCGTGGTGGCCAGGATCTTCTTACGCATGGATCGCTCCTTCGTGATCAGTGCTGCAGGTGTGCATCGGGTGTTCGGTTGTTGCGTTCTTCAGGGAAGCCGAGCCGCCTGGTCGGGAGACCAGACGACACGGACGTGGTGACCGCGGGCGAGGTCGTCGGCGGCGGAGTGCCGGGCATTGGGACGTTCGGCGGTGACGTCCATCCCCGCGTCGGTCGCGATCAGGTAGCGGGTGGCCGGGCCGGTGTAGACGATCTCGGTGATCGTGCCGTCGAGGAAGACCTCCCCCGGGGAGAGCGCCGCATCGCGGCCCGTCAACCGCATGCGCTCCGGTCGCACGCTCATCGTCCGCCGGTCACCGGTGAGGGCCTCGGCGAGTTCCCCGCCGATGAGGTTCGAGAGGCCGAGGAAGCGCGCGACGAACTCCGTCTCCGGTCGCTCGTAGACATCTCGAGGGGCACCCACCTGTTCGACCCGGCCGCCGTTGAACACCGCGACCCGGTCGCTCAACGTGAGCGCCTCCTCCTGATCGTGGGTGACGAAGATGAAGGTGATTCCGACTTCGCGCTGGATCTGCTTGAGCTCGATCTGCATCTGCTCGCGGAGCTGCTTGTCGAGCGCGCCGAGCGGCTCGTCGAGCAGCAGCACCTGCGGGCGCAGGATCAGCGCTCGGGCCAGGGCGATGCGTTGACGCTGGCCGCCCGAGAGCTGGTGGGGCAGTCGGTCGGCGACATGGTCGAGGCGCACCTGCTCGAGGGAGGTGTGCACCCGGGCGGCCCGGGCGGCCTTGCCTTCGCCGCGCACGCGGAGCCCGTAGCCGACGTTGTCGGCGATGGTCAGGTGCGGGAAGAGCGCGTAGTCCTGGAAGACCGTGTTCACCGGGCGCGAATGCGGTGGCGTACGCGTGACGTCCACTCCGGAAAGGAGGATGCTGCCCGCGGTGACGTCTTCGAAGCCGGCGATCATGCGCAGCACCGTGGTCTTGCCGGAGCCGGAGGGGCCCAGCATCGACAGGAACTCACCCGACGCGACCTCGAGGTCGAGGTCGCGGACGGCGGTGAATTCGCCGAAGGACTTGGTGACGCCGCTCAGAGTCACCGTCCCGTCCGGGCGTGTGCCCTCGGGTGTTGTGGGTGCTGCGGGTGCCGTGGCGATCATCTCGCGCTCCTCAGATCGTCGTCGAACTCGGAAGATTCACCAAAACATATAAACCCATAGGTAATATGTCAACAGGAACTTCTTGGGTATCGTGATCACGGAAGGGAGAATCGCAGGATGGGATCGAGCTCGACGACGCACCCGACGCACGCCTCTGCGGAGCTCTCCCCCGGACTCGACACAGAGACGGAGCATGCGCAGCCGCATCGACTCCAGGGGGCGTTGTTCCAGCCGATCGGCGACGAAGGCAGGGCGGAACTCGTCGAGCGTCGCCTGGTCGATGCGATCACGCGCGGGCACCTCCGCGCCGGTGAGAGACTCCCATCGGAAGCAGACCTGAGCAAGAGCCTCGGGGTCGCCCCCGTGACGGTACGTGAAGCGCTCCTCGCCCTCCGGGGCCGCGGCCTCGTCGTCACCCGCCGCGGGCGCAACGGAGGCAGCTTCGTCGCCGCGCACGCCGATCCGCTCACCTTCGCCAGAGAGGCCGTGCGCCGCACGTCGCGCCTGGCACTGCGAGACCTCGGTGCCCACTACGCCGCCATCACCGGAGCATGCGTCCGACTCGCGGCGAGGCGCGCCGATCCCAGCGAAACACAGCGGGTGCGTCGCCGGCTGGAGCGGATCGAAGACCTCGACCCCGAAGCACAGCGCCGCCTCCTCGACGACGTGCAGATCGAGATCGTCGCGTTGAGCCAGTCGGCGCGACTCACCCGCGAGCAGATGAAGCTGCAGGCGGAGCTCTCCCCCTTTCTGCGCCTCGTCGCCTACGAGACCGAGAACCTCCGACGGCAGGCCGCTCACCTCGCCGCCGTGATCGACGCCGTGGAGGCCGGAGACCCCGATGCCGCCGGGGCGAGAACCGAGCTCATGGCGGCGGAGACCATCGATGCCCTGATCCGGCTCCAGGCCGCCACCGGCTAGAACACAGCCCCCATCGACGTGCACAGGAGGACGCGATGATGAACACAGCAACCGACACCGCCATCCAGGCCGCAGCGGCGATCGTGGAGGACTACTTCACGGCGCCCGTGCGCACGCTCCTCGACTGGGTGGACCCGTTCGCCGCCCAGGTCTCCGAGGCGAGAGCGACCGGCGCGCTCACCCGTTCGAAGATCGACACGCTCGTGGAACCCCACGCCCTGACGACTCTTGCTTTGCAGGAGAGACCCGTCTACGGAGCAGGATTCATCGCGGCGATCGACCTCCTCACCGACGCGCACAGTCACCTCGCCTGGTGGCAGGGCGAGGATCGGAGACAGCTCGTTCTCGCCTCCCAGTCACTGAACAAGGAGAACATCGACTACAGCGCGCTGGAGTGGTTCCGGGTGCCGATGGCCACCGGAGAGCCGCACGTCGCAGGCCCCTACGTCGACTACCTGTGCAGCGACGAATACACGATCACGATCGCGGTCCCCGCCGAGGTGGACGGTGCGCGCATCGGAGTCGCCGGACTCGACCTGCTGGTGTCGGCCGTCGAACAGGACCTCACTCCGCGTTTCGCCGCACTCGGATGCGAGGTGACCTTGACGAACGGCGTCGGTCGGGTCGTGGTATCGACCGATCCTCGATGGGCCACGGGAGACTCCGTGCGCGGCAGCGGTCTCGCCGCTCTTCCGCGCGTCGGCTGCGAGGGAGTTGCGCTCGACGTGATCGTCGAGCCCGGTGACGAAAGAGGTAGTGCCCTTCGATCCGGATAGCCCTCGTCGGAGGCCCCGTGCACGATAGGAGCATGACTGACGGCTACGACCCGGACTTCCTCGGCACGCCACTGCCACTTCCGCGCCCCGCGCAACCGAGCCGTGAACTTCCCTACCCGCGCTTCACCGTGCTGCTCGACCCCGCACGCAGACTGGCTGCAGTGACGGCGGTCAACATCGACGGTGCCCGGCTCCGGGAACTCCCCCGCACGGGCGAGTGGCGGCTCGATCCCCGCATCCCCGCCAATGAGCAGACGGGGCCGGCGGTCTACGCGCGCAACGATCTCGATCGCGGCCACTTGGTGCGGCGGCGCGACCCGGGCTGGGGCGAGCTCTCCGAGGCGAGGTCGGCGGCGGAGGCGACCTTCTTCTATCCCAACGCCGCACCCCAGGCGGCGGCGTTCAACCAGTCCAAGGAGCTCTGGCTCGGCCTCGAGGATCACGTGCTCGCCTACGCCGAGACCACAGACCAGCGCGTGTCGGTCTTCACCGCACCGATCCTCGCCGACGATGACCCGCCCTACCGGGGTGTCCGGATCCCGCGCCGCTTCTGGAAGATCGCCGCATGGCGCAGCGGAGACGAGCTCGCTGCGGCCGGCTTCGTGCTCGATCAGTCCGCGCTGGTCGACACCCGTGAGACGACACTCGTCGTCCCACCATTGGCGGCGTTCCGCACGTTCCAAGTGCCCATCTCCGACATCGCCACCCTGACCGGGCTCGACCTCGGGCCACTGCTCGCCTCCGACGTGCTCGTGGAGCCGGGAGCACGGGAGACCGGATGGCGACCTCTCGACACGGCCGGTGACATCGCGCTCTGACGACCGTCGTCCGCTCACATCTCGTAGACGTCACGCCGGTGAGCCACCCAGAATGCGGCGACGATTCTGTGGATCCAGCTTGCGGACCTCTTTCGCGGCCGCCGTCGTGAACTCGACCCGATACGCAGTCACGCAACTTCCGAGCGCAGTTCATCCAGCGTGACGCGCTGCCCATCATCGGCCGTGCGCGCCGCGGCGAACTCTGCCGCATCGCGGGCGGCCTCGAGCTCCTCAAGCAGCTCGAGGTCGTCCACACTGATCACCACGGCAGTGAGCTTCCCGTGACGCGTGACGCCCACGCGCTCCGAACCGTAAGCGACGCCCCCGAGGACGTCAGCGAGGCTGTCGCGCAGATCCTTCGATGGGACACTGCGGCTGATCGTGTTCATAACGACGTTATACAACTTATGTACATAAGTTGCGATAAGTGCATTGATTCCGCCCGCTCTCGTTCGTCGACGTCCGCCGGGAACCGTAGGTCAGGCTCCGACGCGCACCGACTCCAGCGACGGGTAGTCGGTGTACCCCTCCGCGGTCCGGCCGTAGAACAGCGCGGGGCGGGGTTCGTTGAGCTCGGAGTCCTGACGCCAGCGCTCGATCAGGTCGGGGTTGGCGATCACCGGACGCCCGGCAGCGACCGCATCGGCGATGCCGTCGGCGACGAGTGCCTCTGCGGCGTCCCGCGTCGTCTCGATCGCGAAGCCGGTGTTGACGATCAGCGGGGCGCCCGCCGTGCGGCGGATGTGCTGCACGAGCTCGCCGGCAGGATCGGCGTTGAGCACGTCGATGAAGGCGAGGCCGAGCGGCGCGAGCCCCTCGGCGACGGCCGTGTAGGTCGCGTGTACGTCGGCGTCGTCCTCTTCCAGCACACCCTGGATGTTGTGCTGCGGCGAGAGACGGATGCCGGTGCGATCGGCTCCGACGGCGGCAGCGACGGCCGACACGACCTCGATCGCGAAGCGTGCCCGGTTCTCGGGAGACCCGCCGTACGCGTCGTCGCGGACGTTCGACACGGGCGAGAGGAACTCGTGCACCAGGTAGCCGTTGGCACCGTGCACCTCGACGCCGTCGAAGCCGGCGGCGATCGCGTTACGTGCGGCCTGAGCGAACTGCTCGACGACCTCGGGGATCTCCTCCAGCGTGAGGGCGTGGGCGATGGGCAGATCGGCCTTGCCTTCGGGCGTGTGGGTCTGTCCCGGTGCGGCGAGCGCGCTCGGAGCGACGACCCGGGGCTCCCCCGAGATCGCGGGGTGACCCACACGACCGCCGTGCATGAGCTGCATCACGATCGTTCCTCCCTCGGCGTGGACCGCCGCGGTGATCGACTTCCACGCCTCGATCTGTGCGGGCGTGACGATGCCCGGCTGTCCGGAGTAGGACTTGCCTTCAAGAGCCGGCCAGACACCTTCGGAGATGATCAGTCCCTGCCCTGCGCGCTGTCGGTAATACTCCGCCATCGTCGCGGTCGGCACACCGTCGTCATCGGCACGCGTGCGGGTGAGCGGCGCCATGACGACGCGATTGGTCAGCGGGAGCGCGCCGAAGCGGGCGGGTTCGTAGAGATTCACAGTGGGAGGTAAGGCCCGGAGCGCTCCCCGTATTCCCTCAGTTCCCGCCGAGCGCCGCGAGCAGGTCGGCGAAGTGGTCGAGGTCGGCTGCCGTCCACCTGCGCAGCCGCTCCCCGATGCGCCCCTCGTACTGCGACCGCGCGAGCGCGACCCGCTCCTGGGCGAGGTCGGTGGCCACGAGGACGCGCGCCCGGCCGTCCTCCGGATCCGGGATGCTCTCGACGAGTCCCAGCTGTTCGAGCTGGCGTACCTGGCGACTCACAGCCGACTTGTCGGTCTGCAGGCGTTCGATGATCGCCCCGGCCGAGGTCGCCTTGCCCGTCGCGATGGAGGTGAGCACTTGGTAGCCGAGGGGCTGCAGGTCGGGGTGCACGGTGGCCGCGGCCTCACGCCAGCTCACCCGGATCCGTGCGAAGAGACGCCCGAGTTCCTGTTCGACCCGGGTGATGGCGTGATCGATCTCCGCGTCCCCCAACAGTTCCGCGTCGGCGTCGGATGCGGGGGTCTCGGCGGGGGCGTCGGAGGAGGCGCTCATGCTCGCCAGTGTACGGCGAAGGGGGTGGCCAGCTGCTGCGCTACTGTCCCACCATGAGCATTGCTCGTCACCTGCGCCGCAGCATCGCAGCAGCGGCCACCGCCGCTGTCACGGCGCTCGCGCTCACCGCGGGCTCGCCCAGTTCCCCATCACCGGATGAAGACCCTGCGGACGATGGGCCTGCCGCACCGGCACGTGACGGTCTGTAGTCGCGCCGCGAGGGCGACGTCGGTGCCGGTTGAGGACGTTCGAGGGGCGGAGCGGCCCGGAGGTCAGTGCTACATTCCGTTCATGAGGGTGTGGATTGTGCACTTGGAAGATACTCCTGGTTTCATCGGTGTTTTCGATGTCGAAGATGACGCGTACGAATTCCAGGACAAATACGCGGCTGATAGCGGACTCCCAGTTCTGCTTACGCCTGTTGCGGTGCCCTATCGGGCCACGGGACTAGATGCGGCTCTCTATTCGGAGTAAACACGACAGAGCGCGCAACACGCGTCAAGCGGTGCGTGCGATCACCCTGGATACGCAAGAACGAGCGGCATGCTGTAGCTCGTGAGGCGGGGTGAGGTCCCCTATTGATGGGTTCGCCGCACCAACGCAGCCAGAATCCGATCCTTCACAAGGTGAAGCTCGCCACGGGCATATCGGATCTGGATGTGACCGTCGATGTCGGGTACGGGCCGCGAGCCCCCGCCACGGACTGCACGAGAACGCCAGTGTACGGCGAAGCCCCGCTGTCGATCGTGACAGCGGGGCTTCGTCTCACACTTCTGCGAGCAGCCGGAAGACCTTGGACGCGGCGCGGATCTCCTCGGGGGTGAGCTCATCGATCACGGCTTGGAGGCGGGAGCCGTACTCGCGGCGGACCTCCGCGAGCGCCGCACCCGCACCGGCCGTGACCGTCAGCACCCGGAGTCGTCCGTCGCGCTCATCCGGTCGTGACTCCAGAAGCGCCAGCTCCTCCAGCATCCGCACCTGGCGACTGATGACCGATTTATCCATCTCGAACCGGTCTGCGAGCTCGTGCGCGTTGGCCGTACCCGCTCGATCGATGAACGTCAGCAGCTTGTAGCCGGCGACCTGCAGCTCGGGGTGGACCCGAGCTGCAGATTCCTTCCACAGCGACCTGGTCCGCGCGAAGATGAGGTTCAGATGCGCTTGCAGGTCGCCGAGCGCACTGTCGACATCCGTCGAGGCGACCGCTCCCGGGGACGACATGTCAGCGCTCCTGGTCCCGATCTTCGCGTTCGAGCACTCCCACCGAACCGGTCTTCGGAGTCGCGGACTCCCCGCCGTCGATCCGGATGGCTCCGGTCGAGAGCGAGGCGCCGACCTCGGCCTCGGAGACCTCGATCACCGACTCCTCCGCCTGCTCGAGCATCTGCTCCGCGGCGTTCTTCGTCGACAGCGGCTTGTTCTTGATGAACGCGATGGCGACGATGGCGATCACGGCGAGCGGAATCGCGACGATGAAGGCGTCGGCGATGCCATGACCGTAGGCGCTCTCGACGATCGAGCGGATCGTGTCCGGCAGCTGCCCGACCTTCGGGACGTCACCCGAGGCGAGGTGCTTCAAGGCGTCGACCTCTTCTTGCGAGGTCGGCGTGAAGCCGGCGAGCCCGTCCGTGACGTACGTGCCGACGCTGGTGGACAGGAGCGAGCCCATCACGGTCACGCCGATGGTGCCCGCGATCGTGCGGAAGAAGTTCACGTTCGACGAGGCGGCCCCCAGCTGCTGCGGGGCGGTGTCGTTCTGCACGATGAGCGTGAGGTTCTGCATGACCATGCCGAGTCCGGCACCGAGGACGAACATGTACACGGCGACCAGCGGGAACGGGGTGTCGTAGCGCAGCGTGGACATCAGGCTGACGCCCACGGTCGCCAGGACCGAACCGGTCAGCATCCACCCCTTCCACTTGCCGAACCGGCTCACGAGCTGGCCGATGATGATCGACGCGCCCATCTGACCGATGATCATCGGGATGGTCATGAGACCCGACTCGGTGGGCGTGGCGCCCCGAGCGAGCTGGAAGTACTGCGCGAGGAACACCGAGGTGGCGAACATCGAGACGCCGATCGCGATCGACGCGACGACCGACAGCGTGAAGGTGCGATTGCGGAACAGCGACATCGGCACGATCGGTTCCTTGACGAAGAACTCGACCGTGATGAATGCGGCGATGGCGACGCCGGCCGTGACGGCGAGCATGATGCTGGTCGAGGAGTCCCAGTCGAACTGGTTGCCGCCCATCGAGACCCAGATGAGCAGGGTCGAGACACCGACCGCGAGCAGCACGATGCCGAAGTAGTCGATCGACACCTTCGAGTCGCGCTGCGGCTTGGGCAGGTGCAGGGTGAACTGCAGCAGCACGAGGGCCAGGATCGCGAAGGGCACGCCGACGAAGAAGTTGGAGCGCCAGCCCCACACGTCGGTGAGGAGTCCGCCGAGCAGCGGGCCGCCGATGGTGCCGAGGGCCATGATGCCACCGACGACGCCCATGTACTTGCCGCGCTCACGCGGGGAGATGATGAGAGCCACCGCGATCATGACCAGCGACATCAGGCCGCCGACACCGATTCCCTGGACGACGCGGACGGCGATGAGCATGTTCGTGTCGGTCGAGAAGCCGGCGATCACGGTGCCGACGGTGAAGAGGATGAGGGAGATCTGGACGAGCACCTTGCGGTCGACCAGGTCGGCCAGCTTGCCCCAGATCGGGGTCGAGACCGCGGTCGCCAGCAGGCTCGCCGTGATCACCCAGGTGTACTGCGACTGCGTGCCGCCGAGGTCGGCGATGATGACCGGCATCGAGGTCGACACGACCGTGCCGGAGAGCACGGCGACGAACATGCCGACGACGAGCCCGGAGATCGCGGTGAAGACTTCGCGTGCCGAGCGTGTCTCGGATACTGCGGATGGGGTGTGTGCCAAGGGGAAATGCTCCTGCGTAGAAAGTTGATCGAGGTCAACCATACGCCTTTAGTTGCTAAAGTGCAACTAAAGACTCCGGTGGGGTGGTCGCTGAGAGAATCGATCCATGACCGATTCCTTCGAGGCACTGATCGAAGCCGGAAGGACCGCCGACGTGACCGGATGGGACTTCGGCTGGCTGGACGGAAGAGCCACCGAGGAGAGACCTCCGTGGGGCTACGCCCGTCTCCTGTCCGAGCGCCTCGGCGGTGCGTCCGCGTCGCTCGACATCCAGACCGGCGGCGGGGAGGTTCTCGCCGAGGCCGCGGCCTTCCCGCCCGCCGCCGTGGCGACCGAGTCCTGGCCACCGAACGTGCGTCGCGCGACGCGGCTCCTGCATCCCCGTGGTGTGGTGGTCGTCGCGGACCCCGACGAGCCGCCACTACCGTTCGGCGATGAAGCCTTCGACCTCGTCACCAGCAGGCATCCGGCGACGATCTGGTGGTCGGAGATCGCGCGGGTGCTGACGCCGGGCGGAACCTACTTCGCACAGCACGTCGGGCGAGCGAGCGCGTTCGAGCTGATCGAGTTCTTCCTGGGCCCCCAGCCGGAAGCGCGCCGCGGACGCCACCCCGACGACGAGGCCGACGCCGCACGGGCTGCGGGGCTCGAGGTCATCGATCTGCGAACCGTGAGGCTTCGCATCGAGATCCACGACGTCGCCGCGGCGGTCTACCTGCTCCGCAAGGTGATCTGGTGGGTGCCCGGGTTCACGGTCGAGAACAGTCTCGACCGGCTCCGTGACCTGCACGACAGGATCCAGGCCGACGGACCGTTCGTCGCGCATTCGACGCGTCACCTGATCGAGGCCCGACGCCCGTAGCGGCGCCCCGGGGCTCGGGGCTCGCGACTCGACGCCTCAGCAGTACACGGTCCCCATCGCCTCGCGCACCTCGTCCAAAGTCGCTTCCGCCTCCGCATTCGCACGCTCGTTCCCGCGGCGCAGGACCGAGCGCACCAGCTCGCCATCTGCGGCAAGACTCCGCCGGCGCTCACGCATCGGCGCCAGGAAGTCGTTCACCGCCGCGGCGGTCACGGTCTTCAGCGCGTTGCTTCCCGCGTCACCGACGTCGTCCGCGAGCTCGGCGGGCGTGACATCCAGGCACAGCGCAGCCGTCGTCAGCAATGCGGAGACACCGGGACGCGCTTCGGGATCGAACGTGATCCGCCGTTCCTGATCCGTCCGTGTTCGGCGGATCGCCGCGACGGTCTCCTCCGGTGTCATCGAGAGGGAGATCGCGTTGCCGTAGCTCTTCGACATCTTCCGTCCGTCCAACCCCGGCACCTCCGGTGTCGCCGTGACGAGCGCATCCGGCACGGGGAAGAGCTCGCCGTAGCGCTCGTTGAACCGTCGGGCGATGACCCGGGTCATCTCGACGTGCGGCAGGTTGTCCTTCCCGACCGGAACGAGGTTGCCCTTGCAGAAGAGGATGTCGGCCGCCTGGTGCACCGGATACGTCAGCAGCAGCCCGCTCAGCGCGCGACCGGACGCCGCGTACTCCGACTTGACCGTGGGGTTCCTGTGCAGTTCCGCCTCGGTGACGAGACTGAGGAACGGCAGCAGCAGCTGATTCAGAGCAGGGATCGAGGAGTGCGTGAAGATCGTGGTGCGCTCCGGGTCGATTCCGGCGGCGAGGTAGTCGAGCACGGCACCGTGAACGTTCTCACGGACGTTGTCCGTCGTATCGCGGTCGGTGATGACCTGGTAGTCGGCGAGCACGAGAAACATCTCGACTCCGGCTTGTTGCAGCCGGACGCGCTCCCGTATCGTCCCGAAGTAGTGCCCCAGGTGCAGCGGTCCGGTCGGCCGCTCCCCCGTGAGCACTCGGAACCGCTACGGGTGTCGGTCCACGGCGGCCGCGACCTCCGCCGAGCGCTGCGCCGTCGCAATGAAGGACTCCATCGTTCTTTCTCCCATCGATAGGGAGCCACACGGAGTCCTCGCGTGCTGCCACGAGCTGCCGTGCAGCCCGTGAACACACTTCAACCGGCTGCTAGCGCAGCCACCACCATGCGGAGCGATTGAAGTTCATGGAGTCGATGCTATCGCGCAGCCTCGCCAGCTCCACGCCTCGGCCGCATTCTCACCCGGACGGACCCGTGATCGACAGCACCTGCGGGCCGAGCCTCGCCGACGAGCACCGCCGCCACGCCCACCGCGCAGAGGAGGAAGCCGAGGAGCGTCACGATCGTCAGCGGCTCACCGAGAAGGACGGCACCCGCGAGTGCCGTCGTCGGCGCGATCAGGAAGAGCAGGGCGTTCAGCGCCGTGATGCCAACCCGACGTAGCAGCCACCAATACAAGCCATACGCCGCAAGTGTCGGGAACACAGCCGCGAATCCGGCGGCGAGCCAGAAAGAGGCGGATGACGGCGGTGCGAGCGCCTCGAAAGCCGCAGCGACCGGCACGAGCACCGCGGCAGTGACCGTCACGTGGATGGTCAAGGCGACGAGGGTGCCCGTCCGTGGTCGGGACCGACGCTGGAGGAACGTGCCGATGATGAGGCAGGCCATCGCCGTCACAGGCCACAGGAGCGCGGCCGGATGCGCGACGGAGTCGTCAAGCTGCGAGCGCACGATCAGGAGGACCCCGACCGCGCCGACCAGGAGTCCGGCCCACTGCGCCGCGCGCACCCTCAACCCGAGCAGTGGGCCGACGAGGACCGCGACGATGAGCGGCTGCACGGCATCGATCAGGGCAGTGGTACCGGTAGCGACACCGGAGGCGATCGCTCCGTAGACGGCGACGCAATAGCCGAACTGGGCGAACAGGCCGATGAGCGCCTGACGCCTCACATCGGCCGCGGAGACACCCCGTGCCGCACCGGTGAACCCGACCACGGCCAACAGGATCACAGCGAGAGGCACGAACCTCCACACCAGCAGTGTCAACGGCGAGACTTCCACCGCGGCGAGCGCGGGCACGAGGAAGCCGGAGCTCCAGGTCACGACGAACGCCACGGAGGCCGCGACCGTCACACCGATGTGAAGTATACCGATCTGTTTACTCACCTGCTCGACTATACAGGTTGGTATACTCGGTGTCATGGCCGTCCCCATCCCTGAGCTCGCTCCCCTCACACCGGGTGCCACCCGCGTGCTCGACGCCGCATCAGCGCTCTTCTACGAACGCGGCATCCACGCCGTCGGAGTCGACACGATCGCGGAAGCCGCCGGCGTCACGAAGAAGACGCTCTACGACCGGTTCGGTTCGAAAGAAGTCCTGGTCGTCTCCTACCTGCAACACCGCGATGCGCGCTGGCGCGCCCACGTCGCCGAGCACCTCGCTCGCGTCCCGGATCCGGGCGCGGATCGCGTCCTGGCTATCTTCGACGCCGCGATCTCCTGGTCGGACGCCAACAGCCCGAAGGGGTGCAGCGCGATCAACGCGCGCGCAGAGATCGGCGACGGCCACGACGGCCACCCCGTCTTCCCCGAGGTCGCTCGGCAGAAGAGCTGGTTGCTCGAACTCTTCGCCGAACTGTGCGAGGAAGCGGGCGTCTCGAACCCGGAGAAGATATCGCAGGCCATGATGCTGCTCTACGAGGGGGCGATCGTCACGGTCGGCATGGAGACCTTCGATCGACCATGGGACTCGGCCCGCAACCTCGCCCGGATGATGCTGGAGCAGGACCGGGCACACTGACCGGCCCGCGCATCTCCCGGCGCGCGCTCCGCCCGCGCACCGGAGCGCGGGAGTACCGTGTCAGCGTGTCGACGGATTCGCGAAGTGAGCGGGCAGCCGGATCCGCCGCCGCGCTCGATGCCGCGATCGGTGACATCGATTGGACGATTCCGCCCGCCGGCTCAGTGAGGTCGTGGTTCTCGGCGCCGAGCGGTGAGCTGGCCGTCGTGTCGCTCGGTGATCCGACGCACCCTCGTGCGGTCCTGGTGCCGGGTGCGACGGGATCCAAAGAGGATTTCGCGCTGATGCTGCCACTTCTGGCACAGGCCGGATACTTCGTGCAGTCCTTCGACCTTGCCGGCCAGTACGAATCGCATGCCGCCGGCGCGGACCGGGCTTACACGTACGACCTGTTCATCGACGACCTCGTCGCGTTCCTCGAAGCAGGCGCCCCGGCCCATCTGCTGGGCTATTCGTTCGCGGGCACGATCGCGCAGTCCGTGGCGATCCGCCGCCCTGAGCTCGTCCTCTCGCTCGCCCTTCTCACGACTCCCCCGGGCGCCGGCAACGTCTTCGCCACCATGAAGTGGTTGGGTCCGATCGCCCCGATCGCGAGCCCGCGGCGCGGCGCCGGCCTGATGATCTGGGGCATCGTGACGAACAAGAACCGCGTGCCACCCCGGCGGCTCGAGTTCGTGCGCTCCCGGTTCGCCCTCACACGGAGGCGCAGCGTCGACGAGATCATCGGGCTGATGATGGCGACGCCCGACCTGCGCAGCAGCGTGCGCGCACTCCCGGTGCCCAAACTCGTCGTCGCCGGCGCGCACGACCTGTGGCCGCTGGCCGCCCACCAGAGGTTCGCCCGCGACATCGATGCGGATTTCCGTGCTTATGCGACAGGGCACAGCCCGAGCGAGACCACTCCGCACCAGCTGACGGCGGATCTACTCGACCTGTACGCTCGCGCCCGCGGCTGACTCACCGGCCGCGCGCCGACGACTCCTCCCGCCGCCGGGCCTGCCGTCGCCGATACAGCGGCTCCTGCGGCAGATGCAGCCACACGGTCGGAAGCACGTAGCTCAGCCGACGTCGAAGCGAAGCCCAGTCCTGGAACGGCCGCGCCGAGACCTCGACGACGAGACGACGATCACGCAGCACGGTCATCCCGGGTCGGATGTGGAACGACAGGTCGAAGTCGTCGTGGATGTTCTGCGGCTCGCGGTGCACCTCACCGCTCAGGATCCGCCAGGTCTCGGCCCGCATGGCCATGTTTGAGCCGAAGAGGGGCGCGTGTCCGAGCAGCGGAGTGAGGGCGGCGTACATGCCACCGATGTAGAGGCGTTCTCCCACCCAGTGCACGAGCGGCGTCGAGCCGTAGAAGCGCGGGTCGCCTGTGACGAAGTCGAGGTCGTCCCGTTCGCGGAACGTCCGCTCGATCCGCTCGATCCAGTCCGGTCCGGGGCGGGAATCAGCGTCCAGGCGCGCGATGATGTCGCACGACGCCGCGTCATAGCCGGCCGACGAGGCGCGAGGGATCCCCTGCACGGGTTCCGACACGACTCGCGCTCCGTGCCGTTCGGCGACCGCAACGGTGTCATCCGTACTGCCGTTGTCGACGACGATGACCTCATCGGCTCTGCGCGTCTGCCGCTCCAGGGCGCGGAGACACTGTTCCAGGAGGAGGGCGTCGTTGCGCACCGGGATGACGACGGAGACGGAACGAGGGAACACGGTCGTCATCGCTCTCCTGTTCTGCACGTCTCAGCACTCAGTGACAGTCTCCCTTCCTTCCCCCGCAGGTACGGGGATTGAGAGAGGATGGACGGATGATCCGTCCCGTGCTGTCCGACGCGCGCCGGAGGATCCTCACGGCCGCTGCGAGCGTCGCCCTCCTGGTGGGCACCATCGCTGTGATGTATCGAAGGATCATGTATCCGCCGGTCCCCCGCCTCGGAGAAGACCGGATCCGAGTCGCAGCCGTCGGCGACAGCAACACCTACGGCGCGGGCGTGCTGTTCCGAGGCCGTGCGCGGCGCGCGTACCCCGGCCGCCTCCAGCGGATCCTCGGCGACCGGTATCAGGTGCTCAACTACGGCGTGAACCGGCGCACCCTGCAACGCGACGGCGACTGGCCGTACGACGAGACTCCGCACGCCGCAGCATCGCTCGCGTCCCAGCCCGACATCGCGCTCATCATGCTCGGCTCGAACGACGCGCGCGGCGACAACTGGAATCCGGAACGATACGCGTCGGAGCTGGCCGACTTCGCCGAACGCTACCGCGCACGGGGAGCGACCGTGTTCCTCCTGACGCCACCCGTCGCCTTCGAGAACCGCCGCGGCGTCGATGAGCGGATCATCGCGAGCGAGGTCGCCCCGCTGGTGCGACGCGTGGCGAGCGACCTCCACATCGACCTGATCGACGTCTTCGAGGTCACCGCCCGGACCGTGACGAGCCACCGCGACGGCATCCACCTCGGCGCCCGCTCCAGCGCGCTCGTCGCCGCCACGGTCGCCGGCGCGATCCGGCTCAGCCGCAGAACGCCGACGCCGACTCCTTGAGCTGCTCGACCGCTTCGATGGTCTCGGGTGCCCGCAGATCGGTCATCCCGCTGATCTTCTCGGCGCCGGAGCGGATGGCATCGCCCAGCGCCCCGTCGACGCCGTCCGCGAGCCCGTCGAGCGACGCGACCAGTTGATCCCGCGCCGCATCCGCCTGCTCCGCCGACACCTCGCCCTGCTCGAGCAGCGCCTGGTACTGACCGTAGGCGTCGTCGATCGTCGCGCACGTCACCTGCACGTCGACGCCGAGAGCATCACCGGCCAGCTGCGTGACCTGCGAGCATCCGGCGACGAGGAATCCGGCAGCGAGCACGAGGGGCAGAACGAGGAGACGGCGCATGTGACTGAGGGTAGTCGGGGATGCTGGGGCGGGCATGGGAGCAGGGTTCCGGCAGTCGGCGGATGCGGGGCGCTGGGCACCCCGCATCCGCCGACGCGACTACCCGGCCGTCACGGTGAAGCGGACCGTCGTCGCGTTGCCCGCGACGTCGTACACGACCAGCGTGTTCGCCCCTTCCACCGCACCGAAAGCACCCGGCTTCACGGCATTGAGATCGGACCACGCGTTGTCCGTCAGATCCTTCGCCACCCCGTTGAGGGTCAGGCGATCCACCTTCCCGGCATCGTGGAGCTTGAAAGACACCAGACTGTACGTGCCGTTCGCGCCGACCGTGAAGGAGCCGCCCGTTTTGACCGTGACCGTGGGAGCCGTCGCATCGAGGGTGAAGCGGACGGTCGTCGCGTTGCCCGCGACGTCGTACACGACCAGCGTGTTCGCGCCTTCCACCGCGCCGAAGGCACCGGGCACCACCGCGTTCAGATCGGACCAGGCGTTGTTCGTCAGATCCTTCTCGACGCCGTTGAGCGTCAACCGGTCGACCTTTCCGTCATCGTGGAGCGTGAACGACACCTTGCTGTAGACGCCGTCCCTCCCCACGGTGAACGTCGCGCCGCTCTTCACGGTCGCCGTGGGCGCGGTGGTGTCCGTCGCCGCCATGGTGACCGACAGATCACGGAGGCGTCCGAAGTTGTCGAATGAGCCGAAGCCCACACGCCCCTCGGTGAACGTCTTGTCGTTCGCCGTCATCAGCGGTGTGTCGATCCCGTCCACGAAGACGGCGATGTCACCGCTGTCCGCGCATCGGAGCAGCCGCACCTCGTGCCACTCCTCGTCGGTGACAGCCGGTGGCGCTCCGACCGTTCCATCCCACTGGTCGTCGATCCGCTCGCGGTCGGCACCATTGACCTTGAAGATGCCGTTGTGGGCATAGATGGAGTTGTCCTGCGAGAGGTGCGCGTAGTAGTACTCCGTGTCGGACTTCCACCCGAAGACGATGATCACATCGCGGTTGTTGACCGACGCCTTCTCGTCGAGGCGCACCTGGCCGGTGAGATCGAACGAACCGAGCTCCGGGCCCTCGGTGAGCACGGCGTACTCGAACGGACGGCGGATCCCGTCGTTCGGGTTCGTACCCGCTTCCGTGAGGATGACCTGGTCACCGGGGAAGTCCCACTTGGCCGGGGTCTTCGGCTCCCAGTCATCCTGCGACATCACATCGGTGATGACGGTGCCGTCCGGCGTGCAGGTCGGCGGCGTCGGAGGCTCGACCTCCGGCACGTCGTACAGCGCATACTGCGCGGCCACCTGCTCGGCCGTGGGCACTGTGTCGAGCAACATGATGTCGTCCATCCGTCCGTTGAACGGATTGGCCTCTCGGGTGTTCTGCGGGAAGCTCCCGCCGATCTTGATGCCCGCAGGCGCGGTGTCGGACGTGGAGCCCTCACCCCACGGATTGGCTGCGGTGTACTTCCCCGCGAGCTCCTCGCCGTTCATGAAGAGCTTCATCTCGCCCTTGCCGAAGTCGAAGGTCGCCGCCAAATGCACCCATCGCCCCTTCTTGAGGATCTCGTTCCAGGGCAGATCGGCCGCGAACGTCCACGAGCCGGCACCGTCGACGCGTCGCCCGAGCGCGACGAGCTTGAGCTCGCCCCCGACCGTGATGACCTCGAGCAACGCGCGCACCGCGTGTCCGTCCGACGTTCCGGTGAGCACCCCCGCGAGACCGATCGCGTTGTACACGTCGTCCGGATTCGTCGTGCCCGAGTTCAGCGCCGGGTGATCGCCGGTGGGCTTGAACCAGCCCATGACGGACGCCTTGTCCGTGCCGGCGAACCTGTCCAGCGACTCGACACCGTCGGCGTCGTAGATGCCCGCCTTCCAGTCGTCGTTCGACGCCGTCCGCGGACTCATCTGCTGCGTCTGCAGCGCCTCGCCCGCGCCCGGATAGGCACGATCGGCGACCCGCATCTCGATTCCGCCGTTGATCAGGGAGATGTCGGTACCGGAGCGACCCTGATCGGTCTCGATGGTCGGCTTCGCCGCGTCGGGGTGATCGAAGTCGTAGTGCGTGACGAGGTTCGGAGCGAGCGCCGGGAGCACGAACGGTGACGAGGGCTCGTCGACGGTCCGCGCACCGGTGACCTTCCAGATCTTCCCGTTCGCCTTCGACACGAGGTAGAGCTCGCCGTCGGCGTCGGAGCCGAATCGCAGATCGACGCGCTTGTCGCCGACCAGGTCCTGGAACGTCGTCTCCTCGCCGTCTGCGAACACCCGCAGCTCCTCGATCGTGGCGAGGTCACCGATGTCGCCGTCGTTGCGGATCATCTCCTCCGCATCGGTGGAGAGCACCCACCCGCGCACCAGATCGGTGAAGAGGTAGCGCCCCTGCAGCTCCGCGATCTCGCCGCGGTAGACGAATCCGCCGTTCACAGCCACTCCCGCGTCGCCGGTCTGACCGGGATCGCGATTGTGATCGTAGGCCGCGACGGGATAGGTGAAGCCGTTCTCCGCATCGTCCTCCGGAAGCGGGAAGATCTGCCGGTTGTCGGCCACGAAGGATCCCTCGCGAACAGACCAACCGAAGTTGTCCCCGGGTTCGACCGCGTAGATCGACTCGACCTGCCATTCGCCGATGTGGGCGAGGTACATCGTGTGGTCGCCCTCGGGGTCCCAGCTGATGCGGTGGGGGTCCCGCATGCCGACGGCGAAGATCTCCGGAAGGGCATCCGACTCGTCGACGAACGGGTTGTCCGTCGGCACACCGTATTCGCCGTTCGCGCTGTCGCCGCCGGTCGGGTCCACCCGGAGGATCTTGCCCTGCGGTGTGGCGAGGTCTTGCGGATTGCCGTTGCCGACCCCGTTGCCGCCGTCGCCCACGAGCACGTACAGGTTGCCGTAGTCGGCGTCACCGGCCGAGACGGTCGGGTTGAAGGCGATCTGCTGCACGGTGTGGACACGACCGGCGAACGGGATCCTCATCACCTCGCGGTGCGTGCCCGCGAAGGTCTCCGCAGACGGGTCGTCGGCCTTCCACTCGGTGATCACGCTGTGGAAGGCGGTGTTCCCGAAGGCGGGGAAGTCGGGAGTGTCCTCCGTGAGAGCCGATCCGCCCTCAGTGTGCACCGTGTAGAAGAGCCCGTTCTCGGCGAAGTCGGGGTGGAACTCCGCCGATCCCAGACCGGTGCCGAGGCCTGCGCTGTTGTGGAAATTGTCGATGAACTCGTCGCGGACGTTGAGGTAGGGAACGTACTCGCCCGACTCCTTGTCGACCAGGTACAGGATGTCGTTGTTGTCCGGCACCATCAGCCGACCGGAGCCGTCGGGCACCTCGTCGAGGTGCGTGATCCGGTTGTGGCGCACGAGGCGCTGGTCCTGCGTGGCCGGGGTCGTGTGCGACTCCGGCAGCTGCGCCAGCTCGGTCACCTCGATTCCGAGGTCGGCGAGCGCGGGATCGGGGAGCGGGTTGAGCAGGGGTTCGGTCGCGGTGCCTCCGGGTGCACAGTCACCCGGGTTCCCGGTGGCGATCGCGAGGTTCTCCCCCGTGGTGTCGACGGCCACGTCGTCGAGCAGCAGTCGTCCTGTGCTCGATGCGCCGTTCTTCCAGAAGAATCGATCGAGTGCGCCGTTCACCGCCTGACGGAAGCCGAACTGCTGCTCGGTGCCTTCGGGCAGCCGGGTCCTCTCTTCGTACGCACCGCCCTGGCTGTAAACGGTGACCTTGTCGGTCGCATTGTCGGCGACGATCCAGACGCACTGCCAGGCGTCACGAGACCAGACACCGGCAGATTTGAACGCTCCGCCGTCACGCACCCGAAGGATGTCGTCGTTCTGATTGTTCACGTAGGCCCGGCTGTGCACGTAGTCGTTCGGCGCGTCCACATCGGTGAGGCCGAACGAGGTGTCCACGCTCCCGGTGCGCAGGAACCGGAAGAACAACGTGCCGGTCTCTCCCTGTGCGATCGCGGGGATCTCTCGGTACGACTGCTGCCCTCCGCCGACGGATTCGACGACCTGGTTGTTGCCGTTCAACGGGTCGGCGACCACGCGCGGGGCCGTCGAGGCCACCCACCCGTCCTGCCCGTTCAATGCGACCCGCTCGTATGCCTCGAAGTCGATCAGCTCGGTGAAGGGTTCCGCGGCGGCCGCAGGCACCGCCGTCAACAGGGCTCCGACCACGGTCGCCGCGGCCACCACGGCTGCAGACCGTCGAAGTCGTCGGGAGCGCGGGGGCGCATCCCCTCGGGTCTCGCGGTTCGCCGGTCGCAGGGTTCGTTCGTGCATCACAGACCTCTCAACGTCATCGTCGTGCGGTGTCGTGCCGATAAGTACCGTGCGTCTCCTCCGGGGCGGCACTGCAGCGGAGGAGCAGGAGAGAAGGGCCTCAGCCCGCGTCGGTGACCGAGGGCTTGCCGCCCAGGTACAGAGCGGCGAGTGTCGGATCTGCGAGAAGCTCGGAAGCCGGACCGGAGATGTGCACGCGACCGAGATCGAGGACACAACCGATGTCCGCGGTCTCGAGCGCCCTCCGCGCGTTCTGCTCCACGAGCAGCACGGCGGTGCCGGCATCGCGCATCCGCACGATCTGCTCGAACACCTTCTCCGTGGTCTTGGGATCGAGTCCCATCGACGGCTCGTCGAGCAGCACCACCTTGGGGCTGACCATGAGCGAGCGTGCGAACTCGACCTGCTTCTGCTGACCCCCGGAGAGGAGACCCGCGAGCTGCTTCCACCGTTCCCCGACGATCGGGAACAGGTTCTGGACGAACTCGATGCGCTCCTGGATGACCGTCTGGTCCTTCAGCGTGAACGCACCGAGCATCACGTTCTCGCCGACCGTCATCTCACGGAACACACTGTGCCCCTGGAGGACGTGTGCAAGCCCGTGACGCAGCATCGACTGCGGTCCTTCGCCGGTGATGTCGCGGTCATCGACGCGGATGCTTCCGGACCGCGGCTTGAGCATGCCGCTGGCCACCTTGAGCACCGTCGACTTGCCCGCTCCGTTCGGACCGACCAGACAGACCACCGACCCGGGCGGCACCTCGACCGTGAGACCGCGGAGCACGAGGGCCGCACGGCCGTATCCGGCCTCGATGTCGCGCAGCTCGAGCAGATTCTTCGCTTCAGACTCCAAGGTAGGCCTCCAGGACTCGGGGGTCTTGCTGGATGATCTCCGGGGTTCCCTCGGCGATCTGGCGGCCGCGGTCGAAGACCACGACGTGGTCGCACAGGCTCATGACCATCTCCATGTTGTGCTCGACGATGATGAACGTCTTGCCTTCTTCGTTGAGCTCGCGCACGAGCGTGGCGATGCGGCCGATGAGCGCGGGGTTCACCCCTCCGGCGGGTTCGTCGAGCATGATCGTGTCGGGCTCGCCCATGAGCACACCTGCCAGCTCCAGGAGCTTCTGCTGTCCGTAGCTGAGGTTTCGCGCCTCGGCGTGCTCGAGGTGGTCGATTCCGACGCGTCGAAGCCAGTTGCGCGCCCGCTCGAGCTCCTCCGGATCGTGCGCCGAACGGAGCTGCTGACGGATGTTCGTGCTGCGCACCGCGACGAGCAGGTTCTCCATCACCGTCATGCGCGGGAACACCCGGCACAGCTGGAAGCTGCGCCCGATGCCGGCGCGCGCGATGCGGTCGGGCGACTTGCGCGTGATCGCCTGCCCTCGGTAGCGCACCTCTCCGGAGTCGGGTTTGATCATCCCGGTCACGCAGTTGAAGAAGGTGGTCTTGCCCGAGCCGTTCGGCCCGATCAGACCGTTGACCTTGCCTTCCTGGAAAGTGACCGTGGCGCCGTCGACCGCGGTGACGCCGCCGAACGACTTCGTCATCGAGACCGTGCTCAGGCTTTCGAGTGTGGTCATGGGCTGAGCCGTGGGGGCGTTCATGACGACGTCTCCTTCGTCGAAGCATCCGCTGTTCGCGTCTTGTTCTGCTCGAGCAGCTCGCCGGCGGTGACCTCACGGATCGAGGCCGCGTTCGACGAGCGAGTGAAGAGCCCCTTCACGGCCGGGATGATGCCGTCCGGCATGAAGAGCACGACGATGCCGAGCAGGATGCCGGTGGCGATGAGGTGGAACTGCGTGTCTCCGAACTCGAGCTTGAAGTACTCGAGGGCGACCCCGACCACGACAGCGCCGAGCAGCGGGCCGAAGAGGTTCCGCACCCCGCCGAGCAGCGCCATGAGCACCATGTAGGAGCCGATGAGGATCGAGAACTGGAAGATCGGATCCAGGTCGCCGAACCACAGCGCGTACAGACCGCCTCCGAGCGCTACGAAGAGCGCGGACAGGACGTAGGCGATCAGCTTGTACCGCGTGGTCGGAACACCGAGCGACTGCGCCTTGTCCTCGTCTTCGCGGACCGACTTGAGCGCTGTGCCGAACTTGGACCGATCGATGATCCACCACACCACCAGCGCGAACGCCAGGAGTCCCGCGAACAGGTAGTAGAAGATGCGGTGGTGCTCCGGCCGCAGAACGTCGAACGGACGCGGGACGTTCAGGCCCTCGGATCCACCGGTCACGTCGCGCCAGCTCTGGAACACCAGAAGCATGATCAGCACGAAGGCGATCGAGACGATCACGAAGGACGCACCGCGGACGCGAAGGGCGGCGATGCCGATCGGGATCGCGATGATCGCCACGACCACGGCTGCCACGATCCAGGCGAGGAATCCGGGAAGGTCGAGGAACTTGATCAGCAGACCGGTGCCGTAGGCGCCGAGCCCGAAGTACGCGGCGTGTCCGAGGGAGATGTATCCCGTGAACCCGCCCATGAAGTTCCACCCCGTCGACAGCACGGCGTAGTTGAGGATCACCACGCCCGCCGAGAGGATGTACGGGTTCGGGGCGATCGTGGGGAAAGAGAGGACGAGCGCGGCTCCGACGACGAGGAGGACGAGTTTCACCCACGTCGTCGACCTTCTCCGCACGGGAGCGGGTGGCGCGATCACGACCGTCTCGGTGGCGATCGGCTCTCTGCTAGAAACGCTGGGCAAGACGACCTCCGAAGAAACCTTGCGGACGGAACATGAGCGTGGCGAAGAGCGCGACGTAGAAGACCGTCTGCGCCCAGGTCGGCCCCAGCGGAAGCTGGAGCAGGCTCTGCGCGACGCCGAGGATGAGCGCCGCGATCGCGGCACCGGGGATGCTGCCGAGCCCTCCGACGACGATGATCGCCATGAGCGGTCCGATCCAGTGCCAGTGGAGCGAGGGGTAGATCGTGGCATCGAGTGAGAGCGCGGTGCCGCCGATCGCCGCCGTCGCGAGTCCGAGACCGAACCCGTAGCCGGCGACACGATCGGTGTTGATGCCGACCAGCCGTGCGGCTTCCGGATGCTGGATGGTCGCCCGCAGCGCCTGACCGAACTTCGTGTACTTGAGCAGCACGAAGAGGAGAGCGAGGGCCACGGCCGCCAGCCCGAAGGCGATGAGCTTGACCACCGGCACCTGCGCGCCGAACACCTCGAGGCTGGCGCTGGCGTACGGCAGCGGGATGCGCCGCTGGGTACCGGTGAAGAAGAACCCGAGCGCTCCCTCGATGATCAGCGCCACCGCGAACGTGAGCAGCACCGACATCATGGTCAGCGTCAAGGGCTTGAGCCTCGACACCAGCAGCCGCTGCATCACCACACCGGTCACGAAGAACAGGGGCACCGTGACGACGAGCGACACGAGCGGATCGATCCCGGTCTCCCTGTTGAACCACCACGCGAGGTAGGCGGCCAGGATGAGGAAGGCCGAGTGCGCGATCATGACCACGCGCATGATCCCGAAGTACAGCGTGAGCCCGGCCGCCAGGAGGGCGTAGAGCCCTCCCAGCAGGACACCGAGGATCAGGCTTTGCAGCAGCAGTGCTCCACTCACGATGTGCGGATCACCACGTCGGCTTCGGGTAGAGGAACTCGGCTTCCTTGACGTCCTCGGGGAGGACGATCAGGATCTCACCGTCGATCCACTGCTGGATCAGGTGCGCACCCGTGGGCTTGCCGGTCTCATCCCAGCTGAGTTCTCCGACGACCGTGTCGACGGAGTTGTCCCGCAGCCAATCGATGAGCTCCTGCTGGCAGTCCCCCTGCTCGGCGCAGCCGACGGCCTCGACCGCGGCCGCGACGACCTGACCGGTCGTGTAGGCATTGGCTTCGTCCTCGGACGGCGGGTTGCCGTGCATCTCGGTGTACTTCTCGACGAACTCGATGTTGCTGGGGAACTGGGACTTCGGCGAGTACCCCGTGGGGGCGAGGATGCCTTCGGTCGCACCACCGATCGCGGCGGCGAACTCCGGATTCGTCGGAGCGGTCGAGAACGCCGCGAGCTCCGGCTGATAGTTCAGCTGCTGCAGCGCGATGATGAGGTTGACGGCATCCTGATACTGCGTGCCGCCGATCACGATGTCGGCATCCGACTGCGCGATCTTCGCGGCGATCGTGGAGAAGTCCGTGGTGTTCGGCGGGTAGACCTCGTTCACGAGGATCTCGACGCCGGCCTCTTCGAGCTT
This sequence comes from Microbacterium aurugineum, assembly GCF_023101205.1. Taxonomy (NCBI): domain Bacteria; kingdom Bacillati; phylum Actinomycetota; class Actinomycetes; order Micrococcales; family Microbacteriaceae; genus Microbacterium; species Microbacterium aurugineum. Next base: position 571,822 of record NZ_CP078078.1, on the reverse strand, counting down.
GTCCCGGAGTCCGTAGGCGGTGCCCTGGGCGAAGGGGTCGTCCATCGCCGCGACCGCGGCCGTCTCCGGCCTCTGGTCCTCAGGAAGGGCCAGCAGATAGTCCGCGAGGTTGTTGTAGTGGTCGTTGGCGATGGCCGGTGCCGCGTAGAAGAGATTGTCGAAGCCCTGCTCGAAGACCTCCTCGGCAGCGCCGGCCGGTTCGACGAACAACATCCCGTACTCCTGCGCGACGCGCGCCGAGGGCACGACCAGTCGTGTCGAGAACGGACCGAACACCAGGTCGACGCCGTCCTGGGCGATCAGCGACTCGTAGTCCGAGACCACCCGGTCGGCATTGGACTGATCGTCGAGGATCTTCAACTCGACCTGACGGCCGAGGAGACCCCCGCTCTCGTTCACGATGTCGCGCCAGGCCTCGTAGCCTCGCTCGACACCCTTGCCCGGTTCGGAGAAGTCGCCGGTGAGCGGCAGCGAGATGCCGATGACGATGGGATCGTCCGAGCCACCTCCCTCCGCCTCATCGCCGGGGGCCGAGCAGGCCGAAACCGTGAGCGCGGCGATCGACAGCGTCCCGATCGCCGCAGCGATCCGTCGACCGTGTCTGGGTGCAGTCATCCGAGTCTCCTACGTCATCGTAGCGAAAGCGCTTTCGTAAGCGCTTCCGCCACTATAGTGGGATCGAAGAACGAAGAGCAACCTACCTCGCAATCAGCGTTGATCTTGCTCCACAGGGGGAGGTTTCGTGAAGCGTGAAGGCGCGCCACGACTCATTGATGTGGCCGAAGCCGCAGGGGTCTCCCTCGCGAGTGCGTCGCGGGCGATGACGGGCGGACCGGGGATATCGCCCGAGGTCGCCGAACACGTGAGAACGGTCGCCAATCGGCTCGGCTACGAACCGAACATGCACGCGCGAGGACTCGCCGGCGGCCTCGTCCCGACGATCGGCCTCGTCGTGCACGAGATCGGCGACCCCTACTTCTCGGACATCGCGAGCGGTGTGATCCGCAGCGCGACGCTCGAGAACCGCTCCGTGCAGATCGCACAAGCCGACCGCACGCCCGACAGCGAGCTCGCTCAGGTCAAATCCCTGCTGCGCCAGCGCGTGGGATCCATCATCATCGCCGGCTCCGGCTACGCCGACCACCGCCGCGAGCTAGGCATGTCCGAAGCCCTGTTGGACTTCACCCTCGCCGGTGGCCGCGCCGCTGTCATCGGTCGACACCACCTTCCGGTCGACGCCGTGCTCCCCGACAACCACCGCGCCGGTATCTCCGTCGGCCGTCACCTCGCCGAGCTGGGACACCGCCGCATCGGCGTCGTCGCCGGGCCCCTGGACCTCAACACGGTCGCCGACCGCATCGCGGGTCTGCGCGAAGGCACCGCCGACACCGACGTCGAACTCACCGTGGTCTCGCAGGAGTTCACCCGGGAGGGCGGCATCGCGGGGGCCAGAGACCTACTCGATCGGGACGTGACGGCCATCGTCGGCCTCAACGACGCCATGGCCATCGGCATTCTCAGCGAACTGCGCCAGCACGGCACCCGCGTGCCGGAAGAGATGTCGGTGGTCGGCTTCGACGACATCGCCGTCGCACCGGATGTCGCGCCCGCGCTCACCACCGCGCGGATCCCGATGTTCGAGATGGGGCAGCACGCGGTCTCGCTCATCCTTCGCCCGGCGAGCGATGAGGCCCGTACGATCACGACCGCGCACGAGCTCATCATCCGTCAGTCCTCCGGCCCGCCCCGGAACTGACCCCCGCTCCGCCCCACTCCGGTCGCTCCGGTCGCGATATGACAGCCTCCGGGCCATTTCTGGCTGCCATATCGCGACCGGAGCCTCGCGGGAGGGGGGCTTAGGAGCTGCCGGCGGTCGACGCCTCCAGCTTCTCCATGACCTGGTTGATCGTGAACGACGCCGATTCCTGCCGGGCCGGGAATTCCGCGAGGGTCTGCAGCATGCGCGCCACATATGCCTGCGCCGGCACGAACAGGAAGATCCGGTCGAGCACCCAGTCCCAGTAGGTGTTCGACGTGATGTCCGCCCGCTCGTAGGGATCCGTGCGGAGGTTGAACAGCTTCGGGAATCGCAGCTCGATGTACGGTTCCTGCCAGATCTGCAGGGTCCCGGAGGCGCGCTGCTCGAGGAACACGAGCTTCCAGTTGTCGAAGCGCAGTGCGGTGAGGTCGCCGTCATCCGAGACGTAGAAGAAGTGTCGGCGCGGACTCTGATCGACGGCACCGGTGATGTAGTCGAGCTGGTTGTTGCCGTCGAGGTGCACCGTGAACTCGGTCCCGTGCAAGTCCGTGCCCGACTTCAGCCGCTCCGCGATGTCCGTATCGCCGACAGCCGCGAGCAGGGTCACGAACCAGTCGTTGTGGCTCACGATCCCGTTGAGCGTCGTCCCGGCGGGGATGTGACCCGGCCAGCGGACCATCGCGGGCACGCGGTAGGCGCCCTCCCAGTTCGAGTTCTTCTCGTTGCGGAACGGCGTCATGCCGGCGTCCGGCCAGCTGTTCATGTGCGGACCGTTGTCGGTGGAATACATGACGATCGTGTTCTCGGCCAGCCCCAGCTCATCGAGGAGGTCGAGCAGACTGCCCACGACGCCGTCGTGATCGATCATCGTGTCGTGGTACTCCGACTGCCAGCGTCCCGCCTGCCCCTTGCTCTCTTCCTTGGTGTGGGTGCGGAAGTGCATGTGGGTGGAGTTGAACCAGACGAAGAAGGGGGTGTCGTCGTCTGCCTGCGTGCGGATGAAGTCCGCCGCCGCATCGCGGAACTCCTCATCGACCGTCTCCATGCGCTTCTTGGTCAGCGGTCCGGTGTCTTCGATCCGTTGCGTTCCGTCGGCGTTCGCCCAGCTGTGGAGCACACCGCGCGGGCGGAACTTCTCGCTGAAGCCGGGGAACTCCTCGTCGGTCGGGTAGTCCGGGTGCTCGGGCTCCTCCTCCGCGTTGAGGTGGTAGAGGTTGCCGAAGAACTCGTCGAAGCCGTGCGCGGTGGGCAGGTGCTCGTCTCGATCTCCGAGGTGGTTCTTGCCGAACTGCCCCGTGGCGTAGCCGTGATGCTTGAGCGCGTCCGCGATCGTGGGGTCCTCGGGCTGGAGGCCCAGCTTCGCGCCGGGCATCCCCACCTTGGTGAGTCCGGTCCGATAGGGGTTCTGGCCGGTGATGAAGGCCGCACGTCCCGCCGTGCAGCTCTGCTCGCCGTAGTAGTCGGTGAACTTCACGCCCTCATCGGCGATCCGATCGATGTTCGGCGTCCGATAGCCCATCAGACCGTCGGAGTACGTGCTCAGGTTGCTGATGCCGATGTCATCGCCCCAGATGATGAGGATGTTGGGCTTCTCGGCCATGGGTGACTCCTTGCTTCAACCGGTGAGAGGGGGCGGATGCCCTCGGTCGAAGCCAAACAGGTCCACGGGCCGAAACCCAGGACGCCTCACTCGGAGCGGGTGAGGCGGAAGCCGATGTGCGACATCCCCGTGTCCTCCGCCTGCGGCGAGCGCGCGGCAGGCCGGAACCGCAGGCAGTAGTCCGGCGAGCACAGGTGGGATCCACCTTTGAGCACGCGACGAGGGATGCCGGGGAAGCCCTCCTGCGCGCTCGCTGCGGCGAGGAGGTTCGTCCGCTTCCCCGCATCGACCGGGGTGTCGGAGAGACGCAGGTGCCGCGGAGTGTAGAAGTCGGTCGTCCACTCCCAGACGTTGGCGATCATGTCGTACAGGCCGTAGCCGTTCGGCGGATAGGAGCCGACGGGCGCCGTGCCGCCGACACCCTGGTTGTCGTAGGGGAAACGACCGAGCCAGGAGTTCGCTTGGGCGACGCCGCCCGGGTACGGCTCGTCCCCCCACGCGAACGGCGCGCCTTCCAGGCCGCCGCGCGCCGCGTACTCGTGCTCGGCTTCCGTGGGCAGCCGCATCCCGACCCAGTCCGCGTACGCCACCGCGTCCTCGAACGCGACGTGCACGACTGGATGCTGCATCCGGTCGTCGATCGAGGAGTCCGGTCCGAAGGGTCGACGCCAGAAGGCTCCGGGCTGCCAACGCCACCAGTTGCGCCAGTCCCCGAGATTCGTCGGTCCCGACGTCGGCGTGAAGACCATCGCTCCGGGCACGAGGTCGGCAGGGTCGGCGCCCGGAAATGCGGCCGGATCGAGCTCCCGTTCGGCGACGGTCACGTACCCCGTCGCGTCCACGAACTCGGCGTACTGCGCGTTGGTCACCGGATAGCGGTCGATGAAGAACGAGGCGACCTCACGCTCGTGCACCGGGCGTTCATCGGGGTAGAAGTCCTCGGACCCCATCAGGAACGTGCCGCCCGGGATGTGGACCATGTCGCGCGAGTTCGTCACGTGACTCAGCGTAGTGTCCGACTCTCCGCGGCTGCAGGGTGTTCTCGGAGGGGGTGTCAGATGACGCGGGCGGTCGTCCACGCGAGTTCGGCGGCACCCAACAGCAGGCGGTCTGCCGCGAGGGAGGCGGGGAGGATGCGCAGACCTTCCGCGTTCTCGGTCATCGCTCGAGCTGCCACGTCCGCGGCGAAGCCCTCCACGTCGACGCTCGCGAGGAGGGCGAGGAATCCGCCGAGGACGACGACGGAGGGGTTCAGGATGTTGACGGCGTCGGCGATCGCCTGCGCGAGGAAGGCCCGCTGGCGGGAGCACTCGGCGCGGACGGCGTCCTCATCGGCCGCCGCGGCGAGCGCGCTGGCGAGCGTCGCCTCGTCTGCCACCGCGAGACCGAGCGCCGCCAGCAACCGCGCCCTGCTGACGACGTCTTCCAGGACCGCATCGGAGGAGACGTCGACGCGGTTCTGGCCGAACTCACCGGCGAATCCGCCCACACCGCCCACCGGCGCCCCGTGCACGATGATCCCCCCGCCGATGCCGGAGGGGCCGCCGTTGAGGTAGACGAGATCGTCCACGCCCTGGGCGGCACCGAACAGGTGCTCGGCGAGCGCACCGAGACTCGCATCGTTGCCCACCGCCACCGGGAGCCCGGTCGCCGCGGCGATGGATGCACGCAGCGGCAGATCGGTCCATCCCAGGTGCGGCGCATTGCGCACGAGTCCGTCCGCGGCACGCACCAGACCGGGCACCGCCACCCCCACCGCGATCACGCGCATCCCTGCGAGCGCACCGCGTGTCCAGCGGTCGATCACTCCGGCGACGAGGGGCGCCACCTCGTCCGCACCGAGCAGCGAGGTCGACTCGATCCGTTCCCGCACCGCGATCGTGCGCGCGAGGTCGATCGCTGCGATCTCGACCGCGTCGACCTCGGGGTTCACGGCGATCACGACCGTCGTCGGAGCTGCGGCGACCACGGGCGACGGGCGCCCCACCCGGCCCACCGGTCCCGGCTCGCGCTCGACGACCCAGCCGTCACCGGCGAGTTCTGCGACGAGGTCCGCGATGGTCGAGCGGTTCAGTCCGGTCACGGCGGTCAGCTGGGCGCGCGACTGCTCGCCGCCCAGATGGACGAGACGGAGCACACGGGCGAGGTTGCCGGCACGCACCCCGCCGTTCGCGTCCTTGGCGGCGGCGCCCTCCCCGGGTTCGGTCACGTGGTCCTCGCATTCCCGCTCGGTGTCTCAGTCTAGGAGGCTGGACATCCTGCTCTTCTCCGTATAAGTTGCTGTCAACAACATATACGCGCACGCCGCCGTGCGCCCGTGCGAAGGAGCATCATGAGCCTCACCCCGACCCGCGCCGACAAGTTCTCGTTCGGTCTCTGGACCGTCGGATACAACGGCTCCGACCCCTTCGGCGGTCCGACGCGTCCGGCCCTCGACGTCGTGCACGCCGTCGAGAAGCTGGCGGAACTCGGCGCCTACGGGCTCACCTTCCACGATGACGACCTCTTCGCCTTCGGGTCGACGGATGCCGAGCGCCAGACGCAGATCGACCGCCTCAAGGGTGCGCTCGCCGACACGGGTCTCGTCGTGCCGATGGTCACCACGAACCTGTTCAGCGCCCCCGTCTTCAAAGACGGCGGCTTCACCTCGAACGACCGCCAGGTGCGCCGCTTCGCGCTGCGCAAGGTGTTCCGTCAGCTCGACCTGGGCGCAGAGCTCGGTGCGCGCACGTTCGTCATGTGGGGTGGCCGCGAGGGCGCGGAGTACGACTCGGCGAAAGACGTGCGTGCCGCGCTGGAGCGCTACCGGGAAGCCGTCAACCTGCTCGGCGACTACGTGACCGACAAGGGCTACGACATCCGGTTCGCGATCGAGCCGAAGCCGAACGAGCCGCGTGGCGACATCCTGCTCCCCACCCTCGGCCACGCGATCGCGTTCATCGATTCCCTGGAGCGCCCCGAGCTCGTCGGCGTCAACCCCGAGGTCGGACACGAGCAGATGGCGGGTCTCAACTTCACGGCCGGCATCGCCCAGGCCCTGTACCACGGCAAGCTCTTCCACATCGACCTCAACGGCCAGCGCGGCATCAAGTACGACCAGGACCTCGTGTTCGGCCACGGCGACCTGCACAACGCCTTCTCCCTGGTGGACCTGCTCGAGAACGGCGGCCCGAACGGCGTGCCCGCCTACGAGGGACCCCGTCACTTCGACTACAAGCCCTCTCGCACGGAGGACGAGACGGGGGTCTGGGACTCGGCTGCCGCCAACATGCGGACCTACCTGCTGCTGAAGGAGCGTGCTGCGGCCTTCCGCGCCGACCCCGAGGTGCAGGAGGCGCTGGCCGCCGCGAAGGTCGCCGAACTCTCGACGCCGACGCTCGACGAGGGCGAGTCCTACGACGCCTTCCTGGCCGACCGCAGCGCCTACGAGGAGTTCGATGCCGACGCCTACCTCGGCGGCAAGGGCTTCGGGTTCGTCCGCCTCCAGCAGCTCGCGACCGAGCACCTGCTGGGCGCCCGGTGATCGGCTGATGGCGCTCGTCCTCGGCGTCGATTCGTCGACGCAGGCATGCAAGGTCGTCGTCGTCGACGCCGAGACGGGAGCGGTGGTGCGCAGCGGTCGCGCCCCTCATCCCGACGGCACCTCGGTCGATCCTGAAGCGTGGTGGTCCGCGCTGACCGCCGCGATCGAGGCTTCCGGGGGTCTCGACGACGTCACGGCGTGGGCCATCGGCGGGCAACAGCATGGGATGGTGGCGCTCGACGCCTCGGGCGCCGTCATCCGCGATGCGCTGCTCTGGAACGACACGCGCTCCGCGGAGGCAGCGGCCGACCTCGTCGCCGAGTTCGGTGCGCAGGAGCTGGCCGAGCGCACGAACGTGGTGCCGGTGGCGTCGTTCACGATCTCGAAGCTGCGCTGGCTGCGCGACCACGAACCCGAGAACGCGGCTCGCGTGGCGGCGGTCGCCCTCCCCCACGACTGGCTGACGTGGCGACTCCGCGGCTACGGACCGGCAGGCGCCGAAAGCGCGCCTCTCGGACCCGCGCTGGATCAGCTCGTGACCGACCGCTCCGATGCATCCGGCACCGGATACTGGAGCCCCACGACCGGAGGCTACGATCGCGAGCTGCTGATCGCAGCCCTCGGACACGACGTCCTGCTGCCGCGCGTGCTCGGTGCGGACGAATCCGTGGAGGATGCGAGCGGTCGCCGGGTCGGGCCGGGGGCAGGCGACAATGCGGCGGCCGCACTCGGACTCGGCGCGGGCCCCGGCGACGTCGTTGTCTCGATCGGCACCAGCGGCACGGTCTTCGCGGTGAGCGCGGAGCCCTCCGCCGACCCGTCCGGCATCATCTCGGGGTTCGCGTCGGCCGACGGCCACTTCCTCCCCCTGGTCTGCACGCTCAATGCGGCGCGGGTGCTCGACGTCACGGCGGCCCTGCTCGGAGTCGACCATGACGAGCTCAGCAGGTTGGCTCTGTCGGCGTCGGCCGGAGCGGCAGGACTCTCGCTCGTCCCCTACTTCGAGGGTGAGCGCACCCCCAACCTGCCCGATGCCACGGCGACCCTCAGCGGTATGACCCTCGCCTCGACCACGCGCGAGAACCTGGCGCGCGCCGCGGTGGAGGGCATGCTCTCGGGGCTCCGCGCAGGACTCGACGCCCTGCGGGAGGCGGGAGTGCCGCTGCGGCGAGCGCTGCTGATCGGCGGCGGGGCGCAGTCGGAGGCCGTGCGGGAGATCGCGCCGCAGGTGTTCGGCATCCCCGTCGAGGTGCCGGCCGCGGGCGAGTACGTCGCCCTGGGCGCTGCCCGTCAGGCCGCCGCGCTGCTCTGACCCGCCCCTCCACGTCCCCGCCCCGTCCTCCACATCCGATCCGCATCCCGTCCTCCACAGCCGATCCGCATCCCGTCCTCCACAGCCGGTTTTGTCGGCGCACGCACCCCACGCTCCGGTCGCGAGATGTCAGCCAATTCGCCTCCCAGAGCTGACATATCGCGACCGGAGGAGGAGCAACCCTGGGGAGAGCCGTCCACGCGGCACGCGTCCGGTGCCAGCGTCGAGGGATGGGACGCACACGAGACCCCCTTCCTCCGAACCTCGGCGACAGTTTCAGTCTGCGAGCCGCACATCGCGCGGGGGTCGGACGAGGCCGACTCAGCGCCGACGATCTGGAGCGCCCGTTCCCGGCCGTACGGCGGCGACTCCCTCCAGACCGCTCAGAACAGCCGGACCCGTACCGACGCCAACGGGATGCGCGTGTCACCGCCGCCCGGGCCTACGCCCACCGCATGCACGAGCGGCAGCACATCAGCCATGAATCGGCGGCTGCGCTCTGGGGTGCTCCCTTGCCCCTGACCCGCACCCTGGAGGGGGCTATCGCGGAGGCGGACGCGCTCGGCGTGCATGTCACCACGATCGGCACGGGCCCACTATCCCGGGTCCGCGGCGTGGTCAGGCATCGCGGGAAGGAGGATCGCACGGCCACGACGCACCTCGAGGGCATCCGTCTCTCGGATCCCGCGACCACCTGGGCCGCTCTCGGTCGACTGCCCATCTTCGATCTCGTCGCACTCGGCGACTACTTCTGCCGCGCCTGGCGCTCCGGTCATGGTCGCCCTACACCGGGGCGGGCACCGCTAACGACGATCGCTGCGCTCGAAGCTGCCCTGAGCTCAGGGCGCCGCGTCGGAATCCGCAACCTGAGGGAAGCGCTCCCTCTGATCCGCGAGGACTCCTGGTCGCCGCGTGAGAGTCGGGTGCGCTGCCTCCTGGTCCAGGCCGGACTGCCGGAGCCCGAGCTCAACGTCGACATCTTCGAGGATGGTGTCTTCCTGGCCTGCGGTGACCTCGTCTACCGCCGACACCGGGTGCTCATCGAGTACCACGGCATGATGCACGGCGCGCAGTGGGCGGCGGACGTCGAGCGTGCCGCGGCGCTGCGTGCGGCGGGGTGGACGGTGATCGAGGTGACGGCGCCTCTGCTCGCTCAGCCCGAGGTGCTCGTGCATCGCGTACGTGCCGCCCTTCGCTCCGGTCGCGGAATGGCACCGAATTGAGCCGGGAGCCATGCGTTTTCGCGACCGGAGGCCGCTGGACGTTAGATCCCGAAGATCCGCCACGAGGCGGCGTGCGCCTCACCCGGCGCCAGGGTCACCAGGTCGACGCCGGAGTTGAAGGCATCGGGAGGACACGTCATCGGTTCGACCGCGAGCCCGATGCGATGGGTCGACGCAACGGCGGGGGTGTCGGCGGTATGCACCTGCACCCACGGGCACCGCCGGTCCCACGCGATCCCGACGCCCTCCCCCGCAGCTGTCACGACGCGGACCTCCGCGATCTCGTCCGCACGAGCGAGCGAGGTGAACGCGTGGTCGATGAACACATCATCGATCCGCCTCCCCTCGCGGAAGTCCCATTCCGGGTGCTCCGTCACGGACTCCACGGTGACCGGGCTCAGCCGCTCCGGGGTCACCGTCAGAACCTCGGATGCCGGAAGGGTGAGCGTCCAGTCATCCACGCGTCCGGGCCCGGCCACGAGGTAAGGATGCGGTCCGGTACCCCACGGCGCCGTATCCGGACCGAGGTTGCGCGCCGCAACGGTCTGGTGCAGTCCATCGGCATCGAGGCGATAGTCGACCTCGACCTCGATGCGGAACGGGTAGCCGGCCTGAGGCTCGATCACAGCGGCCAGTGAGACGCGATCCTCGCTTACGAGGCGATCTTCGAACTCCACCCAGACGAGGAGTCCATGGAGGGCTTGGCCGCGCTCCGGTTCGGTCAGTGCCAGCTGGTGCTCGGCACCGGCGAACCGGTAGCGTCCGTCGACGATGCGGTTGGGCCAGGGAGCGAGTGTCGCCCCACGATAGGCCGGGCGCACCTCATCCGCATCGAAGGGGACCACCAGGTCGCGCCCGTCGAACGTCAGCGTCCGGAGAGTAGCGCCGACGCTCGCGATCTCCGCCGCATAACCGTGGCCGGTGAGACGCCGTTGTCGACCGGAGCGAGACGCCACCATCAGAGCCCCTGCGCCAGGCGGTAGTACGCCTGATTCCAGCGCACCTGCTTCTGGAACTCCGGCAGCGTCGTGCTGTCGTCGATCACCAGCAGCTCGACCTCTGCCATCTCGGCGAAGTCGCGGAACGCCTCGATGCCGACCGCGGTCGACATGACGGTGTGGTGTGCGGCCCCCGCCGTCAGCCACGCGGCAGCACTGGTGGTGAAGTCCGGTTGCGGCTTCCAGACAGCACGCCCGACCGGGAGCTTGGGCAGCGCGGCGCGCGGTGGCACGTTCTCGACCACGTTCGCGGTGAGACGGAAACGGTCGCGCATGTCGCTGAGGGCGACGACGACCGCGGGCCCCGGGTCCGCTGTGAAGACGAGTCGCACCGGGTCGTCCTTGCCGCCGATACCGAGCGGATGGATCTCGAGCGTGGGCTTCGCGGTGGTCAGCGACGGCGAGACCTCGAGCATGTGGGCGCCGAGGATCAGCTCGTCGCCGGGCGTCATGTCGTAGGTGTAGTCCTCCATCAGGCTCGCGCCACCGGGGAGACCGGAGCCCATGACGTTGGCGATGCGCACGAGCACCGCGGTCTTCCAGTCTCCCTCGGCGCCGAAGCCATAGCCCTCCGCCATCAGTCTCTGCACTGCGAGACCCGGCAGCTGCGTCAGGGCGCCCAGATCTTCGAACGAGGTCGTGAAGGCGCTGAAGCCGCCCTCCTCCAAGAAGGACCGGAGCCCGAGCTCGATCGCGGCACCGTCGCGCAGCGAGGAGTGCCGGTCGCCGCCGCGTCGGAGCTCGGGGGCGACCTCGTACAGTTCCTCGTACTCGGCGACCAGCGCGTCGATCTCACCGTCGGATGCTGCCGCGACGGCATCCGCCAGCTCGTTCACACCCCAGGTGTTGACCTGCACGCCGAAGCGCAGTTCCGCCTCGGTCTTGTCACCCTCGGTCACGGCGACGAATCGCATGTTGTCCCCGAAACGGGCGAGCTTCAGATCGCGGGATGCCGCCAGCCCGGCGGCCGCACGCTGCCAGGTGCCGAGCTCCCGGCGCACGCGCGGGTCGGAAGCATGCCCCACGATGGTCTTGCGCGGCACGCCCAGGCGCGTCTGGATGTATCCGAACTCGCGGTCGCCGTGCGCGGCCTGGTTCAGGTTCATGAAGTCGAAGTCGATGTCGGCCCAGGGCAGCTCGACGTTCGCCTGCGTGTGCAGATGGGCGAGGGGCTTGCGCAGGGCGTCGAGGCCGGCGATCCACATCTTCGCGGGGCTGAAGGTGTGCATCCAGGCGACGAGACCGATCACCCGATCATCGGCGTTGGCTTCGAGCGCCGTCCGCTTGATGGCCGCCGCATCCGTGAGCACCGGCTTCCAGACGATGCGCACCGGGATCTCGGCGGACTCATCCAGCAGCCGGGCGATCTCCTGGGACTGCGCCGCGACCTGCGCGAGCGTCTCGGGACCGTAGAGATGCTGGCTGCCGGTGAGGAACCAGACTTCGTAGCCGTCGAGCGAGGTGGTGAGAGCCATGGGGCGTGCCTTTCGAGTGAAGCGCAGATGCGTCAGAGGGATGCGACGGCCGCAGCCTCGACGGCCAGACCCGCGCGGTAGCGATCGAGGTAGGACGAGAAGCCGGCGACGTCCGCCGGATCAGGGTCGACGACAGCGACGGATGCCGAGGCGAAGACCCGCTGGTCGAGGTAGTCCCCCAGCGTGAACTCGTCGGCCGCGGCGAGGTAGGAAGCGAGCACCGCGATGCCCCATGCCCCGCCTTCCGAGGCCAGGTCGCCGACCGCGACCGGAGCCGCGAGCGCCCCGGCGAGGAACCGCTGGGCGACCCCGGCGGTGCGGAACATGCCTCCGTGGGCGAGCATCCTGTCCAGCTCCACGCCCTCCGCGGTCAGCATCTGCATGCCCAGGGCGAGGGTGCCGAACACGCCGTACACCTGCGCACGCACGAAGTTGGCGAGGTGGAAGTCGCTGTCGGGCGTGCGGACGAACAGCGGTCGCCCGGCGGCGAGCCCGGCGATCGGCTCTCCGGCCAGGTGGTTGTAGGCGAGCAGCCCGCCGGCGTCGGCTTCTCCTGCCAGTGCCTCGCGGAACAGCACGTCGAACACGGCGTCCTCGTCGAGAGGCTGCCCCGCCGCTGCGGCGAAGCGTCCGAACAGCCCCGCCCACGCGGCGAGCTCACTGGCCCCGTTGTTGCAGTGCACCATCGCCACGGCGTCTCCCGCCGGGGTGGTGACGAGGTCGAGTTCGTCGTGCTGCTCCGCCAGCGGCCGCTCCAGCACGACCATCGCGAAGATGCTCGTGCCGGCACTCACGTTTCCGGTGCGCGGAGCCACGGCGTTCGTCGCCACCATCCCGGTTCCAGCGTCCCCCTCGGGCGGGCACAGGGGGATGCCCGGCCGCAGCGCTCCGGTGGGGTCGAGGAGGGCGGCACCGTCGTCGGTGAGCGTCCCTGCCGCTGCTCCCGCCACCCGCACCGCCGGGAGCAGCGCGGTCAGCGAGGCGGGAAGCCGATCGCCCGCGAGCTCGGTGTAGGACCGCAGCATCCCCGCGTCGTAGTCGGCCGTGGCCGCGTCGATCGGGAACATGCCCGAGGCGTCGCCCACCCCCAGGACGCGCTCGCCGGTCAGTGCGTGGTGCACGTACCCCGCGAGCGTCGTGACGAAGTCGAGGCGGGGCAGGTGCGGTTCCGCATCGATCACGGCCTGATGCAGGTGCGCGATCGACCAGCGCAGCGGGATGTTCACCCCGAGAGCCGCGCGGAGCTCGGCGGCGGCGGGCCCCGTGTTCGTGTTGCGCCAGGTGCGGAACGGGACGAGCAGCTCACCGTCGGTGTCGAGGGCGAGGTAGCCGTGCATCATCGCCGAGATGCCGATCGCCCCGAACGTCTCGGGGCGGAGGCCGTGCCGCCGCTCGACGTCGTCCACGAGCCCGGCATATGCGGCTCGCAGGCCGGTCCAGACGTCGTCGAGCGCGTAGGTCCACAGGCCGTCTTCGAGGCGGTTCTCCCAGGAGAAGGTTCCGGTGGCGAGCACCTCGGCCGGGTCCGAGCCGACCAGGCAGGCTTTGATCCGCGTCGACCCCAATTCGATGCCGAGACTCGTGCGGCCGGCGGCGATGTCGTCGCGCGCGCTCATCGCCGGGAGTCCGTGCTCTGGCCGTAGACGTGCTGGTAGCGCTCGTAGAGGCTGTCGATCGCTGCCTGCGGAATCGGGATCAGGGGCCCCGCCTCCCGGGCGAGATGCACGGTGCGAGCGACGTCTTCCACCATGACCGCCGCCTTCACCGCATCCTTCGCGTCGGCGCCGATGGTGAACGGCCCATGGTTCTGCATGAGCACCGCCCGCGACCGATGGCCGCTGAGGGTCTCGACGATGCCACGACCGATCGAGTCGTCGCCGATGATCGCGAACGGCCCGAGCGGCACCGGACCGCCGAACTCATCGGCCATGGCGGTGATGACGCAGGGGATCTCCTCGCCGCGCGCCGCCCAGGCGACCGCATAGGGCGAGTGCGTGTGCACGACTCCGCCGACCTCCGGCATGTGCCGATAGACGTAGGCGTGCGCGGCGGTGTCGCTCGAGGGCGAGCGTTCACTGCCCTCGGTACCGGGGATCACGTTCCCGTCGAGATCGCACAGGATCATGTTCTCGGGCGCGAGGTCGTCGTAGCTCACCCCGGACGGCTTGATCACGAAGAGATCGGCACCGGGGACACGCCCGGAGACGTTGCCTCCGGTCCAGACGACCAGCCCGTAACGGACCAGTTCGCCGTGCAGGCGGGACACATCCGCGCGGACGGTGGCGATCGCCCTCTCGATGTCGGGGGCGAAGGTGGGGGCGTCGTCGCTCACGGCTACCTCGATTGTCGTGACCGGTCACTGTGACCGGTCACGGAAGTCTGTCACGGCTGCTCGGCACCCGTCAACCCGCCGCCCCGGCGAGCGCAGCTCTCAGCGCGGAGGAGCGATGGAGGCGCGCGAGACCAGCACCGGCGCCACGGCGGCGAGATCGGAGGGGGCCGCGGCTCCGTCCCCGATCACCGCAGCGACAGCCCTCCGGGCCAACTCGTCGAAGTCCTGGCGCACGGTCGTGAGAGCGGGCCAGTAGTAGGCGGCGTCAGGAGTGTCGTCGAACCCGACGACACTCACGTCATCCGGGACGTCGAGCCCCGCCTCGTGCAAGGCGCTCAGCAACCCCAGCGCCATCTGGTCGTTCGCGGCGAACACCGCGGTCACGCCGGACCGTCGCACCGCTTCGACCGCGGCGTGCCCCGACCCGGCCGACCAGTCCCCCGCGATCACGGGGCCGGGCGTCAGGCCACGGGCGGCGAGCTCCGCGGCGAATCCGTCGGCGCGCGACTCCGCCTCCAGCCAGTCGGTCGGCCCGGCGAGGTGCGCGATCCGCGTGTGCCCGGCGTCCGCGAGCGCGGCCACCGCCAGCCGCGCACCCGCGACCTGATCCACCGACAGCCCCGTCTCACCGAGCCCGGCCGAGTGCAGGGTCACGACGGGCACCCCGATCCGGAGCGCGGCGAGCGCCTCGAGTGTCTGCGCGTGCGGGGCGACGACGACGATCCCCTCCACACCCTGCACGACGAGGTGATCGACCGCGGCGACCACGGCCTCCGCATCCGCCGCGTCGGCGAACGCGGCACTCACCCAGTAGCCGGCCTCCCGCGCCGACGCCTCGAGCGCGGCAAGACTCCGCGACGGACCGTACTGCAAGGCGTCCGACGCCAACACCCCGAGAGTCCGGGACCGTCGGGTGCCCAGCGCCCGGGCGGCGTTGTTCATGCGGTACCCGAGCTCCGCCATGGCCGCGCGCACGCGCTCCTGCGTCTCGGGAGCGACGTCCGGGTGGTCGTTCAAGACGCGCGACACGGTCTGACGAGACACCCCGGCCCGGGCGGCGACGTCACGGACGCCGATGGATCGGCCGCGGCCGTTGCTCGTGTCACTCACGCCGACGAGTGTACGGCGTGGGCGTCCGCCACTCCGTCGGCATGGCACCCTGGTGACATGCGCATCGCTCTCACCGGTTCAACGGGCAAGCTCGGACGCGTCGTGGCACGGGAACTCCGTGCGCGCGGCCACGAGGTCATCGGCATGGACGTGGTGGGGGCCCGAGAGCCCGACTTCGTACAGGTCGATCTGACGGACTACGGCCAGGTCGTCGACGCCTTCGCGGGAGTGAACGACACGCACGACGGCATCGACGCGGTGGTGCACCTCGGAGCGATCCCGGCCCCCGGCATCCGCACCGACGTCGCCACGTTCCACAACAACATGCCGGCGACGTTCAACGTGTTCTGGGCCGCCGTGCGGCTCGGGATCCGTCGCATCGTCTACGCCTCGAGCGAGACGGTCCTGGGGCTGCCGTTCGATGCGCCGCCTCCCTACGTGCCGGTCGACGAGGAGTATCCGCCGCGTCCGGAATCCGTGTACTCGCTCGTGAAGACGCTCGAGGAGCAGCTGGCGACCGAGCTGGTGCGGTGGCAGCCGGAGCTGTCGATCACGGCCCTGCGGTTCTCCAACGTGATGGTGCCGGAGGACTACGCGGAGTTCCCCGACTTCGACACCGACGCGCTGCGCCGCAAGTGGAACCTGTGGGGCTACATCGATGCCCGCGACGGGGCCCAGGCGATCGAGCGGGCGCTCGAGAACGCGCCGGTGGGCTTCGATCGGTTCATCATCGCGGCGGCCGATACCGTGATGTCGCGGCCCAACGCCGAGCTGCTCGCCGAGGTCTTCCCCGACGTGCCCGTCACCCGCGCGGTGGCTCCGAACGAGACCCTGCTGTCGATCGACAAGGCCCGCCGCGTCCTGGGCTACGCCCCGCAGCACTCCTGGCGCGACCACGTGTGAGCGGACGGCCGTCCGGCCGACGCCTGTGCTCCGGCCGACGCCTGTGCTCCGCCCGACGCCTGTGCTCCGATCGACGCCCGGTGCTGCGGTCGCGATATGGCAGCGAGAAACGCTGTTTCGGCTGCCATATCGCGACCGGAAGCCACGGGGACCGTGCTGGGACCGGACGGACCGGAGCGCGCAGGGGCGGGACGCGAGCGGACTAGAGGCCGAGCCGCTCCAGGTAGGGGTTCACCAGGCGGCGGTCCGTGTCGTAGCGGGCGGCGAGCGCGGCGAAGTCGTCTCCGCGCGTGTATCGCGAGCGCGTCTCGGCGCCGTCGAGGGTGAACACCTTGCCCCAGTGCGGACGCGCCGTGGCGGGAAGCGCAGCCTCGATCGTCGGCAGCAGAGCGCGCACGGCCGCCTCGTCCGGCTTCCAGGTGAAGTGGAGACCGACCACATCCGTCCCGGACGACGGGCTGAGCCACAGACTGTCCGCGCGCACGGTGCGGATCTCGTTCACCAGCAGCAGGGGCGCGATCTGCCCCGCGAGGGTCCGCACGGCCTGGATCGCGGCCACCGCATCCTCACGCGGCACGAGGTACTCGCTCTGGATCTCGGCGCCGGCCGAGGGGGTGAAGTCGAGGCGGAAATGCGGCAGCCGCTCGAACCACGGCCCGGCGACCCCGAGCTGTTCGGTGCAGGCGATGGGGTCGACGCCCAGGATGGGATGCCGCTTGCTCACGGCAGCGACGGCTCCGAGCCGTTCGAACAGGGACACCCGGGCGGCCTCGCGCGCTTCGGGCAGACGCTGCTTGACCCAGATCTGGTCGATCACATCGGTGCGCTCCCACGTCGAGAACAGGCTCACACTGGTGCCGATCGAGGTGACCTCGTCGAAGTCGGCGAGCACCGCGTCCCAGTCCGGATGCTCGAAGACGTGCTGAGCGATCTCGTAGGTCGGCTCGACGTCGAGCGTCACATCGAGGACCGCACCGAGAGCCCCGAGGCTCACGACCGCGCCGTCGAAGTCGGCGTCGCCCCGCTCCAGCCTGCGGGTCTCGCCGGAGGGCGTGAGGATCGTGAGGCCTCGGACCGCGCTCGCGAGCGAACCGATGGCGTCGCCGGAACCGTGCGTGCCGGTGGCCACCGCTCCGGCGACGGAGATGTGCGGGAGTGAGGCCAGATTGGCGAGCGCGAGCCCCTCCGCGTCGAGCAGGGGCGCGATGTCGCCGTAGCGCGCGGCACCGGAGACCCGCACGGCCGTCCGGTCGGCGTTCACCTCGAACACCGAGGGCAGACGGTCGAGCGCGAGGAGCACGCCTTCGGTGTCGGCGATGTCGTTGAAGCAGTGTCGTGAGCCGAGCACGCGCACCGGCCCGCCCTGCGCGAGCAGGGCGCCGAGTTCGTCGACGGACTCGGGGTGCGCGACCGCCGAGGCCCGGTACGTCAGGTTGCCTGCCCAGTTGCGCTCGCTGCTCATTGCGCCATGATAGCCACCCATCGATCGACTACATCGATGTACTCCGCGTATGCCAGTCTCGGCGCTAGGCTGACCGGATGACAGCGCTGCCGCCGCCCCGCGCCACCATGAAGGACGTCGCGGCCCTCGCCGGGGTCTCCCCCAAGACGGTGTCGAACGTCGTGACCGGCACGGTTCCCGTCAATGAGAGCACTCGGGCCAAGGTCGAGTCCGCGATGGCGCAGCTCGACTTCGTTCCCAACCTCAGCGCGCGGGGACTGCGCAAGGGGCGCTCCGGGATCATCGCCGTCGCCCTCCCCGATCTCGCGACCGCATTCTCGGCAGAGCTCGTGCATCGCATCGTCGAGGCTGCGCACGGCAAAGGCCTCGCCGTACAGATCGAGGAGACGGCATCAGAGCCCGAGCGTGAGAAGGAGTTGGTCTCCCGCGCCCGCGCGCACCTGGTCGACGGCCTCATCCTCAACCCCATCCGCCTCGAGGACAGCGTGCTGAAGTACGCCGACCGCCTTCCGCCGCTGGTGGTGATCGGCGAGGTGGAGCAGAACCGTGCCGACCATGTGCGCATCGACAGCCGACAGGCTGCCGCCGACGCGACGCGGCATGTGCTGGCCCGCGGCGCGACACGGGTCGCGGTGGTCGGCGCCGACGACGATCCGTCGATCGCGACGGCCACGAGCCGGCTGCGCCTCGAGGGCGTGCACGATGCGCTCCGCGAAGCGGGCATCGCCCGGGATACTGCCCTCGAGATCAATCGTCTGCCCTGGTCGATGGCCGGTGGCGCGGAGGCGGTGCGTGTCCTGCTCGATCGCCGTGTGCCCTTCGACGCGATCGTGGCATTCACGGATTCGCTCGCGCTCGGGGCTCTGCACACCCTGCACGACAACGGCATCCGAGTGCCGCACGACGTCATCGTGACCGGCTTCGACGATGTCGAGTTCTCGCGGTTCACCTCCCCGGCACTGACCTCGATCGCGTTCGATCGACAGGCGTTCGCGATCGCGGCACTCGGCCTGCTGGAGTCCCGCATGGACGACCGCACGGCTCCGCCGCGGGCACTCACCCTCTCGCACCACCTCCTGGAACGCGCGAGCACGGAGGGCCGCCCGGCCGGCTACCGCCCCTGACCTCCGCCGGCATCGGAGCGCGATCGATGCTTGCACATCCGATTACATCGATGTAATGATGAGTCGTCCACCAGCCCTGTCACGAAGGAGTGACGATGACGCCCCCGCTCGATCTGTCCAGAAGGCAGTTCCTCGCTGCCACCTCCCTCGCCGCCGGCGCGGCCCTGCTCAGCGGGTGCGCTCCCGGTGCGGCATCCGCCACCGGCCCGCAGACCCTGCAGTTCTGGCACCTGCTCAGCGGAGGCGACGGTGTCACCATGTCGCAGCTGTTGGATGAGGTGAACGGTGCACAGAGCGCCTTCCGCATCCGCCCGACCGTGCTTGCGTGGGGCACTCCGTACTACACGAAACTCGCGATGGCGGGTGCCGGTGGTCGCGCCCCCGATGTCGCCATCATGCATGCGACCCGCACCGTCGGCTGGGCCCCGGGTGGTCTCCTCGACCCCTGGGACCTCGACCGCCTCGCCGAGCTCGGCGTCGACAGCTCGACCTTCCCCGCTCCGATCTGGGAGAAGGGCTTCGTGGGGAGGGACATGTACAGCGTCGCCCTCGACGCCCACCCCTTCGTGATGATGTTCAACACCGACATCTGTGACGCCGCAGGCGTCCTGGACAGCGACGGGGCATTGGCAGAGACGTCTTCTCCCGAGGAGTTCCTCGACCAGTTGCGCGCAATCGGGGGCTCTGCCGAGGGGCATGCGCTGTCCTACGGCTACCTCGGCGACGGCGCCCAGATGTGGCGCCTGTTCTACACCTTCTACTCGCAGCACGGCGCGGCCATGGAACTCCCTCCGGGCGGGCCCGCGACGATCGACAAGGACGTCGCCGTCGAATCACTGTCTCTGATGCGCACCCTGCTCGACGGGGAGATCGCCCTGGCACAGGCCGACTACGGCAGCGCCATCGCCGAGTTCGCCACCGGCAAGAGCGGCATGCTGTTCACCGGTGTCTGGGAACTCCGCACCATGCAGGCCGCCGGGATCCCGTTCGACGCGACGATGATCCCCACGCTGTTCGGCACACCGGCGGTCTACGCCGACTCCCACTCGTTCGTGCTCCCGCATCAGTCCCACGCCGACCCGGTCCGACGCGATCTCACCTACGAGTTCGTGGCCGACATGCTCAAGAACTCCTTCGGGTGGGCCGAGGCCGGGCACATCCCCGCATTCCTCCCCGTGACCGAATCCCCGGAGTACGCGGACCTGATCCCCCAGGCGAACTACGCCGACGCGGCCCAGCACGTCGTGTACGACCCGACCGCATGGTTCACCGGGTCCGGTTCGAACTTCCAGTCCGAGTTCGGCGCGGCCGTCCAGGGTGTGCTGCTCTCGGGCGACGACCCGGCGACCGCGATCGACCGCTTCGAGGCGCGGGTCAACACCCTGCTCCGACAGCCGAACCCGGCAGACCCCGAGGGGACGTTCGGATCATGACCGCGCTCACCGATTCCACGCGCACCATCGTCACCGGGTCCCGCACCACCCCGCGGGGTCGCCGCGCCGGCTCGCGCAACCGCGAACAGCTCATCAGCTGGGCCTTCCTCGCGCCGTTCCTCGTGGCCTTCGTCCTGTTCCTCGTCTGGCCCATCATCCACGGCATCATCCTCAGCTTCACCGACCAGTCCCTCACCGGGGCCGGCGGCGCGTTCATCGGCTTCGCCAACTACGCCGAGGCGTTCGGCGACCCGAAGATGTGGCAGTCGATGGGCAACACCGTCTGGTTCACGCTGCTCTCCACGGTGCCTCTCGTCGTGGTCGCCCTCGCGATGGCGGCTCTCGTCGACCGCGGCATCCCGGGACAATGGCTGTGGCGCCTCTCGTTCTTCATGCCGTTCCTGCTCGCCTCGACCGTGATCTCGCAGATCTGGGTCTGGATCTTCAACCCCCAGGTGGGCGCGGCCAACAACATCCTCGAGTTCTTCGGTCTCGAACCGCTCGCCTGGCTGCAGAATCCCGACACGAACATGCTGTCGATCGTGATCGCCACCGTGTGGTGGACGGTGGGCTTCAACTTCCTGCTGTACCTCGCCGCGATGCAGAACATCCCGCCGCAGCAGTACGAGGCCGCTTCCCTCGACGGCGCCGGCGCCTGGCGACAGTTCTGGTCGATCACCCTCCCCCAGCTCGGCCCGGCGACCGTCCTCATCCTGATCCTGCAGATCCTCGCCTCGCTCAAGCTGTTCGACCAGGCGTATCAGATGCTCGGCGGGGTCGCGAGCGACACCACCCGCTCCATCGTGCAGTACATCTACGAGGCCGGTTTCGTCAGCTACCGGTTCGGCTACTCGGCCGCCATCTCCTACGTGTTCTTCGCCCTCATCGTCATCCTCGGCGTCGCGCAGGCCCTGATCACGCGCCGCCGGAAGGAGCAGCTCTGATGTCCACCGCCACCGCATCCCCCGTCGTCCCCACTGCCACCGAGACGATCACGACGGCATCGAGCCGTCGTCCTCGGCGGCCGCGTCTTCCCGGCCAGAACCCCTTCGGCCCACTCCGCATCGCCGCTTTCGTCGTGCTGCTGCTCCTCGCGGTCGGCTGGCTGCTGCCCTTCCTCTGGGCGGTCGCGACCGCGTTCAAGACCGAGACGGATGCCGCCTCCGGCGATCCGGGCTGGATCGGCGCCAGCGGACCCACGATCGAGGCGTTCACGGCGATCCTCTCGCAGGGCAACGTCTACGTGTGGGCTCTCAACAGCCTGCTCACGTCCGTCGCGATCACGGTGATCACGCTGGCCATCTCCGCACTCGCGGCCTATGCCTTCTCCCGCCTGGACTTCACCGGCCGCAAGTGGTTGTTCGTGGCGATCATCGCCTCCATCGTCGTCCCGCCCCAGGTGCTGATCATCCCGCTGTTCTACGAGATGCTCGCGTTCAACCTGGTCGACACCTACGCGGGGCTGATCCTGCCGCAGGTCGTGGCTCCCGCGATGGTGTTCATCCTGAAGCGGTTCTTCGACGCCATCCCGATCGAGCTCGAAGATGCGGCACGGGTCGACGGCGCCGGACGGTTCCGGATCTTCTGGTCGATCGTGCTCCCGCTGTCCCGTCCGATCATGGCGTCGGTGGCGATCTTCGTGTTCATCAGCGCCTGGAACAACTTCCTCTGGCCGTTCCTGGTCATCAACGACACGACGCTCATGACGCTGCCGGTCGGCCTGCAGACCGTGATCAGCGCCTACGGCGTGCAGTACGCACAGGTCATGGCGCAAGCCGTGCTCGCGGCGCTGCCCCTGATCGTCGTCTTCATCATCTTCCAGAAGCAGATCGTCAAGGGAGTCGCGACCAGCGGCTTCGGCGGTCAGTGATCCCTGCCCTCCCGCACCACCCCACCCGCAGAGCCAGACCCGAGGAGAACAATGTCTCAGGCCCGCATCACCATCGACCGCGACTTCACGATCGCCGACGTCCCCCGGAGACTCTTCGGTTCGTTCGTCGAGCACATGGGTCGCTGCGTCTACACCGGCATCTACGAGCCCGGTCATCCTCAGGCCGATGAGCGCGGCTTCCGCCGCGACGTCCTGGCTCTGGTGAAGGAGATGGGACCGACCGTGGTCCGCTACCCCGGCGGCAACTTCGTGTCCGGATACCGCTGGGAAGACGGTGTCGGCCCCGCAGAGGACCGGCCGGTGCGTCTCGACGGCGCCTGGCACACCGTCGAGACGAACGCGTTCGGCCTGCACGAGTTCATGGCCTGGGCGAAAGAGGCCGACGTCGAGGTCATGGAGGCCGTGAACCTCGGCACCCGCGGTGTCGAGGAGGCCCGCGCCCTCGTCGAGTACGCGAACCACCCCGGCGGCACGTACTGGTCCGATCTGCGTCGCAGGAACGGGGCGGAGCAGCCGTTCGACATCAGGCTGTGGTGCCTCGGCAACGAGCTCGACGGCCCCTGGCAGATCGGGGGCAAGACCGCGGCCGAATACGGGCGTCTCGCGCAGGAGTCCGCCAAGGCGATGCGACTGGTCGATCCTTCCATCGAGCTCGTCGCGGTCGGGTCGTCCGGCCGCTCGATGCCGACGTTCGGCACCTGGGAGCACACGGTGCTCTCGCACGCCTACGACGAGGTCGACTTCGTCTCGATGCACGCCTACTACCAGGAGCACGACGGAGACGCCGAGTCGTTCCTCGCCGAATCCACCGACATGGACGCCTTCATCGAGGGCGTCATCGCGACGGTGGACGCGGTGAAGGCCGCGGGCAAGCACACGAAGCAGATCGACATCTCGTTCGACGAGTGGAACGTGTGGGATCAGGTGAAGTACAACGACGTCGAGGCGAAGGAGATCGAGAAGGCCGGGTGGAGGCAGCACCCTCGGCTGATCGAGGACACCTACAACGTGACGGATGCCGTCGTCGTCGGGACGCTGCTCAACAGCCTGCTGCGGCACGGCGACCGTGTGAAGATCGCCAACCAGGCGCAGCTCGTGAACGTGATCGCACCGATCCGATCCGAAGAGGGCGGAGCGGCCTGGCGCCAGACGAGCTTCTGGCCTTTCGAGCGCATGGCGCGTCTCGCGAAGGGCCGCATCCTCCGACTCGCCGTCTCGGCGGCGCAGATCGAGACGAAGCGCTACGGCGGCGTCGACGCGGTGGACGCCGCCGCCACGTGGGACGAGGCGACCGGTCGGGTGGCCGTGTTCGTCGCGAACCGCTCGCTGGACGAATCGAGCGACCTGACGATCGACCTGCACGGACTCGACGACCTGCGCGTGGCGGAGGCCGAGACCCTCACGATCCCCGAGGGCGGCGACCGCCACACGTCGAACCTCGAGACCGCTCCCGACAGCGTCCACATGGTGCCGCTGGGTGCGGTCGAGGTCGTGGACGGTGCGGTGCGCGCGACCCTGCCCCCGCTGTCCTGGTCGGTCATCCAGCTCGAGGTCGCTCGCGCCTGACCCCGGCCTACGTGCGGGCGATCGCCGCCGTGGTCGCCCGCACGACCAGCCTCGTCGGCAGGGTCACGTTCATCTCCTCGATGGGCTCGCCGGCGAGCAGCGCGAAGACCATCTCCGCGGCCACCGCCCCGAGTCGACGCATCGGCTGCTGGATGGTGGTGAGCGGCAGGGCTCGTCGGGTGGCCTCCGGCACATCGTCGAACCCGACCACCGAGAGGTCCTGCGGCACCCGGAGCCCGAGCTCGTGCGCGACCTCGATCACGGCGATGGCGGAGAGGTCGTTCGCGGCGAACACGGCCGTCGGCCTCTCCGGACCCGCCAGGAGGATCCTCGCCGAATCCCGCGTCGTCTCCAGCTCGTAGCGCCCCGCGCGGATCAGGTCGGGATCCACCGGGATGCCGGCGTCGGCGAGCGCACGCCGATAGCCGGCGTCACGCAGTCCCGCGGAGCGGAGGTCGGGGCGACCGCCCAGGAAGCTGATCCGGCGATGGCCGAGCTCGATGAGGTGGCGGGTCGCGGTGAGAGCCCCGCCGAAGCTGTCCGACTCGACCGTCGGCAGGTCGGCCCGGCCCGTGTGCGGGTCGATCGCGACCACGGGAATCTCGGCCGAGGCCCCCACGACGGTGGGCGTGACCATGATCGCGGCATCGATGAGCGTTCCGGAGAGGCGGCTGAGAGATCGGCGCTCCCACCCCTCGCCCTGTCCGTGCCGCGACCCGCTGTACGCGAGCAGATCGAAACCGGTGCCGTGCACCGCTGCGCCGACGCCCTTGAGTATCTCGGCACTGAACGGCTCGAAGTCGGCGAGGAGCACCCCGATCACGCCGGTGCGTCTGGCGCGCATGCTGCTGGCCACCAGGCTCGATTCGTAGCCGAGCTCCTGCACGACGTCGAGCACACGTCGGACCGTCTCATCCGCGATCCCGTAGCGTCCGTTGACGGCCTTCGACACCGTCGACACCGAGACGCCCGCCGCCTTCGCGACATCGTGGATCGTCGTTCTCCCGCTCATGATCGCCCAGCGTATCCGGCTGCGCGCCCACCATGGAAACTGTTTTCGAAAACGTTTGACGAAAGTTCTCGACGACAGCAGACTGCAACGCGACGCGGTCGCACCTCCTGCCACCGCGGCGCCCGCAGAGACGCGCGGCGCAACTCTCGATGAGGAGAACGATCACATGAACAGCACACGGCGCTCCCTCGTGTCCCTCGCCACGATCGCCACGGTCGGAGCTCTCGCGCTCAGCGGGTGCACGGCCGGCTCGACCGATGACGGCGGAGACTCGGCGATGACCCTCTGGCACAACTCCACGACGGGACCGGGGGTGGAATTCTGGGAGCAGACCGTCGCCGACTTCGAAGAGGCGAATCCCGGCGTCACCATCGACATCCAGTCGATCCAGAACGAGGATCTCGACGGCAAGCTCCAGACCGCTCTGAACTCCGGCGATGCCCCCGACATCTTCCTGCAGCGCGGCGGCGGCAAGATGGCCGCGATGGTCAAAGCAGGACAGCTCAAGGACCTGACCGACTCGATCACGGGTGCCGCTGCGGAGGAGATCTCCGATGCCGCCTACTCGGCGAGCAGCCTCGACGGCAAGATCTACGCCCTTCCCGTGGCCGTCCTCCCCGGAGGACTCTTCTACAGCCAGGACCTGTTCGACGAGGCGGGCATCGCCGAGAACCCGACCACGCTCGACGAGCTCGAGGCCGCGACCGAGAAGCTCAAGAGTGCGGGGATCGATCCCGTCGCCCTCGGCGCGAAGGATGCCTGGCCCGCAGCGCACTGGTACTACTGGCTGGCCCTGCGCGAATGCAGCTCGGACACGCTCGCCCAGGCTGCCGATGAGATGAACTTCGACGACGACTGCTGGGTGCGCGCCGGTGAAGACCTGCAGGCCTTCGCAGCCACCGAACCGTTCAACTCCGGCTTCCTGACCACGACCGCGCAGCAGGGCGCCGCCAGCTCGGCCGGACTGATCGCCAACCACAAGGCGGCCATGGAGCTCATGGGCGCCTGGAACCCGGGCGTGATCGGCTCCCTGACGCCCGACCAGAAGCCGCTTCCCGACCTCTCGTGGTTCCCCTTCCCCGAGGTGGAGGGCGGCGAAGGCGAGCCGGGCTCGATGATGGGTGGCGTCGACGGGTACTCGTGCTCGGTCGATGCGCCGGATGCCTGCGTCGACTTCCTCAACTACCTGGGCACCTCCGAGGTGCAGACCGCCTACTACAAGGCGTTCAACGCTCCGCCGGTGAACACCGTCGCGCAGGAGGCCGTGACCGAGCCGTACCTGCAGGCCATCCTCGAGGCCTACAACGCCGCACCGTACGCCACGCAGTGGCTGGACACCGTCTACGGACAGAACGTCGGCAACGCCCTCAACGTCGCCGTCGTCAACATGCTCGCCGGTCAGGGAACCCCGGAGGACATCGTCAAGGCCGTCCAGGATGCCGCAGCAAAGGCATAGGGTCTCCGCCCGGCTGGAAGTGATCCTTCTGGCCGGGCCGGCCCTCCTCGTCTTCCTCGCCTTCGTCATCTTCCCGGTGCTGATGGCGGGCTACTACGGGTTCTTCAGCTGGCAGGGCTACGGCCCTCCGACCGACTTCGTCGGCCTCAAGAACTACCTCACGATCCTGCAGGATCCGCTGTTCCACGACGCGCTCGCGCACAACGGGTTCATCCTGGTCTTCTCGCTCGTCTTCCAGGGGCCGGCGGCGATCCTGCTCGCCCTCCTGCTCAACCGGCGGATGCGCGGTCAGTCGCTGATCCGCGTCCTCATCTTCATCCCCTACGTGATCTCCGAGGTCGTCGTGGGAACGGGATGGAGCCTGATGCTGCAGACCAGCGGTGCGTTCAACGACCTGCTGGAGAAGATGGGCCTCGGATTCCTCGCGAACGACTGGCTCTCGAATCCGGACATCGCGATCTGGACGCTGATGGTGATCATCACCTGGAAGTACGTCGGATTCGCGGTGATCCTGTTCCTCGCCGGACTCCAGGGCATTCCCGAGGAGCTGCACGAAGCCGCCGCGATCGACGGCGCCTCGTACTGGCAGATCCAGTGGCGCATCACGCTGCCCCTGCTGGCTCCGACGCTGCGCATCTGGGCATTCCTGTCGATCATCGGCTCGCTGCAGCTGTTCGACCTGGTCTACATCATCTGGGGGCAGTACATCGCCTCCACCGCCGGGACCTCGACGATGGCGACCTACATGGTCTCCGAAGGACGCAACGCCGGCAACTTCGGGTACGGCAACGCCGTCGCGGTCGTGCTGTTCCTGATCTCGCTCGTCGTGGCGCTCGTCTACCAGCGCGCGGTGCTACGACGCGACACCGACGGCGCCCTGACCGGCGCCCCTGCACGGAAGAAGAGGACGACGCGATGACCGCCACCTCGCTACTCGTCACCCAGCGGCCGGGGCGCGCCCCGCGCGCGCGGCTGCCGTGGGCCAACCCGACCGTCTACTTCGTCGCACTGATCGTCGTCGGATTGATGCTCGCTCCGATCGCGTACATCATCATCGGCGGTTTCCGCACGAACGCCCAGATCACGACGGACCCGTCAGGGCTGCCGAGCCCATGGCTCATCCAGAACTACCTCGACGTGATCACGGGCGGCATCTTCTGGCGCCAGGTGCTCAACTCGACCATCGTCGCCCTCGCCACCACCATCGGCGTGGTCGCCCTGGGACTGATGGCGGCCTACGTGCTCGCCCGCTACCGGTTCGCCGGACGCGGAGTGCTCTACGCGTTCTTCGCCGCCGGCCTCATGTTCCCACTGACCGTGGCCATCACGCCGCTGTACATCGTGGTGCGGAACCTCGGCCTGATGAACTCCCTCGGTGGGGTCATCCTGCCGCAGATCGCCTTCGCCCTGCCGACGACGATCATCATCCTGGTGCCGTTCCTCCGGGCGATCCCCGACGAGATCCAGGAAGCCGCGTTCATCGACGGATGCAGCAGGATCGGCTTCTTCTGGCGCATGGTGCTGCCGCTGTCGATCCCCGGCGTGATCACCACCGGCATCCTCGCGTTCATCGGCAGCTGGAACGGGTACCTCCTCCCGTTGTTCATCCTCAACGATGCGGCCTCGTTCACGCTCCCCCTCGGCGTGCAGTCGTTCGCCTCCCAGTACTCCGTCGACACCGCGAAGGTGCTGGCGTTCACCTCGCTGTCGATGATCCCCGCCCTGATCTTCTTCAGCTTGTTCGAGCGTCGGATCGTGGGCGGACTGACCGGCGCCGTCAAGGGTTGACGATGTCGACCGAAGTTCCACAGAAAGAGATGGATGTGCTCTCCCCCACCCCCCACCCTCAGCTCTCCGCACGCGTGGCGAGCCTCCTGGACCAGATGACGCTGGAGGAGAAGCAGGCGCAACTCGTCGGCTTCTGGGTCGACCAGGGCAACGAACTCGTCGCCCCGATGGCCGGCGAGAAGCGGACGTCCACCCGCTACGAGGAGGCGACGGCTCACGGGATCGGTCACCTGACCCGCGTCTACGGCACGCGCCCCGTCGAGCCCATCGAGCGGGCGAGCTGGTTGTGGGGTGAGCAGGCGCGGCTGCAGCGGGAGACCCGGTTGGGGATCCCCGCTCTCGTGCACGAGGAGTGCCTGACCGGGCTCGCCGCGTGGAAGGCCGCGACCTTCCCGACGCCGCTCGCGTGGGGAGCGTCCTTCGACCCGGATCTGGTCGAACAGGTCGGGCGAGCGATCGGATCGTCGATGCGTACCCTCGGGATCCATCAGGGTCTCGCGCCGGTGCTGGATGTGATCCGCGACCCGCGGTGGGGACGCGTCGACGAGTGCATCGCCGAGGACCCGCTGCTGGTCGGAACCGTCGGAACCGCCTATGTGCGCGGCATGCAGGCGGAAGGCGTGCACGCCACGCTCAAGCATTTCGTGGGGTACTCCGCCTCTCGCGCCGGCCGCAACCACGCTCCGGTGTCCGCCGGTCGTCGCGAGGTGGAGGACGTGCTCCTTCCGCCGTTCGAGATGGCGGTGCGGGACGGCGGCGTGCGCAGCGTCATGAACTCCTACAGCGATATCGACGGCGTGCCGGTCGCCGCGGATCCGTACTACCTCGATGAGGTGCTGCGCGGACGCTGGGGGTTCGACGGAGTCGTGGTGTCCGACTACTTCGCCGTCGATTTCCTGCGCACCATGCATCATGTCGCCGCCGACTCCGCCCAGGCGGCCGCGCTCGCGCTCACCGCGGGAATCGATGTGGAGCTGCCCTCCCCCGACGCGTACACGACGCTCGCCGCACAGGTGCGCGACGGGTCTCTGCCGGAGAGCATCCTGGATCGGGCCGTCGGGCGCGTGCTCACGCAGAAGGAGGAGCTGGGCTTGCTGGACGCGGACTTCACCGATCCGCCGCGCGAGGTCGACCTGGATTCGCCCGAGCATCGTGGACTCGCCCGCCGTCTGGCCGAGGAGTCGCTCGTCCTCCTGAGCAACGACGACATCCTCCCGCTCGATCCGTCCGCGTCGCCACGTATCGCGGTCATCGGACCGAATGCCGACAGCGCCGAGGCGTTGATGGGGTGCTACTCCTTCGTCAACCACGTGCTCGCCCACCACCCCGACGTACCCGCCGGCATCGCGCTGCCGAGCGTGCTCGACGCGCTCCGCGCGGAGCTCCCCTCGGCGACGATCACCCACGCCGTCGGCTGCGAGGTCGACGGCGAGGACCGCAGCGGTTTCCCCTCGGCGATCGCGCAGGCCACCGAGGCCGACGTCGCGATCGTCGTGATCGGCGACCGTGCCGGGCTGTTCGGACGCGGCACCGTCGGCGAGGGTAACGACGTCGACTCCCTCGACCTCCCCGGCGTGCAGCGCGCGCTCGTCGAGTCGATCGTCGCCACCGGCACCCCGGTGGTGGTCGTCGCTCTCACCGGCCGCCCCTATGCCCTGGGCTGGGCGCTCCCGCCACGGGCGACCGCTGCCGGGACGAACGCGGGTCTCGGATCGGTCAATTCCCCCGCGCCGGCCGGCCGGACATCGCCGACGGAGCAGCCTCCCCTGCCGGCCGCCGTCCTGTACGGGTTCTTCCCCGGGGAGGAAGGAGGCTCGGCGATCGCCGCCGTGCTGAGCGGACGCGTGTCCCCGTCCGGTCGCCTGCCGGTGTCCCTGCCGAGATCCGCCGGCGCGCAACCGTACTCTTACCTGCACGCCGCCCTCGGAGGACGCACCGATGTGACGAGCGTCGATCCGACGCCCGTGCGTCCCTTCGGATTCGGGCTCGCCTACACGACGTTCGAGCACCGGGACCTGAGGGCTGACGAGACCGTGACCGCGGGGCAGACGTTCCAGGTCACCGTGCGCGTGCGCAACGTGGGCTCCCGCGAGGGCACCGACGTCGTGCAGCTCTACGCGCACGACGAGGTCGCAAGCGTGGCCCGCCCCGTCGCGCAGCTGGTCGACTTCCGCCGGGTGTCCCTGGCACCGGGTGCGGAACAGGTCATCGAGTTCGCGGTCCCCACCGAGCGCCTCGCCTTCACCGGCCTGGACGGCGTGCGACGCGTGGAGCCGGGGCGCATCCGACTCTGGGTCGGGTCGGCCTGCGACGACGTCGAGACCTCCGCCACGATCGACATCACCCCTGCTCCCTGACGGGCGGGCGGTCCGATCGCGGCGCGCCCGTGACGGATCGCCTCCCGGACGGGAGAATGGAGACATGTCCGCGAGATCCCGCCGGCCGCTGCTCACGTCGGTGCGCCGCCTGCTGCACACCGATCCCTCGGCCGTCGCGGCCACCGAGGCGATGCCCGTCATCGACGAACGCACGGTACCGCGGGTGCTGGACCTTGCGACCCGTATCGGCGAGTCGATGTTCGCGGTCGGGGCCTCCGCGCACGAGGTGACGCTCGCGATCATCCGCGTGTGCGACGCCTATGGGATGAAGGGCGTCCAGGTCGACGTCACCTACAACTCGATCACGGTCTCGTTCCACCTGAGCGGCGAGGTCTGGCCGGAGACACTGGTCCGCGTGGTGCGGGTGACGGCTCCGGACCACGCGAAGCTCCAGCGGGTGCAGGCCCTGGTGGCGGACATCGACGACGGACTCGACCTCGAATCCGCGCGCGCGACGTTCCGGGCGATCCGACGGGTGCCCTTCCGCTATCAGCAGCCGGTGGTCATCGTCGCGCGGGCTCTGCTCGCCGTCGGGGTGAGCATCATGCTCGGCGCCTCCCCGATCATCGTCGCTCTCACCTTCGTCGCGGCGCTCTGCGCGGCGCTGACCCAGGCGGCTCTCGCCAGGATCCGGGTCCCGTTGTTCTTCAGCCAGATCGCCGGTGGCTTCGTGACGACCGGGGTGGCGGTCGCCGTGTCGGCTCTCGGCGCCGCGGGGGTCGAACCCTTCGTCGGCATCCGCCCGTCCATCATCGTGGCCTCCGGTATCGTGCTGATGCTCGCCGGACTCACCGTGGTCGGGGCGGCGCAGGACGCGATCGACGGCTTCGCGCTCACCGCCGGCGGACGCATCCTCGACCTCACGATGCAGACGCTCGGGGTCGTGATCGGGATCCTCGTGGGCCTCGAGCTGGGCAGTGTCCTGGGCTTCACGATGGACCTCCCCGACGACCCCGCGCCGTTCGGCCCGCTGCTGAACCAGTTCGCCGGTGCGATCATCGTCGCCATCGCGGTCGCCGTGTTCAACGGCGCCGGGATCCGGATCATCCTGGTGAGCGCACTGCTCAGTGCCGTCACGCTCGCGGGGTATTCGGCATCCATCGCCCTGAACCTGCATCCCGCGGCGGCGAGCGCGGTCGGCGCACTGCTGGCGAGTTTCCTCGGCATGCTGATCGCCCGCAACCTGCACGTGCCGTCCGTCGCGGTGACGACCGCGGCGATCGTCCCCCTCGTCCCCGGTGTGGCCGTGTTCCAGGGTCTGCTCGAGATGGTCCACGCGGCCGGCACCTCGACCGGGATGCTGTACGCCGGAGGTTCGCTCATCGATGCTGCGGTGATCGGCATCGGTCTCGCCTCCGGAGCCTCCCTCGGGTTGTACCTGGGCACTCCGTTGCGCGCGACCCTCGCCAGCGTCGCGAAGACGCGCGCCCGCGTCCGCCGCTGATCCTCCTAGCCGAGCTGATCGAGGACGAGCTCGCCTCGGGCGTTCAGGTTCTCCATCATGCGTTCGATCCGCTTCGAGTCGATCGCCGGCATCTCCGCGTGGTCGAACGCGAGGCTCAGCGGGATGCTGGGGTGCATCCAGATCGTGAGCCGGCCGGCCGGGTTCTTCTCCTCCGGCAACCAGGTCATCATGAAGCTCTCATGACGGCGAAGCTTCGTCCCGATGACGATCTTCAGATGCGCCAGCGTCTCGTCATCGACCTCGATCGGAGGACGAGAGCTGTTGTACTCGAGGGTTCCCATGACCTGAGACTACTCGTGTCGACCGACACGGACGCCCCGGCGCGGTCAGGAAACCGGCACGGTCTGCGCGGCGAGCCGCAGCCAGGTCTCCACGACGGTGTCGGGGTTGAGCGACATCGACTCGATGCCCTGCGAGACCAGCCACTCGGCGAGATCGGGATGGTCACTCGGGCCCTGACCGCAGATCCCGACGTACTTCTCCGCACGGCGGCACGCCTCGATGGCCATCGAGAGCATCCGCAGCACGGCCGGGTCGCGTTCGTCGAAGGTCGAGGCCACCAGTCCGGAGTCGCGGTCGAGTCCGAGCGTGAGCTGGGTCATGTCGTTCGAGCCGATCGAGAAGCCGTCGAAGTACTCGAGGAACTCCTCGGCGAGCACGGCGTTGGAGGGGAGCTCGCACATCATGATCACGCGCAGTCCGTTCTCGCCCCGCCGCAGGCCGTTCTCGCTCAGCAGTTCCGTCACGGCCGCCGCTTCACCGAGGGTTCGCACGAACGGGACCATGATCTCGACGTTGGTGAGCCCCATCTCGTCCCGCACGAACCGCAGCGCCTCGCACTCCATGTCGAAGCACGCACGGAAGTCCGGAGAGATGTAGCGGGAGGCGCCGCGGTAGCCGAGCATCGGATTCTCCTCCTGCGGCTCGTAGAGCTCCCCGCCGATGAGGTTGGCGTATTCGTTGGACTTGAAGTCGCTCAGGCGCACGATGACGGGTTCCGGCGCGAAGGCCGCGGCGATCATCGACACCCCTTCCGCGACGCGGCGCACGAAGTACTCCCGAGGAGACGCGTAGGCCGCGATGCGCTCGGAGATGTCGGCACGCAGGGACGTCGGCAGCGATTCATGGTCCAGGAGCGCGCGCGGGTGGATGCCGATCTGCCGGTTGATGACGAACTCGAGCCGCGCGAGCCCGACGCCGCGGTTGGGCAGTTTCGCGAAGGCGAACGCCTGATCGGGAGTGCCGACGTTGAGCATGATCTTCGTCGGGCTCTCGGGCATCGCGTCGAGACGCGTGATGATCTCCTCGAACCCGAGCATTCCCTCGTAGACGAAGCCGTTGTCCCCCTCAGCGCAGGACACCGTGACCCGTTGCCCGTCGCTCAGAACGGTGGTCGCATCGCCCGTGCCCACGACGGCGGGGATGCCCAGCTCGCGCGCGATGATCGCGGCGTGACAGGTACGACCACCGCGATTCGTGACGATGGCGGAGGCGAGCTTCATGATCGGCTCCCAGTCGGGATCCGTCATGTCGGCGACCAGCACGTCCCCGGGCCGGAAGGCGTCCATCTGCGCGAGCGAGGTCATGACCCGCACCGGTCCGGCTCCGATCTTCTGCCCGATCGCGCGCCCGACGGTGATCACCGTGCCCGACTCCTCGAGCACGAACCGCCGCATCTCCTTGCCGTCGGCGCGGGAGACCACCGTCTCCGGGCGGGCCTGGAGGATGTACAGCCGTCCGTCGATGCCGTCCTTGCCCCACTCGATGTCCATCGGGCGCCCGTAGTGCTCCTCGATGACCAGGGCCTGCCGTCCGAGTTCTTCCACCTCGGCATCGGTGATGCTGAAGCGGACGCGCTCGGCGGCGGGGACATCGGTGAAGACGGTGCTGCCGCCCGCGTGCGTGCCGTCGGCGTAGACCATCTTCACCGCCTTCTCGCCGACCGAACGCTTGAGGATCGCCGGCCGTCGCTCACGCAGGGCGGGCTTGTAGGCGTAGAACTCATCGGGGTTCACCGCGCCCTGCACGACCGCCTCGCCCAGACCGTAGGAGCTGGTGATGAACACCGCACGATCGAATCCGGATTCGGTGTCGACCGTGAAGAGCACGCCGGAGGCCCCGACATCGGAGCGGACCATGCGCTGGATCCCCGCCGACAGCGCCACGTCGTGGTGGTCGAATCCGTGATGCACGCGGTAGGCGATCGCCCGGTCGTTGTAGAGCGACGCGAACACGCTGCGGATCGCGGCGAGGATGTTGTCGATGCCGCTGATGTTGAGGAACGTCTCCTGCTGGCCGGCGAAGGAGGCATCCGGCAGGTCCTCCGCCGTGGCACTGGATCGCACGGCCCAGGAGACCGACGCGGGCTCGGGATCGGAGTCGACGAGCGTGGCGTAGGCCGCACGGATGTCCTGCTCGAAGGCGGCCGGGAGCGGCTGCTGTTCGATCCACTCGCGGACGGTGGCGCCGACCCGCGCGAGTTCGGCGACATCCGTGACGTCGAGCGCTTCCACGGTGGATCGGATGCGCTCGTAGAGTCCTCCCTCGGCGAGGAAGTCCCGGTAGGCGTCGGCCGTGGTCGCGAAGCCGCCGGGCACGCTCACCCCGGCTCCGGAGAGGTTCGAGACCATCTCGCCGAGGGAGGCGTTCTTGCCTCCGACCTGGGCGACGTCGGCCATGCCGATCTGCGTGAACCAGAGGATGTTCGTCATGTGATCTCCAGAGAGTGGGGCGTCGTGTGCGAGGGGTGGAGACCGCGATCAGCTGCGCAGTCGCATGGACTGCATGATCACGGCGGACATCTCCTCCACGGATTTCGTGGAGGAGTTGAGGAAGGGGACGCGGTTGCGCCGATAGAGGTCTTCCGCGCGGCGGATCTCGAGCGTGCATTGAGCGAGGCTGGAGTACACCGTGTCCGGCCGCCGCTCGTGACGCACCTGACTCAGCCGGAGCGGGGTCGTCGTCAGCCCGAAGCACTTGCTCGCGAACCGTTCGACCGTCGCGGGCAGCCCGTCGGACGGGAAGTCGTCGTCGGTGAGCGGGTAGTTCGCCACCAGCAGTCCGTACTGCAGGGCCAGGTACATGGTCGTCGGGGTCTTCCCGCACCGAGAGGGCGCGATGATGATCACGTCGGCGATGTCGAGCGCCCGCATGCTCTGGCCGTCGTCGTGCTCGATCGCGTACTCGACCGCCCGCATCCGGGCGAAGTAGCGCTCCATGTCGCCGACGCCGTGATACTGGCCCAGTTGCTCGGAGGCCGCACTGCCGAGGGAGGCTTCGAGCTCCCGCAGATGCCCGCCGAGGAGGTCGATCACGACCGCGCCCGACGCATGGAACTCCGCGAGGATCTGCGCGGACTTGACGGTCGTGAAGACGATCGGAGCAGCGCCCGCCGGGCTGACCCGGAGATCGCCGATCACGGCGCGGGCGCCGTCCACCGAGTCGACGAAGGGCACGGTGTGGCGGCGGAAGCGCGCGCCGGGGAAGTTCGCCAGAAGGGCGTTCCCCAGGGTCTCGGCGGTGATACCGGTGCTGTCCGAGACGAAGTAGGCGTCCCGGACCTCGGCACCGGAGTCATCTCTGAGCACGCCGGCCGGAAGCACGGGCGATGAGGGCTGGCGGGTCGAAGGGTCGGACACGTTCCCGAGCCTAGGAAAGTAGCCGCCTTCATCATGAGGTCTTCCCGATAAAGAATGAGCGAATTTACTCGGAGGGCAAGCCGGATCCAGGGATGCGGAATACCCCGGATGGGTATATGGTTGTGGTGATCCAATACCCCATAGGGGTACGCGAGAGAATGGGAGAGGCAATGACGACCAACGAGTACCAGGTCACCGGGATGACGTGCGGGCACTGCGAGATGTCGGTCCGCGAAGAAGTCGCCGAGGTTCCCGGCGTCGACGGGATCCAGGTCAGCGCACAGACGGGCAAGCTCGTCGTCACGAGCACCGACGGCGTGGACGACGCTCAGATCCTCGCCGCTGTGACGGAGGCGGGGTACGCGGCCGTGCGCACGGCGTGAAGGCCGACACCACGGGCACAGCCTCTCGCTGAGCCCACCGACGACGATCAGGAGAAGGATAGGACCATGAGCACATCAGCACTTCCGAGCATGGGATCGGGCGTCGAGCTCGAGATCGGCGGGATGACCTGCGCCTCTTGCGCCATGCGCATCGAGAAGAAGCTGAACAAGCTCGACGGCGTCGTGGCGACCGTCAACTACGCGACGGAGAAGGCGAGCGTCTCGGTCCCGGACGACTACGACGCAGCGCTCCTGATCGCCGAGGTGGAGAAGACCGGGTATTCCGCGGTCGTCGCTGCCCCACGGGGGAAGAGGAAGGACGCGGCCACAGGCGGCGACACCGACGACACCGATCCTGAGCTGCTCTCGCTGCGCAACCGACTGATCGGCGCGATCGTGCTGACGGTGCCCGTGATCGCGATGGCCATGATCCCCGCGCTGCAGTTCACGTACTGGCAGTGGGCCTCGCTCGCGCTGGCCGCCCCGGTGATCACATGGGCGGGCTGGCCGTTCCACAAGGCCGCGTGGACGAACCTGCGCCACGGAACGGCCACGATGGACACGCTCATCTCGATGGGAACCTCGGCCGCCTTCCTCTGGTCGCTGTACGCGCTCTTCTTCGGCACCGCAGGCATGCCGGGGATGACGCACCCGTTCGAGTTCGCACTGGCTCCCTCCGATGGGGCGGCGAACATCTACCTCGAGGTGGGTGCCGGCGTGACGATGTTCGTCCTCGCGGGGCGCTACTTCGAGAAGCGGTCGAAGAAGCAGGCCGGCGCGGCTCTGCGCGCGCTCCTCGAACTCGGTGCGAAAGAGGTCGCCGTGCTGCGCGGCGGTGCAGAGACGAGGATCCCGGTCGAAGACCTCCAGGTGGGCGACGAGTTCGTCGTGCGACCGGGCGAGAAGATCGCGACCGACGGCCTCGTGGTCTCCGGGACGTCGGCCGTCGACGCCTCGATGCTGACCGGTGAATCCGTGCCGGTCGAGGTGGCCCCGGGCGACAGCGTCACCGGCGCGACCACGAACGTCGGGGGGCGGCTCGTGATCCGCGCGACCCGGATCGGCGCGGATACCCAGTTGGCACAGATGGCCAGACTCGTCGAGGACGCGCAGACCGGGAAGGCGGAGGTGCAGCGTCTCGCCGACAGGATCTCCGGGGTGTTCGTCCCGATCGTGATCGTGATCGCCCTCGTGACGCTCGGTGGCTGGCTCGTCGCGGGGTTCCCCGTCGCCGCGGCATTCACGGCGGCGGTGGCCGTCCTCGTGATCGCGTGCCCGTGCGCGCTCGGGCTCGCCACGCCCACGGCCCTGCTGGTCGGGACCGGTCGAGGGGCGCAGATGGGCGTGCTCATCAAGGGCCCGGAAGTCCTGGAATCCACCCGCCGGGTCGACACCGTGCTGCTCGACAAGACCGGAACGGTCACCACCGGCAGGATGACCCTGGTCGACGTCATCGTGGAGCCCGGCACCGACCGCGCGACGCTGCTGCGGCTGGCCGGGGCGGTGGAAGATGCCTCGGAGCATCCCATCGCGCAGGCGATCGCCGCGGGTGCGACCAGGGAGGTCGGCGCACTGCCCACTCCGGAGGAGTTCACGAACCTCGAGGGAAGGGGCGTGCAGGGCGTCGTCGAAGGCCATGCCGTGCTCGTGGGACGCGAGTCGCTCCTCGCCGAGTGGTCGCAGACACTGAGTCCGGGCCTCTCCTCGGCGAAGGTCAAGGCCGAGGGCGAGGGCAAGACCGTCGTCGCGGTCGGCTGGGACGGACACGCACGCGGCATCCTCGTCGTCGCGGACACGATCAAGCCGAGCAGCGCCGAGGCGATCGGCCACTTCCAGGCGATGGGACTGACCCCCATCCTGCTCACCGGGGACAACGAGACCGTGGCACGGCAGATCGCGGCGGAAGTGGGGATCGCTGAGGTGGTCGCGGAGGTCCTCCCGAAGGACAAGGTCGACGTGGTCGTCCGGCTCCAGCGCGAGGGCAAGACGGTGGCGATGATCGGCGACGGTGTCAACGACGCCCCCGCCCTCGCCCAGGCCGACCTCGGACTCGCGATGGGCACCGGCGCGGACGTGGCGATCGAGGCATCGGACATCACGCTGGTACGCGGTGACCTGCGCAGCGCGGTCGACGCGATCCGCCTGTCGCGCAAGACGCTCGGAACGATCAAGACCAACCTGTTCTGGGCCTTCGCCTACAACGTCGCCGCCATCCCGGTCGCGGCGCTCGGCATGCTCAACCCCATGCTCGCCGGTGCAGCGATGGCGCTGTCGAGCGTGTTCGTGGTCGGCAACAGCCTGCGCCTGCGCGGGTTCACGAGCGTCACGCGACGAGGACGCTCCCGTCGAGCCACCCGCCCCGCTCTGAGGAAGGATCACGCATGAACGAGCCGCACGCGCACCAGCATGCATTGGCCCCCACCGCTGCCGACTCCGGGCACACGGGGCACGAGGCGCCCGAGGGACACGGAGGGCACAGCGGACACGGAGGGCACGGCGGGCATGCGGGGCACGGTGATCACGTCGGGCAGTTCCGGCGCCTGTTCTGGATCAACCTCGTCATCGCGGTGCCCGTGGTGGCGTTCTCTCCGATGTTCGCGATGCTCTTCGGGTACGACGTCCCGGGCTGGGCGCAGTTCGTCGCCCCGGTGCTGGGCACCGTCATGTACGTGTGGGGCGGCTGGCCGTTCCTGACCGGCGCCGTCAGCGAGCTCCGGACCCGCACGCCGGGGATGATGCTGCTCATCGGACTCGCCATCACCGTGGCCTTCTTCGCATCCTGGGGCGCGACGCTCGGACTGCTCCACCACGAGCTCGAGTTCTGGTGGGAGCTGGCGCTCCTGATCGTCATCATGCTCCTCGGACACTGGATCGAGATGCGGTCGCTCGCGCAGACGACGTCGGCCCTCGACTCGCTCGCCGCCCTTCTGCCCGACGAGGCCGAGCGGGTCGAGGGCGACACGACCGTCACGGTCTCCCCCGCGGAACTCGCCGTCGGCGATGTCGTCGTCGTCCGTCCCGGCGGGAGCGTCCCGGCCGACGGCCGCATCATCGACGGGACCGCCGCGATGGACGAGTCGATGGTGACCGGCGAATCACGTCCCGTCACGCGGTCCACCGGCGACACCGTCACCGCAGGCACCGTCGCCACCGACTCGGGCCTTCGGGTGGAGATCACCGCCACGGGCGACGACACCGCCCTCGCCGGCATCCAACGGCTGGTGACGGAGGCACAGAACTCCTCGTCCCGTGCGCAGCGCATCGCCGACCGCGCCGCCGCGCTGCTGTTCTGGTTCGCGCTGCTGTCCGCCGCGCTCACCGCCGTGGTGTGGACGGTGGTGGGGAATCCGGACGCCGCCGTGGTCCGCAGCATCACCGTGCTGGTCATCGCCTGCCCCCACGCCCTCGGGCTCGCGATCCCGCTGGTGGTGTCGATCGCCACCGAGCGGGCCGCACGTGGCGGCGTGCTGATCAAGGACCGACTCGCGTTGGAGAGCATGCGCACGGTCGACGCCGTCCTGTTCGACAAGACGGGCACTCTGACCAAGGGTGCTCCGACGGTCACGGCGATCGAGCCGACCGGTGAGATGGACGCCGATCGGCTGCTCGTCCTCGCCGCCTCCGCCGAAGCGGACAGCGAGCACCCCCTGGCCCGGGCGATCGTACGGGCAGCCGAGGAGAAGAGCCTCGCGCTCGTTCCTGCATCCGGATTCACCTCGTCCCCGGCGGTGGGTGTCACGGCGTCCGTCGACGGTGCAGAGGTGCGTGTCGGCGGCCCGAAGCTCCTCGATGAGATCGGCGCGCAGGAGATCGCCGCCGCGGACGTGTGGCGCGAAGAGGGAGCCATCATCCTCCATGTCGTGCTCGACGGCCGCGTGGTCGGCGGACTGCGACTCGCCGACGAGATCCGCCCCGAATCCCGCGAGGCCGTGGACGCCCTCCACCGTCGGGGCGTCGAGGTCGTCATGATCACCGGGGATGCGCAGGCTGTGGCCGAATCGGTGGCTGCCGAGCTCGGCATCGACCGGGTCTTCGCCGGGGTGCGCCCCGAGGACAAGTCCGCCAAAGTCGCGGAGCTGCAACGCGAGGGCAAGAAGGTGGCGATGGTCGGCGACGGCGTGAACGATGCGCCCGCACTTTCGCAGGCCGACGTGGGCATCGCGATCGGGGCGGGGACCGACGTCGCCATCGCCTCGGCCGGCGTGATCCTCGCGAGCTCCGACCCCCGCTCGGTGATCTCCGTGATCGAGCTGTCGCGCGCCACGTACCGCAAGATGAAGCAGAACCTGTGGTGGGCGGCGGGCTACAACCTCGTGTCGGTGCCCCTCGCCGCCGGAATCCTGGCGCCGATCGGATTCGTCCTGCCGATGTCGGTCGGGGCGATCCTGATGTCGTTGTCGACGGTCGTCGTCGCGCTGAACGCCCAGTTGCTGCGTCGGATCGACCTCGCCCCCGACGCGCACACCCGGTCCGTCGGCGACCGCTGATCCGTCCGGGGGACGCCACGAAGCGTCTGACGAAGGCAACCCGCGGGCGGATCATGCACCCCGCCCCGGCGTCCGCCGCGGGGTCAGCCCTCCAGGTACACCTGGCGGACTTTGCCTTCGGTCGCCAGCTCGATGTATCCGAAGTCATGGTCGGAGTTGAGGATGACGGCGTCGTTGGCGACGGCGTACGCGGCGATGAGACAGTCGAACACTGCTGCGGCGCGCACGAGCCCCCTCTTCCACAGTGCCTGCTGGATATCGAGGACATCCTGCTCGGCGGGATGCTCCCATGCGGGAAGCAACCCCTCCATGTCGCGGCGCAGCTCCGCTGGAGCGCGGCGGAACAGTCCGCGCTCCGGACGTGTTCTCTTCTGCATGACCGACGGATCCCGTGAAGTGGCGCCGGAGCGCGTCGTGGCCGTGTTCGACGTGTTGGGCACTCTGGTGAATCAGGCGGAAGGTCTCCGACGCCGAGTGGAGGCGACGACAGGCCTCGACCGCGAAGAGACGACCGCGATCGTCGACGAGTGGCTGAGCGGAGTGGCCGAACAGGAGCAGGCCATCGTCCGTGGTGAACGCGTTTTTGCGACCAGCGACCAGCTCGACGCCGAAGTGCTGGAGCGGCTCGCCTCCCGAAGCGTCCTTCCCGTCACAGCCGTCCCCGCGCTCGTCGGCGCCTCCGCTTTCAGCCCGCCCTGGGAGGACTCCGCCGCGGGTCTGCGCTCCCTCGCCGAGGTCGCCACCGTCGTGGGATTGTCGAACGCGAGTCGTCGGGTACTGACCGGCTTGAGCGTCCATGCAGGTTTCCGCTGGCACCAGGTGCTCTCGGCGGAGGACGCCGGCACCTACAAGCCGGCCGCGGAGATGTACGAGTTGGCGATGGCGAGCGTCCCGGCGAGCGGTCGTCCCCCGTTCATGGTCGCGGCCCATGCGTGGGACCTCAGAGCGGCGCGGGATGCGGGCCTGCGCACGGCCTACGTGCCTCGGCCCGACGCCGAACCCCCTTCCCCGGGCGAGCGGTTCGACATCCACGCCACCAGCCTCGCGGACCTCGAGAGGCGCCTGCGGGCGGAGACGGATTAGGTCGCTCAGATCACTCGCCCGCGCTCCAGCCGGATGACACGGTCGGCGGCGAGTACGGCAGCGTCGTCGTGGGTGACGGTGCACACCGCGACGCCGCGAGCGGCCTCTTCCCGAAGGATCTCCTGCATCCGGGCAGCACTCTCGCGATCGAGACCGGCAGCCGCTTCATCCAGCAGCAGGACATCGGGCTCACACACGATCCCCTGCGCGAGGAACACCCTCTGCCGCTGCCCGCCGGACAGCTCCGCCAACGGGCGGCCCGCGAGCTCCGACATGCCGACGCGGTCCAGGGCCCGCTCCACCGCTCGACGCGCGGTGGAGCGGGAGAGGCGTCGCCCGCGCTTCCACGTCCCGATGCGCACCACATCCGCCGCTGACACGGGCAACGCATCCGGCACGGCAGGACGCTGCACGACGAGCGCGAGAGTCCCTCGGCGGCGCACCGCACCCCGCCGGGGGACCTTCACACCGGCGAGGATTTCGACCAGTGTCGACTTGCCCGACCCGTTGTGCCCGGCCAGAGCGACGATCTCCCCGGAACGGACATCGACCGTGACGGAGTGCAGCACGTCATCGTCGGAGTACCCGAAGCACACGTCACGCGCGGACAGCGCAGAGCTCTCATCCATAGCCTCAGCCTAGCAATTGATAATCATTCTCATTCTCATATAGAGTCTCCTCTCGTGCCCTTCCTGCTCGAACCGTTCGCCGTGGAGTTCTTCGTCCGTGCCCTGTGCGGCGGAATGCTCGTCGCCGTGATCTGCGGGGTCGTGGGCACGTGGGTCGTGATCCGCAGCATGGCTTTCCTCGGCGAGGCGATCGGCCACGGAATGCTGCCCGGCGTCGCGCTCGCCACCGTGGTCGGCGCCCCGGTCCTGCTCGGCGCGGCTCTGAGCGCTGCCGCCATGAGCGCTGCGATCGGCCTCCTTCAGCGACGGGGCCGGCTCTCGTACGACACGAGCATCGGTCTGCTGTTCGTCGCCATGCTCTCGCTCGGCGTGATCATCGTCTCCCACTCCCGCAGTTTCGCCACGGACGCGACCGCTCTGCTGTTCGGCGACATCCTCGCCATCCGCCCCGACGACATCGCGATGCTCCTCGTCGCCGCCGTCGTCACGGTCGGCGTCGCGTCCGCATTCCATCGCTCCTTCGTGGCGACGGCCTTCGATCCGCGCATCGCCCGCACGCTCGGGTTGCGCCCCCAGCTCGCGCACGTGGTGCTCGTCGCCCTCGTGACGCTCGCCGTCGTCGCGTCATTCCAGGCCGTGGGCACGCTCCTCGTCGTCGGTCTGCTCCTCGCCCCCGCCGTCGCCGCCCGGGCGTGGACGACGCGGATCCCCACGACCATGCTCGGGGCCTCCCTCGTGGGCGCCGCAGCCGTCCTGATCGGGCTCTTCGCCTCCTGGCACTTCGCGGTGGCCGCGGGGGCCTCGATCGCCACCGCGGCCGTGCTGCTGGCCGCTCTCTCCGCAACCGCACGTTCGCTTCTGACCCGCGCCGTTCGTCGGCACCATCCCGTCGAGCACCCCGAATCCACATCCCCGCGACCCGCATCGCCCGATGCTCCTGCCGTCGCGCTCCCCGAAAGGACCCGATGATTCCCCGCCCCCTCCGGCTCCTCCCCGCCGCCCTGACGATCGTCGCGCTCAGTGCGTGCGCCTCTGCTCCGGAGAGCTCACCGCCCGCGACCCCGGCGTCCGGAGACGGCCACGGCGCGATCGCCGGCGCCGAGGAGGTCGCCGAGCCGCCTCTGGGTCTGCTGTCCATCGATGCCGCGGGGAACGCCGCCGTGCTCGACCTGCGGACCGAGGAAGCGACCACCCTCGACCGCACGGCAGCCCCGTCGGCGCTCGCGAGCGATGGACGCTACGGGTTCGTGACCACGGAAGAGGGCGTGGAGGTGATCGACTCGGGCCGATGGAGCTGGGATCACGGCGACCACTTCCACTACTACCTCGCCGAGCCCGCGCTT
This sequence comes from Microbacterium aurugineum, assembly GCF_023101205.1. Lineage (NCBI taxonomy): Bacteria > Bacillati > Actinomycetota > Actinomycetes > Micrococcales > Microbacteriaceae > Microbacterium > Microbacterium aurugineum. The sequence continues at coordinate 528,449 of NZ_CP078078.1, read as the reverse complement.
CTGGGCACGGTCGCCGGCGAGGGCATCGCCACCGTCGTGACGGGCCCGCTGTCTACCGCCGGGGCCACCGGCGTGTTCTTCGGCGGCAGCCGCGAGGCGGTGCTGCTCGACAACAAGGCACTCTCCGAAGGACGGCTCGATGAGCTGTTCCGCATCGAGGTGAACGCGGACACCGGCCTGGTCGCCCCGATCGGAGAGGGCGCACTCGTGGCCGTCGACGACACGCTCATCTATCACGACAGCGACGGTGAGCCCGCGGATTCCCCTATCGACTGCGCCGACGCCTCGGGAGCGATCACCACCCGCGTGGGACTCGTCGTCGGGTGCGCAGACGGTGCGGTCCTGGCGGCCTGGCAGGATGCGGGCCTCACCGTCGAGCGCATCCCCTACCCGTCAGGCGCCGTCGAGCGCGCCCTGTCGTTCGACGGCCGGAAGGGTCGTCCGACGGTCGCCGCCGTCGCGGGCACGACCGGCTTCTGGCTGCTCGATTCCCGGGAGCGCACCTGGACCCTGGTGCCCACCGAACGTCCGCTGACGCACGTGGTCGCCGTGGACGACGCCGAGGGGCATGTGGTCGCCATCGACATCGACGGGCGGATCGTCGTGCATCTCGCCGACGACGGCGCACTCGTCGGCGCCACTGATCCTCTGCTCGCCGACGGCGGCGCCGCTTCCTCGCTCACCCTCGACGAGCAGCGGGCCTACGTCAGCGACCCGGCCGCCGGCGTCGTATACGAGGTCGACTACGCCGATGCCGCCCGCGTCGCTCGTTCCCTCGAGACGCCCACGGCTCCCGCATTCGTCGCGGAGGTCGGGCGATGAGGCCGCTGCGTGCGTCCTCCCTGCTGATCGCGACGACCGTGGTCCTTGCCGGCCTCGCGGGGTGCACCGGCACGGCGGCATCGGATCGACCGCAGATCGTGGTCACCACGAACATCCTCGGCGACGTCGTCGAGAACCTCACCGGCGATGCGGCCGAGGTCACCATCCTGATGAAACCGAACGCGGACCCGCACTCGTTCGAGATCTCCGCCCAGGAGGCCGCACGGATGGATGGCGCCGACCTGCTCGTGACGAACGGACTGGGCCTCGAGGAGGGGCTCCAGCAGCACTTCGATCGCACCGCAGCCGCGGGAGTCCCGACGGTCGTGGCCGGCGACGTGATCGACGTGCTGCCCTACAGCTCCGACGACGCGAACGGTGCGGACGATCCGCATTTCTGGACCGATCCGGCGCGCATGGTCGATGTCGTGGACACGGTGGAGGAAGCGCTGGCCGAAGTGGACGGGATCGACGTCGCGCAGGTCCGCAGCAATGCCGAGACGTATCGCGGCGAACTCGCCGAGCTCGACGAGGAGATGTCGGCCGCCTTCGCCGCGATCCCCGTGGAACGACGAGCACTCGTGACGAACCACCACGTCTTCGGCTACCTCGCGGACCGCTTCCACTTCCGCCTCATCGGCGCCGTGATCCCCGGCGGCACGACCCTCGCCGCGCCGAGCGCTGCCGACCTGCGCGATCTCACCGACGCGATCGACGAGGCAGGAGTGCGCACGATCTTCGCCGAATCCTCGCAGCCGGACCGACTCATCCAGGTGCTGGCCTCCGAGGCCGACGTCCAGGTCGAGGTCATCGAGCTGTTCACCGAGTCTCTCACCGAGCCCGGCGAGGGCGCCGACACCTACCTGACGATGATGCGCGCCAACACGGACCGCATCGCCGACGGACTGACCCCATGAATGGACCCCGACCGGGGCCCGATACGAGAGGAAACACAATGAAGCGACACATGAGGATGAGTGCCGCTGTCGCGGCGCTGGCAGGCGTCTCGCTGCTCGCCACCGCCTGCGCCGGCGGTGCGGGCGGAGCAGGCGACACCGCGCCCACGGACGAGAAGTCAGGCACCACCGCGGGCGAGACGGGACGCGTCGCGATCTCGTACCCCGGAGGGATCGCGGTGCTCGACCCCGAGACGCTCGAGGTCGTCGACGAGTTCGAGACCGAGGAGTTCACCCGCCTGAACCCGTTCGGCGACGGCCGCACCATCGCCGTCACCACCTCCGCAGGGTTCCAGATGCTCGACACCGCCGAGCCCGCCCTGACCGACGCACTGTTCGAGGCGACCGCGGCCGGGCACGTCGTCATCCACGGCGAGAACACCGTGCTCTTCGACGACGGCACCGGAACGACCACGATCGTGCCGACCGACGGCTTCGCCGACGACTACGACGCTCTTCCCGAGACCACGACGTACACCGCCGATGCCCCGCACCACGGTGTCTCGATCGTGCTCGAGGACGGTTCGCTGCTCACCACGGTCGGCGACGAGACGTCGCGCACCGGGGCCAAATCCTTGCACGCACACGACGACCACTGGGACGAGGCCGCCGTCAACGCCGAGTGCCCCGGCATCCACGGCGAAGGCACCGCGGCCGAGGAAGCCGTGATCTTCGGTTGCGAGAACGGTGCGCTGCTGTTCAAGGACGAGGCCTTCACGAAGCTCGCGGCACCGGACGCGTACGGCCGCATGGGCAACGCATTCGTCTCGGAGACCAGCCCGATCGTCGTCGGCGACTACAAGAACGACCCGGACGCGGAGGGCTACCTGCTGAATGCCGTCACGCTGATCGACACCGCCGCCGAGACCCTCGATGTCGTCGAGCTGCCCGCCGAGGTGCAGTACACCTTCCGCGACATCGCACGCGGCCCCGGCGACCTCGCCTACATCCTGTCGACCGACGGGCAGATCTACGTCCTCGACCCCGAGACGGGCGAGCTCACCGAGTCCTACCCCGTGATCGAGGCGTGGGAGGGTCCGGCCCAGTGGCAGGACGCGCACCCGGCGATCAAGGTCGACGGCGACATCGCGTACATCACCGAGCCCGCCGCGAACAGTGTGCACGCCGTGGACCTCACGACCGGGGAGATCATCGCCTCGGTCGAGCTCGACCACACCCCGAACGAGATCGCGGTGGCCATCGGCTGACCCCCGCGTTCGCGCGCACCGGCGGGCAGGGCGTCCTCATCGGACGCCCTGCCCGCCTCGTCGAGCGCATCCGTCGTGCTACGTTAACTGGCGTACCGCATCCGGTGGCGGCCTTTCCCTTTGATATTCGGAGGCCGATCATGAATGCCACTTTCCGCGCCCGACTCTTCCGGCGTGATGACCGCGATCAACTCACCGATCTGGTGAACGCCCACCTTTCGGCGGTGATCCCGGGAGCTCGCGTCTCGGTGAACGCCGTCCTGAGCAGTTTGGAACGCCAGCCCGACGAGTACGTCGTGGACCCCTGGGTGGTGGAGAGGACGACGATCGTCGTGGAGCAGGACGATCGTCTCGTCGCGGCTGCGCATCTGCACCGGTTCGCCGACTATCCTCGTGTGGGTCACGACTACCGAGGCACCGGGCTGGTGCAGTGGTTTCTGTCCCTGCCACAGCAAGACGCTGACGAGCGGGGAGCCGACGTCCTGATGCAGGCCTGCCTCGCACAATTGCGGGCGTGGACCGTGCTGGCGGCATATGCCGACGGACAGCTCCCCTTCCCCGGGGTCTACGGGATTCCGGCCACGTGGCCGCACGTGCGTGAGGCGCTCGAGCGGGGAGGGTTCTCGCCCGGCGGGGCAACGGAGTCTGTACTCATGGCGACCACAGCCGGGCTCGCTCCCGGAGTGACGAGTCCCGTCTCGCCGGAGTTGACACTCGTGCGGGAACTCGGCTCGCAGGGTCTGCGCTTCGTTGCAACGCAGGGTTCGGAGAAGGTCGGCCACGTTGAAGTGGATCTGACCGTGAATCGCGCAGAGCGACACTCGGCCGGAGCGCGGCTCGCTGAGCTCTCCGATTGGGAGGCAGCCGACTCAGAGGCGCTGGGTCTGCTGGTCAGCGAACTTCGCGAGTGGCTCACACTGAGTGACGTCGATCGAGTGATCGCCGCGATTGACTCCGATGACGCAGAAGAGCGGGCGACATTGACGAAGCTCGGATTCGTCGAGGTCACGTCGACCTCGCGCGGCTGGCGTCGAGATCGACTCTGATTGAGCCAGCGGCTCCGGCCGGGTCAGCATGCGGCCCGGCCGGAAGAGCGGTCCGCGAGGATCGACGAGAGCCTCGGTCACCACGACGCAATTCCGAAATATCGCGTCTGCCATAATCACCACATGAGCTCCCCCGTGCTTCGCGTCCGTCCCCGCGTCTGGATCGGTTTCGCGATCTGGATCGCCTACGTCCTCGTCGTCTTCGGCGTGCAGGTCGCGAGCGGGATCCCTTATGACGAGTGGGGTGACAGCGGGAGCAATCTGTTCCTCGGAGGCGGTCTCTCTCTGATCGTCGCCACCATCCTCCTCGCCATCACGACATCGGTGCTCGGATGGTGGCGACCGGCGCTGTTCGAGGATACCCGGAGCCATCACCGGTGGCCCGTCTTCGTGCCCATCCTCCTCGCGCTCACCGCGATCCTCACCCTCGCCGTCACCGACTGGGCGTCCTACGACGGCGCATTCTTCGCGGCGTCACTCGTGCTGCTGCTCGTCGGCTTCACCGAGGAGATGACCTCCCGCGGTCTCATGATCGTCGCTCTGCGGAGCCGCCTCTCCGAGGTATGGGTGTGGTTCCTCAGCTCCGCGGCCTTCGGCCTGATGCACTTCATGAACTTCTTCCTCGGTCAGGATCTGGTCCCCACCCTCATCCAGGTCGGCAGCGCCTTCGCCATCGGGACCGTGTTCTACATCCTGCGTCGCACGACCGGGACCCTCATCTGGGCGATGGTGCTGCACGCCGTGTGGGACTTCTCCGTCTTCGCCGTGGGCCACGGCAACCCCGGACCTCTGGCGAATGCGCTCGGCGTGCTGCAGATGACGATCGGAATCCTCGCCATCGCCGTCGTCTGGTTCACGTTCCGCAGCACCCGCACCGCTGACGCAGACGCAACCGTCTGAGCTGATGAGCACCGCCACTCTCCTCAACTACTCGACCTATGCCCTGGCCCTGGCGCTGGGGATCTTCGCGATCATCTGGTTCGCGGTGAAACGCAAGCCCGTCATGCGCAGCATGGGGATCACACTCAACCGATGGCTCCCCGTCGACCTCGGGATCGGTCTCGTCATCCCGTTCGTGGCGATCAGCCTCGCGTTCGTCGCAGAACTCCTTCTCGGCGCCATCACCGTGACTCCCGCAACGCTGACGCTGACGGAGTTCATGAACGGGCTCGGCCTGTTGCTCTTCGGTGCCGCGCTCGAGGAATTCCTCTTCCGCGTCATGCTTCTCAGCGGAGTGGCCATCCTCCTCTCGCGACTGCGGTACGGTCGCTGGATCGCCGTGGCCGCAACCGCGATCCTCTTCGGCGCCATCCATCTCAGCAACCCCGGGGCGTCCGCGATCACGGCATTCGGCACGGGACTGGGCGGCGTCATCTACGCGGTCGCGTTCCTCGCCACCCGCAGCGTCTGGCTGCCATTCGCCCTGCACGTGAGTTGGAACCTCTCCCAGGGCCTCTGGGGGCTCCCCATCAGCGGCGAGACGCTCGTCGCCGGATGGTTCACCACGTCCCCCTCGGGGAACCCGCTTCTCAGCGGTGGCGACTACGGTCCGGAGGCGGGTATTCCGGGCATGCTCGCCCGCGTCCTCATCATCACCCTGGTACTGCTTTCTGTGAAAAAGCGCTGGCCCGAAGGTGATCTCGCCACGCTGCGCTTCGCACCCGACCCCGAGAAGCGCATGCGTCAAAAGCGGTCCGGTCGTCGCAGAGTTCACCCGGACGCCGTTCGATAAGGTTCTCGGTGTGACGACGCAGACCGCCCTCAGCGCGCCCCTCTACGGCGCCTCGTTCCCGCAGGCGGTCTCGCGCTTCTTTCGCAAGTACGCAACGTTCAGCGGGAGGGCCAGCCGAAGCGAGTATTGGTGGTGGGTGCTGGCGAACACGCTTGTCGCCGTGGCGTTCAATGCCCTCGGACCCGTGGCCGACCCGCAGTGGGACTCTCGACCCGTCAACCTGCTGTCACCGTTCGCAGCGGGAGGTTCCTTCCCGTTGGCGAGCCCCGTCGGCGTGGCGTTCCTCATCTATGCGACGGCGATCCTCATTCCCGCTCTCGCGCTCACCTGGCGACGACTTCACGACACGGATCGCAGCGGTGCGTGGTTCTTCATCGTCTTCGTCCCGATCATCGGCGCCATCGTGTTGTTCGTCTTCACCGTGTTGAGCGCGCGCCCCGCCGGCGCCCGGTTCGACCGGTAGGGCGCGCGCGACCGACCGCTATTTGCCTTCGGCCTCGCGCGAGACCGGGGCCCACTCGGCCCACTCGTCGAGGCGCTGCTGATAGATGTGCGGGGCGATCTGGGTGGGCTGTTCACCGAAGAACACACGCAGCGGCGCCTTCTCGGCATCGACCACCTTGAGGATCGCCGATCCGAATCCGACGGGCTCGGGGCTCACGGTGCCAGCCATCCGCGCCGCCATCGCCTCGTGGAGCGGTGCGTACGCAGGAAGCGCCTCGGCAGACACAGCGGAGGATCCTGCCCAATCCGTGGCGAACCCACCAGGCTCGACGAGGGTGACCTTGATTCCGAAGCCGGCGACCTCTTGGGCGAGGGACTCCGTGAGACCTTCGAGCGCCCATTTCGATGCGTGGTAGCCGCCGAGAGACGGGAACGCGGCGACGCCGCCGATCGTGGAGATCTGGATGATGTGTCCCGATCCCTGCTCGCGGAGAAGCGGGAGAACGGCCTGCGTGACATGGAAGACGCCGAAGAGGTTCGTCTCCAGCTGGTCGCGCAGCTGCTGCGCGGTGATCTCCTCGACCGTGCCGAAGAGCCCGTACCCTGCATTGTTGATCACGACGTCGAGCCGACCGAACGATTCCTGAGCGGCCCGGACTGCGGCGAAGACCTGGTCCCGATCGGTGACATCCAGCTGAAGCGGAAGGACGGCATCGCCGTACTCGTCGACGAGGTCCTGCAGTGTGTCCGTGTTGCGCGCCGTCGCAGCCACCTTGTCCCCTCTCTGCAGCGCTGCGACGACGAACTCGCGGCCGAAGCCCTTCGACGAACCGGTGACGAACCAGACCTTGCTCATGATGCTCCTCGATGCTCTTCGACGTCTCGTGACGCCATGGTGCAACTATATGCCTGTTTTGACACCGAGTGTCAAGTACGCTCTCGGTGCTAGTATGGAGACATGAGCGAGGACATACCCCTGCCGATGCGCGCTCGCACACGGAGGCTCGTGCAGACCGAGCTGACGTCGGTGGCGCAGGATCTGTTCGTCGCCCAGGGGTACGACGCGACCACCGTCGATCAGATCGCCGCAGCGGCGGGGATGTCCAAGCGCACGTTCTTCCGCTACTTCCCTTCCAAGGACGACCTGGTGATCGGCAAGTACGACCTGTTCGCCGATCGCATGGCGGAAGCGCTGGACGATCGCCCCGCCGAGGAGCCGGTCTGGGTGTCGCTGCGTCGCGTCTTCGACATCACGCTCGACTACGTCCAGGACGACCGGCAGCGTGCACGCAACGACGCGATGGACGAGATCGTGCGCAGCTCTCCGCAGCTGAACGCTCGATACCTCGAGCGGATGCAGCGCGTGCAGCAGCTCCTCATCGGGCGCGTCGCCACCAGGCTCACCGGCCAGGATCCGGACCCCGCAGACCCCACCGCCGCCGCACTCGTGGGTGCCGCCTTCGCCTGCATGCAGGCCGCACGCAGTGCCTGGTTCGCCTCGGACCGGAGCGCTCCGTTCGGTGACTACCTCGACACGGCCATGGCCGCCTTCCAGACGATCCGCACGACGACCGACCGTGGTGCCGGCCCCCGCTCGGGCTGAGTCGACTCCCGACGACGAAACCGCAGCAGAATCGAAGAGCGCGCGATCAGCGTTCGAGCACCAGCGCGATGCCCTGACCGACGCCGATGCACAACGCCACGACGGCCACGCCGCTCCCCCGTCGGCGGAGTTCGTGGGCGGCACGCGCGAGGACACGCCCCCCAGACGCACCCAACGGATGCCCGATCGCGATCGCACCGCCGTGCACGTTCACGATCTCGGGATCGACGTCCGGCCATCCCGCGAGGCACGCCAGCGACTGAGACGCGAACGCCTCATTCAGCTCGACCAGGTCAACCTCGGACCAGGTGCGCCCCGCACGGGTGAGCGCACAGTTCGCGGCCTCGACCGGTGCGATGCCGAACACGTCGGGGTCGTTGCCGAACACGCCGCGACCCGCGATGCGCGCGAGCGGCTCGGGGCCGACGGCCCCTTCGCTCCCGAGCAGCACGGCGGAGGCACCGTCGCTGATGGGTGACGAGTTGCCGGCGGTGACCGTGCCCTCGGTCGCGAACAGCGCACGCAGCCCGCCGAGCTTCTCGAGGGTCGAGTCCTCGCGGATGCCCTCGTCGCGGGTGAGCGCAGCGCCGGGCACCTCGACGATCTCGTCCGCGAAGACACCGCGGTTCCAGGCCTGCGCTGCACGCTGGTGGCTGCGCAACGCGAAGGCATCCTGCTCGTCCCTCGAGATCCCGAACATCGTCGCGAGCTTCTCGGCGGACTCCCCGTTGGAGATCGTCCACTCCTTCGGCAGAGCGGGGTTCGTCATCCGCCAGCCGATCGCCGTGTTCCACATCTGCTGGTTGCCGACCGCCGGCCACGGCTTCGCCGACTTCTCGACGACGAACGGCGCGCGACTCATCGACTCGACGCCCCCGGCGAGCACGATCTCGGCATCGCCCGACTCGATCGCCCGCGACCCCTGGATCACCGCCTCGAGGCTCGACCCGCAGAGCCGGTTCACCGTCGCGCCCGGCACCGTCGTCGGGAAGCCTGCGAGGAGCGCGGCGAACCGGGCGACGTCGCGGTTGTCCTCGCCGGCCTGGTTCGCATCGCCCAGGAGCACGTCGTCGATGCGTGCGGGGTCGATGCCCGTCCGCTCGACGACGGCGCGGAGCGTCACGGCGGCGAGGTCGTCGGGGCGGATCCCGGCGAGCGCCCCGCCCGCGCGCCCGAACGGGGTGCGGACGGCGTCGTAGACGAAGGAGGCGGTCATGAGAGTTCCAATCCGGTCAGAGCGCGGAGCGTCTCGAGGGTGTTCTCGCCGAACGTCTCTCGCACCGAGAACCCTGCCGGCGTGACGTCGAAGATCGCGTGATCGGTGTAGACGCGTGTGACGCACCCCACGCCCGTGAGCGGGTACGTGCAGTCGTCCACGAGCTTGGATGAGCCGTCCTTGGCGAGCAGATCGGTCATCACGAACACCTGCTTCGCACCGATCGCCAGATCCATCGCTCCACCGACCGCCGGGATGGCTCCGGGTGCCCCCGTCGACCAGTTGGCCAGGTCGCCGTTCTGCGCCACCTGGAACGCTCCGAGCACGCAGATGTCGAGGTGCCCGCCGCGCATCATCGCGAAGGAGTCGGCGTGGTGGAAGTACGAGGCTCCGGCGAGGGCCGTGACCGGTTGCTTCCCTGCGTTGATGAGGTCGGGATCGATGCGATCGGATGCCGGCGCCGGTCCCATCCCGAGCAGCCCGTTCTCGGTGTGCAGGACGATCTCGAGGTCGTCCGGCAGGAAGTTCGCGACCAGCGTGGGGGCGCCGATACCGAGGTTGACGATCGCACCCTCGGGGATGTCGGCAGCGATGCGCGCCGCCAGCTCGTCGCGGGTGATCCGGGTACTCATCGTCCACTCTCCGCTCCGGTGGCCAGCGGGCGCCCTTCGATGTCGACGCCTCCGGTGAAGCCGTCGCCATCGAGCCAGGCGCGTCGTCCGACCGCGACGACCCGATCCACGAACAGCCCCGGCGTCACGACGGTTTCAGGGTCGAGGGACCCGAGGGGCACGATCTCGTCGACCTGCACGATCGTCGTGGTCGCAGCGGTGGCCATGACGGGTCCGAAGTTGCGGGCGGTCTCCCGATAGACCAGGTTGCCCCAGCGGTCGGCGGCCCGTGCGCTGACGAGGGCGACATCCGCGGAGATCGGGTACTCCAGCACGAAGCGACGGCCGTCGATCGTGCGCTCCTCCTTGCCCTCCGCGAGCTGCGTGCCCACGCCCGTGGGAGAGAAGAACGCCCCGATACCCGCGCCCGCAGCGCGGATGCGCTCGGCCAGGTTGCCCTGCGCGACGATCTCGAGCTCGATCTCCCCCGCCCGGTACAGACCGTCGAACACCCAGGAGTCGTGCTGACGCGGGAAGGAGCAGACGATCCGTCGCACCCGGCGTTCCGCGAGCAGAGCCGCCAGACCGATGTCCCCGTTCCCCGCGTTGTTCGCGACGATCGTGAGGTCCCGCGCTCCCTGGGCGATGAGCGCGTCGATGAGCTCGACGGGCTGTCCTGCCCGGCCGAAACCGCCGATCATCACGGTCGCGCCGTCGGCGATCCCTGCCACTGCCGTCGCGGCATCCGGAACCGTCTTGTCGATCACGAGCGGCCCTCGCCGTCGTGGTCACCGGGCTGTGTCGAGAAGACCTCGCCGGCGATCCGGAACGCGGTGTTCGCGGCGGGGACACCGGAGTAGACGGCCGACTGCAGGATCACCTCGCGGATCTCCTCGATGGTGAGACCGTTGCGCCGTGCGGCGCGCAGATGCATCGCGAGCTCTTCGTGGTGCCCGTGCGCGATGAGCGAGGAGAGCACGGCGATCGATCGCGACCGGCGGTCGAGTCCGGGACGAGACCAGACATCTCCCCAGGCGACCCGGGTGATGAAGTCCTGGAAGTCCGCGGTGAGGTCCGTGGTCGCGGCGATCGCTCGGTCGACGTGCGCATCGGAGAGCACTTCGCGGCGCACCGCCATCCCCTGCGCTCGGCGCTCGTCATCGGTGAGTCCGGTCATGATCGGCCTTCCTTCGTGAAGAACTCGGTCAACAGCTGCTCGACCGCGACGGGATCGTCGACCGGCGCGAGGTGCGAAGCCTCCGGGATGCCGCGAGCCCGGCCGTGGCGCACGCCGTCGGCGATCTCGCGGGCTGAGGTCTCCGGCGTCACCGCGTCATTTGCGCCCCAGACCGCGAGCACCGGCGTCCGGATCTCGCCGAGGCGGTCCCGGACGTCGAATTCGGCGAGCGCCTCACAGCACAGGGCATAGCTCTCGTCGTCGGTGTCCTGCAGCACGTGCAGCAGCCGTCCGGTCACGTCGGGGTGCGCGGCGACCGAGCCGGGCGCGAACCAGCGCTGCGCGGACCCGATGATCAGCGACGACGTCGACTGCGCGCGCACCTGGGCCGCCCGGTCATGCCAGCCCTCCGGCGTTCCGATCGCGGCGCCGGAGCAGAGGATCGCGGCACTCTCGACGAGTTCAGGATGCCGGAGCATGATCTCCAGACCGACAGCGCCGCCGAGGGACACCCCGGCGTAGCGGATGCGGTCAGCCCCGAGATCCGCCCCGACATCGGCGACGGCATCGGCGACGGCATCGGCGAGATCCGCGACGGAGAACGGCGCATCCGCCGGGGGCGCCGCACCGTGCCCCGGCAGATCCCAGAGGACCACGCGGTGAGTCCGTGCCAGTGCGGGGACGACGCCCTCCCAGAGGATCGCCGACGTGCCGAGCGAGGGGCCGAGCACGAGGAGCGGGGCATCGGCGGGGCCGACCGGGTCGGTGACGGCGATCGTGGTCATGAGCGGTCTCCGTGCTCGCCGGTGTAGGCAGCGGGGTCGATCAGGTCGGCGATGTCGAGGTCGGCGGCCTCGGGGAGCGCGCGCAGCAGCGAACCGAGGTCCGCCCCCGCGTCCGCCTCTCGGATGAGCGCGTCGAAGCGGTCCCGCCCGATCAGCGGAACGAGCACGAGCGCCAGACGTTCGCTGACCAGCAGGCCACCGGTGAGCGCGAGGTTGTGCGCCGCGGCGCCGGCGTCCACCCGGAGGTTCTCGGACAGTGAGACGGCATGGGCCGAAGCGCCGAGCGCCAGGCGCAGGAGTTCGCGCAGGGTCGGCCATTCCGCATGCCAGGAACCGGCCGGGCGCTCGTCCGCGGCGAGCGCGGCCGCGAGGTGAAGCGTGGCACCGAGCTGCGGGGCACGAAGCGCTGCCGAGCGGATGAGGGTCGATGCGACCGGATTCTGCTTCTGCGGCATGGCCGACGATCCGCCACGCGTGCCTTCCCTGAGCTCTCCGATCTCGGTGCGACTGAGGGTCGCGACGTCGCCGGCGATCTTGCCGAGCGCATCGAGTGCCTGCACGAGCGCATCGCCGAGTTCGGTGACGGGCCACCGGGTGACCTGCCAGGATTCCGGGGCGTCGTCGAGGCCGACCCGCGCGGCGAACGCGGTGACGAGAGCCCGGGCGTCGACCGCGGATCCCGTGATCTCGAGGAACGAGGCGCGGGTCCCCGCGGCACCGGCGAGTTGGGCGGGGAGGGTGAGCGCGTCCAGGCGCACGAGGGCGCGATCGATGCCGCGCCGCCAGGTGGCGATGCGGGCGCCGAGGGTCATCGGCACGGCGTGCTGCGTGAGCGTCCGTGCCGCCACCACGGTGTCGCCGTGTCGCGTGACGACGTCGTCCAGGTTCGCCGTGACTCTGCTCAGCGACTCCCGCAGCCGGTCGACGGCGGCGCGGGCGGCGATCATGAGTGCGGTGTCGATGATGTCCTGGCTGGTGGCGCCGCGGTGCACCCACACCCGCTGATCGGCGGCGACGAGGGCCCTGAGCTGACCGACCAGGGGGATCACCGGGTTGCCGCCCGCGACGGCATCCGCCGCGAGCGCGTCCGCGTCGATCATGTGGTCGAACACCGCGTCGATGATCGGGTGCTCGTCGGACGCCAGCATCCCGATGTCCGCGTATGCCGCGACCAGCGCCCGCTCGGCGGCGAGGAGCGCATCGAGCACCGCCCTGTCGCCGACGAGGCGATCATGCCCGACCGTGAGCGGGGAGAGCAGTCCGAGGTCGAAGGAAGTCATCCGTGTCCCCTCTCCCGCACGGCGCGGCTCATGCGTTCAATAGACAAGGAACACCGTCTCCCCCTCGCCCTGCAGGCGGATGTCGTGCTGCAACCCTCCCTCGTCGGTGCGGATCGCGACCAGGGTGTTCCGCTCTTCGGGGGCCAGCGATGAGAGCAGCGGATCGGCGGCGAGCGCGGCGACGTCGTCCGGCAGGTAGATACGGGTGTGCAGCTTGTCGGGCAGACCGCGCGCATAGATGATCGCGGCGAAGAACGGGGCACGCCCAGGGGAGGCACCCGGGTTCCTCGTCCAGAACTCGTAGTGACCATCGTCGTTCGCGAAGGCCCGGCCGAAGCCGGTGAAGGAGTGGTCGTCGCGGCGGAAGGCTCCGCGTACACGGGGCACTGCGCCGTCGGCGTCCGCTCCGAAGATCTCGATGAAGGCATCGGGGATCGGGTTCCCCGCTCCGTCACGCACGGTGCCGCCGAGCAGGATGCTTCCCGGCGCGTGCGGGAACGCGACCTCGTGCATCTTCGGATACTCGACGCCGTAGGCGAAGAACGGGCCGACGGTCTGGCCCGGTGTGGGCCGGTGGGTCCTCGCGGGCACGGTCATGCGTCGTCCTCCTGTTCGAACCAGGTCGCATCGGGACCGTCGACGACGATGTCGAAGCGGTAGCCCGTCGACCACTCCGGCGATGTCAGGTCGTGGTCGTACACCCCGACGAGGGCGTCGCGGTCCTTCTGCCGCCAGATGGTGTTGTAGATCGGATCGAGCGCGAAGAGCGGGTCGCCGGGGAAGTACATCTGCGTCACGAGGCGCTGGGTGAAAGAAGAGCCGAACACAGAGAAGTGGATGTGCGCGGGGCGCCAGGCGTTCACGTGGTTCTTCCACGGGTACGGGCCCGGCTTGATGGTGGTGAAGAGGTATTCGCCGTGGTCGTTCGTCACCGCTCTTCCCGCGCCCGTGAAGTTCGGATCGAGCGGAGCAGGGTGCTGATCGCGCTGGTGGATGTATCGACCGGCCGAGTTCGCCTGCCAGATCTCGATGAGCTGGTTCGCGATCGGGCGCCCCCACGAGTCGAGCAATCGCCCGCGCACCGTCATCCGTTCGCCGAGGGGCTCGCCGGAGTGCTGGATCGTGAGGTCCGATTCGATCGCCGCGACATCGCGCTGTCCGAACGCGGGCGAGAGCAGCTCGATGGTCTCCGGGTCGACGAGCTGGGGGTTCTTGGTCGGATGCCTCAGGATGCTCGACCGGTACGGACGGAAATCACGGATCGTGGCGGGAAGCCGCTCCCCCGTCGCCGCGCGGTCGGCGAGCGAGGCGTGCACGTCGGCGATCTCCTGTGTGATGCTGGCCTGCGTCACCTGGTCCGGTGAGGCCAGCAGCGTCTCGGGGGCCGCGACGGCGGTTCCGGCTGCAGAGGTCATGGCGTCTCCTTCGACACGGCGGTGACAATGACAGCATCCTGACGCCTCCCGCTCAGCGCCGGTGACGCATTCCCACTGAATGGGAGTCGACACTCTCGGGTGTGGCATGATCTCGGCATGGCCAACTCCCCCTCCGGCGATTCCGTGACGGAGCGTCTGATCCGCGTCCTCGAGACCTTCACCCCGGCGCGCACGGTGCAGACCGCAGCCGATATCGGCAGGCGCGCCGGCCTCCCCGCCTCCAGCGCGCATCGCATCGTCGGCGAGCTGGTGGACGCGGGGATGCTGGAACGCGATGATGACCGGCGCATCCGCATCGGCATGCGGCTGTGGGAGCTCGCCACCCGGTCGTCGCACGCCTTGCGGCTGCGACAGGCCGCGATGCCGTCGATGGAGCGTGTGCAGTCGCGGGTGCGCGAGCACACACAGCTCGCGATCCTCGAACAGGACGAGGCGCTGTTCCTCGAGCGGTTGAGCAGTCCCGAGTCCGGATCGAACGTGACACGCATCGCCGGGCGCCTTCCGCTGCACGCGTCGTCCTCCGGCCTCGTGCTGCTCGCCTACGCGGATCGCGCGCTGCAGGAGCGGGTGCTCTCGGGTCCGCTGATGTCGGTGACGAGCGAGACCATCACGGAGCCGTCGCTCCTCCGCCGCAAGCTCGCCGAGGTGCGCACGATCGGACATGCCGTCGCCCCCGGCTACATCGAGGCGGTATCCACGGGCGTGGCCGTGCCTGTCCACGACGAGACCGGCGATGTGGCGGCCGCGCTCTCGGTCGTGCTCCGAAGGGATGCACCGACCGAACCCGCGCTCCGGGAGCTCTTCGCCGCCGCACGGGAGATCGAGCGCGCACTCGGCGGACGCCGATGACGCAGAATCCCATTCAACGGTAGAGCTTGAGTCCGGCTCCACGGAGTCGCCCACACTGACTGGCGAACATCCGTCGAAGGAGACGCCATGACCACCACCGTCCGCACCCGTGTCGCGATCGTCGGCGCAGGGCCCGCAGGTCTTCTGCTGGCACACCTCCTCGCCGAGGCCGGAATCGAATCGATCGTGCTCGACCGCCGGAGCCGTGCGGAGATCGAGTCGACCATCCGCGCCGGCATCCTCGAACAGGAGACCGTCCGGGTGCTGAGTGAGTCCGGCGCGAGCGAGCGGGTGCTCGCGGTCGGCACCCGCCACGACGGTATCGAACTGCGCTTCGAGGGCGAGGGACACCGCATCGACTTCCCGTCGCTGACGGGGCGGAGCGTCTGGTTGTACCCGCAGCACGAGGTGCTCAAGGACCTGATCGCCGCGCGGCTCGCGGCTGGTCAGGACCTCCGATTCGAGACCGAGGTCACCGGTGTCGGCGACGTCGAGACCGATCGGCCGTGGGTGACGGCGACCACTGCGGACGGCGACGCGGTGCGGATCGACGCCGACTTCGTGGTCGGTGCCGACGGCTCGCGCAGCGTCGTCCGCCCCGCGGTCACCGGTTCGTCGACCGGCGGCTATTTCCGGGAGTACCCGTTCGCGTGGTTCGGCATCCTGTGCGAGGCGCCGCCGAGCGCAGACGAACTGATCTACAGCAACTCCGCCGAGGGTTTCGCACTCATCAGTCAGCGCAGCACGACCGTGCAGCGCATGTACTTCCAATGCGATCCGGACGCTGCCCCGGACGCCCTGTCGGACGAGGAGATCTGGGAGACCTTGCAGGCGCGGGTGCCGGGCACCGCCCTCGCGGCCGGACCCGTCATCCAGCGCGACGTCCTCCGGTTCCGCAGCTTCGTGGCGCACGAGCTTCGGCACGGGCGCGCGGTGCTCGTCGGCGATGCGGCCCATACGGTGCCGCCGACCGGGGCGAAGGGCATGAACCTCGCGGTCGCCGACGTCGTGCTGCTCGACCGCGCTCTGCAGGCGCTTCTTCTCGAGAACGACGCCCGCCTCATCGACGCCTTCGCCGAGACGGCACTGCGGCGCATCTGGAAAGCGCAGCACTTCTCCTGGTGGATGACGAGCATGCTGCACACCGCACGCGATGCGAGCGACTTCGACCATCGGCGCCAGATCGGCGAGCTGCGATCGGTCGTCGAGTCGGAGGCGGGGCAGACGTTCCTCGCCGAGGCGTACACGGGTTGGCCGCACGAGGGGACACCTGGACGCGGTTCGCTCTCCGAGTGAGGATCACCGAGGAGACCACGATCGCGATGATGCACCCATGAACCCACACCCACGTCGCACATCACTGCCGAAGCCGCTCGTGGCTCAGGCGTTGAGGTCGGATTCCGTCGCGATGATCGCTCGCAGCTCCCATGCGCCGTCGGTCGGCCCTGCCTGCAGGCGCCCGTGAATCTGGTTGAGGCGCTGACGCGCGCGCCTCAACCCGCGCCCACCCGACGGCAGATTCGAGCGGTGTGACGGAGCGCCGACGTTCGTGACAACCAACTCGACTTGGTCGGGCTGACGATCGATATGGATCCTCGCGGATCTCGACTTCGGGGCGTGCTTGATGATGTTCATGACGGCCTCGATCGCCATCTCGATCAGAACACGCTCCACAACCGGCGGCACGTCGAGTGCTGTGCTCGGCGCATCGAGCGTGACCGGGATCCCCGCATCACGCAGAAGCTCGCTGAGAGCCGCGATCGCAACGATGATGTTTCCTTCGTACCGGGTCTCTTGTGGTGGCGGAGCCTCTGTGGTCGTGTCGCGCATGAGCGAGAGCAACGACTGGATGCTCTGCAGGGCCTGCTCGGCGGAGTCTTCGATCGTGGTGAGTGACACCTGTCGTGCGGCATCGTCGGGCTGGCGGGGCAGGGCGCGGGCATGGAACAGGATGAGCGTGAGATCGTGTGCGATTCCATCGTGGAGCTGGTCGGCGATGCGTTCCTGGTCTTCTCGGGCAAGGGCTTCCAGGTCTCGCTCGACACGAGCACGCTCAGCGACAAGGATCGTTTCTCTCGCGGTCACGAGCCTGAAGGCGACGCCGACGAGGAACGCGATCGTCGCGATGCCGGCGATGCCGTAAACGCCGCCGGCTGCGAGCGTCGTCGTTTCGACCGCCACATATGCGGTCAGCGCTCCCAGCACCACGATGTGGATGATGATCACCCACGGCGCGCATGTCACGGCGACCAGTCCGAGCGAGATCGCCAGCTCGAGGAGATCGCCGCCGCTCCCGGTGAAGACGACGCCGACGCTACTGATCAGCATGACGATGAACGCCGCCGTCATCGGATGCCACGCGAACGCCGCGAGCCCCAGGTAGAAGACGATGGCGAGAAGGTCGTACCGGGTGAACTCACCGCCCTCGACGGCGAACCCGATGGCGACGGCCAGAAGGACGCCGATGATGACGATCAGAAGTAGACGCGCCACAGGATGGAGTGTCCGAGGCTCCCAGAACCTCGGCGACCGCAGCATCCTCGCGACCGATCCGCGCCCAGCGAGGAGCGGTTCCCGGCGACGACCGGACGGTGCGAGGTCGTCAGGCACAGCGGCCCATCACCTTGCATTGCCAGTCGCCGAGGTCGGCGTTCTGCTCCGTGAGCACCCGCCCGAGGACGTTCACGACATATCCGCTGATGAGTCCCACGCTGGTCTCCTTCATACGGCCGACCGCCCTCGCCGAGCCTCAGATCGGCATCGACAGGCGCTGCGGCAGCTCCGTCCACCCTACGAGGGATGCTCTTCAGGTCGAGAAATCATGACCCCAGGGCTAGAGATGCAGCCCGAGGCCCGCGATACCGTGAAGACGTGAGTGAAGCCGCACGCGTTCTCGTCGTCGACGATGAAGCCCTGGTCAGGCACGCACTGCGCGCATTCCTCTCTGACGACGATCGCGTCATCCTGGTCGGGGAAGCGACCGACGGATCCGAGGTCGTCGACACCGCGAGAGCCACCGATCCCGACGTCGTCTTGATGGACATCAGGATGCCCGAGATCGGCGGCGTCGAGGCGACCCGCCGCATTCGCGAGTGGAACCCTCGCTGCCGCGTCCTCGCCCTGACGACGTTCACCACGGAGTGGCAGGCGCTCGAGGTCCTGCGCGCCGGTGCATGCGGGTACCTCGTCAAGAACTCCACCCCTGCGCAGATCATCGACGCCATCGTCGCCGCCCACGCCGGTGACCGGGTGGTCTCCCCCGAGGTGCAGGAGAGGTTCGTCCGCGCGGCTAGCGAAGCCGGCGACGATCACGTCTCCGACGTGCCTGCGCTCAGTGACCGCGAGCGGCAGATCATCGGCTTGATCGCAAAGGGTCGCTCCAACGCCGAGATCGCCGACGAACTCCACTACGCCGAGAGCACCGTGAAGGCGGACATCCGCCACATCAATCAGCTGTGGGATGTCGAGAACAGACTGCAGATCGTCCTCCGCGCGACGGAACTCGGGATCATCGCCCTCTGACCTTCCTGCGCCTGCGTGGCTCGGAAGTGATCGGTAGCCCTAGGGCTACGAAACACCCAGATCCCTTGATCCGGCACAGCACAGGCACCCACGATGTAGACGGTCATCGCCGTCGGCGACTGCTTGGCCACATCTCCGGTTCCAGAAGAGAGGCGATGATGACTCGGACCATCACGCAGCGTCTTACGATCATCCTTCCGCTCATCGGGGTCGCATTCTTGCTGGCATCGATGCTCCTCCCCGTCCAGCTTGCCGCGGCCGCGTGGGGCGTGGCGATGACCAGCTTTCTCATCGCCCTCGCGACGGCGATCGCCGTCCAGCGGCATCAGGGGCAGGCCAACGTGACAAGCCGCGAGTTGGCGCCCAGCAACGCGCGCCCAATGACCCTGAGGGTGGGCGTGGCAACGGACGACGCCACGCCCTGAAGGACGCTCGGCCACGAGCTCCACGACGACCACTCCATGGTGAAGCCGGCATCCGCGATGGGCGACTCGCGGGCGGGCGACTCAGAACTCGAAGAAGCGTGGAGCTGCGGTCGCCGCGGCTCTGTGTCTGATCCCGGCCGTTGGCCGGGCTGCCTGCACGGTCATCGGGATCCATGCGTTCTTGGCTGATCTTCACAGGAGTCGTCATCGCGACCCTGGTAGTCCTCGCGCTGCTTGCGACTGGATTTCCGTCGGCATCATCGATCATCTTCCTCATCGGCACTCCGATCGTCGTCCTCGGTGCAGGTTTGGGAGCCAAGTTCGTCCAGCGCAGGAACAGGACCATGAGAAGTGAGAACCTCTAGCTGGGAACTGGTCACCGACTAGACCGCGTCGAGATGAGCCGCCCGTGGCAACGCTGCCCGGGCGGCTCTGTGGTGCTTGAGTGCAAGCGGGGCGGATCAGCCCGTCGAGGGAGATTCAGCCCTGTCGGCCCTTGAAGCGGGGGTTGAGTTTGTTGATCACATACACACGGCCCCGACGACGCACCACCTGGGCGCCGGGCTGGTTCTTGAGCGACTTGATCGATGCGCGAACCTTCATTGTCACCTCCCTATTGATAACGGTTATCATGTTCAACATAGACGATCGAGCGCCCCCGATGGAAATGAGCCCCCTTGTCGTTCACCGAAGTCACCCTCATCACCGGTCACCGCGAACGCGCCCGGACCGCCGTCGCGAGACGCCACGCGCGTGCTCAGCGATGCGCGCACGTGACCGCGTCCGCGCTCCGTCGCGCGTCGGTCAACGACGCCGCCGCTTTCGTTCGCGACATCCCCGCGACGGGTCGTCTCGTGGTCGAGATCCCCGCCGATGCCGCCGTCGAAGCGGCCATCGGCGCGTTCACGGACGACGAGTGCGTACGACTTGCCGAGCTCGTCTGCGTCGTGGACGCCGGCACGTTCTTCGAAGACCTCATGGCGGAGGACTACGTCGCGGCGTCGTATGCGGACGGCACTCTCTACGTCGCGCGCGCCCTGCGGCTCGTGCAGCATGTCGAGCACGCGAGCACCGTCATGGTGACCGGCTGGGGTTCGGTCGAGACGCGGGACCTGTCCATCCTTCTGACGACACTGAGCCATCTGGCTCCCGCCGCGCGGATCAGCCTGGAGCGGTCCGCTGCGACGGCCACACCCGCACCGCACTCCGAGCAGGTCCACCAACCAGGCTGGGTCCACGTGCTCAACGAGGAGCATGACCCGCACATGCGAGACGCCCGCGTGACCGCGTTCCGCTACGAGAGGCTGCACCCCTTCCACCCCGGCCGACTGCACCGCCTTCTCAACGACGAGTTCGGCAGCGGTCGACACGGAGCGATCATCCGCTCGGCAGGATTCTGTCGACTCGCCACGCGACCCGGCCTGGTCGGCCGCTGGGATCAGGTCGGCCAGATGATCTCGCTCGAGCCGCTCGCGCGTGACGACGACTCCCCCACGCCTCCCCTCGCTCTCGGGCAGGATCTGGCGTTCATCGGCATCGACATGGATGCCGTCGCCCTCTCACGCGCGCTCGACGCCGCGTTGCTCGACGACGAGGAACTCCTGACCGACGTGCGTACCTGGATGCGCTTCGCAGACCCCTTCCCACAGTGGACGACACACGTGCACTCCGATGACTGACCGCGCACCGTCCGCCGACATCAAGGGCGTCTCCGGCGAACACGAGCCCGCCGCCGCGCGACGGACGGTGCAGCGTGACGCCGTCCTCGCGGCACTCCGTGAGAGCCCGTCCTTCGTGTCGGCGCAGAGTCTGTACGACCGCCTGCAGTCGGGTTCGCACAGTCAATCGACATGAAGCGAGAGTCATTTCTCCGCACGAGACACTGATCTGCGGGCGTCGCCTTCGGTCCTCCCGTCACAACGGCTCAAGTGCAAGACCTGCATGCGAACCCACGAACCCCCCTGCAGCAGCCCGCCGGTCATCTGCTGTCGACGCGACCGATCGATTCGACGCTGTCGGCGAATGCGGCGCGGACAGCGCCCCAATCGCTCTCGGAGACGCGTAGGGCGCTGCGGAGGTACGCGGTACTCATCCGCTGGGCGACCGCGACCCGCTCCGGGTTCTCGTCGGTAGTCTCGGCGACTTCGTATCCGACGATCCCGCCGAGGGAATGCTCGGCGCCGAAGAGCGTGAGGAGGTCGGTGGCGCCGGGGCTGTGGGTGTACGCATCAGTGAACCAGTCCGGTCCACGGCTGGACATCCTGGACTGGTCGCGGTCCCCGGCCACGACGAGCGTCGGCACCGTCAGCTCCCGGAAGGACGGTCGCATGAAGGGGAAGTTCGCCTGCGCGAACGGGTGCAGGTCGTCGCCGCCGATGCCGGTAGCGGCGAAGAGGATGCCCGCAGTGACACGACTGTCGGAAACGTCCTCCCCCACTTGGCCCGCCTCGTCGACGATCCGTGCCCCGAGGAGCGACTGCGCGGTCTGTCCGCCCCAGGAGTGACCGGTGGCGGCGACGCGGCTCCGGTCCACGCGACCCTCAAGACCCGGCACGGCGCGCTCGATAGCGTCGAGCTGGTCGAGGATGCGGGTGAGATCCGAGATCCGCTCGGTCCAGATCGTCGGGAACACGGGGTGGTCGAACCCGAAACCGTTCCGACGGGAGTCCAGATGAGTGGGCTGGATCACGACGAACCCGCGCGATGCCCAGAACGCGGTAAGCGGCGCGTACCCGTCGAGGTTCCACCCATTGCCGTGCGAGAACACGACAACGGGCAGATCAGCCCCGACGGCAGGGGCAGACACCCGCACCTCCAGCGGGACCGGTCGATCCGGAGCGAGCAAAGGGATGGGAGCGACGGAGACGACCGGGACTCCGGCGCCGATGATGTCGTCCGCCGCGTGAACGAATGCTGAAGCCATGTAATCGACCTTCCTGGGCTGCGCTCTGCGATACTGATTATCGGAGCATTGTTCCGCAACAATACGGAACGCTGATCCGAAATGCAACCGTCTATAGATCGCACTCGTGGGGAGAGACATGTCCGACATGCCGAGCGACCGATCGAGCGATGCGGGCGCCCCCTCAGTGGGCCGTCCGCGCCGAGACCAGCAAGCGCTCCTCGACGCGGCGGCAGCGGTGTTCATGGTGTCCGGGGTCGACGCGCCGGTGCGGGAGATCGCCGCGAAGGCCGGCGTCGGCGTAGGAACGATCTACCGACACTTTCCGTCCCGCGCCGATCTCGTCGTCGCGGTGTACCGACATCAGGTCGAGGCCTGCGCCGACGCCGGCCCCCGACTGCTCGCAGAAAGCGAGACGCCAGAGGCAGCTCTTCGGGCCTGGGTTGCCATGTTCGTCGACTTTCTCACCACGAAGCACGGACTCGCCGACGTACTGCAAGGGGACAGCGCCCGGTCCGGCGACGCTCTGCACACCTATTTCGTCAGCCGGCTCGTCCCCGTGTGCGCATCAATGCTCGAGACAGCACGTCGGCCTGCCGATGCATATGCGCCGATCGACGCCTACAGCGTGCTCAAGGGCATCGGGAACCTCTGCATCGGTGCCGCGAGCGACACCGACTACGATGCGGCCACTCCGGTACAGCTGCTCCTCTCAGGTCTGCTCACCCGAACTCGCTGACGCGTGGAAGGGCGCGTCCGTGGATCACACGTCAACTGCGGCACCGGCGCCTAGCGCTGCGTCTCCCGGCGGCGCGAACGCTCCCGAACCCCGACCATGACGAGCACGGCGAGGCTCCCGGCTGCGGGCAGGAGAAGGGCGAGCCCGCCGGTGGAACCCTCTGATCGCTCGACAGCGACAGCACCGCCCCCGCTCAAGACAGCGTTGAGGGTGGTCGTCATGAGGTTGTTCGCTGTGTGGAAGGCGATCGCGGCTTCGAGTCCGCGGGTGAGCAGTCCCATCACCGCCGTGCACACAGAGAAGAAGAGGTAGTACGCGAACAGCAGCGGGTCACTGGAACCGTGCAGGAGGGCGAACATCACACTCGAAAGGGTGAGGCCCGTGAGGAAGGCCGGCTTCGCAGACCGGAACCATGACCCGGCAGCGGGCAGAAGCACGCCACGGAACATGATCTCTTCACCGACGGTCTGCATCGGTGTCGAGAGGAGCATGACGGCTAGCAGTCCGGCCGTCGTGCCGGTGATCGACAATCCCGTCCAGCCGACCTGTTCTGGCGCCGTCAGCCCCACCACCCCCATCGCGAGGCCGACGATCACGACCGAGCCCAAGAAGTACGTCACGAGCCGACGGCGGTCGAAACTGCGCGGCGCACTGAAGACGACGCGCCACGGCACCTTCGCGAACCACCCGGCCAGGGCGAGCGCCAACAGGGCCGTGAGGCCGGTGCTGATGTTCGCCGCCAGGAGCTTCAGGGGCGTCAGCTCGGGCGCGAACGGGTCGCCGCTCTCGACGAGCCCCGCGAGCAGGTAAAGCCCGAGCTGAGTCACCAGGAGCGTCGCTGGCAGCACCGCGATCACGATGAGCGCTTTCCACCCCGCCATCCGGAAGTGCACACCGAACGGGCGGCCTCCTCCCCTTGTGGCCGGGCTGTCGGCGACGTGCGGTGCGGGCGTAGCGGCAGAGTCGCTCTGGCGCATGGTTGTTCCTTTCGGAGAGGTCAGCTGGCGAGCTCGTCGATCCAACTCGAACGCATTCGCAGGGCTCGCTCCGTGCTGCCGAGGACAGCGGCGAGACCGACGAGCAGATTGAGCTCGAGCGGGAGTCGGAAGGGAGAGGTGAAGGTGCCGATCGAGTCGGCGATCAGGGGGATCTTCGAGAGGGCCTCGATGATCTGAGGGACCTCGACACTGAGGCCGACCACGACGAACGCGATGGAGATGACGCCGATCACCCGGCTCGCCGTGGGATGCCGCTCGTGCAAACGAGCGCGACGCCCTTCGGCGGATCGAGGATCGGGCGACAGCTGCTGTTCGGTGCCGTCCGCCCGCACATAGTGGCACCGTTTGAGCCCGAACCCGGTGATCGCCACTTCGATGTGTCCGCCTGGCACTGCGAAGCGTGTGGGCATCTTCGCGTAGGACTGCAGGGCTCCGTCGACGTAGAGACGGGCGCGGATCTCGCCGTCGGTCATGTCCCCGGCGTGGCGGACGTCGACCGTGTACGTCGACGTCGTGCCGGCGGCGGAGCGCAGCGTGATCGATCGGAGAGACCTGCCGAACATCTGCCACCAGCGATAGCGGCGCAGCGGTTCGCCGGAGCCGACGCGGACTCGACGGTTGCGCCAATTCATCCCCGCCATCATCGCAACCTCCAGGAATCTAATACAGTGTGATAGGCATCGACGGGCTAAACTAGCACACTGTTATAGACAGTTCGGCTCATGAGGGACAAATGGACGAAGCATCGAAGGAATCCGGGACACGGGCAAAGATCCTGATCGCCGCGGCAACCATGCTGGGCGAGAACCCCACTGCACGTCTGAGCGTGAGAGCAGTGGCCGCCCGCGCTCAGGTGAGCACGGGGTCCCTGCGCCATTTCTTCCCGACGCAGCGGGAACTCATCGACACGGTGGTGGCCGCGATGTACGACGTGGAGCTCCCCGACGATCCGATCAATGAGCATTCCTTGACGGTGGAGGAACGACTCATCGCCTGCTTGCAGCTGATCCTCCGTCAGGTCGGGGTGGGCGAGAGCGCCCGGAAGCAGTGGGGGGCGCTCTACGAGGCGTATGTGGCCACGGCTCCGTCCGAGGACGAAGCAGCCACCTACATCGCCCTGGACCGCATGGGGCGACATCGGATCTCGCAGTGGCTGACCGCCTTGATCGACGAGGGCGCGATCCCAGGCGGTCGGGTCGAGGAGCGAGCGCGGTTCCTCTCGACCGTGCTGGCGGGGCTCATGACCGAACGTGCGCTGCCCTCCGATGCCGTGGGCATCGACGCCGAGATGGCAAGCCTGCGGCTCGCCGTCCACGCGGTCATGAGCGAGTGGCCCGTCGCGCGA
This sequence comes from Microbacterium aurugineum, assembly GCF_023101205.1. Lineage (NCBI taxonomy): Bacteria > Bacillati > Actinomycetota > Actinomycetes > Micrococcales > Microbacteriaceae > Microbacterium > Microbacterium aurugineum. The sequence goes on along the minus strand of NZ_CP078078.1, from coordinate 503,353 downwards.
TGATCACCACCCCCATCACACCCGAACTCGTCGACGGCGTGGCGCGACTCGAGAAGGTGGAACGCGGGATGAGGCCGCACAGGCTCCCCTCACACGTGCACACCGCCAGGAGAAGACCCCGTCATCGTCACAGTGCTGACGTCGCGCAACGACCCGCATGCGAACTTCGACAACACACTCGTGGCGAGAGCCGCGTCCATCGCCCTGCACGCACTCGACCGCAGTAACTGAGGAGAAGAATGTCGCACAGCGATCGGACCACTGCCGCCGGCCTGCATCAAAGCGCCAGGAACGGTCGGGTCACCTGGCCCGACCTCTGGCTCGCCGCCGGCGTCGCCATCGCGCTCTACGCCGTCGGGATCCTGCTCTACCTCCAGATGCCGGACGATGACGCGGTCGCCAAGGGTCTGGCGCTGTTCGCGATCTCGGGATTCGCGCCATTAGGCGGAGTACTTGTCATGATCGCCCTTCGCAGGCGTCCGGCGGCGCTCTTCGGCATCACGTGTGTGGCACCGAGATGGCTCGCGATTGCATTCATGATCGGCATCGGAGTCGTCGCTCTCAACCTGGCCGTGACGACGCTGGTGAGCATGACCACAGACGCCGCCGATCTCCAGAGCGGTTACCAGTCCGCCGCGACCAGCGGCATCGGCGGGTTCCTCGGCGCCATCCTCCTCGGAGCGGTCCTCACCCCGATCGGCGAGGAGCTACTGTTTCGCGGCGTGCTCTTCACCCTGCTCACACGCTATGGCGTCTGGCTCGCGGCGATCCTCAGCAGCATCGTCTTCGCCCTCAGCCACGGACTCAACCTCTCGACGCCGGTCGCCGTCATCGTCGGCCTCGCGGCCGCCTGGCTGATGCGCAAGACGAAGTCGGTCTGGCCCGGAGTCGTCGTGCACGCCGTCAACAACGCATCCTCATCGATCATCTCCGTCGTCTACGTCCACATCATCGCCGGGTGACGGCACGTCCGTCCGCGGAGATCGTGGTGTCTAGGCCTTCGCCCCCTGCACGAGCATGCCCAAGGAGTCGACGAGACCCGGGAACCGCTTCTCGAGGTCCACGGTCCGCAACGAGAGCAGGCATCTCGTGCCCTCCGGATCGTTCTGGACGATGCCCGCCTCGCGAAGGATCTTTACATGATGGCTCAACGTGGATTGAGACACCCCCACATCGAACTCGCTCCCCTGATGGACTCTTCTCGGTGTCGTCCGGTTGGACAGAGAGATCGTGCCGACCATGATCGAGCGCGGGAGCGGTGTCGTCGTGCACGTCTCGTCGATATCGAGCCACTACCCGCAGCCGGGGCAGGCGTCCTACGCCGCCTCGAAAGCCGCGCTCAACACGTACAGTCGGACCCTCGCGGTGGAGACCGGGAGGAGCGGGGTGCGCGTCCTCGTGGTCGTCCCCGGCTTCATCAAGACCGAGGGCGCGGCCGCATCGATCGGCGACGCTGCCGCGAACCACGGCATTTCGGCGAGCGAGATGGAACAGCGGATCGTTCGAGCACCTCTCGATTCCGCTCGGCACGCCGGGCAGGCCGGAGGACGCCGCCGAGCTCATCGCCTTCCTCGCCTCGGATCGGGCGGGTTGGCTGACCGGCGCCGAGTACCGCGTCGACGGCGGCATCATCCCCACGCTGTAGGAGGCGCGCTCGCACTAGATGGCAGACGTCAGCCTGCGAACGATGCCGGCGACGAGCGTTCCGACCTGCTCGTGCGTCGTGAGGGTGAGCCGAAGACGATCTCCATGCGTGAGAACACCGAGGATGCGCTCGCCCCTCACCTGCGTCGTCATCGTCGGCCCCCAGATCGCAGGCACGTCGGAGCCCTCGTCGACGGAGACACCGAGATTGCTGATCTCCAGGTCGGCGGCCGCCGGGCGGGAGCGACGCGAGCATCGCGACCGATTCCGCCGCGCGGGCCCGGGCCGACCGCAGCTGCGTGGAGGCACGCCGCGCCAGCGACCACAGGTCGCCTTCCGCCGTCGCACTCAGCATCACGGTGGTCGCGACGAACCGATTGACCACGGCGTCGTCGAGCCCGAGGAGCGGACGCAGATCGAGGGGCACGTTGATGAGGACCTGCCCCTGCGGTGAGCCCTCGAGCATCTCCAGTGCCGCAGCAGCACACAGGACCCCCTGAACCGTCGAATCATTCGCTCGGGCGGCGGCACGAAGGAGTCCCGTCGTGACCTCGTCGAGCTCGGCGACGTCGATCATGGGCGATGCGGCATCGACGGGTCGGACAGCAGCGGGTCTCGGCGCCTCCTCGTCGGCTGGCAGGCCGTCCGACGGCGTTTCGGCGGAAGGCAAGAGCTGCACGTGATCCTCTTGCGCGTCCGAGACGGTGCGCGCGCGCCGCGTTCGTCCTGCCAGCAGGGCGACCAGATCGTGAACGGCGAGGAGGGCCCCGCGTCCGTCGCTGATCTGATGAGAGAACGTGAGCACCACCGCCGAGGCGCACGCTGCTCCGTTGATACCGGCGAGGCCAGCTTGACGGCGAGTGAGAACTGCACCGGGTTGCGGGAGATGTACAGGTCGATGATCCGCTCGAAGCCCCCCAATGGACGAAGGGTCGACGTGAGGGGCATGTTCATTGGCGCTCCGGTCTATTACAGCGTGCTAGCGTATCCAGGAGCTAGCACAGTGTGTTAGTTCGCGGGGAGGCCGTGCCGCTCGACTCGGTCCCACCCGCCTGAACGAAGAGGAGAAACGATGACGAGAGACATCGATTGGGACGCATTGGCAAGCCGTCTGCGCGATGCGATGGGAGAGCGCGTGCTCCGGCCGGGAGGTGATTCGTTCGCGACGGCCGTCGCACTCTGGAGCGCACACCCGACGCATCGCCCGGAGATCATCGCCCGAGTCGAGAGCACTGCAGATGTCCGATACGTGCTCGAATCGGTCCCGGGCGACGTGCCGATCGCCGTCCGGGGAGGCGGCCATGACTGGGTCGGCCGAGCGCGGGCGGAGGGCGGCGTCACCCTCGACCTCTCGCAGCTGCGCGGCGTCCGGATCGACAAGACGGCACGAACCGCCATGGTCCAGGGCGGGGCCCGGCTGGAGGACGTGATCGATGCCGCCGCGGAACACGGCCTCGTCGCCGCAGTGGGCACGGTCAATGAGGTCGGCTTCACCGGGCTCGCCCTCGGCGGCGGATACGGTCCCTATCTCGGGATTCTCGGCCTCGCAGCCGACACCATCATCTCGGCAGAAGTCGTTCTTGCCGACGGGTCGATCGTGACAGCCTCCGATGCGGAGAACGCGGACCTCCTCTGGGCACTTCGCGGAGGGGGCGGGAACTTCGGCGTCGTCACCTCTCTGGAGATCTCCCTGGAGGAAGTCCCGGCCATGCTCGCCGGAACCGTCGTCTTTCCGACGGCCGACATGAGTGAAGTGCTCACCTCCCTCGACCGGGTCCTCCCCACCTTCCCCGATCAGCTCGCCGTCAGCCCCGCGATCGGCAGCGGCCCCGACGGCCACGCCGCGCTGCTCGTGACGCTGCACTGGAGCGGCGAAGCTGACGAGGGGGCGGGGTGGGTGCGAGCGATCGAACGTCTGGGAACGCCTCTGGCATCTACGATCGGACCCGCCACGCCACAGCAGGCGCTCCACGCGCTCGACGGCGTGTTCCCCTCCGGGCGTCACTACACACTCCGCACGGCATCCTTAACCGGCCTCACCCCCGAGGTCATCGAGGTTCTGGCTGACGGAGAGCGACGCCGCACGTCTCCGCTGAGCGCGATCAACATCCACCATTTCCACGGCGCCGCCACCCGCATCAGCGCCGACCATTCCGCATGGGCGCTCCGGGAACCGCACCTCATGGTCGAGATCATCGCAGCCACCGCCGACACGGAAGGTCACGACGAGCAGATCGCCTGGGCGGATCGGATTCTCGACGCACTCCGCCCCCTCGCCCTCCCTGCCGCCTACCCGAACCTTCTCCCACCCGGCGACACCGCACGCGCCGCCGCGACCTACGACAGCAGCATCTCCCACCTCGACGCTGTGAAACGAGACCGGGACCCGACAGGCAGGTTCACCGGCATCCCCATCGGGTTGCCTCATCCTCACCAGCAGACGAACCAAGGAGATCACCCATGACCAACACCGCGCCGAACTGGCTCCTCCAGACGGACGAACCCGTCCCGAGTCCTCGGGTTCCCTCTGGCGTCGAATACCACCGCGTATATGCCGGCGAGAAGCGCCGCATCCTCCGCGGCATCCTCGCGATCATCCTGCTGGTCGTCGGGATGGCCGTCTTCGCACAACTGTTCGTGGTGGGGGCGCGCCTTGTCGATACGGAGCTCCTGGGGCGCTCTGGTTTCACGCCGCTCCAGCAGGCCGCAGGCGCGCTGTCGCTTGCTCTGCTCATCCCCTACTGCATGCTGTTGCAGCGCCTGCTCTACGGAGTCCCCTTCCGGTCGATGCACTCCGTAGCCGGACGCTTCCGATACGGCGTGCTCGGACGAGCGCTGCTCGCCTTCGGCCCGGTGCTGCTCCTCGTCGTCGCCTTCGGCTTCCTCCTGGGGCCCGTCGACCAGGTGCCCTGGTCGACGTTCGACCTCGTCGCCTACTTCGTGATCGGCATGCTGCTCACGCCACTCGCGGCGGCCGGCGAAGAGTACGGCTTCCGCGGTTTCATGTTCCGCATCATCGGCGGATGGACGAGGGACGCCCGCCTCGGCGCGGTGATCGGCATCGTCATCCCCACGGTCCTCTTCTCGCTCTTCCACGGCTCGCTCGACCCGTACATCCTCACCTCCTACCTGGTGCTGTTCGGATCCTTGGCGATCGTCACCTGGCGTACCGGCGGGCTCGAGACCGCGATCGTCCTCCACGTCGTCTACAACGTGGCCGCCCTCGTGCTCAGCACGACGCTGCACATCGATCGCGGCGGCGCACTCAACAGCCGGGGAGAGATCGCCGGCTCCGTCACCACCCTCATCCCCGGCGCAGTACTGATCCTGATCACTGCTGTCGTCTGGTGGATCACGCGGAGGACCGGGCCTGCACGCACCCCTGCGCTGAACAGCTCAGCCGACCGTCCGTCGTGATCGTCACGATGCCCTCGGATGCGACTCGCTCGCACCCGAGGGCATCACACGTCGCGGAGCATGCCTTCGACGGCTGCGACGACCGCGCGCCGATGCGCCGCGATGCGGCGGGGGTCGTCGTGCGCGCCCTCGAGCCCCGTGAGGCCGGTCGGAGAGAGCTGCCAGGCCTGCGCGATCGCGTAGATGAAGACGAGGACATCGACCGGCGACAGAGCGCCCGGGCTCGCCACCCGCACCCCGTCCACCTTGGCGGAATACACGTCGCTGGGCTCAGACAGCGCGGAAGGTCGCTCCAGCCGTGCCCACATGCTCAGGCGGAGAATGTCAGGACGTTCCTGGTGGTGGTCGAACACTCTCCCCGCCCATCCGGCCAGGTCGTCGGGATCCGGGGGCACATCGTTCGCGAGCGTGCGCAACGCGGTCTCGAGTGCAGCATCGAAAAGACCACTCTTGCCCCCGAAGTACGCGTAGATCATCCGCACGTTACTCCCGGCGCCCCGTGCGATCCGATCGACCCGGCCACCGGCGAAACCGTGCCCGGCGAACTCCTCGATGGCCGCAGCCAGGATCCGCGACCGGGTGGCTTCCGCGTCTCTCATGCGCTGCCCTTCGACTTGACGATCTCCGACTGCGCTTCTAGTTTATCGGTAAGTAGTTATTTACTTATCTAGGAGTCAGCATGGATCGTCCAGAGATCGCCATCGTGACCGGTGCAGGCCGAGGACTGGGGCAAGCGACCGCGCTGGCCCTCGCCGAGAACGGATATCGCGTCGTCGTGGCGACCCGCTCCGCCGCGTCGGCTGACGCCGTCGTGAGCCGTATCGGAGAAGCCGGCGGCGAGGCGCTGCCGCTCCAGTTGGACATCGGGGACCCGCGGTCCATCGGCTCCGCGACGACGACGCTTCTCGCCGCGGTCGCCGCGAAGTGGCCGGCGTCTCCCCTCTCGGTGCTCGTCAACAACGCGGGGATCGGGCACTTCGCCCCTCTGGGCGAGGTGAGCGCCGCCGACTTCGACGACACGTTCGCCGTCAACGTCCGCGGGCCGTTCCTCTTGATCCAGGCACTCGCACCGCACCTCGCCGAAGGCGGACGGGTGGTCACCCTGTCGAGTTCGCTGAGTCGGCATGTGAGCCCCGCCACCGCCGTCTATGCGGCATCCAAGGCGGCCGTTGAAGCCCTGTCGCGGAGTCTCGCGCTCGAGCTCGGACGACGCGGCATCCGCATCAACACGATCGCCCCCGGTCCGACGGCCACCGACTTCAACGGCGGCGCGATGCGCGACGACGCCGAACTGCGTGCCGGACTGAGCCAGCAGACCGCGCTCGGCAAGGTCGGTGAACCGGCGGAGATCGCCGACGCCGTCGTCACGCTCGTCGCGCCCGGCATGCGGTGGGTCACAGGTGAGCGCCTCGAGGTCTCCGGTGGAGTCCTCCTTTGAGCCTGACCGGCGTCGACGCCGTGGTCTTCGCTGCCGCGGGAGATCCGATCCGCGTGGATCGAGACGGCGCCCTGAACGTGATCGAAGCCGCCAAGCAGGCAAGCGACCCACGGTTCGTCCTGGTCTCTGGGCCGACGACCCGGGCCCAACGGATCATGAGCTGGTTTCTGCTGCGTTACCGCAGCGAGCCCTCCGAGTGTGACGAAGGCCCCGCTTCCCAGTGTTTCCAAGGGATTCGGGGCCTTCGCGGTGGCGGTGACGGTGGGATTTGAACCCACGGTAGGGGGTTACCCTACACAACTTTTCGAGAGTTGCACCTTCGGCCGCTCGGACACGTCACCGCGGAATAGCTTACGCGAGAGCGGGCGAGCGCGCGAATCGGGCGCTCGGAGCGTTCACCAGGCGGCGGCGACCTCTGCGTGCGTACGCAGGATGCCTTCCGTCGATCCGGCCGGTGCACGACCGATGCCGCACTCGGTGGCGACCCCGAACCGCTCCGCGAACGGGCGGGCGGCGGCGACACGGCGCGCGGCCCCTTCCGCGCCGTCTTCGCGGTGGACGAGTCCGAGGTACAGCTCTTCGACGGGTGCGAGGTCGGCGAGAGGGGCGAAGTAGCCTTCGTCGTCGCGCTCGATCGGCACCGGCAGGTGCAACCAGGTGAGGGGACGCGCCGTCGCCGCCAGGACCGCGTTCGCGTAGCGGACCAGGTTCGCGGAATCGATCGGCTCGATGAAGTGCTTCTCTCCCGCGTCGCCATAGCAGAGGTGCACGCCGACCTCCACGCCTGCCGGCACGGCGTCGATCAGTTCGGCCAGCCGCGCGACGAGGCCGTCGAACGGATCACCGGGCCACCAGGCCTCCATGACCGCTCCGTAACCGGCTGCTCGCTCGATGATGCCCATCTCGCTGGCCACATCCCACTGCACAGCAAGGTCATCGTGCGGGATCGCCTCGAGGATCTCCTCGAGCTCACGCAGGATCGCGGCGGTGTAGACGGACTCGATCGCCGCCCGGTCGTCCCCACGGAAGAAGGAGGAGATCACGGCGAGCGGTGTCGGCAGCGACACCTGGAACCGCACCTCGGCCGACACGAGACCCTCCGCACGGAGGCGCGTGAACACCGCGTACGACTCGATCGCGGCCGCCGCGTATCCGAGCGCGGGAAGTTCGATGCTCGCTACGTCCACGCCCTCACCGATGCGCAGACCACGGGCGTCGATCCCGGCCGGGAACGGGATGGGCTCGTCGCCGATGCGCTCGATCCCCTCGGCCTGGCCGATCACATCGGGCTGGAACATGATCCAGTGGAATCGTTTGCCGACCTCGCCGTCCGGGATGCGCCGGAGGCGGGCGCCGAGCACATCCACGGCTGTGCGGATCGTCGTCTCGGCATCGTCGAAGTTCACACTGCCCACGAGGAGGGCGCCCTGCGGCTGAGTCATCACCCCAGGATATCGGCGCGGGATTCCGCGCTTTTCTCCGGCCGGCCACCGGGCGGCGGGACGCCCGAAGAGTTAGGATGTCCTAAGAACCCGCCGCCTGTGGGGGCAGCGATGACGGGAAGGGTACGCAGTATGGGCTTCATCACCTCGGAGGCGCTGGCCGACACCGGCTACGTCGTCCTCGACGATCACTCCGCACCGGGCGACCCCGCCGAATGGCTCGACCTGGAATACGTCCGCTGGCGTTCCTCCGGCGTCACGCGCTTCGCCCCGCTCGCCAGCTACGCGGGCGACGTGGACTGCAACGGCTTCTGGAACCACACGCCGCCGCGCACCGACAAGGACGGCGTGTGGATCGACTCCCAGGTGGCGATCGCGCCCACCCTGCAGCGTCGCGCGCTGGAGCCCGGCGCGGGCATCGGACGGTGCCGCGTGATCGAGCTGCAGCCGAACGAGTACGCCGATGCGATCTACAACCTGCACCAGGACGACAACAACCGGCTCAACGAAGAGGGCACCGGCTGGGTCGTCCGCGGATTCTTCAATCTGTCCGACGACACCGAGTCGATGCTGATCCTGCGCGCCGACCGCTTCGACCCGGCGACCGAGGTCCGGCTGCCGCTCCGCGCCGGCTCGCGCATCATCGTCGACACCCAACGCTTCTGGCACGCGGTCTGGCATCGCGGCACCGCACCCCGCTACGCGCTCATCACCTCCTGGACCAGCGGCCCCGAACTCGACGCGTATATCGCCGCGAACCACGGCGACCCGCATCCGCCCACCGTCGACCTCGATCCGCAGTTCGTCGATGAGGCGCAGGTCGAGTTGCACCGCCGCATCGAAGAGCGCCGCCGTGCCTTCGAAGCGCAGGGCATCGTGATGGAACCGCCCGTCGACATGAACGCCTGACCCGCGAGGGGTCCTCACTTAGAGCGTGCGTCCGCCGTCGAGTCGCACCACGCGGTCGACGGTGCCCGCAGGCGGCACCACGTGCGAGATCAGCAGCACGGACTGCGACCCCGCAGCCGCCAGCAGATCACGCAGCAGCGCATCGGACGCCTCGGGGTCGACCCCGGCCGTCGGCTCGTCGAGCACCAGCACCGGGAAGCCGCGCAACAGGGCCCGGGCGAGCGCGATCCGCTGCGCCTGCCCGCCGGACACGAGTGCGCCACGGTCGCCGACCCGCGCATCGAGACCACCGCGCTCCCGCGCCCACTCCGCGAGCCCCACCCGGTCGAGCACGGCGAAGAGTTCCTCATCATCCGCGGTGTCACGCGCGAAGAGCAGGTTCTGACGGATGTCCTCGTCGAACAGCTGCGGGCTCTGCTCGCACAGGCCGATGACCCGGCGCAGGGTCGGACCGGACAACTCCGACGCGTCGCGGTCCCCGATCCGGTACTCGCCCTCCACGCGGAGGAAACCGACGAGGGCCGCGGCCAACGAGCTCTTCCCGGCCCCGCTCGATCCCGTCACCAGCACCCGCTCACCGGGTCGGAGATCGAGGTCGACGCCGGAGAGCGCCGGGGTTCCCCCCGGCCAGGACGCACGCACGTCGCGCATCCGCACCACCGGCGTGCCGTCGACCTCGACGTCTTCACCCGCGTCGGAACGCAGCTCCTGCGGCATCCGGTCGGGCAGCACGTCGACGATGCGCTCCGCACTCGATCGGACACTCCGCCACGACGCCGCAGCGATCGGCACGGCGCCGAAGATCTCGAACACCACCATCGGCACCAGCACCGCCACGGCCAACCACGGCCCGTCGATCGCCCCGTCGACGAGGCCGGGCGCCGCGGCGGCGAGCGCCCACACCGACGCCGCTCCGGCGACCGCGGAGACCACCCCGGCAGCGACGGCCTGCGCCAGCGATGCGCGGGAGACGAGCCGACGCAGCTCCCCGTCGGCGGCGGTGATCCGTGCCCGCGCCTGCTCCTCCGCCCCATACGCGAGGAGGACATCGAGGCTCGCGAAGTAATCGACCAGCGCCGCCGAGAGCTCAGCCCGACGCGCGGACACGAGTGCTTCGGCGCGGGAGCCGAACACCCAGCCGAGTCCGATCGCCACGGCCGCGGCGACCAGCAGGCAGACGGCGAGGGTGAGGGCGGCGGGCGGCGAGACGAACGCGATGAAACCGACGGCACCCACCGCGACGAGCGCAGCGACCCCCAGCGGCTGTACCACCCGCAGCGGGAGGTTCTGCAGGTTCTCGACGTCGTCGACGAGGGCCGTGAGCACTTGACCGCGGTCGGTCGAGCCGAGTCCGGCCGGCGAGAGCGGGATCAGTCGACGCACCATGTCGGCGCGTGTGGAGGCGAGCTGACGCAGTGCCGCATCATGCCCGCTCAGACGTTCGAGGTAGCGGGTGACGGCGCGCGACACAGCGAAGAACCGGACGCCGACCACGGCGATCGACAGCGGAACCAGCGAGTCGACGATCGAGGCGCTCACGATCAGCCAGCCACTGACCGCGAGCAAGCTCACGGCGGCCGCCGCGGACAGCACACCCCAGATGAGACCGGGCACGAAGCGTCCGACCGACGGCTGCGCGAGCCGGAGGATGCTGCGAACCCGCTGTCCGCGCGTCAGTCCGGTCATGCGTCCACCCCCAGCGCCACGACCTGATCCGCGATGCGGCGCGCCGACCGCCGGTGCGACACGAGCAGGATCGTCGCTCCGGCATCCGCCCGCGCGCGCAACGACTGCCACAACCGTTCCTCGGTCTCCGGGTCCAGCGCGCTCGAGGGCTCGTCCAGGGCGAGCACACGTCCGGGATCGGTCTGCTGCCGGTACAGCGCGCGCGCCACGGCCACCCGCTGCGCCTGACCGCCCGAGAGCCCACTTCCCTGCACACCGAGTTCGAGTGCCGCGTCGATGCTCTCGGCGCGTGCCTCATCCAGTGCTGCACGGACGCGGTCGGCATCCGGTGCCGGGTCTCCGAGGGCGACGTTGTCTGCGACCGTGCCGCGCATCAGCCCCGGTGCTTGCCCTGCCCAGGCCAGCCACCCGGCCGGAGCGAGCCCGCGAAGACTCTGCCCGGCGAACACGGCCGTCCCCTCATAGTCGGCAGCGCCCCGCAGCGCCGCGAGAAGCGACGACTTGCCCGAGCCACTGGGCCCCTCGATCAGCGTGATCGTCCCCGGCGTCGCGGTGAAGGACACCGGGGGCAGATCGCGCACCTGCACCCCCTCGACCACGAGCGCCGCGCCTTCCAGTCGGTCCACCTGCAGGACGGATGGACGGATGTCGGAAGCTTCGACGGCGATTCGTCCGGCATCCGTCGGAAGCTCCTGCATCCGTGCACCTGTCCGCGCCGCATCGAGCACCTCGAACACGTCCTCGGTCGCGGCGACGCCCTCGGCCGCGGCGTGGAACTGCACCCCCACCTGTCGGATCGGCAGGAACGCCTCGGGCGCGAGCAGCAGCACGAATAGCCCCACCTCGAGCGTGAGGTCCCCCGACAACAGCCGGAACCCGACCGACACGGCGATCAGGGCGACCGCGATCGAGGCCAGCAGCTCCATCGCGAACCCGGACAGGAACGAGAACCGCAGCACCTTCATGGTCTCGCGCCGGTACTCGTCTGCCGTGACCTCGATGCGGTCCGCCGCGCGTCGGTCGCGCCCGAAGAGCCGCAGCGTCGAGAGTCCCTGCACCGTGTCGGCGAACCGGGCCGCGAGCCGCTGCAACGTCTGCCACTGCCGCTTCTGCACCGTGCGCGTCGCCATCCCGATCAGGATGAGGAACAGCGGGATCAGCGGCAGCGTGATGAGAGCGGTGAGACCGCTCGGCCAGTCCTGCCACCACATCACCGCGACCAGCACGGGCGTCGCGATGACGGTCAGCACGAGCTGCGGGATGTAGCGCGCGAAGTAGGCGTCCAGCGCTTCCAGACCATGTCCGGCGGTCACCGCGAGTTCGGTCTGGTTCCGCTGCGCCAGCCACCCCGGCCCGAGCCGTCCCACCGCCGCGATCAACGCGGACCGCAGCTGCATGCCGGTCTTGGCCGCAGCACGGGTGCCCGCCGCATCGGACGCGGCGATGAGCACACCGCGAAGCAGTGCCGTGACCAGCAGCCAGAGCAGGGACGCCGTCACGTCGCGCCCGGCGATCGCCCCGGTCACCGCATCCGTCAGCAGCCAGGCGAACACGATCACGACCGCCGTCTGGACCACGCCGATCAACGCGGATGCCGCGAGGAATCCCCTCGCGGCACCCGCGTAGCGCAGCAGTCTCGGATCGACGGGTTTCACGCGTGCGCCGGTGCCCCCTCGATGGACTTCCGGGTGATGCGCTTGCGGAAGACCCAGTACGTCCAGGCCTGGTATGCGAGCACGAGCGGCATCGCGACCAGGGCCGTCCAGCTCATGATCTGCAGCGTGTACGGGGTGCTGGATGCGTTCGCGATCGTCAGGCTGTACGCCGGGTCGATCGTCGAGGGCATCACGAACGGGAACAGCGCCGAGAAGAGCATGACCACGGCGAACATCACCGTGAGCATCCCGGAGAAGAAGGCCCACCCGTCACGTCGGACGAGCGAGAACCCGACGGCCGCGATCAGGCTGACCGCCGCGAGCACCCCGGTGCCGATGACGAGCCAGAGCAGCGGAGCCTCGCGGCCCATCGCGATCGCCACCGTCCAGATCACCGTTCCGGCCGCGACGAGGATCGTCGGAAGAGCAGCCTTCTTCGCCAGCTTCTGCGCATCCTCGTGCACCTGTCCATCGGTCTTGAGAGCGACGAACAGCACACCGTGCAGGAAGAACAGCAGCAACGTGGTGACGCCGACCAGCAGCGCGTACGGGTTCAGCAGCGAGAAGAAGCCGCCGACGTAGATGTGGTTCTCATCGATCGCCACCCCCTGCACGATGTTGCCGAAGGCGACGCCCCAGAGCAGAGCGGGAACGGCGGACCCGATCACGATCATCCGGTCGAATCCGGCCTTCCACTTCACGCTGTCGCGCTGGTGCCGGTACTCGAAGGACACCCCGCGCAGGATCAGCGCCAGCAGGATCAGCAGCAGCGGCAGGTAGAAACCGCTGAACAGGGTGGCGTACCACTCGGGGAACGACGCGAACAGCACGGCACCGGCGACGATGACCCACGTCTCGTTGAGGTCCCAGACCGGACCGATCGTGTTGATGACCTGACGGCGCGAGACATCGTTCTTGCCGAGGAATGGCAGCGACATGCCGACGCCGAAGTCGAACCCGTCGAGCACGAAGTAGCCCACGAAGAAGAACGCGACGATGAAGAACCAGAGTGTTGCGAGATCCATGATGCTCCTCCCCCTCAGTAGACGACCGACGGCAGCTGGGCCGTCTCGTCATGCGGTTGTTCTTCGGTGTCCGGGCCCTTCTGCGCGGCCTTGACGATGAGTCGGACCTCGACCACGGCGAGGGCCGCGTAGATCGCGGTGAACGCGATGAGCGATATCAGCACCTCGAGTCCGCTGACGCCCGGCGAGACGCCGTCCTGCGTGGTCATCAGCCCGAACACGATCCAGGGCTGTCGGCCCATCTCCGTGAAGACCCATCCCATGATGTTGGCGACGAGGGCGAGCGGGAACGACCAGATCGCGAGCTTCCACATCCACGGTGCCGGGGGCTTCTTGGCGCCCTTGCGGGTGAGCCACAGGCCGGCGACGGCCACGAGCGCGGCGGCCATGCCCAGGCCGATCATCCAGCGGAACGCCCAGTAGGTGACCCACAGGATCGGGGCGAAGTCCGTCAGACCGGTGGCGGCGTAGGTCTGGGCGTACTCGGCGTTCAGGTCGTTGATGCCGTGAACACACGCGTCGAGCGTGTGCGTCGACAGCAGGGACAGCAGGTAGGGGACGCGGATCGAGAACAGTTCGGAACTGCCGTCCGGGGTGCCGAGGGTGAACAGGCTGAAGGACGCGTCCGGTCCGCACACCGTGTTGAAGGTCGCTTCAGCCGCTGCCATCTTCATGGGTTGCGCGGCGTACATCGCCAGGCCGAGCTGGTCACCCGTGAGCACGACACCCGCGGTCGAGACGATCATCGCCCACAGTCCGAACTTCAGCGAGATCCGCATGGTGTCGAAGTGCTGTCCGCGAGCGAGGTGCCAGGCGGAGACAGAGATCACGACACCGGCCGCGAACATCAGCGCGCCGAAGATCGTGTGCGGGAACGCGGCCAGCGCGACCGGGTTGGTCAGCAGCGCCCAGAAGTCGGTGAGCTCGGCTCGGTTGGTCTCGGGGTTGAACGTGTAGCCGACCGGGTTCTGCATGAACGCGTTGGCCGCGATGATGAAGTACGCCGACAGGATGCTGCCGATCGACACGCACCAGATGGTGGCCAGGTGCAGCTTCTGCGGGAGCTTGTCCCAGCCGAAGATCCAGAGACCGATGAAGGTCGCCTCGAAGAAGAACGCCAGCAGGCCCTCGAAGGCGAGCGGAGCACCGAACACGTCGCCGACGAAGCGGGAGTAGTCCGACCAGTTCATGCCGAACTGGAACTCCTGCACGATGCCGGTGACGACGCCCATCGCGAAGTTGATGAGGAAGATCTTGCCGAAGAAGCGGGTCAGGTGCAGGTACTGGACCTTGCCGGTGCGCACCCACGCGGTCTGGAAGATCGCGGCGACCAGCGCCATGCCGATCGTCAGGGGGACGAAGAGGTAGTGATAGACCGTGGTCAACCCGAATTGCCATCGGGCGAGCGCGAGCGGATCAAGCCATTCCATGCACGACTCCTGTTCTGTGCTGCCGCTGCCTCGTGCTGTCACGCAGCTGGACGGTGCAGTCCGATGCGAGGACCGCATCGCGGACGCACTCGGCTTCGAGGGGTCCACCGGCCTCGTTCAACACGCTCTGCATGAGCTCGAGGTGCACACGGCAGAGCATCGGGCGGTCTTCGGAACGGCCCGCCGCGTGCGGGCACGGGCTGAGGTCGACCGTGAGCCGGCGGTCGTCGACCACGGGCTCGAAGCCGCTCTCCTCCAGGTGCTCCACGAGCGCGTCGAGCTGATAGGTGGCTTCACGGCCGAGGTCGGGCGCCGAATCCGGCAGCATGCTGCGCATCAGGTCGCCCCGACGAGCAGCCGCCTTGGCCTTGTCACGCGCGACCGGGCTGGAGGCGCCCGGGGCTCCGGTGGCCGCGCTGTACAGCGTGCGCGGACGCCCCCGCGTGGTGCGGTGCTCGATCGTCGGGATCACGTACCCGCCTTCGATCAGGCGCTGCAGGTGCTCACGGACCGTGTTCGCGTGGAGTCCGGTCGCCTCGCACAGCTCCGCGATCGATACGGCGGCTCGGGTCTGCGAACTTCCCGCTTCGAAGAGCAAGTGCAGGATCTGCACCCGGGAGTAGCTCGAGATCGGCCCGCAGACGGGCCCGCCGTTGGCCATGTCACCAGTATTCCGTGAGATCGCGGGTTTACCCAGAGGTACGGGCCGTGAATAAACACCTGGCCGATAGGGATGTCCGATCCCGCCGATAGCCTGAGAGCATGGCCACCCGAAAACCCGCTCCTCCTGCTTACGTCTGCACGGAATGCGGCTGGACGACCGCGAAGTGGGTCGGACGCTGCGGGGAGTGCCAGCAGTGGGGCACGGTGCAGGAACAGGCGGCGCAGACCGGCATCCTCCGCCGCGTGGGTCCGGTCGCACCGAGCGCCGAGCGGACGGCACGGCCGATCACGCAGATCACGACGCAAGACGCACCGCGGCGCTCGAGCGGGGTCGGGGAGTTCGACCGCGTGCTCGGCGGTGGCGTGGTCCCCGGCGCCGCGATCCTGCTCAGCGGAGAGCCCGGTGTGGGCAAGTCCACGCTGCTGCTGGAGGTGGCCGCCCAAGCAGCCCGCGGCGGGCGACGGGTCCTGTATGCGAGCGCCGAGGAATCTCCGGGGCAGGTCCGCCTGCGCGCCGAGCGCACCGGAGCGTTGCACGACGAACTGTACCTGGCGAGCGAGACCGACCTGGCGACAATCCTGGGGCACATCGACGAGGTGAAGCCGCAGCTGGTGATCGTCGACTCCGTGCAGACCGTCTCCTCGTCGCTGACCGACGGCGCGGCCGGTCAGCCGAGCCAGGTCCGTGAGGTCGCCGCGACGCTGATCCGCGTCGCGAAGGACCGCGATCTGCCGATCATCATCGTCGGTCACGTCACGAAAGACGGCCAGGTCGCCGGCCCCCGGGTCCTCGAACATCTGGTCGACGTCGTCTGCCACTTCGAAGGGGATCGGCAGACGTCGCTGCGCTTCATCCGCGCTCTCAAGAACCGCTTCGGTCCGACCGACGAGGTCGGTTGCTTCGAGATGACGGGCGACGGCATCGCCGAGGTTCCCGATCCCTCGGGGCTCTTCCTCTCTCAGGGCGCGACCGAACCCGGAACCTGCGTCGCGATCTCGCTCGAGGGCCGCCGCGCGCTCCCCGTCGAGGTGCAGGCCCTCACCGTGCCCAGCAACGCTCCGAACCCGCGCCGCATCGTGCACGGCCTCGACTCCTCGCGCGTGGCGATGGTGCTGGCCATCCTCGAACGCCGCGCCGGAATCCCCACCGGGACTCTCGACGTCTATGTGTCGACCGTCGGAGGCGTGCGCTTCACCGAGCCCGCGGCCGATCTCGCCATCGCGATCGCCGTGGCCGGCTCCATCCAGCAGATCGCGGTGCCGCGCACCGTCGCAGCGGTCGGTGAACTCAGCCTCGCGGGCGAGATCCGTCCGGTGACCCAGGCCGCGCAGCGGCGGTCCGAGGCGGCGCGACTCGGATACGAGCAGGTCGTCGACGACCGCTCGAAGACCCTCCGTGCCGCGCTCGGCGATGTGCGGGCGCGCAACACCTCACGCCGATCCGACCGCGACATCCCGCCGTTCTGATCCGCCCGGGAGCCGTTCTGGTCCGCCCGGGAGGCGACGCGCCTGCCGCAGACCGTCTCAGGCGTCGAGCGCCTTGAGTAGCTCGGCGGGATCGGCCTGCATAGGGTGCGGGCCGGCGATGTCCAGGAACACCGTCGTGATCGGGTGCGCGGAGAGGAACTTGCGCAGCCAGTCCGCGGTGTAGATCCCGACGCCGGGCGGCAGGTTGGCCGGCTTGTTCTTCGCATCGCTGAACAGCAGCAGGGCCAGATCACCCGTCTTCGGGTCGCGGTACGTCCATACCTCCCCGCTGTCGAGCGGGTTGTCGCGCGCGCCCGGGGTGATCAGCGGCACGACCGTGGTGCCGTGGCGCAGAGCGAGAGCGACCGCAGCGACATCCTGCTTCTCGAGAGCCTGAGCCAGGGCATCCGAGCGGAAGTCCTCGGGTGCGGGCTTCTTCTTCGAGGTCTTCGACTTCTTCGCTGCCATGTCTCCAGCTTATTCACGGAGGACGACGCGGCGCGCGGAATCGACCGCGGGGACGATTGGGGCCCTCTCGAGTCCCACATTGGGGACTGGGGTACTCGAGAGGGCCCTCGGACTCTCGAGCGGCGATGTCGAAGCGCTGGGGACGCTGTAGTTCGACGCCACTGGGGATGGCTTGTGCCGCATGATGCGGAGAGTCATCTCAATGGTATCCCAAAGATGAGCACCTGTCAGCATGATGCGGCGAACGATGCTCACATCGCCGTGATTCGCACCCCACAGGGCAGATGACGACGCATTTCGAATGCTTCCCGTCGAGGTCGCTTCGAAGACGGAGGCCGCTAGTACAGCAGGATCTGCACCGTGCTGGGGCTCGTGAACCCGCCGATCGACACCTCGACATGGTACGAGGCTCCCCCACCGGGCGCGCGCTGACGATTCTCCTGGTCGCAGGTCTCGACGCTCGAACGCGTCCGATCCCATGTCACCGGATCCTTGCTCGTGACGGTCGTCCCGGCGGTGAGCGTCGCGATCATGCTGCTCGGGTCCTTCTGGCAGTCGGTCGAGCGCCACCACACATCCGAACCGCTGGACACCGTGAACACCTGCGTCGTCGATCCGACGTCGATCGTGCAGTCCTTCGTGCCCTTGTTGGTCAAGGAGATCGAGAGCTTCGGCAGGACTCCGGCGGCATAGGTCTCCGCATCGGCCACCGCGGCGACTTCGACGTCCTTCGCCTCACAGGCGACGATCGCGGGTGTCTGCGAGGCCGACGGATCCGGAGAAGGAGACGCCGTCCCGGGCGACGGTGAGGGCGTGGAGGTCTCCGAGGAGGACGCCGACGGCTTCGGACCGGTCTCGGCGGAAGCCCACGGCTTCGCGATCAGCAGCCACACCCCGACACCGATGGCCGCGAGGAGCAGGACGAGCCCGCCGATGACGACCAGTCGCCGACGGCGGTAGACGGCGGCGGAACGACGGGGCATATGTCCAGGCTAAGCGATCGCACCTGCGCAACCCGGGAGGCCGACGGACGGTCGTCGAGCAGGAGGCGCCTCAGAGCGCTTTGAGCATGCGTGTGTTGCCGAGCGTGTTGGGCTTGACGTGGGCGAGGTCGAGGAACTCCTCGACACCGGCATCACCGCTGCGCAGCAGTTGGGAGTAGACGTCGGGGTCGACGACCTGCTCCCCGATGGGCGTGAAACCCCGACGGCTGAAGAACTCGACCTCGAAGGTGAGGCAGAACAGGCGGGAGAGCCCGAGCATCCGCGCCGTTTCCTCCAGCCGGTCGACGATGGCCCGACCGACTCCGTGATGCAACCAGTCGTCGCGCACGAGCAGGGTGCGCACCTCGCCCAGATCCTCCCAGATCACGTGCAGCGCACCGCAGCCGATCAGCACCCCGTCCGCCTCCGCCACGACGAACTCCTGCACGGATCCGTAGAGTACCGCGAGGTCCTTGCCGAGCAGGATGCGCTGCTCCACGAGGGGCTGCAGGAGGTTGCGGATGCCGATGACGTCGGCGCTGCGCGCCGGCCGGACGATGTACTCGCTCACGGCACAAGCCTATGACCCATGCCCCTGCGAAAACCCAGACGGTTCGCTCGCGGCGCGGCGCGTCGTGAGCATGACACGCCCGGGCGATCGCATCCCGTCTGGGTTTTCGCAGGAGGGACCGGGACACAAAAGGGGCGGATGCCGCAGCATCCGCCCCTCGTGGTCCTGTCTGACTTACTCGCCGCTGGCGACCGCCAGGTCGGGAGTGCCGGCGATCGCACCGCCACCGGTGTTGACGCCGACCGCGACCTTCTCGCCGCGCGGGCCGTGCTCGAACAGGAACTGCCCGTCCTTGGCATCGACCTTCACGTGGTCACCCGAGTTGAGCTCGCCGTGGAGGATCTTCTCGGACAGACGGTCCTCGACCTCGTGCTGCATCGCGCGACGCAGCGGCCGGGCGCCGAGCGCCGGGTCGAAGCCGATCTCGATCAGCCGCTCCTTGGCGGCCTGCGACAGCTCGATCGTCATGTCGCGATCCAGCAGACGCTCGCCGAGGCGCTTGGTGAACAGATCCACGATCTGCACCAGCTCCTCCTTCGAGAGCTGCGGGAACACGATGATGTCGTCGACACGGTTCAGGAACTCGGGCTTGAAGTGCCGCTTGAGCTCTTCGTTCACCTTGCCCTTCATCCGGTCGTAGCTGGTCGAGTCGTTGCCCTCGATCTGGAAGCCGACGGGGCCGCCTGCGATGTCACGGGCACCGAGGTTGGTGGTCATGATGATGACCGTGTTCTTGAAGTCCACGATCCGCCCCTGACCGTCGGTGAGCCGACCCTCTTCGAGGATCTGCAGCAGCGAGTTGAAGATGTCGGGGTGGGCCTTCTCGATCTCATCGAAGAGCACCACGCTGAACGGCTTGCGCCGCACCTTCTCGGTGAGCTGGCCGCCCTCTTCGAATCCGACGAACCCGGGAGGGGCACCGAACAGACGCGAGACGGTGTGCTTCTCGCCGAACTCGCTCATGTCGAGGGAGATCAGCGCGGCCTCGTCGTCGAACAGGAACTCGGCGAGGGCCTTGGCGAGCTCGGTCTTTCCGACACCGGTGGGGCCGGCGAAGATGAACGAGCCCGAAGGACGCTTCGGGTCCTTGAGACCGGCACGCTGACGGCGGATCGTCTTGGAGAGAGCGGCGATCGCCTCCTCCTGACCGATGACGCGCTGGTGCAGGGCCTTCTCCATGAAGACGAGTCGGCTGGACTCCTCTTCCGTGAGCTTGAAGACGGGGATGCCGGTGGCCTGAGCGAGCACCTCGGCGATCAGACCCTCGTCGACGACCGCGGAGGTCGCGACGTCGCCTGCACGCCACTGCTTCTCGAGGCGGAGACGCTCCGCGAGGAGGCTCTTCTCCTCATCGCGGAGGGAGGCGGCCTTCTCGAAGTCCTGCTCCTCGGAGGCGATCTCCTTCTGCTCGCGCACGGCGGCGATCTTCTCGTCGAACTCCCGCAGCTCGGGCGGGCTCGACAGGATCGACAGACGCAGGCGTGCGCCGGCCTCGTCGATCAGGTCGATGGCCTTGTCCGGGAGGAAGCGGTCGGAGACGTAGCGGTCGGCGAGGTTCGCCGCGGCCACGATGGCGCCGTCGGTGATCTGCACCTTGTGGTGCGCCTCGTAGCGGTCGCGCAGCCCCTTGAGGATGTTGATCGCGTGCGGCAGCGTCGGCTCGTTGACCTGCACCGGCTGGAAGCGGCGCTCGAGCGCGGCGTCCTTCTCGAAGTGCTTGCGGTACTCGTCGAGCGTCGTGGCACCGATCGTCTGCAGCTCGCCACGGGCGAGGAGCGGCTTCAGGATGCTGGCCGCGTCGATCGCCCCTTCGGCGGCACCCGCACCCACGAGGGTGTGGATCTCGTCGATGAAGACGATGATGTCGCCACGCGTGCGGATCTCCTTGGTGACCTTCTTCAGGCGCTCCTCGAAGTCACCGCGGTAGCGGGAACCGGCGATGAGCGAGCCGAGGTCGAGCGAGTAGAGCTGCTTGTCCTTCAGCGTCTCGGGCACATCGCCCTTGACGATCGCCTGGGCCAGGCCCTCGACGACGGCAGTCTTGCCGACGCCGGGCTCACCGATCAGGACGGGGTTGTTCTTGGAGCGCCGGGAGAGGATCTGCATGACCCGCTCCGCCTCCTTCTCGCGCCCGATGACCGGGTCGAGCTTGTTGTCGCGTGCGGCCTGCGTGAGGTTGCGTCCGAACTGGTCGAGCACGGCGGAGCCGCCCTGGGCACCGGCCGGCGAGTCGTTCGTCTGCGCGCCGACGGAAGCCGGCTCGCGCCCGGGGGCACCGGAGAGCAGCTGGATGACCTGCTGGCGGACCTTGTTGAGGTCGGCGCCGAGCTTGACGAGCACCTGAGCGGCGACGCCCTCGCCCTCGCGGATGAGGCCGAGCAGGATGTGCTCCGTGCCGATGTAGTTGTGGCCGAGCTGCAGCGCCTCGCGGAGGCTGAGCTCGAGCACCTTCTTGGCACGAGGGGTGAACGGGATGTGCCCGGTCGGCTGCTGCTGACCCTGGCCGATGATGTCCTGCACCTGCTCGCGCACGGCGTCGAGGGAGATGCCGAGGCTCTCGAGGGCCTTGGCGGCGACGCCTTCACCCTCGTGGATGAGGCCGAGCAGGATGTGCTCGGTCCCGATGTAGTTGTGGTTGAGCATCTTCGCCTCTTCTTGGGCGAGGACGACCACTCGACGGGCTCGGTCCGTGAATCTCTCGAACATGCTGTGACTCCTTATTCGCACGGGGCGAAGACGCGTGAAGCGCTTGTACATCGAGAGTAACCACCACATCGGGCACGTATGCCCGTGTTCGCCGTGGGCATACCGGGGGTTGACCGAGTTATCGACAGTCGTTATGTTAACGAATGTCGATAACAACCAACGTCAAGGAGACAGCGATGCTCACCAGACAAGGACGCCCCTCACTCGCCGACGGGATCGCCCTCGGACTCATCGCCACCGGCGCCGTGAGCGTCGGGATCGGCGCGATCTTCGCGGTCGCCTCCGCCGCGTTCGAGATGTTCGGCGCGGCGCCTGCGGTGCTCATGCCGGTCCACGACGTCGACCTGACCGCACTCGATGACGTCTCCGGTGTGAGCGCGGCAACGGTCGACTCCGCCCTCGTCACGTTCTCGACGATGACCACCGGCGCCCGCTGGATGCTGCTCCTCGAGGTCGCACTCCCGGCACTCGCCACGATGGCACTGTGCGCGGGCGTCTGGTGGCTGGGGGTGTCCCTCATCCGCTCGCGACCTTTCCGTGCGTCGCTCGGGTGGATCTTCGGCCTCGCCGCCTGCCTGATGCTCGCCGGAGCGCTCCTCGGGCAGCTGGCCGGCGGGATCGGGCGGGCGATGGTCGTCCAGGACCTGGCCGCCGCGGATCCCGGCGTCGAGGACGTGCTGTGGACCCTGCTGGTTCAGTTCGACCTCGCCCCGGTCGGCTGGGCGTTCGCCCTCGCCCTCATCGCCGGTGTCTTCGAGATCGGTCGGCGCCTCGAACGTGACACGGAAGGACTCGTCTGATGCTCAGCACCGCCACCCCCACCCGCTCCGAAACGGCAGATGCCATCACCGTGATCCTCTACGCCGCCGCGGCGCTCATCACGGTTGTCATCGCCACGGTGCTCCGCATCGGCAGCACTTTCCGCGACTCCGGAATCGCGTGGTCGATCCCGATCGACGAGCAGCCGATCTCCGCGACGACCGACTCCGGCGCTCTCTCCATCGAGGGGATCGCGCAGGACGCGATGGTCTTCGCGACCGATGTGAACGTGGTGTCGGTCACCGCCATCATCGCCGCCATCGCTCTGTGGACTCTCGCAGCTGTCCTGATCATCGCGTCAGTGACGCTGGTCGCCTGGAACTTCCTCCGCGGACGCTTCTTCGTTCGCGGAAACGCACATGCCTTCGACGTGATCGGCTGGACACTCGTCGCCGCCCCCATACTGATCGTCATGCTCGAGACGATGGGACGCAACGGCGTGACCACCGCGCTCGGCATCGGCGACGGAGAGCCCGTGCACCCGATCGAGTTCTGGACCATCGCGCCGATCTTCGCCACCGGGGTGACGGTCGGCCTGATCGCCGTCGCGTTCCGCCGCGGCATCCGTCTCCAACAGGAGAAGGCGGCGCTCCAGAAGGAGACGGAGGGCCTGGTGTGAGCCCGGCCGAGAGCGACGACGAGTTCACCGGCATCCACTGCCGACTCGACGAGCTGCTCGCAGAGAGAGGCATGACCCTCACGGAGCTCAGCGCCACGGTCGGGGTGAGCATCGTGAACCTGTCGGTGCTCAAGAACGACCGCGCCCGCGCCATCCGCTACTCGACCCTGCGGGCGATCTGCGAAGCGCTCGACTGCGAGGTCGGCGACCTGTTGGTGCTCGCCTCCCGCTGACCCGAGCAGATGTCTGCGCACGCGCGTATGCTCATCTGTATGCGCACCACGTTGAATCTCTCCGACGCACTCGCGACCGAGGCCAAGGCACGCGCAGCCGCAGAGGGCCTGACCTTCACGAGCTTCATCGAAGAGGCCCTCCGCGAGCACCTGGCGAAGCATCCATCCCCTGCGCCCAGCGAGCCCCTGCCAACCTTCGGCGACCCGCGCACATCACGGTTCCTCGTCAACATCGACGACCGTGACGCCCTGTGGGACGCACTGGAAGAGACCTCGACCCGATGATCGTTCCCGACGTCAACATCCTCGTCTACGCATTCCGCGCCGACTCCGCAGAGCATCAGACCTACGCACCCTGGCTCAACCAGACCCTGACCCGCGAAGCGATCGGCGTCTCCGACACGATCCTCAGCGGATTCGTCCGCATCGTCACCCACCCCCGGATCACCACCGTGCCCGCACCGATCGACGCCGCGATGGCCTTCGCCCACAGCCTCGTCGCCGCTCCGCGCACCCACTGGCTCACGGCCGGCGCACCGTCCTGGAACCGGCTCGAAACTCTCACCGCGGTCGACCAGGGCATCCGCGGGAACCTCGTCCCCGACGCGTATATCGCCGCGTTGACTCTGGCGAACGGTGCACGCCTCGCCACGCGTGACCGCGGATTCGGCCGGTTCCCCGACCTCAGATGGTTCGATCCGGCGACGGACGCGCGTGCCGACGGTTCCCGCTGACCCGACCACCGTCGGAAGGAACCACGTCATCCTTCGTCATATCCACCCAGGGAATTCCCAGGGAGTCCTAGCGTTGAGCCTCATGGCGCGCACCCGGCGCACCGCGATCCTGGAGTCCCCACCCCATGAGCACCACCGCACGCGCGCAGAAGGCGCCTGACACCCGCGGACCGGTCCGGAAGCTGCTGACGTCGTTCGGCTTCCAGATCCTCGCCGCCCTCGTCCTCGGCATCGCCGCCGGTCTGATCGGCCGCCAACTCGGCGCCACCGCCGAGAACCCGACCGGCCTGTCCGCGACCCTCGACACGATCGGCAGCTCGTACGTCACGCTGCTGCGTGCCGCCGTCGTCCCGCTGATCTTCACTGCCATCGTCGCCAGCATCTCGAACCTGCGCCGGGTGCAGAACGCCGCCCGCCTGGCCGGTCAGACGATCCTCTGGTTCGCGATCACCGCCTTCATCGCCGTCATCATCGGTATCGTCCTCGGCCTCGTGATCCAGCCCGGCAACCGCGCCGGTGACGGCCTCGAGCCCGGCGACCCGTACACGGTCGGCACCTGGTGGAACTTCCTCCTCGGCCTGATCCCGCAGAACTTCCTCGGCCTCACCGTCAGCACCTCGCCCGGTGCTGTCGAGGGCACCTTCTCGTCGAACGTCGGCTTCAACATCCTGCAGGTCATCGTGGTGGCGGCCGTCGTCGGCATCGCCGCTCTCAAGGCCGGCAAGAAGGCCGAGCCGTTCCTCATCTTCACCGAGTCGCTGCTGAAGGTCATCCAGCGCGTGCTGTGGTGGATCATCCGCATCGCCCCGATCGGCACCTTCGGCCTCATCGGCTCGGCCGTGATCAAGTACGGCTGGGAGAAGCTGGCCTCCCTCGGCTGGTTCGCGGCTGCGGTCTACATCGGCCTCGCGCTGGTGCTCTTCGTCGTCTACCCGGTCCTGGTGCGCACGCACGGCCTGTCGATCAAGCAGTACTTCTCCGGTGTCTGGCCGGCCGTGCAGCTCGCCTTCGTCAGCCGCTCGTCGATCGGCACGCTGCCCCTCACCGAGCGCGTCACCGAGCGCAACCTCGGCGTCCCCCGCTCGTACGCGTCGTTCGCCGTCCCGCTCGGTGCGACCACCAAGATGGACGGCTGCGCGGCGATCTACCCCGCCATCGCCGCGATCTTCGTCGCCCAGTTCTTCGGCATCGAGTTGAACTTCGTGCAGTACCTGCTGATCGTGATCGTCTCGGTCGTCGGCTCCGCAGCCACCGCCGGCACCACGGGCGCCGTCGTGATGCTCACCCTGACACTGTCGACTCTCGGCCTGCCGCTCGAGGGCGTCGGACTCCTGCTCGCGATCGACCCGATCCTCGACATGGGCCGCACCGCGGTCAACGTGGCCGGCCAGGCACTGATCCCGACGATCGTCGCCAAGCGCGAGGGCATCCTGAATGAGGAGCTCTACAACGCTCCGCGCGAAGGCCTCCCCTTCGCCGACGACTCCGGAGACGACTCCGGAGACGACGCCGGAGACGACGAGGGCGCCCCGGAAGCGGACACCTCCTCCGACAAGGAGCCGGTCGGCGCCCGCTGACCGCGGTTCCGCCTCACGCAGAGCGCCCCGTCCCCCTCCGGGACGGGGCGCTCCGGCACTCAGGCGCGGCTCTGCGGACGCGTGGCACCCCGGGTGTCGAGCGCGAGCTCCTCGGCATCCATCGCGGCGATCAGCTCGCGCATGACCTCCTCGTCGAGGTTGCCCGCATCCCGCTCGGCGAGCAGGATCTCGCGCCGCACCTGCAACCAGCCCTTCGTCAGGGCGACGAGGTCCTCGTACGAGGGCCGGCTCGCGGCATCCTCCACCTTCTGCACCTCGTCCGTGTCCTTCTCGACCCGAGTCATCCGCTTGGTGAACGCGTCGAAGACCCCGAGGTCGACCTCGCCGTACTTCGCCTCCCATTCGACACGCTTCTTCGCGAGGTAGGCCTTGCCGGCCTCGCGACTCTTCTCCCGGACGGCGGCGAGCGCCTCCCGGTCCTCCTCCTCGTCGACGTCGCTCGCGATCCCGAGACCGCGGATCAGCAGCGGGAGGGTGAGCCCCTGGATCAGCAGCGTGCCGACGGTCACGATGAAGGCGACGACGACGATGGCATGCGACGCCTCGGTGTCGAGGGTCGCGAGGTCGGCGGCGGCGACCGCGATCGCGAGGGTCACCACACCGCGCATCCCCGCCCAGGAGATGACGGCGCTGTCCTTCCAGCTGAGCTGCAGCCCTGCCATCCGCTCGCGCACGATATGGCTGCGCAACTCGTCGGGGGAGTAGTCCCCCCAGCGCCGGGACTTCTTGTGTCGTTTCTCGAACTGCTCGGTCTCGACGCCGCGATCCCAGCGTTCGAGCCGTCGGCGATCCTGGAAGTTCGCCCATGCGCTGGTCGGATAGATGTAGAGCGGTCGCACGATCAGCACCACGAGCAACACCGCTCCCGACAGGAGCAGGATCCGCCCGACCGACTCGCTGCCCAGGTCGTTGAGCACACGCGGGAACTGCAGACCGATGTAGGCGAATACGAAGCTCTCCAGCAGCAGGTCGGCCGAGAGCCACAGCGGCTTCTCCTGCTGCCGCGTGGTGTAGTCGGTGCGCGGCGAGTTGTAGCCGACGTAGAGCCCCATCGCGACGACCGCGAGCACCCCGGATCCGAGCAGGTGCTCGGCGATCGCGTAGGCACCGAACGGGGCGAGGAGCCCGAACGTGCCGATCACAACCGGGTCGCTGATGCGGGTGCGCAGCTGGTGCAGGACGACTCCGAACACCAGACCGACGCCGACGCCGACGCCGACCGCCAGGAGGAACTGCCAGATGCCGTCCCAGACCGTCAGCGTCGCACCGGCGAGGATGGCCGCGAACACCCGGTAGAGCGTGAGGGAGGTCGCGTCGTTGATCAGGCTCTCGCCGGAGAGCACCGTCATGATGCGCCGGGGCAGTCCGAGGCGACGGCCGATCGCCGCGGCCGACACCGCATCCGGCGGAGCCACGATCGCACCGAGCAGCAGCGCGCCGGGAAGGGTGAGCGAGGGCAGGAGCCACCACGCCACGAACCCCACGGCGACGGCGGTGAGCAGCACGAGCCAGATCCCGAGCCGACGGATCTGCGGCAGGCTGCGCCGGAAGCCGACGAACGACACGTCGAGCGCGGCTGAGTACAGCAGTGGCGGCAGCACCAGGCTGAGCAGCAGGTGTCCGTCGATGTCCAGCTCGGGCACGAACGGCAGGAACGACGCGGCGAGCGCCACGACGGTCACGAGCAGCGGCGCGGGCCATCCTCTCCAACGCGCGAACGCGGCCACGGCGACGGAACCGACGAGGACGTAGAAGATGCCTGCTTCCATACGGCAACGCTACCGGGGGGAATGACGCCACCCCGCGAGACGTTGCAGGAGAGGATGTCCGCTACAGCTCTCTCCGTCCTCGATCTCGTCCCGGTGCGCACCGGCCAGACGAGCGCCGAGGCCATCGCCTCCTCCCTGTCCCTCGCCGAGACCGCCGACCGCCTCGGCTACCGCCGCTACTGGTTCGCCGAGCACCACAACATGCCGGCCGTCGCGTCCACCACACCCCCGGTGCTGATCGCCGCTGCGGCGACGCGCACGACGCGCCTGCGACTCGGATCCGGTGGTGTGATGCTGCCCAACCACGCGCCCCTCATCGTGGCTGAGCAGTTCGCAGCGCTCGAGGCCATCGCCCCGGGACGCATCGACCTCGGCCTCGGTCGCGCCCCCGGCAGCGACCCCGTGATCACGCAATTGCTCCGCGGCTCCGGCACCACGAGTGACGTCGAGCAGTTTCCCCGTCACGTCCAGGACATCGCCGCGCTCCTCTCGGGCGACGGCGCCACCGTGCGGTTCACCTCGGGCGGCGAGTACACCGTGCGCGCGACCCCGGCGGCGACCGGGTCCCCCGAGGCGTGGCTGCTCGGATCGAGCGACTACTCGGCCCAGCTCGCGGCCTCCCACGGACTCCCCTACGTCTTCGCGAACCACTTCTCGGGACAGGGACTCGAGCGCGCGCTCGACCTGTACCGCACGGGTTACCGTCCGAGCGAGGAGCACCCGGAGCCCCGAACCTTCCTCACGGTGAACGCGGTCGCCGCGCCCACCCCGGAGGAAGCGGAAGCTCGTGCGCTCCCGCAACTGCGGATGATGGCACGGCTGCGGCTGAACCAGCCCCTGGGAGCGCTCGAAACCGTCGAGGAGGCACTCGCCGCGGAGACGGACGCCACCACGGATGAGGTCGTCCAAGCCGCCCGCTCCCGCTGGTTCGTCGGCACCGGAGAGAGCGTGGCCGCAGAGGTCCGCGGCTTCGCCGAGCGCCACGGTGTCGACGAGGTCATGCTGTCCCCGGTCGCCGGTGCGTACGAGTCCGAGCCGAAGGACTCCCCCCTCGGCCGAGCCCAGTCCCTGGAACTCATCGCCGCCGCCCTCTGACCGCGGTCCCGCTCCCCCGTCCCCGGGTCCCCCCGTCCCCGGGTCCCCCCGTCCCCCACTCGGTTGCGGGATCAAAAACGCGCCTTCCCGGGCACCCGGAGGCGCGTTTTTGATCCCGCAGCCGGAGCGGGCGTTCTCCACAGGCGGCAGTTGTCCACAGATGCCGGAGCGCAAGGCTGGAGGGCGGGACGGAGCGGAAGCTCGCGAGCGACCATGGGCGGATGCGACACCGGATCCCCCTCCCCGCCGAGCTCGGCGCGCACTTCTCCGTCCGCGATGCCGAAGCGTCCGGAGTCGGGCGCAAGCGGCACTCCGCGCGCGATCTCATCCGGCCGTATGCAGGTGTCCGCGCTGCGGAGGCGCCCGCCAGCTTCGTCGAGCACGTGGAGTGCTACGTGCCGCGGTTGCGACCGGGCCAGCGTTTCGCCGGACGGACGGCGCTGCGGCTCTGGGGAATCCCCTTCCCGGTTCACTGGACGACGGCCGAACCCTTGGACGTCGCAGTGGACACGGGCCACTCTCCCCCACGCACGGTCGGCATCCGTGGTCGTCGCATCGCGTCGGGGCGAGCACACTCCTGGGAGATCGGAAGGGTACCGGTGGTCGACCCCGTGGCTGCGTTCTTCCTCTGCGCCGCGGAGCTGACCCGTGTGCCGATGAACGTCGCCCTGGAAGCCCTGATCACCGCGGCCGACAACTACCCCGGCCTCCACGAGGGCAGACCTTCGGTGGACGTCGAGAGGATCGAACAGCGGCTCCTCGAGTGGGGGCGCTTCCCCGGGTGCGGGCGCATCCGCAGGGCTCTCCCCCGAGTGCGCGAAGGAGTCGAGTCGCCGAAGGAGACCGAGACCAGGATGCTGCTGGTCGACGCAGGGCTTCCCGAGCCGGAGATCCAGCACGTCGTCCGGGCCGCCGGACGGGCGATCGCCCGCGTCGACCTCGCCTATCCGCAGTGGCGCATCGCGATCGAGTACGAAGGGGACGGACACCGCACGAGCCGCGAGCAGTGGCGCACCGACATCCGTCGACAGCGCGACCTCGAAGCCGCCGGATGGATCGTGATCCGCGTCACCGAGCTCGACCTGCGCGACGGCGGCGCCGCCCTCGTCTCCCTCATCCGCCGGGCGATCTCCTCGCGCTGACACCTGCGTCCCCCGGTGCGGGATCAGAAACGATCCTCGCCCGGCCAGCGGAGGTGCGTTATCGATCCCGCAACCGCGCCGCGGATCCCGTCAAGGGGTGTCGACAACACACAGATCGGCGTACCCTCGACGGCAGAAAGGGGGTCCGAAGATGAGCACCACCAAGACGCTCGCACTCTGGGTCGCTTACGGACGCAACGGAGTGGTCGGCAGCATCCGGCACGACGACGACGGATACCACGTCACGATGGCGGAAGCGGATGCCGAAGCCAGTACCTATCCCAGCCTCGCTTCCGCGAAGGGTGCCCTGCACGCGCGCATGGCTCCCGGCAGCGACTGGCCGCGCTTCCAGGAGCATTGACCCCGAGTCCCGCTCGTGCGGGATGAAAAACGCGCCTCCGTGACGTCCCGGAGGCGCGTTTTCGATCCCGCAACAGCCTCACTGCCCGCACCGGCCGCCCGCACCGGCCGCACCGGGGCGGGGCGGGGCGGGGGTCAGACCTCGGGCTCGCCGGAGAGGATGCCGCGCAGCCAGTCGCGCGCCTCGACGAACACGTCGTCCGAGTAGCGGTCGGGGTACTGCACGATCTGGCGATCCGCACGCGGGTAGGAGCCGAGGAACACCACGCGCGGGCTGAAGCGGCGGATGCCGAGCAGCGCGTCGGCCATGCGCTCGTGCTCGATGTGTCCGTCCGCGTCGATAACGAACCGGTAGCGACCGAGTTCGTCGCCGATCGGCCGCGACTCGATGAGCGAGAGGTTGATCCCGCGGGTCGAGAACTGCTCCAGCATCTCGAGGAGCGAACCGGGGTGATCGTGCGGGAGCTCGACGATCAGGGAGGTCTTGTCGGCGCCGGTCGGCTCAGGGGAACGGGTCGTCCGGGTGACCAGCACGAAGCGGGTCACGGCCTGCGCGTTGTCGCCGATGCCCTCCGCGAGCACGTCGACGTCGTAGTGGCTCACGATGCCCGGGGCTGCGATCGCCGCCTGCGCGGCGAGGGTGCCGTCGAGGACGCCGATCGCCGACGCCACGTTGCTCGAGGCCGGCACGTGCGAGTGCGAGGGCAGATGCTCACCGAGCCAGCCATGACACTGCGCATAGGCGACGGGGTGCGCCGCGATCACCTCGACCTGATCGAGCGTCGTGCCACGCGGGGCGACGAGCACGAAGTTCACCCGCACCAGGTACTCACCGATGATGCGCAGGCCCGGCAGGGTCGCCAGCGCATCCTGCGTGGTGGAGACACCGCCCTCGATGGAGTTCTCGATCGCGATCATGGCGGCATCGCTGCGGCCCTCGAGCACGTCGGCCAGCGCCTCCCCCACGTTGTGCACGGGGCGCCAGGTCTGGCCGCGAGCCTCCGCCACCTGATCGAGCGCCGCCTCCGTGAAGGTTCCGGCCGGGCCGAGATAGCTGTAGGTGCGGCGTTCAGTCACGGGTTTCACCTTAGCCCTCGGCGCGACGACGGAGATACGCATGACTTCTCGGGTGCGATCCCGCCGATCAGGGGGCAGACTGAGAGGATGACCAGCCGTGCCGGCCTCCCTGCGGAGGAAAGTGACCTGATCGACGTCGACGAACTGATCGCCGCCTACTACGACCGCACACCGAACCCCGAGGTCGCCGCCGAGCGGGTCGTCTTCGGGACCAGCGGCCATCGCGGTTCCTCCCTGTCGAACAGCTTCAACGAGAACCACATCCTCGCCACGACGCAGGCGATCGTGGACTACCGCGCAGCCCAGGGCATCACGGGTCCGCTGTTCCTCGGTCGGGACACGCACGCGCTCTCCCTCCCTGCCGAGCGCAGCGCCATCGAGGTGCTGCTCGCGAACGGTGTGGACGTGCGGGTCGATGCCCGCGACTCATGGGTGCCGACCCCCGCGCTCAGCCACGCGATCCTGACCTACAACCGCGGACGCGCTGCCGACGACCCCGGTCGCGCGGACGGCATCGTCGTGACCCCGTCGCACAACCCGCCCCGCGACGGCGGCTTCAAGTACAACCCGCCGCACGGAGGACCCGCCGACACCGACGCCACCGGATGGATCGCCGACCGCGCGAACGCCCTGATCGCCGCGGGGCTCGAGGGAGTGAAGCTCGAGCGCTTCGCCGACATCGACTGGGATGCCCTCACCGGCTACGACTTCCGCGAGGAGTATGTGCGGGATCTGCCGTCCATCATCGACCTCGACGCGATCCGCACGGCCGGGGTGCGCATCGGCGCCGACCCTCTGGGCGGAGCGTCCGTGGAGTACTGGGCACTCATCGCCGAGATGCACGACCTCGACCTGGACGTGGTGAACCCCGAGGTCGACCCGACCTGGCGCTTCATGACCCTGGACTGGGACGAGAAGATCCGGATGGATCCGTCGTCGCCCTCGGCCATGGCGTCGCTGGTCGCGAAGAAGGGCGACTACGACGTGCTGACCGGGAACGACGCGGATGCCGACCGGCACGGCATCGTCACCCCGGACGCCGGGCTGATGAACCCTAACCACTACCTGGCCGTCGCGATCGACTACCTGTTCTCGCATCGGCAGGACTGGCCCCGCGATGCCGCGATCGGGAAGACGCTCGTGTCGTCAATGATCATCGACCGCGTCGCCGAATCGCTCGGTCGCCGCCTGCTGGAAGTCCCGGTCGGGTTCAAGTGGTTCGTCCCCGGACTCCTCGACGGCTCGGTCGCGTTCGGCGGCGAGGAGTCGGCCGGGGCGTCCTTCCTCCGCAAGGACGGCTCCGTGTGGTCGACCGACAAGGACGGCATCCTGCTGTGCCTGCTGGCCGCCGAGATCATCGCCGTCACGGGCAAGACGCCCTCGGAGCGGTACGCCGAACTGGAGGAGGCGTTCGGCGCCTCGGCCTACCAGCGGGTCGACGCCCCCGCGACACCGGAACAGAAGGCGACGCTCGGAAAGCTCGCCCCCGAGTCGGTGACGGCCACCACCCTCGCCGGCGAGGAGGTCACGGCGAAGCTCTCACACGCGCCCGGCAACGGTGCGGCGATCGGAGGTCTCAAGGTGCAGACGGAGCACGCCTGGTTCGCGGCGCGCCCGTCCGGCACGGAAGACGTCTACAAGCTCTACGCCGAGAGCCTGCGCGGCCCCGAACACCTCGCGGAGGTCCAGGCGGAGGCACGCGCTGTCGTGTCGGCCGCACTCGGCGGCTGACCCCGCGCGGGCGACGTCTCAGGCTGCGGCGGAACGGGCCAGCACGGTGCCGGCCTCGCGCAGCCAGCGCGCCGGTTCGGCGAGGGCCGCGTCGGACGAGCCGGCCAGCTCGGTGAGTGAGGCGGATGCCGCGAACAGCGCGGTATCCGCATCCTCGGTGATGCGACCGGCCGCGACCATCGCGCGCGTCCCGGCCTCAGCGGCGAGACCCGCGAGGTAGGAGGGCACCTTGCCGTCGCCGGACTGCCCGTCGTAGGACCCCTCCCCGGTGATGACCACATCGGCCTCGGCGATCGCCTCGGCCAACCCGATGAGTTCCGCGACCTCGGATGCGCCGGGAGCGAGGACTCCGCCCCACACCACCAGGGCGGCACCGGTCCCTCCGGCCGCGCCGTTGCCCGCGCCGTCCGGATCGACGCCGAGCAGTGCGGCGAGCCGGCGCAGCCCGTCGTCGACGAGGACGATGTCGTCGGGGGTGCGCAGTCCCTTCTGCGGGCCGAACACCGCGGCGGCCCCGCGCGGACCGACGAGCGGGTTCGTTACGTCGGTGAGCACGCGTACCTCCGGAGCCGGGCGCAGTCCGGAGAGGTCGACCGCGGCGATGTCTCCGAGCCCCCGTGCACCCGGAGCAACAGGAGCGCCCGCGGCATCGAGGAACCGCGCCCCCAGTGCCGACAGCATGCCGGTGCCGCCGTCAGTCGATGCGCTCGAGCCGATCCCGACGACGAGGCGCGAGACCCCGTGATCGAGTGCGGCGGCCATGGCCTGCCCGAACCCGGCGGTGTCCGCGTCCCAGGGGCGCAGCTCCGTCAGCAACTCGATGCCCGATGTCGAGCCGAGGTCGACGACAGCCGTCCCTGCGGGAGCATCCTCGGTCGGGGGAAGCAGCAGCCAGGAGGTCTCGATCCGGCGCCCCGCAGGCCCGTCGACCGTGACCGGCATCCGCACGGCCCCCGGAACCGCGGCCTCGAACGCCGACACGGTGCCCTCGCCGCCGTCCGCCATGGGCCGGTGCACGAACTCCGCCGTGGGGTCGACGGACGCCCATCCTTCGGCGAGCGCCGCCGCAGCATCGGCTGCCGTGATCGTGCCTTTGAAGCTGTCCGGGGCCAGCACGACCCGGGTCACCGCGGGACTCCCGGGGTGCTGGCGCGCACGACCACGTCGAGCGGCAGCGGCGCCTGCTCCCAGTCCGCATCCACCGTCGCACGGAAGGCCTGATAGCCGACCTCGCTCAGCGGCACACGCACCGTCGTCAGTGCCGGGGAGACGTCGCTGCTCGCGGGCACGTCGTCGAAGCCGCAGACCGCGATGTCGGCGCCGATCTCCCGACCGGCGTCGCGGATCGCGGACATCGCGCCGATCGCGACGACATCGGTGATCGCGAAGACCAGGGTGCCGGTGGGCACACCATCGGCGAGCGCCGCGGCCATACTCTCCGCGCCTGATTCACGGAGGAAGCCGCCACGCAGCGTGCGCACGACAGCTCCTCCTGAAGCCTCGAATCCGGCGCGGAACCCGGCCAGACGATCATCCGAGGTCCACACGCCCTCGGCGGCACCGAGCGCGATCGCCGAGCGATACCCCCGCTCGGCCATCCGTCGTCCCAGCGCCTCGGCTCCGGAGCGGTTGTCGATCTCGATACTCCGCTCCACGCCGGAGCCCGGCCCGAAGGCGACCACCCTGCCGCCCAGACGCGAGAACTCGGCGAGGTCATGGGCGACATCGGCCTCGATCGGCTCCTGCGTGCCGGAGGCGGCGAGGATCAGGCCCCGCGGCCGCTGACCCCGCAGAGCTCGGACGATGCGCGCCTTCCGGGCCGGATCACGGTCGGTGATGGCGACCGTGACGACGAGCCCGTGCTCGTCGGCACCGCGCGCCACCCCCGAGGCGATCAGACCGAAGTAGGGGTCGGCGATGTCGGCGACGAGCAGGGCAATGACGGGCGAGGTGCCACGCGCGGTCGCCTGGGCGGAGACGTTCGCGGTGTAGCCCAGTTCCGCGGCCGCCGCTTCGACACGCTCACGGAACGACTCGGCGACCTTGCGCTCCGATCCGTTGAGCACACGGGAGGCGGTCGCAAGCGATACACCGGCCTCGCGAGCCACGTCGTGCAGGGTGGGTGCGGGTCCCCGCGTGTGACGCTGGGCCCTGGTCGGCGCCGGCCGCTCCGCCGACGATGCGGGCTCTGTCATGCCCCAGATCCTACTTCCCCGCCCCGCGGCCCGCCGACGCACCGACGCCCCATGCACGGATGTCGGGCCGATGCATGGATGTCGGACGGAAAGCCGCCCGTGCGCCCTGCATCCGTGCGCGCTCCCGACAGATGGTACGCCGAACCTCCGGATCGGACCTCATGCGAGGTGCGGAGAGACGGCGGCCGCGAACGTCTCCGCCGTGCGGCGTACGACGCTCTCCGGGGTATCCGCCCAGATCTCGGCGTTGAAGATCTCGACCTCGATGTCGCGGTCGTACCCGGTCGCGACGACCGCACGGGTGAGTGAGCCGAAGTCGATCACCCCGTCTCCTGTGTAGTGCCGGGAGAGCAGCACGTCGGCGGCGAGGGGTGTCTTCCAGTCGCACACCTGATAGGTCGCGATCCGGTTCTCCCTGCCCGCCCGCGCGATCTGTTCGAGCACCTGCGGATCCCACCAGATGTGGAACGTATCGACGGCGGCCCCGACCACCTCGGGCGCGAAGTCAGCGGCGATGTCGAGTGCGTGCCCGAGCGTCGAGATGACGGCGCGATCCGACGCGTACATCGGATGCAGCGGCTCGATCGCGAGCGTCACCCCCGCCGCCTCCGCCTCGGGAGCGAGGACACCGATCGCATCGCGCACCCGCTCCCGCGCTCCGATCAGGTCGCGTGATCCCGCAGGCAATCCGCCCGCGACGAGCACGAGCACGGCGGTCGAGCCTTCCGCACCGGCCGCGGCCAGCGTCGCGGTCTCCTCGATCGCCCTGCGGTTGTCATCCAACGCCGTTTCCCGGTCCGCACCGGCCGGCAGGGTGAAGAAGCCGCCCCGGCAGTGCGTCGAGAAGCGCAGACCCGAGTCGGACAGCATCCGCGCAGCGACGTCGAGGCCGACCGCATGCACGGGCTCCCGCCAGAGGCCGATCGATCGCACTCCCGCGTCTGCCGTGACCCGCAGCGCGGTGGCGAGATCGGCATGCTTGATCGTCGCCTGGTTGATCGACAGCCGCGGGTCGGGGATCTGCGAAGAAGGGCTCATGCGTCCACTCCGTTCACGCGCAGCATGCGGTGCCACCGTTGCTGTGCGAGGTCGGGCTGCTCCAGCGCGAGCGAGGTGTTCGCAAGCTCGACGATGCGACTCAGATGCGGCAGGCTGCGTGCGGAATGCAGGCCACCGACCATCTGGAACGCGGGCTGATGCCCGTTCAGCCAGGCGAGGAAGGCCACGCCCGTCTTGTAATAGAACGTGGGGGCGGCGAAGACCTGCCGGCTGAGCGCTTCGGTCGGGCCCAGGATGCGCAGATACTCCTCCTGGTCACCGGCGTCCAGAGCCTGGATCGCCGCCGAAGCCACCGGGGTGATCGCCGCGAACGCGCCGAGGAGGGCGTCGGAGTGCATGTCATCGCCCGGCGTCATCCCTTCCGCTGTGCCCCCGATCAGACGGACGTAGTTGAAGTCGTCGCCCGTGAACATCCGCACGCCTTCGGGAAGCCGTGCGCGCACCGAGATCTCGGACTCGGCGTTCAACAGACTCATCTTCACTCCCGCGATCTTCCCCGGATTCTCGGCGATGATCTGCAGCAGCACCTCGGATGCCTCCTGCCAGCCG
The DNA here is from genome assembly GCF_023101205.1 of Microbacterium aurugineum. NCBI lineage: Bacteria > Bacillati > Actinomycetota > Actinomycetes > Micrococcales > Microbacteriaceae > Microbacterium > Microbacterium aurugineum. The sequence goes on along the minus strand of NZ_CP078078.1, from coordinate 466,869 downwards.
TCTGCCCCGAAGTAGCCGGCGAGCGCAGGGTCGAAGGCGGTTCCGAGCCAATGCAGCACGACGGGGGTCGTCGCCCGGGACAGCACCTCGCGGTAGACGCGACGGTAGTCCGCGGCATCCGTCGCCGCGCGGGCGAGGTGCCGGGACGCCATCAGCACAGGACCGGCCCCGTGCTCCTCTGCGAAGTGCAGCTGTTCGGTGTAGGCCGTGATCACCTGGTCGAGGGAGATCTCCGACTCGGCGATGTGGTCGGTGTTGACGCCGACCACCACCGAGCCGCCTTCCTCGCGGGCGACTTCAGCGCTGCGAGCGATCAGTTCCCGCGTGGCCGCGGCATCCAAGCCCATGTTGCGCTGCGCGGTGTCCATCGCATCGGCGACGCCGAGCCCCCAGGAGAACACGTTGCGGCGGAACGCGAGCGTGGCGTCCCAGTCGATGTCGGCGGGCTGCCCGGGGGTGTTGTCGGCGTGCACCTTGGGCACGACGTGTGCGGCGGCGTATGCGACGCGGCTCCGCAGCGGTGCGGTCGGACGCGTGCAGGCACCGACATCGTTGAGAGCGACGTCGGTGGTCGCGCCTGTCGGGTGCAGGAGTCGGAGCGTGGCCATCGTGCGCCTCAATCCAGGGTCAACGACTCGAGGGCGATCTTGCGGCCCTCGGCGCTGGAGGTCAGACCGGCCTCGGCGAACTGCACTCCACGGGCGCCCGCGAGCAGGTCGAACGGGTAGTCGGTGCCCTCGACGTACGACACCAGATACTCCTCCCACTGCTGGCGGAAGCCGTTGAGGAAGACATCGTTGGTCGGCACCTGTTGCCAGTCCGCGTCGTAGTCGCGGGTGTCTTCGAGATCAGGGTTCCACACCGGCTTGGGGGTGGCGTTTCGGGGCTGGATCTTCGCGCCGAACAGCCCGACCACCGCGGATCCGTGGGTGCCGTCGACCTGGAACTCGACGAGCTCGTCCCGGTTCACGCGCACGGTCCAGGAGGAGTTGATCTCGGCGATCACGCCGCCCTCGATCTCGAAGATGCCGTAGGCCGCGTCCTCGGCCGTCGCCGTGTAGTGCTCGCCCTGCTCGTCCCAGCGGTCGGCGATGTGCACGGCCGCCTGCGCGTAGACGCTCTTGACCTCGCCGAAGAGATTCTCCAGCACGTAGTTCCAGTGCGGGAACATGTCGGTGATGATGCCGCCACCGTCTTCCGTGCGGTAGTTCCAGCTCGGGCGCTGCGCGGGCTGCCAGTCGCCCTCGAAGACCCAGTACCCGAACTCGCCGCGCACCGAGAGGATGCGACCGAAGAAGCCCGAGTCGATCAGGCGCTTGAGCTTCTGCAGGCCCGGCAGGTAGAGCTTGTCATGCACGACCCCGGTCTTCACGCCGGCTTCCTTCGCGAGGCGCGCGAGTTCGAGTGCCTCCTCGAGCGACTCGGCGGTGGGCTTCTCGGTGTAGATCGCCTTGCCCGCGGCGATGGCCTTGCGGATCGCGGTGGCACGGGCCTTGGTCACCAGGAAGTCGGCGTAGATCTCCCACCGGGGGTCAGCGAGCGCGGCGGCGAGGTCGGTCGTCCAGTCCTCGATGCCGTGCTTCGCGGCGAGCTCGGCGAGCTTGGACTCGTTGCGGCCGACGAGGATCGGCTTCACGGTGATGCGGGAGCCGTCGGACAACTCGATGCCGCCCTGATCGCGGATCGCGAGGATCGAGCGCACGAGGTGCTGCCGATAGCCCATGCGCCCCGAGACGCCGTTCATGATGATCCCGATCTCGCGGGTGTTCGCCTGTGCCATGGTGTTCCGTTTCTGTCTCGGGCGGCTGGTCGTGGTTCCGATCCACAGGACCGGAAAGCGCTTTCCGAGATCATGTCATGAGCTTCCGCCCGAGTGCAACCACGCAATCCGACCCGGCGGCCCCGCGCCCCGCTCCGGCCCGGCAGCCCCGCTCCGGTCCGGGATCCCGATCCAGCCTCACCACTTCCGTCGACGCCCCCCGTGCGCGCCGAGACCCCCTCGCGCGCACGACGTCAGGAGGGGGCGTCGACGACAGGAGGGGGTCTCGACACAGGAGGGGCGTCGGGAGGAGGGAGCGGGGGGGAAGGGGTGGGAGAAAGAAGCGGGGACGCGTCAGCGCGAGGATGTGCTGGCGCGCTCGACGAGCTCCGTCGGGACGACGACGGACACCGCATCTCCCGCAGCACCCTCGATCGCCGCGACGAGCGACGACACGGCCCGGTGTGCGAGAACCGCGAAGTCCTGGCGGATCGTGGTCAGCGGAGGACGGTAGTTCGCCGCCTCCGGCACATCGTCGAACCCGATGACCCCGACGTCGTCCGGCACCCGTCGCCCCGCTTCGGCGAGCGCGCGCAGCAGGCCGAGCGCCATCTGATCGTTGGCACAGAAGACAGCGGACGCCGCCCGCAACTCCCCGCCCGCTGCATACCCCGAGTCCGCACTCCAGTCGCCGCGGACCACCGGGGGCGGGCGGACTCCGGCGGTCACGAGGGTCTCGCGCCATCCGCGCTCACGCTCGATTGCGGCGAAGGAGTCGGCTGGTCCCGCGAGGTGGTGCACCGTGTCGTGGCCGAGAGCGAGCAGTCGGGCCGTGGCAGCGGAGGCACCACCGGCATGATCGCTGTGCACGGACGCGAACCCCGCTTCGGTCGGGGCGTCCACCACGACCAGGCGCAGTCCGGCGGGCGGCTGTGCACCGGGGACGAGCGCCGAGGCCTCGTTCAGCACGATCGCACCGTCGACCTCTTGCTCGGCGAGTCGATCGAAGGCCTCGGCGACATCGGCGGCAGCGGTCACGAGCGTGAGGGCGTACCCGCGTTCGGCCGCGGCTTCGGCGGTGGCCTGCAGCATCCGTGAGTTGCCGACCGTGGCGAGGGTGGTGACGACGAGTCCGATGGTCTGCGAACGGCCGGTGCGCAACGCCCGAGCGGCGCGGTGGGGTCGATAGCCGAGTTCCGCCATCGCACGCTCAACGCGGGTACGGGTGTCGGGGTCGACCCGCGGGCTGCCGTTGACGACGCGCGAGACAGTCTGTCCCGAGACCCCGGCGCGGACGGCGACCATGGCCATCGACACGCGCCCCGTGGAGGGGCGCCGCCGATCGGCCCTAAGGCCCTCGACCTCGCCGCGCTCGCTCACCCTGTCTCTCCGTCCACCGGTTCACAACTCCGTCATGTTGACGTTATCACGGCCCTGTGCGTACCATGTTTACGTGAACACGCACGATCTTCCTGAGTTGCGCACCGAGGCCCTCGGCGCCGGCGTCGTCAAACGCACCACCACCCTCGCCGACGGCCGCGACCTCTTCTACTACGACGAACCCGGCACGACTCTGGGCGCCGAGCGGGCGGTCGACGCCCGCGTGCTCGACCCGCGCCCCGACACCGCGACCATGCGCCTCGACGTGCTCACCGGCGACTGGATCACGGTGGCCGCGAATCGACAGAACCGCGTGATGATGCCCGGCGCCGACGCCGACCCCCTGGCGCCGCAGACCCCCGGGAACCCGTCCGAGGTCCCTTCGCGATACGACGTCGCGGTGTTCGAGAACCGCTCCCCCGCGTTCGGCCCCGCGCTCAGCGAAGCCGTCGGCGGTGCCCCCCAGGCGCCCAATGCACCGCGCGGACGGGACGACCTCTCCGCGCTCGGCCTCGGCCGCACCCGTGCCGCCATCGGACGCTGCGAGGTCGTGTGCTTCAGCCCCGAGCACTCCGGCTCCTTCGGCACGCAGTCCGAGACCCGCGCACGCACCGTGATCGAGGCCTGGGCGGACCGCACCGCTGCCCTGTCGACACTGCCCGGCATCGAGCAGATCTTCCCGTTCGAGAACCGCGGTGAGGCGATCGGCGTGACCCTGCCGCATCCGCACGGCCAGATCTACGCGTACCCGTACGTGACTCCCCGCACGACCCGCGTCCTGGAGTCGATCGACCGGACGGCCCCCGACCTGTTCCAGCACATCCTCGAATCCGAGCAGGCGTCGGAGCGCGTCGTCCTCCGCGGCGAGCACTGGACCGCCTTCGTGCCGTTCGCCGCCCGCTGGCCGCTCGAGGTGCATCTGATGCCGCACCGCCACGTTCCCGACCTCGCCGAGACGACCGCGGCCGAGCGCGACGAGCTGGCTCCGCTCTACCTGCGCCTGCTGCGCGGCGTCGACGCCCTCTACGACTCCCCCACCCCCTACATCGCCGCCTGGCATCAGGCACCGGTGCACGTCGGACGCGACACCGTGCGCCTGCACCTGCAACTCACGAGTCCGCGCCGCGCCGCCGACAAACTGAAATTCCTGGCCGGCTCCGAGGCCGCGATGTGGGCCTGGGCCGCCGAAGTCCCGCCGGAAGTAGGGGCCGCTCGCCTGCGCGAGGCCATCGAGCGCGCGTCGCCGACCACCACGGGAGAAGGAGCATCCGCATGACCACGGCCCACGACGACGCGCGAGCGCTCTACACCGAGCTCACGGGACGGCGACCGGACGGCGTCTGGTCCGCGCCCGGCCGCGTGAACCTCATCGGCGAGCACACCGACTACAACGACGGCTTCGTCCTGCCGTTCGCCATCCCGCAGAGAACCTTCGCCGCGGTCGGCCGCCGCGACGACGACCGTGGCCGCGTGCGGGTCAGCTCCCGTTTCGCCTCCGATCCGGTCGAGGTCGGCCTCGACGAACTCGACCGGCTCTTCCCGACCGCGCCCGGCGCGTCTCCTGCCGTTCCCGAATGGGCGGCCTACCCGCTCGGCGTCGCGTGGGCGCTGCGCCAGGCCGCGCCCGGTGACGGCCCGTTCCGTGGTGTCGACATCGCGATCGCCTCCGATGTGCCGGTGGGAGCCGGACTCTCTTCTTCCGCGGCGATCGAGGGAGCGACGGCCTCCGCGCTCGACGAGCTGTGGGGCACGGGCCTCGACGGCAGAGCCCTCGCCCGGATCGGACGACGGGCGGAGAACGAAGCCGTCGGCGCACCCACCGGGATCATGGACCAGATGGCGTCCATGCTGGGAGCACCCGACACCGCTCTCTTCCTCGACTGCCGTTCGCTCGAGACTGAACTCGTGCCGCTCGGCATCGCCGAGGCAGGCCTCGCCATCCTCGTGATCGACACCCGCGTGAAGCACGCCCACTCCACCGGTGGCTACCGCGATCGTCGCGCCTCCTGCGAGCGCGGAGCCGCAGCCCTGGGAGTGCCCGCACTGCGCGACGTGTCGGTCGCCGACCTGCCCCGCGCCCGCGAACAACTGGACGAGGAGACCTTCCGCCGTGTGCGGCACGTCGTGACGGAGAACCAGCGCGTGGTCGACACGGTGCACACGCTCCGCACGGACGGCGCGCGGGCCATCGGCGACCTGCTCATCGCCTCGCACGCGTCGATGCGTGACGACTTCGAGATCTCGACCCCCGAGCTCGACACCGCGGTCGACACCGCACTCGCGGCGGGGGCACTGGGGTCGCGGATGACCGGCGGCGGCTTCGGCGGTGCGGCGATCGCGTTGATCGAAAAGGATGCCGTCGAGACCGTGTCCGCAGCGGTGAACGCGGCCTTCGTCGCGGCCCGGTTCGCGGGACCGCACCTGTTCACCGTCACCCCTTCTGCGGGACCTCACCGCGACGCCTGACAGAATGATCCATCGGGCCGCGAGGATTCGCGGCAGGAGAGGAATGCAGTGTCCTGGATCGTCACCGGCGGTGCCGGCTACATCGGTGCCCACGTCGTCCGCGCCCTCGCGAGCGCCGGGATGACCCCCGTCGTCCTCGACGACCTGTCCAGCGGGGTCGCACCGTTCGTGCCCGAGGGCGTCCCGTTCGTGCGGGGCAGCATCCTCGACCGCGCGCTCGTCGAGAAAGCGCTGCGCGACCACGACGCGGAAGGCGTGATCCACGTCGCCGGGTACAAGTACGCGGGCGTGTCGGTGCAGCGCCCCCTGCACACCTATGCCCAGAACGTCGAGGGCACCCGGATCATCCTCGAGGCCATGGAGGCCGCGGGCGTCTCGAACATCGTGTTCTCCTCCTCGGCCGCCGTGTTCGGCACTCCTGATGTCGCGCTGGTCGTCGAGGACACGGCGAAGAAGCCCGCCAGTCCGTACGGAGAGTCGAAGCTCATCGGGGAATGGCTGCTGCGCGACCAGGCGATCGCGACGGCCGACTCCGCACACCCGCTGCGCCACACCTCGCTGCGGTACTTCAACGTCGTGGGCTCGGCCGACCCCACGGTCTACGACGTGAGCCCGCATAACCTCTTCCCGATCGTGTTCGAAGCACTGCTCGAGGGCAGGACGCCGAAGATCTTCGGCGACGACTACGACACCGAGGACGGCACCAACGTGCGCGACTACGTGCACGTCGGCGACATCGCGGCAGCGCACGTCGCCGCCGCCCAGCGCCTCGCCGACGGACGACCGATCGAGACCGCATACAACCTCGGATCCGGCGACGGACTCAGCGTCACGCAGATCATGGATGCCGTCGCCCGAGTCACCGGCATCGACTTCACCCCCGAGATCGGACCCCGCCGTCCTGGCGACCCCGACCGCATCGTGGCCACCGGGGAGCTCGCCGCGCGCGACCTCGACTGGACCATGCGATACACCGTCGACGAGATGGTGCGCACGGGCTGGGAGGCGCGGAAGGCGGCGTCCCTCTAGGGCTCAGAGGTCGCGGGTGCGGATCGGATAGAGCCAGAAGCACAGCCACGCGAGGGCGGTGAACCCGAGCGGGATGACCGCGAGCATCAGACGGATACCCCCGTCGACGCTTTCGGGCTGGGCATCGCCGAGCGTGGCGTCGAACCCCGACGCCGTCAGCACCACCGCGGCCACGACCGCCTGCAGTACGACCGAACCGCGCACCACGAAACCGTTCACTCCGAAGTAGGCGCCCTCCCGTCGGTGCCCGGTGCGCACGGCGTCGTCATCGATGATCTGCGCGAGCATCACCTCGAGCAGCTGCAGCAGTCCGCCGACGCCGACCCCCACGGCGACTCCGACCAGCGACGCCCCGAGCACGGTCGACGGCGCGAGGTAGCCGAGCACGGCGACGCCGAACACCGCGACGCTCCACAGCACGGCGGTGCGCGGTGACGTACGACGGACGACCGCGCTCCACAGCACGATCGAGGGGATCGCCGTGACGAAGATCGCCCCGAGGAGCAGGCTCCCCTCCCCTTCCTCGGCGCGCAGCGAGTACCGCACGTAGAAGGGGACCGCGGCCAGGATGACCGCGATCGAGGTCTGGACGAACAGCGAGCCCAGCACGTAGGGGACGAACGCCCGGTTGCGGAAGGTGTAGGTCAGCTGATCTTTCCACCGCATGGCTTCCGACGCCGCCTCGGGCACCCGGCGCTCGATCATCCCGCCGAAGAACGACCACGCGAGCAGCACCAGGCAGACCGCGCCGAGCACGAGCGCCATACCCGGCCATCCGAGAGCCCCGTACAGGGCGGGGGCGCCGGCCGTGCCGAGGACCATGCCGAGGATCGCGAAGATCTGCCGGGGGACGTTGCCGCGGGCGCGCTCCTCCGTGGTGCGGAAGATCTCGGGGAACAGTGCCGAGATGTTCAGCACCACGACGACGAAGGCGATGTCGTACACGGCCACGACGACGAGGAACCAGACGATGAGACCGGCGACGGGAAGTTCGGGCGGCATCCACACCAGCGTGAACGCGACGACGAGCGGCACGATGCCCAGCCCGATCCACGGGATGCGACGGCCCCAGGGGGTGCGCAGCCGGTCGGAGATCGCCCCCACGACGGGGTTCAACACCGCGTTCAGGATGCCGTGGGCGATCATCGCCACGGCCACCCACCCTGCCGGCACCGCGAGGTGCGAGACGTAGAAGTAGACGACGAACGCGGAGAAGGTCTGCGCCATGAGCTGCGTCGGGAAGCCGGAGGCTCCGAACGCGATAGCCTGCCGTCGGGTCGGAGCCGCCTCGAGACGGCGGTCGCGCAGGCGCTCGCCCACCGAGGTCATCGGACGCCTGCCCGCTGCACGTCACGCAGGGCGCGCCAGCCGACGCGCACGAGCGCCTCATCCTCGATCGCCTGCAGCACCGCGGGGTCGCGGAGCAGTCGCAACTCATAGCCGCGCTTCGTCGCGCTGAAGTCGACCGCTGACCGCAGCTCCTCGTCGTCGACCATCGGATGCAGGTAGATCTCGGTCACGCCGGCCGGAACGGCGCGCAACAGGGCGATGAAGCCGTCCCGTACCTGCTCGTAGGTCTCCTCCTCCGGCGTGCTCTCCCCGAGGAGCGGGAAGGGATGCGACCACAACCTGTCGATGATCACGACGCCGGATGCATCGGCGGCGGCAGCTGCGGCATCGAGCGTCGCCTGCAGGGCCGCGTCCTCGCCCACGCCGTCCATGCTGCGCGGCAACCGGAACGGAAGCCCGTGACGCGCGGCGAGCTCGAACACCGGACGGAGGAAGTCGCGTCCGGTCACGAGTCCGTAGACGGAGCCCATGTGATTGTCGAGGTGCGTCACATCGACACCGGCATCGAGCGCGGCCTGCAGTTGGGCGGCGAGCTCGACTGCCACGTCCTCCTCCGACGCCGCCTGCTCGACGGACGCGACGTCCATCGGGAAGAAGCCCGCCGCGTCGACCAGGCTCGTGTCCGTGCCGGTGAGCGGCCGCCACCGGTAGCGAGACCATTCGCTCGTGAGCACGAGATGCACACCGATGTCGAGGTCAGGGCGGGAGGCGGCGAAGGCGAGCGCCTCCGGGGACCACGAGCATGGCACCATCACGGTCGCCGAGTCGATCCGGCCGGCGTCCAGGAGGTCGACGATGGCGGTGTTCGCCGCATGGCACATGCCGAAGTCATCCGCGTTCAGGATGATCGCCCGTGCGCCGGGGGCGAGGCCGAGACGGTCGGCGAGGTCGGAGGGAAGGGTCATCGGTGATCCTGTCGGAAAGGGGCGGTGGGGAGGGGCGGCGATCCTCAGCGTCCCGGCTTCGCGGCCGGCGTGAGGATGCGGGTGAACAGGGTGCCGCGGAGCGCGGACGCCGCCTCGCCGACGGCACCGACGAGCGGCGCCTCGGGCCCAAACGAGGAGACGAGGAATCGCAGTGGGAGCTGCGCAGCGTATTCCTCGGCGATGCGCTCGATCGCCGCCACGAGCGCGGGGTGTGCTGCCCGGCCGCTCAGGATGAAGGCTTCGGGGTCGAGCACCAGGCCCACGCTGCCGGCCACGAGCACGATGCGTCGTCCGATCTCCTCCACGACCCGGGCCGAGGCCGCGTCCCCGCGCGCAGCGGCCTCGAGGTGGTCCGCCAGGGAGGCGTCGGGGTCGCACCCCTCGTTGAGAGCGAGATCGCGGACGACGGCATCGCTCACGATGGGTGCACCGATCGGGAGCGGGGGCTGCGGCAGGTACATGACCTCGCCCGCCACACCGGAGAATCCGCGGTGCAACGATCCGTCGACCACGATGCCCGCTCCCAGTCCGTCGTCGAGCAGGAGCAGCGCGAAGCTGGCGAGATCGCCACCCGCACCGGCGGTGAGCTCGGCGAGGGCTGCGAGGTTGACGTCGTTCTCGATCCGGACCGGGCAGTCGAGGGCCGTGGCGAGCGCGGTGCGGAAGGCGCCGCCGTCAGGGCCGAGGTCATCCCGGATGCCGCCATCGGGGGTGACGATGCCGGGGACGCCGACGACAGCCAGGTGGACGGCGTCCTTCGTCGCCTTGACCGCACGACGGCAGCGGTCGACGAGGTCGACGATGTGCGCGACGCGGTGTTCGGTGGACGTGAGCGCAGCGTGCTGCTCGGCGCGCACGGTCCCGCTCGCGTCGACCAGGACGACATGCGCTGCGTGGTGGTCGATGTGCACGGCGGCGGCGAAGCCGAGTCGCGGATGCAGGGCGACCCGTCCGGCTGCGGGTCCGCGGGTCTCTCGATCCACGCCGGCCGCGGCGACGGCTCCTGCCCCTTCGAGCATCCGCAGCACCTGGGTGACGGCGGTGCGGGAGAGACCGGTCGTCGACATCAGCTCCGCGCGGGTCTGCGGACCGCTGCGCGCCAGGGCCTCCAGGATCGCGCGGCCGTTGAGCGTGCGGAGCAGGCCCTGCGGTCCCGCGAGTGGTCTGGACATGCGTTCCGGCGTCTCCCTCGCTCGCGCGTCCTCGACGCGGTGTCCGCAAGCATGCCACATCGCGTCGCACTCGTCGATGGTTCGCCGCTCCTTTCCGCCCTCGATTTGACGCTCTCGGGGTTCGCCGCTTAGATTACAGATCGGTAACGGCGGCATCCGGGGGGATCGCCCGCCACGCACACCTCCCCTCCGGAAGGATCCCGTCACGAATTCCCTGCCGCCCGAGAGCGCTCACGACGCCTCGGAAGCCCCCACAGAAACCTCCGGCACGCCTCGACCGCTTCTGCGGCGCGACCTGCGCCGTTCCGCGAACGCCGAACAGCTGCCGACCGGCACCGAGAACACGCCGGGCACGGACACCCCTCGCCCGGCATCGCCCCCGGCATCGCCGGCCGAGTCCCGCCGGCGCGCCGCCCGCGAGCAGCCCCCGACGCCATCCCCGGAACCGGCGCCATCCCCGGAACCGACTGAGCAGCCCCCGACGCCATCCCCGGAACCGACGCAGCCCCCGAGCGCGACGCGGACCCGTCGGCGGAAGGCCTCGGCCCCGCGGATCCGTCCCCGCCGAGCGACGCGCCCGTGGGCGAAGGCCAAGGCTGTGGGAGCCACACTCGCGGTCGGCGCGATGATCACCGGGGCAGCACTGCCCGCGTTCAACCCGGAGATCACTTCGGTCGCCGCCGCCTCCGCCGAAGTCACGACCGCCGCGAGCGACTTCGCGCAGTCGTACACGTCGACAGACGAGATCCGCGCGGAGATCGCGCCTCGAGGGAACTTCGCCGCGACGACGCCGGAGGAGATCAAGGAAACGCGTTCGCGTGCCGTCGCCGCCGCGATCGCCGCCGGCATGCCTCTCGGAAGTGCCATGGAGATCCCCGTCGCCGATCGCGTCGTGATGCCGATGGCCGACGGGACCTACACGTTCACCGACGGCTTCGGCGCCTCCCGCCCCGGCCGGTCGCACCTCGGCCAGGACTTCGCCGCGGGGGTCGGCACGCCGATCAACGCCGCGATGACGGGCTGCGTCTCCCGCTCCACCGAGAGCTATCAGGGCTACGGAGTGACGATCCAGATCGAGAGCATCGTCGACGGCCAGGCCGTGAGCACCGTCTACTCGCACCTGAACTACGGCACCCGCGCGGTCGAGGTCGGCGACTGCGTCGAGGCCGGTCAGTACATCGGCGACGTCGGATCGACCGGGTACGTGTTCGGCTCCTGCCTGCACTTCGAAGTCCACATCAACACGGTCGCGGTGGATCCCATGCCGTGGCTCGAGAAGAACGTGAGCTGAGGCGCACCCTGCCGCGGAAAGCCTTCCGCCCCTCCCCTAGTGTGGACGGATGAGTCCGCTGGTGGTCCGGGAAGCGGGCGTCGACGACGCCGACGAGGTGGCTCGCGTGCACGTACGGTCCTGGCAGGCTGCCTACCGCGGGCTCATCGACCAGTCCGTGCTCGACGGGCTCTCCATCGCCGAACGCGCGACGGGCTGGCGTCGCCTCATCACGGATCCGCTGCCCACGACTCTCGGGCTCCTGGTCGCCGAACGCGACGACCGCATCCTCGGGTGGACGTCGTTCGGCTCCGGCCGCGACCCCGACGGCTTGGCCGACGCCGAGGTGTACGGGATCTACGCGGATCCCGACGCCTGGTCGACGGGCGCGGGACACGCGCTCCTCGACGCCGCCGAACAGCGCATGGCCGACGCCGGACACGCGCGCGCCTACCTGTGGGTGCTCGACGGGAACGTGCGTGCCGACACGTTCTACGCGCGCCACGGCTGGATCGAAGACGGCGCCATCAAGATCGAGGAGCGCCCCGGGTTCACCCTCTGCGAGCACCGCCGCGTGAAGCTGCTGGCACCCTGATCGCAGGGCCTCCGGCGCGGGTGGGCGTCAGTCGAGGGCGCTCATCACGTGCTTGATGCGGGTGTAGTCGTCGAAGCCGTACTGGGAGAGGTCCTTGCCGTAGCCCGAGTGCTTGAACCCTCCGTGCGGCATGTCCGACACGAACGGGATGTGGGTGTTGATCCACACGCAGCCGAAGTCGAGGTCGCGCGAGAAGCGCATCGCGCGGGCGTGATCCGTCGTCCACACCGAGGACGCGAGCGCGTACGGCACATCGTTCGCCATCTCCAACGCCTCGCTCTCCTCCGAGAACGACTGCACCGTGAGGACCGGCCCGAAGACCTCTCCCTGGACCACCTCATCGTCCTGCCGCACGCCCGACACGATCGTGGCCTCCAAGAAGTAGCCCTGTTCCCCCTGACGGCGACCACCGGTCTCGATCTTCGCGTGCGCGGGGAGGCGGTCGATGAAGCCCTGCACCTGCGCGAGCTGTGCGGCACTGCTCAACGGGCCGTAGAGGACGCCGTCCTCCCGCGGACCGCCCGTGCGCGCATGGCTGCGCGCCCGCGCGACGAGCGCCTCGATGAGCTCGTCATGCCGTGACTCATGCACCAGCACGCGGGTCGCGGCCGTGCAGTCCTGTCCGGCGTTGAAGAAGGCGCCCGTGATGATGCCCTCCACGGCCTTCTCGAGGGACGCATCCGCGAACACGATCGCGGGCGCCTTCCCGCCGAGTTCGAGGTGCACGCGCTTGACGTCGCTCGCCGCCGACCGCGCGACCGCCATCCCCGCACGCACCGAGCCGGTGATCGCGACCATCTGCGGGGTCGGGTGCTCCACCAGCGCGACACCCGTGTCGCGATCGCCCAGCACGACGTTCAGCGTGCCGGCCGGCGTGTGCCGGGCGACGATCTCCGCCAGCAGCAACGTCGTCAGCGGAGTGGACTCAGCGGGCTTCAGCACGACGGTGTTGCCGGCGGCGAGCGCAGGGGCGATCTTCCACACGGCCATGTTCAGCGGGTAGTTCCAGGGCGTCACCTGTCCGATCACACCGACGGGCTCGCGGCGGACGAACGACGTGTGGCCGGCGAGGTACTCCGCTGCGGCTCGTCCTTCGAGACTCCGCGCGGCCCCTGCGAAGAAGCGCAGCTGATCGACCGACTGCATGATCTCGTCGGCCACGAGGCTCGCCCGCGGCTTGCCGGTGTCCTGCGATTCGAGGTCGGCGAACTCCTCCGCGCGGGCTTCCATCTCGTCGGCGATGCGGAACAGCGCGAGCTGTCGGTCGGCGGGCGTCGTGTCGCGCCAGAGCGGGAAGGCCGCGGACGCCGCGGCGTAGGCGGCGTCGACGTCGGCCGCGGCCGAGACGGGCGACTCCCCGTAGATCTCCTCGGTGGCAGGATCGATGAGCGGCATCCGCCCCGAGCCGTTCGCGGGCACGAAGTGTCCGCCGATGAAGTTCTGCAAGGGAGCGGAGGTCTTCAGAAGAGTGCTGGGCATGGCGTCATGCTAGCGCGTCGGGTGCGGAATCTGAAGATGCAGACCGATATTTCAACTGAATCAGTTGCAGATCAGCGTCATAGCTGACAATATCGACACATGAGCTCGAAGCCTGCCCAGCCCGCGCTGGATGACATCTCCAAGCGCATCGTCGAACTGTTGCAGGAGGACGGCCGCCGTCCCTACGCGGAGATCGCACGCGAGGTCGGTCTGAGCGAGGCCGCCGCACGGCAGCGCGTGCAGCGGATGACCGAGGCGGGTGTCATCCAGATCGTCGCGGTCACCGATCCGATGCAGCTCGGCTTCCGGCGCATGTCGATGATCGGCATCCGCGTGTCGGGCGACCCCCGCACCATCGCCGAAGAACTCACGACCATCCCGGAACTGGCCTACGTCGTGGTCACGCTCGGGACGTTCGACATCCTCGTCGAAGCCGTGTGTGAGGACGACGAGCACCTGATCGACCTGATCGCGACCCGCATCCGGACCATCCCCGGCATCGCGCACACCGAGAGCCTGCTCTACGCGGGCCTCTACAAAGACCTCTACAACTGGGGAACGCGCTGAGGCGCACCCCCCTCACATCGGAGTGAACATGGGCACCACCGTCTTCGAACGCCGACGTCCGCCGCAGGGAGTCGTCGACGACTCCCTGCGCGAGACGGCTCTCCGCGTGTTCTGGCTCGACGACGTCGATCGGCCGACGCATCCCTCCCTGAACGGGACGATCCGCGCGGATCTCGCGATCGTCGGCGGTGGGTACGCCGGCCTGTGGACCGCCGTGCGCGCCAAGGAACGCGACCCCGGACGACGCGTCGTCCTGCTGGAGGCGTCGCGGATCGCGTGGGCCGCGTCCGGCCGCAACGGGGGCTTCTGCGAGTCGAGCCTGACGCACGGCCACGAGAACGGTGTGAACCGCTGGCCGGAGGAGATCGACCGGCTCGAAGAGCTGGGGCACGCCAACCTCGACGGCATCGAGGAGACGATCGCGCGCTACGGCATGGACGCCGAGTTCGAGCGCACCGGACAGCTCGCCGTCGCCGTCGAACCGCACCAGGTCGACTGGTTCCGCGAGGAACCCGGATTCCTCGACCGCGAGGCGGTGCAGGCGGAGGTGCACTCGGAGACGTTCCTCGCCGGCGACTGGGACCGCGAAGGATGTGCGATGGTGCACCCCGCGAAGCTCGGCGTCGAGCTGGCACGTGTGGCTGCCGACCTCGGCGTCGAGATCTACGAGCACAGCCTGGTGCGTGCGATCGAGGGCGACGGGTCCGGCCCCATCGCCCTCGTCACCCCGAACGGCCGGGTGGTCGCCGATGCGGTCGCGCTCGGCACGAACGTCTTCCCTTCCCTCCTCAAGCGCAATCGCCTGATGACCGTGCCCGTGTACGACTACGTGCTGATGACCGAGCCGCTCTCCACGGAACAGCTCGCCGCGATCGGCTGGTCGAACCGGCAGGGCCTCGCCGACAGCGCGAACCAGTTCCACTACTACCGCCTCACCGCCGACAACCGCATCCTGTTCGGCGGCTACGACGCGATCTACCACTTCGGCGGCAAGGTGCGCCCGGAGTACGAGGACCGCATCGAGAGCCACCGCCGGCTCGCCTCGCACTTCTTCACCACGTTCCCGCAGCTCGCGGGCCTGCGCTTCACGCACCGGTGGGCGGGCGCGATCGACTCGTCCAGTCGGTTCTGCGCGTTCTTCGGCACCGCGCGCAAGGGACGCGTGGCCTATGCCACCGGCTTCACGGGTCTCGGCGTGGGCGCGGCGCGCTTCGCCGCCGACGTGATGCTCGACAAGCTCGCGGGCGAGGAGACCGAGCGCACCGAGCTGCGGATGGTGCGGGAGAAGCCCATTCCGTTCCCGCCCGAGCCCGCCGCCTCGATCGGCGTCAACCTGGTGCGCGCGGCGATGGATCGAGCCGACCACAACGAGGGCAAGCGCAACCTCTTCCTCAAGACGCTCGACGCCCTCGGCATGGGCTTCGACTCATGAGCGGCCTCGCTGCGGGCGGCGAAGTGGATGCCATCGACCTGGACCTCGCGCATGCTCCTCTGCCCGCGGACGAGGTGATCGCCGGAGCTCCGACCACCGCCGTGCACGAGCTCGCGACCCTCGGCGGTGTCGAGGTGGGCATCTGGGAGATGACGCCGGGCACCGCCACGGACACCGAGACCGACGAGGTCTTCGTCGTGCTGACGGGCCGTGCCACGATCGCGTTCGCCTCGTCCGGGCTGCCCGACCTCGAGGTCGGCCCCGGCTCGGTGGTGCGCCTCGCGGACGGCATGCGCACCACCTGGACCGTCACCGAGACGCTGCGCAAGGTCTACGTCGCCTGACACCCCGGTGCGTCGGCCGATGTCAGCCGAGCAGCGGTCGCACGGAGGCATAGGCGTCGGCGACGTCGCGCGTGGGGACGTCGTAGACCCGCGCGATGCCCGCGGCCCCGTGATGGCGCGGCCAGCCCGGGTCGCCGGTGGTGATGAAGGCGACGGCGGCCCCGTGCACCTCATCGGCCAGCTCCTGCGGAGGGTTCGGTCCGGCGAGCGGCTCCATGGCCGGACCGTCGAGGCAGTCGAAGAAGAACGGCACGTCGAGGCAGTGCTCGGCGAAGCCGAAGTGTCCGGACGGCCAGGAGAACCGGTACAGCCAGGTCGGCGCGTCACCGCGGTCGGCCACGACCTTGAGCAGCGCCGTGCGGAACATGCGGTCGGTCAGCAGCCGACCGCCCACGCGGGCATTGCCGAGTCCGGTGATGTCGGCGTTGGCGGCCAGGTACGCCCTCCGCGCGCTCTTCGGCAGCCCGAGCCGGTTCAACAGAAGCGACCGCGGCACCCAGCGCAGCTTCTTCTCGGCCCCCGCGAACACCATGGTGAACTCGTCATCGGTCGCGCCGAGCACGAGAGGTTTGTCCGCGCCGACCCCCGCGGCGATCGACTCCCGGGTAGGACGCACGAGCAGATCGCCGTCGACGGCAGGGCCGAGCGGGAGGCCGTCCTCCACCACGCTACCGAGAGCATCGGGGCCGAGCTCGGTGGCCTTCTTCTGCAGTTCGAGGATGCGGTCTTCGGCGAGGGACGAGAACCCGGCCACGGTCGGCTCCACCCCGGCGGACGCGGCGAGCCCCCGACCGAACTCCTCCGCGCGCGCCGGAGCCACATCGGCGAGGGCTCCGGAGATCGCGTAGACCCCGTGGAACAGGTGCTGCGCCTTCTCCATGCCGAGCAGGGTCAGCACGGCCCCACCCCCGGCGGACTGCCCGGCGATCGTGACCCGCGACGGATCCCCGCCGAACCGGGCGATGTTCTGCTGCACCCACTCCAGGGCGAGCAGCCAGTCGCGCACACCGCGGTTCGACGGCGCATCCTCGATCCACCCGAAGCCGTCGAATCCCAGACGGTACGAGAGCGACACGGTCACCACGCCGTCGCGGTTGAAGTTCCGGCCGTCGTACCAGGGGCTCGCCGGGGAGCCCGCGAAGTAGCCGCCGCCGTGGATCCAGACGAGCACCGGAAGACCGGTCACCTGCTCAGTGGTCTCCGGGCTCGGGGTGAAGACGTTCACGTTGAGCGTGGAGTCGCCCTCGATGCTCGGCTCGGGAATGAGCGTCACCCCTGGGTCGCCGCGCTGTGCGGTGGCGGCGAACTCGAGCGCGTCCCGCACGCCGTCCCACGGCGCCTTGGGCACCGGAGCCTGGAAGCGCAACGGGCCGGTCGGTGCCTCTGCGAAGGGGATGCCGAGGAAGGCCGCCGTCCGCGGGTTGCCCCGCCCTCCCGTGGTCGGGCGCCAGCGACCACGCACCCGTCCTGCGGTGGTGTCCACCTCGACGAAATCGGCGGCCGTCTCGAACTCGGTATCGGTCATCACAGCATTCTCCCGGTCATTCCTGGTCATCAGCGCACTCCCTTGATCGGTGCGGTCGCGACGGCGGCGAGGATCACGAACACGATCGCGAAGATGAAGAGCATCGCATAGCCCCCGAGGGACGTGATGATGACTCCGCCGATCGCCGGGCTCAGCGCCTGCGGCACGTTGGTCGCGACGTTGAGGATGCCGAGGTCCTTGCCCGCCGACACCCCCTCGTTCGGCAGCACTTCGGTCATCAGCGCGGCATCCACCGACATGTACAGACCGAACCCGATGCCGTTGATGATGCTCATCAGGATCATCCCCGTCATGTTCGGCTGCAGCACGGGCATCGCCAGGCCCACCACCATCACGGCGGAGGCGACGTAGATGAACACCTTGCGACGACCGACCTTGTCGCTCCACCATCCGGACAGGCCGATCGCGATCAGCGTCGGGACGAAGGCCACGAGGGTCAGGGTGACGACGGCGCCCTGCGCATCTGCGAGCGGCAGCCCGATGTAGTCGGTGAGCATGTAGAGCTGGTAGGCGCTGACGACGAAGTAGCCGAGGATCAGCAGGAAGCGAGCCGTGAACGCCCACGCGAAGTCCGGGTGACGGCGTGGATCGATCCAGAAGCCCCTGAAGAACGCACTCCAGCGGAACGGATCGACCGAAGCGTGCCGCGAGGACCAGTCCCGGTTCACGAACGCGAACAGCAGCGCCACCACGATCACGGCTCCACCGAACACCGCGTAGCCGACGCCGATCTGCGCGGCGAAGGCACCGGCGAGCATGACGCCGACCGTCATGCCGACCTGCGTGCCGAGTCCGATCATCGCGCTCGCTCCGCCGCGCTTCGAGCGCGGAAAGCGGTCGGCGGTGATCGCGGTGAGGGGCGCCTGGAAGAAGTTCAGCGCCACCTGGATGATCACCCAGAACACCGTGATCCAGAGGATGTCCGTCAGGGACCCCATGCCGAACAGGAAGACACCGCCGACGATGGCGCCGAGCACCATCCACGGCACACGGCGCCCGAAGCGCGAGCGCGTGCGGTCGCTCAAGGCGCCCACAATCGGCTGCGCGAACAGCGTGAACACGAAGGAGATCGTGGTGACGACGGCGAGGTTGCCGACCTTGTTCGCCTCGTCGATCATCAGCACCTGGCTGGGCAGGAGGATCGCGATGAGACCGCCGTAGGTGGCGAACAGGGTGAGCGAGGCGATCAGCAGGCTGGGCAGCAGTCGCCGGTTCGCGGGCGGGCTCGCCGCCGGTTCTCCGGCTGCGGGCGGGGCTGAGCGGATCGTGCCGGTCGGGGCGAGTTCGGCGGCCGGGTCGAGAGGGGGAAGGGACATGTCGGCTCCTCGTTGAGCGGTTGTGTATGAATACCAAACGATGTTCGGTATTCATCGGACATGCTGGCAGATCGGCCACCCCTGTCGCAAGACATTCACGAACGATGTTTGGTTTTCGTGATCCAGACACGACGGATACCCTGGGGCCATGTCGACACGAGGGGCCTACGCCAAGGGCGTGGCGAAGCGCGAGGAGATCCTCGACGCGGCGCTCGCCGTCGTCGCCGAACACGGATACCGGAAGGCTTCCGTCCGCGAGATCGCGGATGCAGCGGGACTCAGCCCCGCCGGACTCCTGCACTACTTCGGCTCCAAGGAAGAGCTGTTCGTCGCGATCCTGCGCGCCCGCGACGACCGGGACCAGCAGCAGTACACGGCCGAAGACGCCTCCGCCGCGTTCCTCGCGATCATGCGTCACAATGCGTCGGTGCCGGGCCTCGTACAGCTGTATGCGCAGCTGGCCGCGGAGGCCGGAGACCCCTCGCACCCCGCGCATGCCTACTTCCGTGAGCGCACCGACCGCATCGAAGCTTTCACGCGCGCGCAGGTCGCCGCCGACCAGGAAGCCGGTCTCCTCCGAGCCGACCTCGATCCGGCCTGGGTCGTCCGCTCGTTGCATGCCCTGGCCGACGGGCTCCAGACCGCGTGGATGCTCGATCCCTCCCTCGACATGGCCGCCGAGATCGAACAGTTCCTCGTGCTGCTACGCCCGGTGTGACCCCGCGTCGAGGTGTGTCACCTCGGCGTGCGGCATCCGCGCCCTCATGATCCCGATCGCCTCGGGGTTGTCATCGACGAGCACGGCATCGCGACCGAGCGCCGATGCCACCGCGCCGGTCGTCCCGCTGCCCGCGAACAGATCGAGCACCCGATCGCCCGGGCGGCTCGAGGCCGTCACGATCCGCCGGAGGATCCCTTCGGGCTTCTGCGTCGGATAGCCGGTCTTCTCGCGCCCGGTCGTCGGCACGATCGTGTGCCACCACACGTCGGTGGGGAGCTTGCCGCGAGCCGCCTTCTCGGGAGTCACGAGCCCGGGGGCCATGTACGGCTCGCGGTCGACCTCGTCCGAGTTGAAGACGTACGCCCGAGGGTTCTTCACGTAGACCAGGATCGTGTCGTGCTTGGTCGGCCAGCGACTGCGCGACTTCGCGCCGTAGTCGTACGCCCAGATCAGCTCGTTCAGGAAGCAGTCGCGCCCGAACACTGCGTCGAGCATCACCTTCGCGTAGTGCGCCTCCCGGTAGTCGAGGTGCAGGTAGAGGGTGCCGTCGTCGGCGAGCAGTCGCCACGCCTCCTCGAGCCGCGGCATGAGGAAGGCACCGTAGTCGTCGAAGCGGTCGTCGTAGGCACGGAGGATTCCGCGCACCCGCTCGTAGGCATGGCCGTGGAATCCGTGGCGCACCTCGGTCTCGGGCACGGCGGGCCCCGGTTCAGAACTCCTCAGTTCTGCACTGCTCACACCCTCGGCACCGCCGGATTCCGGACCGGGCTCCGCGACCCCCGCGGATTCCTGCGGAGTTGTGAACGAGCGTCGCGCGGTCACGACCTGGCGCTCCTGCGTGCGACCGGTGTTGAACGGCGGATCGAGGTACACGAGCGTGAAGGACGCCGACGGCAGAGTGGCCGCGACCACGAGGTTGTCGCCCTCGATGATCGTGACCGCACCGGTGATCGGGGTCGGGAGGTCAGGCTCCGGAGCCGTCACGGCACCCGATGCAGCCATGCCTCGGTGGCGAACTTCGAAGCGACGAGGGCCTCGGCATCGGCGTACTCGTCCGCTGTCACCGATCCGGTCTCCGCGTCGGTCAGCGAGCGGAAGGTGTCCTTGAAGCGCTCGATGATCTCCGCACGCTCGAGCCCGGTCTGCGTGCGCAGCGGATCGACCCGCTTGGCCGCCGACGTGGTGCCCTTGTCGCTGAGCTTCTCGCGCCCGATGCGCAGGACCTCGGTCATCATCTGACCGTCGATGTCGTAGGAGAGGGTGGCGTGGTGCAGCACTCCCCCGTTCGCGAGTCGCTTCTGCGCGGCACCCCCGATCTTGCCGGTCGGGCTCGCGATGTCGTTGAGCGGCTGGTAGACCGCGTCGATGCCCAGCGACCGCAGGGCCTGCAGCACCCAGTCGTCGAGGAACGCGTAGGAGTCGGCGAACGTCATGCCCGCGACGAGGGACGCCGGCACGTAGAGCGAGTAGGTGATGATCTGCCCGGCGGCCATGAGCATCGCCCCGCCACCGGAGATGCGGCGGACGACGTCGAACCCGTGCTTCGCAGCGCCTTCCGGATCGACCTCGTTCCGGTAGGACTGGAACGACCCGATCACGACGGCCGATTCGTCCCATTCCCAGATGCGCAGAGTCGGACGACGTCGTCCCTCGCCGACGCGTGAGGTCAGAACCTCGTCGAGCGCCAGGTTCATCCGGGGCGACACGGCCGCGTCGTGCACGATCTCCCAGTCGAAGTCACGCCATCCCGGAGCGGTCACGAGCGCGCGGCGCACCGCGGTGCCGACGGCCTCGGGGGTGAATCCGAGCAGCTGTGCACCGTCGGGCAGGGCTCCGCGGACGGCGGCGGCGATGGCCGAGGCATCCGACTCGGCGGGCATCCCGTTGACGGCGGCGTCGATGTCGTCCAGCGCCGAGTCCGGCTCGAGGAAGAAGTCGCCGGCGAGGCGGAAGCGAGAGATCCGGTCATCCTCGATCTCGAGGTCGACGACGACGAGCTTTCCGCCTGGAACCTTGTATTCACCGTGCACGGTTCCAGCTTAAGGCGCGGAACTCCGCCCGCGGGGCCCGTGCGGGATGGATTTCGCGCCTCGCACCCACCCCTCAGGCGCGTTTTCGATCCCGCACCGCCGGGGAAGAAGCCGTCAGCGCGCCGGGATGTGCTTGTCGAGCCAGGAGAGCACGTCGGCTCGCACCTCGTCCTGCTGCAGCTCCGCGAAGATCTCGTGGCGCGCGTCCGGATAGACCAGCGTCGTGACGTCGGTGAGTCCGGACCGGTTGCGGTACTCGTCGGCGAGCTTGTGCACGCTGCGGGGGCCGCCCACCGGGTCGTCGCGCCCGACCAGCAGCAGCATCGGGATGTCGTGGCCGAGGTCTTTCGCGGGCCGGCCGTAGAGCTTCGCCGCCTCGATCGGACCGAAGAGCTTGAGGAGCGGAACGTCGGTGGTCAGCGGATCCTCGTCGAAAGCGGCCCACACGGCCGGGTCACGGCTGAGCCATTCGAGGCCGGTGGCCCCCTCGCCGGCCCACCGCGCGTTCAGGGGCGCTGCGTTGAGCGACCCCGGCATCCGCAGTGCGGACCCCGAGAGGATGACGGCGTCCCAGGCTTCGGGATGGTCGTTGACGAGCATCTGCGCCAGGAACGAGCCCCAGGAATGCCCGAGCAGCACGAGCGGCAGATCGGGGTTCTCCGCACGGATGATGCCCGTCAGCTGCCAGACGGCCTCCTCGGCCGCGCGCAACCCGCCCTTGCCCAGGCGTCCGAGCTTCTCGGGGCCGCCGTGCTGACGGATGCCGGTGCGGCCGTGGCCCCGGTGGTCATCGGCGTACACGTGGAAGCCGGCGGTGGTGAGAGCCCCGATCAGGGCGCCGTATCTCCCGGCGTGCTCCCCGACGCCGTGCAGAAGCTGCACGACTCCGCGGGGCGTCCCGTCCGCAGGATGGACGTCATAGACGATGTCGACGCCATAGGCATCGGTGAACTCGCGGGTATCCATCACGGTGCGAGCCTATCGAGAGCACGGAGGAGCGGCTACCGCCCGAGCGCATCCCGGATCGCGAACGCGGTGTCGCGGTCGGTCACCTCGTAGCCGCCGACCCCATCGGAGGCCGATCCCATCCGCACGCCGCCGTCTTCGAGCACGGCCCGCTTGGCGGAGAAGTGGAGCGCGTCGACGCCGGCGCCCGCGAGCACGGGGGCGCTGTCGACGTCGACCCCGCTGCCTGCCATGACCTCGATCTCCCCCTCGGCTGCGGCGACGAGAGCACGCAGGGTGTCGATGCCGTCGATCGCGGCGGACGCGCCGCCCGAGGTGAGCACTCGGCGCAGACCGAGCTCGCGGGCGCTGCGCAGCGTCGCGACCGGGTCCGCGGTCATGTCGATGGCACGGTGCAGCGTGACGGGGGCTCCCCCGGCCGCGTCGCGAAGCCGTGCCATGGCGAACAGGTCGAGGCGTCCCTCGGCGTCGAGCGCGCCGATGACCACCCCGCTCGCGCCGGCACTGATCGCGTGACGGACGTCGCGCTCGGAGACGGCGAGTTCATCCTCGGAGTAGTGGAAGCCGCCGGCGCGCGGCCGGATCAGCACATGCACCTCGGGGCCGGTCTGTCCGGCCGCCTCGACCGACAGCTCGACGGTCGCGGGCGACGGGGTCAGCCCACCGAGGGCGAGGGCCGTCGCGAGCTCGACGCGGTCGGCGCCGACTTCTGCGGCGATGCGCACTCCTGCGGGGTCCTGCACGGCGATTTCGAGAGCGATCGTTCGGGTCACCCCTCCATTGTGCCCGGCCTCGGCCGCACCAGAGCGCCAGAAAATTAGATAGGCTATCTAAGTAATGTCTGCGTCCGATGAATCCCTCCACCTCACCGCCACAGATCTGCGTATGGCCACCTTCCGCCTGGCTCGGCGCCTCCGGTGCGCACGGGCCGCGGACTCGATGAGCGACGCGCAGCTCGCGGTGCTCGCCGACCTGCGCATGAACGGTCGCCGCACGATCTCGACCCTCGCCGAGCGCGAGCGGGTGACGGCGCCCTCGATGACCAGCACGATCAACGGCCTCGAGGAACAGGGCTTCGTCGTGCGCACCCCCGACGAAGACGACCGTCGACGCGTGCAGGTCGACATCACCGACGCCGGCATCGAGATCGTCGCCGAGACCATCCGGCGGCGCGACGAGCTGCTGGCCGACATGCTGCGCGAGGTGGACTACACCGAGGACGAACTCACCACGCTGCGCGAAGCGAGCGCGTTGATGCGACGGGTGGTGGAGCGATGAGCGCGATGTTCCGTTCCTTCGCGAACATCAACTACCGGATCTGGTTCGCCGGAGCCCTGGTCTCCAACGTCGGCGGCTGGATGCAGGCGACAGCCCAGGACTGGGTCGTGCTGACCGAGCTGACCGACAACGACGCGACCGCGATGGGCGTCACGATGGCCCTGCAGTTCGGGCCGCCGCTCGTGCTGGTGAGCCTCACCGGCTGGGTGGCCGACCGGTTCGACCGACGACACATCCTGTTCGCCACGCAGTCGGCGCTGCTCGCCCTGGCCGTCGCGGTCGGCGTGCTGCTGCTGAACGGCCTGATGACGCTGCCGATGATGTTCGGCTTCGCCCTCGGATTCGGCATCGTGAACGCTTTCGACGCTCCCGCCCGACAGGCCTTCGTCTCCGACATGGTCTCGACCGGCGACACCTCCAACGCCGTCGCCCTGAACTCGGCGTCGTTCAACCTGGCGCGGATGATCGGCCCGGCGGTCGGCGGTCTGCTGATCGTCGCGATCGGTTCCGGCTGGGTCTTCATCGTGAACGCCGCGACCTTCCTCGCGATGATCCTCGCCCTGTCGATGCTGCGCACGGGCCTCCTCGCGCCCCGCCTCAAGAGCCGCAGTCGCGGCGGCCTCGCCGACGGCTTCCGATACGTATGGGGCCGCAGCGATCTGCGCGTGGTGTTCGTCACGGTGTTCCTGATCGGCGCGTTCGGCATGAACTTCCCGATCTTCGCCTCGACCATGGCGCTCGAGTTCGGCGCCGGGGCCGACGGCTACGGCGTCCTCAGTTCCGTTCTCGCGATCGGCTCCCTCATCGGCGCGCTGCTGGCGGCGCGCCGCGACAGGGCCAGGGTGCGGGTCGTCATCCTCGCGGCCGGAGGGTTCGGCATCGCCGCGTTCGTCTCCTCCGCGATGCCGACCTACGCGTCCTATGCCGTCACCTTGACGTTCACCGGGTTCATGATCGTGACCCTGCTGACGACCGCGAACGGCTACGTGCAGATCACGACCGAACCGACCCTGCGCGGACGGGTGCTCGCCCTCTACATGGCTGTGATCATGGGATCGACGCCCGTGGGCGCGCCGATCGCCGGGTGGGTCGCCGACGTCTTCGGACCGCGCGCGGCCATCATGCTCGGTGGCACAGCCGGATTCGTCGCGTGCGCGATCGGCGTCATCTGGGTCGCGACCTCGGGGCGCCTGCGTCGCGCCGAGAACCGTCGATTCCTGCTCACCCTCGACGAGACCCGTCCGCTGCGGGTCGTCGAGGTGGACCCGATCGAGTTCAGCGACGAAGCCGCCGTGACCACGCCGATCCGCAGCCCGAAGAACCGCGACGACGATCGCTGACCCTCCGCGCCGGGTTTGTCAACGCCCTCCACGGCTGCCCCGGCCGTACGTATCGTCGTCGCATGGATGAGAACACGGAACGCACCCCCCACTCGACGGACCCGGCAGAGGGCGCACCGGAAACCGCCGTCCCGGACGAGGACTCGGGCCAGGGCGACGGCACCGGCGGAGCGATCCAGGGCGACAGCTCCCGGGGCGAGTCGACCGGTGGCGCCATCCAAGGCGACGCAGGTCAGGGCCATCGCTCGGCGCTCGGCGGTGACGAGAACACCGAGGAGCAGCTCGACGCGGACAACGAGGCCGAGGAGGACTCGCTGAAGACGCTCGACCCGGACTCCCCGCCCGCCTGAGCGTGGCAGGGGCTCAGGCCAGCACGAGCTTGAGCTGCTCCACCGCCCAGTCGAGCTCGGTCGCGCGGATCACGAGCGGCGGCGCGATGCGGATGGTCTGCCCGTGCGTGTCCTTGACGAGCACACCCCGCTCGAGCAGCTTCTCGGCGATCTCGCGTCCGGTACCCTTCGCCGGGTCGATGTCGACGCCTGCCCAGAGCCCCGCGATGCGCACGGCCGTCACACCGTGGCCGATCAGCGGCTGAAGCGCCTGATCCAGGTGAGCGCCGAGCGCACGCGCCCGCTCCTGGAACTCGCCGGTCTGCAGCATCTCGACCACGCGCAGGCCCACGGCCGCGGCGAGCGGATTCCCGCCGAAGGTCGAGCCGTGCTCGCCGGGCCGGATCACGCCGAGCACGTCGGCGTCGCCGACCACGGCCGAGACCGGAAGCAGGCCGCCGCCGAGGGCCTTGCCGAGCAGGTACAGGTCGGGGACGACACCTTCCCGGTCGCACGCGAAGGTCTCCCCCACCCGTCCCAGGCCCGCCTGGATCTCGTCGGCGATGAACAGCACGTTCTTCTCGTCGCAGATCTCACGGATGCGGCGCAGGTAGCCCTCCGGCGGGATCACGACACCCGCCTCGCCCTGGATCGGCTCCACGAGCACGGCCGCCGTCTCGTCGGTGATGGCCGCGGCGATCGCGTCCGCGTCCCCGTAGGGCACGACGTCGAAACCGGGCGTGTACGGACCGAAGTCGTCGCGAGCCGTCTCGTCGTCGCTGAAGCTGACGATGGTGGTCGTGCGACCGTGGAAGTTCCCGGCCGCGACGATGATGCGCGCCTTGCCCTCGGCGATGCCCTTGACGCGGTATCCCCAGGCGCGGGCGACCTTGATGCCGGTCTCCACGGCTTCGGCCCCGGTGTTCATCGGCAGCACGAGGTCTTTGCCCGCGAGTTCGGCGAGTGCCGCGGCGAACGGTTCGAGCCGGTCGCTCTGGAACGCGCGGCTGACGAGCGTGACGCGTCCGAGCTGTTCGGTGAGCGCCGCGACGAGGGCCGGATGCCGGTGGCCGAAGTTCACGGCGGAGTACGCAGCGAGCAGGTCGAGGTAGCGCTTGCCCTCCACATCCGTCACCCAGGCACCCTCGGCGCGGGCGATGTTCACCGGCAGCGGGTGATAGTTGTGCGCGACGTGCGGCTCGGTGCCCGCGGTGGTGGTCTCGTCGAGGGCGGTCACTTCGCACCCCGCAGCTCGAGCGTGCAGCACTTGATCCCGCCACCGCCGAGGAGCAGCTCGGAGAGGTCGATCAGGATCGGGTTGTACCCGCGCTCACGCAGCTGCTTCTCGAAGCCCTTCGCACGCGGCGAGATGACCACGTTGTAGCCGTCGCTCGCCGAGTTGAGGCCGAACACCGAACCGTCCTCATCCGAGACGAGGATCGCGTCGGGGAATCGCTCTTCGAGGATCGCGCGGCTGGCGTCGTCGAAGGCACCGGGAAGGTACGCGATGTTCGCGCGCTCGGGGCCGCCGTTCTCCGCGCCCTGCACCGGATCGAGCACGGCGATGGCGGTGTCGAGGTGGTAGAAGCGCGGGTCGACCAGGGTGAGCGAGACGACCTCGCGGCCGAAGACCTCGCCGACCTCACGGTGGCTGTCTCCCGTCGACCGGAAGCCGGTGCCGGCCAGGATCACGTCGCCGACGAGGAGGAAATCGCCCTCACCCTCGTTGACCTCCTTCGGCATCACGGTGTCGAAGCCCGCGGCACGGAACCAGTCGGCGAAGGCCGGGGACTCGCCCTGACGCTCGACGAAGCGGAACTCGGGCACGTAGGCGCGACCGTCGATGAGGAACCCGCCGTTGGCCGTGTAGACCATGTCGGGGTATCCGGGGAGCGGATCGATGAGCTCGACCTCGTGGCCCAGCTCGATGTACAGATCGTGGAGCTTCTGCCACTGCGCGACCGCGTTGGCGGTGTCGGTCGGCCTGGTCGGCTCCATCCACGGGTTGATCGAGTAGTTGACCGTGAAGTGCTCCGGCTTGCACATCAGGTAGCGGCGGTGGTGCGCGGTGCGGGCGGGGGCGGGGGAGACGGCGGCTTCAGGCGTCGACATGGGTGCTCTCCTCGGAGGACGGGCGCGGCGGACGCTGTCCAGGGGCCCGGCGGTCCTTCGACCCTTCGCTCGTTCAGAGCGGGCGTCGGGGAAGATGCGACTCGGGCACGCCGGGGTCCATTGTGTCACCCGCCGCCTGTATGCCGCCAGAGCACCGCGCGGGTCGGTTCAGGAGCCGGAGCCGGTGACGACAAGCTTGCCGACCGCATGACCGGCCGCGATGCGAGACAGGGCGGTAGCGGCCTCCGAGAAGGGGTACTCCCGTTCGACCACGGGAACCACACGTCCGTCGGCCACGAGTTCGAGGAGCTTCGCGAGCACTTCCGGACGCGGAGTCGCGGCGAGGGGACGGATGCTCCGCGATCCGATCGACAGGAACACCGCGCGCAGCATCCGGGGGATCGGGCCCAGCACGTGTCCGCCGTCTCCCGTGACCAGCACCACGGTGCCGCCGGGAGCGACGAGGCGCTTCAGCTCCCGCAGCGGCATCCCCCCGGCGATGTCGACGATCGCGTCGAACCGTCCTGCGGGGAGGTCGGCCAGCGGAGACTCCCGGTGATCGAAGGTGCGAACGGC
Source organism: Microbacterium aurugineum (assembly GCF_023101205.1). NCBI lineage: Bacteria > Bacillati > Actinomycetota > Actinomycetes > Micrococcales > Microbacteriaceae > Microbacterium > Microbacterium aurugineum. The sequence continues at coordinate 438,886 of NZ_CP078078.1, read as the reverse complement.
GCCCAGCCGCTCGACCAGCGGTGCGTTGCGGGCACGGCAGGTCGCCCAGACCTCGGCCCCACGGAGCGCCGCGAGCTGCACGGCGAAGGTACCGACACCACCCGAGGCGCCGATGATGAGGACGCGCGGCGTCCCGGCATGCGCGAGCCCCACCCCGGCGAGGTCGAGCGCCTGCCACGCAGTCCCCCCGGCCACCGGAAGGCACGCGGCGGACTCGGGCGCGATGTCGGGCGGGATCGGCACGAGCCGTGAGGCCGGGACGCTCACGTAGTCGCCGAGGCCTCCGCCGCCGACGAGCTCTCCGACGACGTCCTCCCCCAGCTCCGCGCCCACGACGTCGGGCCCGAGTGCGACCACGGTGCCGGCGACCTCCATACCGCGCACCGGATGCTTCGGACGGGTCAGGCCGTACACCGGCCGGACGAGCAGCGGATCACCGAGGAGGAGACGCACATCGCCCGCGTTCAGGGCCGTGGCGCGCACCCGCAGCAGCACCTCCCCCCGACCGGGCGTCGGGACGGGGATGCTCTGCAGCGTCACGCCGTCGGCCGCCCCGTAGGTCTCCCGGGACCATGCCTGCATCGACTGGTTCATGCGGATGCTCCTGACGTGTCGGGATACTCGAAGATGTCGTCGAGGCCCACACCGAACGCGCGGGCGATCTGGAAGGCGAGCTCGAGCGTCGGCGAGTACTTCTGCTGCTCGATCGCGATGAGCGTCTGGCGCGTCACACCGACCGTGCGTGCGAGTTCGGCCTGGGTGAGTCCTGCCTGTTCGCGGTGCACACGGATGGTGTTCGAGACGCGGGTGGGCTTGACCATCAGACGAGTCCTCGCCGGTAGGCGATCACCCGCGCGATGCCGCCGACGAGCGCCGACACCGCGAAGCCCGCGAACATGGTGTTCGCGATCCAGAAGACGTCGGCTCCGACGGCGCACAGCGCGATGACTCCGAGTCCCGCGACCACGACGAAGGCCTGCTCGACCCGTCCGCCCATGCGGCTGATGTCGCGGTCGCGGATGTCCGAGCGACCCACCCCGTCCGGATCCGTCATCCCGGCGATGATCCCCCAGACGATGCTGAGGACGATGGTCGCGACGATGCCGCCACCGATCACCCACAGCATGAGCGGGAACCAGTCGACGTCGGTGAGCGGTCCTCCCCCGGCCTGCTGAAGCACCAGCACGACGTACACGACCATCACGATCGGGCTGACGATGAGCCCCGACCAGGCATTGCGTTCTTCGTAGACCATGACGCCTCCGATGTAAAAGATTCTTGACACACTCAGCGTACGTCCGCGGTATGCGTGTGTCAAGAATTCTTTACATCCGGAGTGTTCTCCCCCGTTCCGGTCGCGATATGGCGCCCTATTCGAGGGAAACGGGTGCCATATCGCGACCGGAACGGAGGGACGCCACGGGAACGGAGGGACGGATGGGGCGTGAGACGCGTCAGATCACGTCGCTGCTCCACGGGTCGAGGTTGCCGTAGCGGTGTGCGGTGATCGAGATCGACTGCTCGTGCACGAACGGCAGCAGCTCGATGCGGGCCGCGCCCGTCACCTCGCCGTCGTACACCGCGAGGTCGGGATCGCCGGCGGAGGCCGTGGCGAGCTTCGCGCGCAGCGCGGCCACCCCTTCACGACCGCCGACCAGCCGCACGCGGTCGGCCACCGGAAGCGCGACGCCCTCGGGACCAGCGTCCTGCCGCTGCAGGCGCTGCAGCCACTCGTCGTCGCTCTCCAGGAACACGGGGGCGTCGAGATCGCCGAGCGCGCGACGCACATCGGCGGGCAGCCCGACCGGAGTCGAGAGGACGAACGCCGCTCCGGCGCGCACACCGGCGATGACGACGCGCAGCAGCTCCTGCAGTCCCGCATCCGCCGTCGCACGGACCTCGACCGGCACCGGACGGTAGCGGGACAGGTTCCGCTCGACATCGAGGTGCGACACGTCGCGCACCTGCCCGAACTCGCGGTCCCAGGCCAGCGCATCGGACAGCGCCGATCGACGCAGCCACTCGAACGACTCGTAGGCGAGCGAGGACTGCGCCGACTCGATCAGAGCCGTGATGCGGGAGTCGAGTCCGCGCAGGTGCAGCGTGCTGGACGCCGGGCCGCCCGCCTGCGAGCGCCACGACCCCAGTCCGATCAGGTAGTTCGGCCCGCCCGCTTTCGCGCCGGGACCGACCGAAGACCGTTTCCACCCACCGAACGGCTGCCGTTGCACGATCGCGCCCGTGATGCCGCGGTTCACGTACAGGTTCCCGGCCTCGACCCGATCGAGCCACAGGGCGAGATCGTCCGGGTCCTGCGTGTACAGCCCGGCGGTGAGGCCGTAGGCGACCGCGTTCTGCATCTCGATGGCCTTCGCGAGGGTGGGGGCATGCATGACCCCCAGCACCGGGCCGAAGAACTCCTCCGTGTGGAAGCGCGACCCCGGCTGTACTCCGACGCGGATACCGGGCCGCCACAGTCGTCCGCTGCCGTCATCGCCCTCGGCGAGCGCAGGCTCGATCAGCCACTGCTCCTCCCCCTCGAGCTCGCTCAGCGCCCAGGCGAGCTTGCCGTGGGGTCGCTCGATCACCGGCCCGACCTCGGCCAGCGGATCGGTCGGCGGACCGATGTGCAGCGAGCGCACGGCATCCGCGAGCTGGCGCGCGAACCGCGGGGACCGGCCGACCGGGCCCACCAGGATCGCCAGCGAGGCAGCGGAGCACTTCTGACCGGCGTGGCCGAAGGCACTCTTGACGAGATCGGCGACCGCGAGATCGAGGTCGGCGGACGGGGTGATGATCATCGCGTTCTTGCCACTGGTCTCCGCGAGCAGCGGGAGGTCCGGACGCCAGGAGCGGAACAGCGCCGCCGTGTCCCACGCCCCCGTGAGGATCACGCGATCGACCGCCTCGTGCGTGATGAGGTCGCGACCCAGATCGCCCTCTTCGACGTCGACCAGCGCGAGCAGATCACGAGGGATGCCGGCCTGCCACAGCGTCTCCGCGATGACGGCGGCGCAACGACGTGCCTGCGGGGCGGGCTTGAAGACCACGCCGGAACCGGCCGCGAGCGCGGCGAGCACCCCGCCCGCCGGGATCGCGAGGGGGAAGTTCCACGGCGGGGTGACCACGGTCACGGATGACGGCACGAAGACGGCCCCGGCGATCGCGTCGAGCTCGCGTGCCTTCGCGGCGTAGTAGCGGGCGAAGTCGACCGCCTCGCTCACCTCCACGTCGGCCTCCGCGAAGACCTTTCCGGTCTCCGAGGCAGCGACCTCGATGAGATCCGCCCGCCGCCCTTCGAGCGCCGCCGCCGCGCGGAGCAGCACCTCGGCCCGCTCCGCAGCGGGTCGTCCGCCCCAGGCGGGAGCGGCGCGGCGGACGCCCTGCACGATCCGGTCCAACGCCGCGGCATCGTCGACCCGCCCGGCAGCGACCGTCGCGGTGCCGAGATCGGACCCGGGGATGCGCTCGCGCACCTCGCGCGCCCAGTCGCGGTTCGCGGGGAGGGCGGGGTCGGTGTCGGCCGTGTTGACGAACCCCGGAGCACCGCCCGCGTCGTGCTCCAGCTCGCGGGCGGAGTACACGGCCGTCTCGAGGAAGGCCTCCCGTCCGCCGTCGTCGGATCCGCGGGAGATGCCGAGCACCGCCTTGGTGAGGTCGGTCTCCGGGGCGGGAGCCGACGGGACGGGCCGCACGGACTCGTGCACGGGGGCGTGCCGGTCCTGGGTGCGACGCGGTCCGGTGCGGAGAGTCGGATCGGCGGCGCGATCGAGTGCATCGAGGAACCGGTCCTGCTCGCGCACGAACAGCGACTCGTCCTCGCCGAGCCGGAGCGCCGCGGAGAGGAAGTTCTCCGCAGAGGCGTTCTCCTCCAGCCTCCGCACCAGGTAGCTGATCGCGACGTCGAACTCGGCGGGCTCCACCACGGGCACGTAGAGCAGCACCGGACCGACTTCGCGGGAAACGGCCTGCACCTGCCCCTGCGCCATCCCGAGGAGCATCTCGAACTCGACGGCCTCCCGGACACCGCGCTCACCGGCGAGGAGCCAGGCGTAGGCGATGCCGAAGAGGTTGTGTCCGGCGACACCGATCTTCACCGCCGCCGTGTGCTCGGGTCGCAGTGCCCAGTCCAGACAGCGCAGGTGGTTCGCATCGGTGTCGAGCTTCGTGTCGTAGGTCGCGGGTTCCCATCCGTGCATCCGCGCCTCGACCCGCTCCATCGCGAGGTTCGCACCCTTGACGAGCCGCACCTTGATGCGGGCCCCGCCGTGCGCGACGCGATCCTGCGCCCAGGCGGTGAGCTCCTGCAGGGCGGGCAGCGCATCGGGGAGGTAGGCCTGCAACACGATCCCGGCTTCGAGTCCGGCCAGACGCGGATCTTCCAGGAGGCGCGTGAACACCGCGATGGTCAGATCGAGGTCGCGGTACTCCTCCATGTCGAGGTTGATGAACGTGCCGTCCCCCGCGGCCGTGAGGTACAGCGGCAGAAGCCGTTCGACGACCTCGTCGACGACCTCGTCGAACGCCCACATCGACAGGTGACTGACGATGGCGGACACCTTGACCGAGACATAGTCGACGTCCGGTCGCTGGATGAGCTCGTGGATGCCGTCGAGGCGACGCCGCGCCTCCGCTTCGCCCAGAACCGCCTCGCCGAGCAGGTTGAGGTTGAGCCGGGAACCGTCCGCGGCGATCCGCTCGATGGCGGCGCCGAGCTTCGCGGGGCGGGCGTCGACGACGAGGTGCCCGACCATGTCGCGCAGCACCCTGCGGGCGATCGGCACGACGGGTGCGGGGAGGAGGGGGGCCACTCCTCCGCCGAGGCGCACCACGGAACGCAGGTACCACGGGAGGAACTCGGGCACGATCGGAGCGATCCGGCGCAACTGCGAGGCGGCAGCGGTCAGGCTTTCGGGGCGCATCACGCCGTCGACGAAGCCGAGCGTGAACGGGAGGCCGTTCGCGTCCTGCAACACCCCCGCGAGCCGGGCGGCCGCGGGGTCGGGTTCGACGGCCGCGGCCTCGATCGCCCACCGCCGAGCGAGCTCGACGGCGCGGTCTGCGAGGGGTGCGGATGCCACGGCATCCGGCGGGGTGTCGGCCATGGATTTCAGCCTAGGTCGGGAGCAGGATCCCTCGGCCGTTCGAATCGCGCAATCGGTCGCTTTTTCCCTCTCGGATGGCGTCGATCGCGCGATTCGGAGCCGAGGTCACAGCGCCGCGATGATGTCCTCCACCCGCTGCTTGGCATCACCGAACAGCATCGAGGCGTTGTCGCGGAAGAACAGTGGATTCTGCACCCCCGCGTAGCCGGCGGCCATCGAGCGCTTGAACACGATGACGTTCTCGGCCTCCCACACCTTGAGCACCGGCATCCCGGCGATGGGGCTGCCCGGGTCCTCGGCCGCAGCCGGGTTCACGGTGTCGTTCGCCCCGATCACCAGCACCACCGAGGTCGACGCGAGGTCGTCGTTGATCTCGTCCATGCTGAGAACGATGTCGTACGGGACCTTGGCCTCGGCCAGCAGCACGTTCATGTGACCGGGAAGACGCCCGGCCACCGGGTGGATGCCGAACCGCACGTCCACCCCGCGTTCGCGGAGCCTGTGGACCAGATCGGCCACCGGGTACTGCGCCTGAGCGACGGCCATGCCGTAGCCGGGCGTGATCACGACGCTGCCTGCGGCGACGAGCATCTCGGCCGCCCCCTCGGCGGTGATCTCGCGGTGCTCACCGTACTCGGTGTCGTCCGCGAACGGCGCGGCGATCCCGAAACCGCCCGCGATGACGGAGAGGAACGAGCGGTTCATGGCCTTGCACATCACGTACGACAGGTAGGCACCCGACGAGCCGACCAGCGCACCCGTGACGATCAGCAGGTCGTTGTTGAGGAGGAAACCCGCCGCGGCGGCCGCCCAACCCGAGTAGCTGTTGAGCATCGAGACGACGACCGGCATGTCGCCACCGCCGATCGAAGCGACCAGATGCCAGCCGAGGGCGAACGCGAGCACGGTGACCGCGATCAGGAGCCAGAGCTGCTGGTCGTTCACGAACCACACGGTGAGCGCGACGAAGGCGACGAGCGCGCCGACGTTCAGGCCGTTCTTGCCGGGGAGCATGAGCGGCGCGGACGACATCCTGGCCGACAGCTTGAGGTAGGCGACGATCGATCCGGTGAAGGTGACGCCGCCGATGAAGATCCCGATGAAGACCTCGGCGTTGTGGATGCCGACGAGCTCGGGGGCGAGCTCCGGGTGCGCGAGGTAACCGTTCCAGCCGACGAGCACGGCTGCCAGACCGACGAAGCTGTGCAAGAGCGCGATGAGCTCGGGCATCCCCGTCATCTCGACGACCCTGGCCCGCCAGAGCCCGATGGCTGCACCGACCAGCACGGCGGCCACCAGCAGGCCGAGACCGAGGAACGCACCGGTGCTCCAGGCGTCGGCGACGGTGAGGGCGACGGTCGCGACGAGCGCGATGGTCATGCCGGCGATGCCGTACACCACCCCCGCGCGTGCCGACTCGTGGCGGCTGAGGCTGGCGAGACTCAGGATGAACAGCAGGGCGGCGACGATGTACGCCGCTCCGACGAACGCGTCGATGGTCATTTCCGGCCACCCTTCGCGGAGTTCCCGAGGGTGAACATCGCGAGCATCCGGCGGGTGACCGCGAATCCTCCGAAGATGTTGATGGATGCCAGCAGCACGGCGATCGTCGCGAGCACCTGCACGACCGGGATCGGTGACGTGACCTGCAGCATCGCGCCGACGACGATGACGCCGGAGATCGCGTTCGTCACCGACATGAGCGGGGTGTGCAGCGCGTGGTGCACCTTGCCGATCACGGAGAAGCCGATCACGACCGAGAGCACGAGCACGGTGAAGTGCTGCGGAAGCGGCGCGGGTGCGAACGCGTTCACGGCGAAGAGGGCGGCGATGCCCAGCACGATCAGGGTCACCCGGCGCGCCGTCGACATCTTCTTCGGAGGGGCGACCTCGACGGGATCCGCGGCGGCTCTCGCAGCGGGCGCGGCGGCGACCTGCACGGCGGGCGGCGGCCAGGTGACCTCCCCGTCGCGGACGACGGTGACCGAACGCTGCACCACGTCGTCGAAGTCGATCACGAGCCGTCCGTCCTTCGCGGGCGTCAGCAGGGCTACCAGGTTCGCCAGGTTCGTGCCGTAGAGCTGGGATGCCTGAGAGGCCAGGCGCGACGCCAGGTCGGTGTACCCCAGGATGATCACGCCGCTGTCGGTGACGATGCGTTCGCCCGCGACGGACCCTTCGACGTTGCCGCCCTGCCCCGCGGCCATGTCGACGATCACGCTGCCGGGCTTCATCCGGGCGACGTCGGACGCCGTGATCAGGCGCGGTGCCGCACGCCCGGGGATGAGGGCGGTCGTGATGATGATGTCGACGTCGGCCGCCTGCTCGGTGTAGATCTCGGCGGCCCGTCGGTCGTAGTCCGCGCTCGTCGCCTTCGCATAGCCGTCGGTGGACGCGGCGACCTCGACGTCGACCGGGAGGTACGTCCCCCCGATCGAGGTCACCTGGTCGGCGACTTCGGGGCGCGGATCGGTGGCGCGGACGACGGCTCCGAGGCTCGACGCCGCACCGATGGCCGCGAGTCCCGCGACTCCGGCTCCCGCGACGAGCACCTTCGCCGGAGGCACCTTGCCGGCGGCGGTCACCTGGCCCGTGAAGAAGCGTCCGAACTCGTGGGCGGCTTCGACGACCGCCCGGTATCCGGCGATGTTCGCCATCGAGCTGAGCACGTCCATGGACTGCGCCCGCGAGATGCGGGGCACCGCATCGAGGGCGAGCCCGGTGATCCTGCGCTGGGCGAGAGACTCGACCAGGTCGGGACGCAGTGCCGGCGACAGCAGGGCGATGAGGGTCGCCCCGTCGGCGAGGAGGGCGATCTCCTCCGGTCCGGGCGCCGTGATCGCGAGCACGATCTCGCTCCCCCACGCCTCCGCCCTGCCCACGAGCACGGCACCGGCGGCTTCATAGTCCGCATCGGGGAACGACGCTGCCGCTCCTGCTCCTCGTTCGACCCTGACCGTGTGTCCCAGCCTGCCGAGCGACGCGATGGTCGCCGGGGTGGCCGAGACCCGTGCTTCGCCCGCGGGCTCCCGCACGATGCCGATGACTGCCACTGCTTCCTCCTCCACCCGTCTGCGTCGACGGGATCACTGGGGCGTCCGCGCCCCTGACTTCCCGCTCAGAGTACTGAGAGGGCCGTCGGGAGCAGCCCTCTTTCGGCTCTGTGACGGGGAAAGAAGCCAGGTTCTTACGGAAAGCAGAGGAGGAGATCGCGGCGAGAGCGGCTCAGCCCCAGACGCTCGGAGCCTTCACGCGCACGGGCGGGAGGGCGGATGCCGCGGCCCAGTCGTGCACCCAGGCGTCGATCTCCGGCACGCCGTCGGGCTTGCCGACCGCGGCGAAGAGCTCTTCGTTGCTGACGGTGCCCCCGGTGCGACGCAGCATCCGGGCACGCACGATCGCCCGGGCGTAGACCTCGCCGTCGACCACGGCCCGGTGCTCCAGGAAGAGGGCCTTGTCGTCGTGCCCGATGAAGCGCGACTGCACCTCGAACCGCTGCCAGAGCTGCAGCGACTTGCGGAACGTGACCGTCTCGCTGGAGACGACCGCGTACCAGCCGCGGTCCTTCATGGCGTCGAACAGCCCGGTGCGGATCAGCTGGTCCCAGCGCCCGAGGTCGAACAGCGACAGGTAGCGACCGTTGTTCATATGGCGCAGGATGTCGAGGTCGGTCGGCAACGTCGTCAGGGTGATGCTGCCCACCGCCGTCGGGTCGAGGGTCTTCCCCCGTCGCACGCGGCGACGAGCGCCGAGGATCACCAGAAGGGTCCGCCAGATCACGTTCACGAGGATCGATCGTAGCCAGACGCGCACGAATCACGAACATCGTTGTGCGAACCCTCCATCCCGTGACGCCCCGTCTCCGTGGGCCTCCGCTCGATTTCCTGTTCGCGGACGCCGCGCGTAGAGTCACGAACATGAGCGCCGAAGCCCAGCCTGAAGTCATCGTCCGTCCGGTCCGTGATGTGGATGCGGAAGCCCTCGGTCGCGTGCACGCCCAGTGCTGGCACGAGACCTACGACCACCTGATCAGCAAGGCAGCGCTCGAGAAGGTCTCGCCGCGGCGGATGGCCGAGCTCTGGACGCACTGGGCCTCGCAAGGCCCCGACTTCAAGATGAACGCCGCGCTCGTCGACGGCGAGATCGTCGGCTTCGTCGGTTCGGGACCGGCCCGCGACAAGGATGCTCCGGCGTTCCGCGAGCTCTACTTCATCTACCTGCTCGACGCCTGGCACTCGACCGGTATCGGCCAGAAGCTGTTCGACGCCGCCGTCGAGAAGGACGAGCCGCTGTACCTGTGGGTCGCGGAGGACAACCCCCGCGCTCACCGCTTCTACACGCGCAACGGCTTCCACCTCGACGGCGCATCGCACACCGAGCCGTTCCTCGGTGAGACGCTGACCGAGGTCCGCTTCGTCCGACCCTGACGCGGCGCGCCCGTGCGGGATCGATTTCGCACCTCGCACATCCCTCGCAGGCACGTTCTTGATCCCGCATGCACCAGGTCAGAGGCGCTCGATGATGGTGACGTTGGCGACGCCACCGCCCTCGCACATCGCCTGCACGCCGTACCGCCCACCGGTGCGCTCGAGCTCGTTCAGAAGTGTCGTCAACAGCCTCGTGCCGGTCGCCCCGATCGGATGACCGAGCGCGATGGCTCCCCCGTTGACGTTGACCCTCTCATGCGGAGCCTCCAGCTCACGCATCCAGGCGAGCACCACGGGGGCGAATGCCTCGTTCACCTCGAACAGGTCGATATCGGCGACGCCGAGGCCCGCACGCTCCAGAGCTCTCCGGGTCGCCGGAATGGGCGCGGTGAGCATGAGCACGGGGCTCGCGCCCCGCACCGTCATCTGATGGATGCGCGCGCGAGGTGTGAGCCCGTGTTCGCGGACCGCACGCTCGCTCGCGATGAGTACGGCGCTGGAAGCATCGCTGATCTGTGATGAGACAGCAGCGGTGATCCGCCCGCCCTCCCGCAACGGAGCGAGTCCGGCCATCCGCTCCAGACTCGTGTCCCGGCGCACGCCCTCGTCGTGGTCGAGCCCGTTCAACGGCGTGATCTCATTCGCGAAGCGACCCTCGTCCTGCGCGACGGCTGCGCGACGGTGGCTCTCGAGGGCGAACTGTTCCATCTCCTCGCGGGAGATGTCCCATTGCTCGGCGATCAGCTCCGCACCGGCGAACTGCGAGATCTCCTGATCGCCGTAGCGCGCCCGCCACCCGGGGGACTCCGCGTACGGCGTCGTGAAGCCGTACGCCTCACCCACGGTCGCCGCGGCGGTCAGAGGCACCTGCGACATGTTCTGCAAGCCGCCGGCGACCACGAGGTCGCTCATCCCGCTCATCACGGCCTGCGCCGCGAAGTGCACAGCCTGCTGGCTCGAGCCGCACTGGCGATCGATCGTGACCCCGGGCACGTGCTCAGGGAATCCGGCGACCAGGGCGGCCGTGCGCGCCACGTTCCCCGACTGCCCGCCGATCGCATCGATCGCACCGAGCACGACGTCATCGATCGCGCCGGGGTCGATGCCCGTGCGTTCTACCAGCGCGGTCAGACTGTGTGCGCCCAGATCCGCCGGGTGGATTCCGGCGAGCGATCCCCCGCGCCGACCGACAGGCGAGCGGACCGCATCGACGATGAATGCCTCTGCCATGGATCTCCTTCCGTCGTGCGGCGACGCCGCTGCGTCAACGTCGTCGTGTCAGCGCCCCGAGACCTTTCCGAAGACCTTCGCGATCGGAGCGAGCACCAGCGGACGGGCGGCCGCCCAGCCGATGGCGATCATGACGATCGAGACGACGAAGACCCAGAATCCCGTCCAGGTGACGGCATCCTGCGCGGCGAACATGTGGTTCAGGTTGCGCAGGAATCCGGTCAGCATCACCAGCGCCACGTGCGCGATGATGAACGCCACGAAGTACAGCATGATCGGGAAGTGCAGGGCACGAGCCCATTCGACCGGATATGCCTTCGACAGCTTCTCGGCCTTCTTCGGCCACAGCCCCGACATCCGGAAACCGGTGATCGCCGCGAGGGGAGCCGCGATGAACACGGTCGCGAAGTACGCGAGCTGTTGCAGGCTGTTGTAGTTGTTCCAGCCGTTCTCATGCGGCCAGTCGAAGGAGACATACTGCAGGGCCGCCGACAGCGCGTTCGGGAAGACCTCCCAGCTCGTCGGCACGATGCGCACCCAGTGCCCGGTGACGAACAGCAGCACCACGAAGATGACGCCGTTCACGAGCCACAGGATGTCGAGCGCCTGGTGGAACCACAGGTTCAGGCTGATCTTGCCCTTCGCATTGCCGCGGGGCGTCCAGAAGACCGTCGGACGCTTCTCCGTGCGCACCTGCAGTCCGGAGCGGATGATGAGCACCATCAGGAACATGTTGAAGAAGTGCGCCCAGTTCACCCACGGTGCGAATCCGGGCGCGACCTCGATAGCCGGCTCGTACTCGCCGGGGAAGGCCGCGAGGAAGTCCTGCATGAACGGGAAGCTCAGGAGCGTGCGCACCAGCGCGATGGCGGCTCCGGCGAGCACCCCGAGCGCAGCGGCGCCGAACAGGACGGCGATCGCCTGGGTCCAGGTCGGACGACGACGTGCGGGCTCCGGGGCCGCAGGCACGTGCCGCGGTGCACGGCCGTCCCACACCGTGCGCTTCCACACCAGCGGCGTATCGACGGTGGCGACAGCAGCGGTCGGGACCCGCGCGGCCGCGGAGGCAGAGGGCTCGGCAGCGACAGGATGCTCGGAAGCGGTGGCAGCAGCGTCGACAGGGGCCGCGGCTGCGGGGATGATCGGGGTGATGCCGGCGGGCGGCCAGGGCTCACCGCCGACGACACGAGGCAGCCCACGTCGAACGCCGGTCGCAGAGGAGGCGTGCGTCTCCGGCCTCGCGGCGGGCGCGGGCGTCGACACCGAAGCAGCAGCGCCCACGGTGTCCGACACGACCGGGGCGGATGCCGCAGCCGAGGATGCCGGCGCGGGCACCGCCTCCGCGGCTGGTTCGTCCGCGACGGGAGCCTGCGCACCACTGTCCGGTGGCCACGGCTCACCCCCGGGCACGCGCGGGAGCCCTCGCCGAATGCCCGAGGAGGAGGCGATCACACCCGCCGTCGCCGCGACGGCTCCGTTCACGGACCCCGCACGCGGTGCGAGCGCGTCTGCCTCCGGCGCGACCGCGGCCGCGGCCGCGACGGGTTCAGCGACCGGCACGGCCGCCTCCGGGAGCGACACGTCCGAAGGCTCGGGAGCGTCGGCCGCTTCCACGGCCACGGCATCCGCAGGGGGCCAGGGGTCCCCGCCCGGCACCCGCGGCAGACCGCGTCGCAGCATCCGCGTCGCCATGACTAGTTCTTCCGCGCCTCGAGCGCCGCGATCACCTGGGGCACCACGGTGAACACGTCGCCGACGATGCCGAAGTCCGCGACCTCGAAGATCGGCGCCTCGGGGTCCTTGTTGATCGCGACGATGTTCTTCGACGTCTGCATGCCCGCACGGTGCTGGATCGCTCCGGATATGCCGAGAGCGACATACAGCTGTGGAGAGACCGATACGCCCGTCTGTCCGACCTGGTGCGACTGCGGGATGTATCCGGCATCGACGGCGGCCCGGGAGGCACCGACCGCCGCTCCGAGCGCGTCGGCGAGCTCTTCGACGAGCACGAACTTCTCCTTGGATGCGAGCCCGCGTCCGCCCGAGACGACACGGGTGGCGCCCCGCAGCTCAGGGCGGGACGAGGCGACCTCGACCGCTTCGACCGGACCGGCCGTCGCGGCGACGACCCCGGACGGGGTGACATCGAGCACCTCGACCGAGTGCGACGGCACCGCCTCGGCACGCGCATCGACCGCGCCCTGACGCACCGTGATCACCGGGGTTCCGAATGTCGGAGCGGAGTCGACCAGATACGCGCCGCCGTAGACCGAGTGGTGCGCGACGACACCCTCCTCATCGCGGGAGACGCCGACCGCGTCGACCGACAGCGCGCTCTTCGTGCGCACCGCGAATCGTCCTGCCACGTCTCGACCGGAGATCGAGTTCGAGATGAGCACAGCATCGGGTCGCACCTGGGCTGCCGCGGCCTGCAACGCGTCCACGATCGGGACCGTCAGCGCGGTGGGGTCTCCGTCGGCCGTCAGCACCACGGATGCTCCGGCAGCGGCGGCCTGATCGACCGCCGCAGGACTCCCGCCGACGATCAGGGCCACAGGCGTACCGACCGTCGACGCGGCACCGATCAGCGCGGCCGTGCTGGTCGCGACGTAGCCGGAGGGGTCGACGTCGACGAGGACGAGGATCGGGTTCTCGGAAGAAGTCATCTCACACCAACCTGTTCTGCACGAGATAGTCGACGAGCTTGTCGGCGGCATCGCCTTCATCGGTGATCTTCACGCCGGCCGCGCGCGGAGGCTTCTCCGACACCGCGGTCATGATGGTTCGCGGCGCTGCGGACGGATCCGCCGAGACCTCGAGGTCGGCGAGCGAGAGCACCTCCAGCGGCTTCTTCTTCGCCGCCATGATGCCCTTGAAGTTGGGGAAGCGCGCGTCGGGGAGCGCCTCGGTGATCGAAATCACTGCGGGCAGCGACGCCGTGATCGGCTGACTGCCGGCATCCGCACCGCGGACCCCGGAGACGCCGTCGTCGGTGATCTCGACCGACGTGAGAGCGGTGGCCTGCGCGAACCCGAGGTGCTCGGCGAGCATGGCCGGGATGACACCGCCCGAGCCGTCGGTCGACAGGTTCCCGGTGATCACCAGGTCGGGGCTCCCGCGGCGGATCGCGGCGGCCAGCACTTCGGCGGTGAGGCCGAGATCGGCACCCACAAGTTCCTCATCGGCGATGTGCACTGCCGACGAGGCGCCGATCGCGAGCGCCCGACGCACGGAGGCGGTCGAGCCGGCCGGAGCCATCGAGAGGGCGACGACCTCGGTCCCGTCGTTCTTGTCGGCGTAACTGAGGGCGACCTCGAGAGCACGCTCGGTGATCTCGTCCAGGACGACATCTCCGGCGGCGCGATCAGCGAGCCCGGTCTCGAGATTCAGTTTGCGATCGCCATAGGTGTCGGGCACCTCTTTGACCAAGACGAAGATCTTCATCGATTGCTCCTCACGACACGCTGAGTCTATCCGCATGGGTCTCTATGTAGCCAAAAGCGGAGGAAACCACGGCCAGGACCCCAGAATTGCCCCGACAATGTATACATACCCCACACTCGGGCTGCGGTATCCCCCACGCTCCGTCCGCCGCACGCCGCCGCCGGTACCGTAGAGAGGTGACCCGACCCCGCCCGCTCCCCGTTGACCCGCTCGCCGAGGCCAAGCGGCAGTGGATCGCGCACGGGTGGACGGATGCCGCCGACGGCATGGCTGTCGTCACCTCGGTCATGCGGGCCCAACAGCTCCTGCTCGCCCGCGTCGATGCGGCGCTCAAGCCGTTCGCGCTCAGCTTCGCCCGGTTCGAGGTGCTGCGTCTGCTCGCGTTCAGCCGCGCCGGACGCCTCCCCTTGTCGAGTGTCGTCGCTCGCCTCCAGGTGCACCCGACCACGGTCACGAGCACGGCGGAGCGACTGGTCCGCGATGGGCTCGTGGTGCGGGAGCCGCACCCGCACGACGGTCGGGCCGCGCTCCTCGCCCTCACGGATACCGGGCGGGAACTGGTCGAACGCGCCACCCGGTCCCTGAACTCCGAGGTCTTCGTCGATCTCGGCATGAGCGGAGACGACGCCGCGGAACTCGTCGCGATCGTCGCACGGCTCCGCAAGGCCGCGGGCGACTTCGCGGACCCTCGCCCGCATCCCGAGCCGCTCTGACATGCCCCGGTTCGTCCTCGAGACACTCATCGCCGCACCACCCGCTGCCGTGTTCGCCGCGTCGCTGGACCCTGAGCTGCACGTCCGCTCGATGGCTCGACACGGCGAGTCGATGGTGGAGGCACCGGCGGGGGGATCGTTCACGGAGGGGTCGACCGTGACGTGGCGGGCACGTCATTTCGGCGTCCCGTTCCGGTTGCGTTCCGTCGTGTTCGACATCGATGCACCCCACGGCTTCTCGGACCGGCAGATCGCCGGCCCGTTCGCGGCGTTCCTGCACGAGCACCGGTTCGTTGCGCATCCGTCCGGCACGCTCATGCGGGACACGGTGACGTTCCGGTCGCCCTTCGGTCCGCTCGGCCGGATCGTCGACGCCCTGTTCCTCGGCGCGTACATGCGCCGCCTGATCAGCGAACGCAACATGATTCTGGCCGCCGAGATCGAGGACCCCAGGCGTACCCTGTCGGCATGACCGAACTGCGTCTGCACACCGTCCTCACCGGCCGCGGCCCCGCCGCGGCGATCCTGCTCACGGACGAGCAGGTCGCGTCGTTCGGTGCCGGGAAAGCCTTCCCGGTCGCCGTCACCATCGACGGACGCACCGCCCGCCTGCGACTGGCGCGGATGGGCGACGAGAACCTGATCGGGTTCAGCAAGGCCGTCCGCGCCGAACTCGGGGTCGAGATCGGGCAGGAGATCGATGCCGTGATCCGGGTGGATTCAGCTGAGCGCACCGTCGACATCCCCGCCGAGCTCGCTGCAGCCCTGGACGCCGACCCTGCCGTGCGCGCACGCTTCGACGCACTGTCGTACTCCGTACGCAAAGAGCACGCGCGGAGCGTGGCCGAGGCCAAACAGGATGCAACGCGCGAACGCCGGATCGCGAAGGTCCTCGACGCCCTCTCCGGCTGAGGGCGTTCACAACTCCTCAGGAATCTCCGACGAGCACCGCGCAAAGCGCCGTTTCCCGCGCGACGCACTCCTTTCTGAGGAGTTGCGAACGAGCACCTAGCGGTTCTGGAAGTCCGGCGACCGCTTCTCCCGGAACGCCGACATCCCTTCCTTCTGGTCGGCGGTGTCGAACAGCGCCGCGAAGGCCTGCTTCTCGTGCGCGAGGCCGTCGGCGAGGGTCGTCTCCATCGCCGCATCCAGCGCGGCCTTCGCCGCATAGACGGACGGCAGCGACTTCGCGGCGATGGAGTCGGCGAGCGTCGCCGCCTCGGCGAGGAGCTCGGATGCTGGAACGACGCGCGACACGAGACCTGCGCGCTCGGCTTCCTCCGCCCCCATGAAACGTCCGGAAAGCACCAGCTCGGCCGCCTTGTAGTAGCCGACCGCACGGATCAGGCGCTGCGTACCGCCCATCCCGGGGATGACGCCGAGGTTGATCTCCGGTTGGCCGAACTTCGCGTTG
Source organism: Microbacterium aurugineum (assembly GCF_023101205.1). Lineage (NCBI taxonomy): Bacteria > Bacillati > Actinomycetota > Actinomycetes > Micrococcales > Microbacteriaceae > Microbacterium > Microbacterium aurugineum. The sequence continues at coordinate 422,553 of NZ_CP078078.1, read as the reverse complement.
TCCGCGGCGAGAATGATGTCGCACATCATCGCGAGCTCGCAGCCACCGCCCAGGGCGAAGCCGGAGACCGCCGCGATCACGGGGGTGCGCACCGCGGCGAAGTCATGCCAGACGCCGAAGTGGTCGGTCTCGAGCATCTCCGCCGCGGACATGCTCTCCATCTCCTTGATGTCGGCGCCGGCCGCGAACGCCTTCTCGGACCCGGTCACCACGATGGCGCCGACAGCGTCGTCCGTGTCAAAGGCGACGGCGGCCGCGGTGACCTCCTCCGCGAGTCGGCTGTTCAACGCGTTCAGCGCGCCGGGTCGGTTCAGGGTGATCCACCCCACTCGTCCGCGTTGCTCGACCAGGATCGTCTCGTATTCGGTCATGTCGCCCTCTCCGTCGGATCTCTTTCAGCATTCACCCTGGCCTTCGAATCGCGCAAATGACTCCGTCCGCACCGCGAATGGAACCAGTTGCGCGATTCGAACGCAGTGCTCACACGCGATCGTCGCGAATATCCGTGATGATGCCCGAGAAGTCCCGGGTCGCACCGTCACCGGCGGCGAAGGCGGCATAGAGCTCCTGCGCCAGACGGCCCATCTTTGCGTCGGTCGATGTCTGTTCGATCGCCTGCAGCGCGAGGCCGAGGTCTTTCGCCATCAGCGCCCCGGCGAAGCCCGGCTGATAGTCCCGGTTGGCCGGACTCGTGGGAACCGGGCCGGGAACGGGGCAGTTCGTCGTGACCGACCAGCACTGCCCGGATGCCTGCGACACGACGTCGAACAGCGCTTGGTGCTCGAGGCCCAGTCGCTCCCCCAGCACGAACGCCTCGGCCACCGCGATCTGCGAGACCGCGAGCACCATGTTGTTGCAGACCTTCGCCGCCTGGCCGAGCCCGGGCCCGCCGCAGTGCACGATGCGCTTGCCCATGACCTCCAGCAGCGGCAGCGCTGCGGCGAAGTCCTCGTCCGAGCCACCGACCATGAAGGCGAGCGTTCCGTTCTCGGCACCCACCACACCTCCCGAGACCGGGGCATCGATGTTGCGGTGCCCCGCGGCGAGCGCGAGCGCGTGGGCCGCCCTCGCCTCATCGACGGCGATCGTGGACGACTCGATGAAGAGAGTACCCGGACGCGCGGCGGCGAGCAGTTCGGTGCGATACGCCTCGATCACGTGCTTTCCGGCAGGGAACATCGTGATGACGACGTCCGCCTCGGCCACCGCATCCGCTCCACTCGCGGCAACCGGGATCCCCGCCGCCTGCGCCGTCTCGACGGCGGCGGGCACCAGGTCGAAGCCGTGCACCTCATGACCGGCGGCGACGAGGTTCCTGGCCATGGGGAGGCCCATGTGCCCGAGACCGAGGAAGGCTACGCGAGTCATGACCCGCTCCGCATCTGGTCTCCGCCGCGCTGGAGGGAGGCGGAACCCGCAGGTCGCAGCATCTCGCGGCCGACGATGAGCCGCATGATCTCGTTGGTCCCTTCCAGGATCTGATGCACGCGCAGGTCACGGACCACCTTCTCGATGCCGTAGTCCTGCAGATACCCGTAGCCGCCGTGGAGCTGCAGCGCCCGGTTCGCGACGTCGAATCCGGCATCGGTCGCGAAGCGCTTGGCCATCGCACAGCGCATCGTCGCGTCGGGTGCATGCTCATCGACCGCCTGCGCGCCGTCGCGCACCATGAGGCGTGCGGCGTGCAGGTCGGTGCGCATGTCGGCGATCGCGAACAGGATCGACTGCTTCTCGGCGAGCGGCTCTCCGAAGGCCATCCGCTCGTGCACGTACTGCACCGCCTTGTCGAGCGCCCATTGCGCGCCGCCCAGCGAACAGGCCGCGATGTTGAGCCGACCTCCGTTGAGGGCCGACATCGCGATGGCGAACCCACGCCCTTCGTCGCCGAGCATGGCGGAGGCCGGAACCCGCACGCCGTCGAGGATCACCTGGCGGGTCGGCTGCGCATGCCAGCCCATCTTCTTCTCCGGCGCCCCGAAGCTCAACGCCTCGGCGTCGCCCGGCACGAGGAACGCGCTGATCCCCCGCGCGCCCGGCTCTCCGGTGCGTGCCATGACGACGTAGACGGCGGCCTCGCCTGCGCCCGAGATGAACTGCTTGACGCCGGTGAGTACGAAGTCGTCGCCGTCACGGACCGCGCTCGTCGCGATGTTCGCAGCGTCCGATCCCGCACCCGGCTCCGTCAGGCAGTACCCGCCGAACTCGGACATCGAGGTGAGCGCCGGCAGCCACTGCCCACGCTGCGCATCGTCGCCGTACGTGTCGATCATCCACACGACCATGTTGTGGATGGAGATGTAGGCCGCGACCGCAGGATCGCCCTTCGCGAGCTCCTCGAAGATCGCGACGGTGTCGAGGCGGCTGAGGCCGGTGCCGCCGAACTCCTCGTCCACGTAGATGCCGCCGAGGCCGAGCTCACCGGCACGGTTCAGCGATTCGCGGGGGAACAGGTGCTTCTCGTCGCGCTCCGCGGCGTGCGGGGCGAGCTCGGTCTCCGCGAACTCGCGGACGGCGCCGATGATCGCCTCGCGCTCTTCGGCCGTGGTGGTGACGGTGGTCATGGTCATCGTGGTTCCTTGTGGGAGTTTCGTGCCGGACGGTACGGATCAGTGCATGGTGGGGATGACGAAGCTGGCGCCGTCGCGGATGCCCGCCGCAGGCCAGCGGCTCGTCACCGTCTTGGTCTTCGTGTAGAACCGGAAGGCGTCGGTGCCGTGCTGGTTGAGGTCTCCGAACCCGCTGCGCTTCCAGCCGCCGAACGTGTAGTACGCGATCGGCACCGGGATCGGCACGTTCACGCCGACCATCCCGACCTCGACGCGGGCGGCGAAGTCGCGTGCGGCGTCACCGTCGCGCGTGAAGATCGCGACGCCGTTGCCGTACTCGTGCTCCGAGGCCATGCGCAGCGCTTCTTCGTAGTCGGCAGCACGGGCGATCACGAGCACCGGGCCGAAGATCTCTTCCCGATAGATCGCCATCTCGGTCGTGACGTGGTCGAACAGGGTCGGTCCGAGGTAGAACCCCTCTTCGTGACCGGGAACGGTGAAGCCGCGGCCGTCGGCGAGGAGGGTCGCTCCTTCGTCGACGCCCTGCTGGATGTACCCCTCGACCCGTTCCACCGCCGCGCGGGTGACCAGCGGCCCGTAATCGACGTCCGCCGCGAGAGAGGGCCCGACCCGCAGCTGGGCGACCCGTTCGGTGAGTTTGGCGGCGAGAGCGTCGGCCGTCTCCTGCCCGACCGGAACGGCCACCGAGATCGCCATGCAGCGCTCTCCGGCCGAACCGTAGCCCGCACCGATGAGCGCATCCACCGCCTGGTCGAGGTCGGCGTCCGGCATCACGATCATGTGGTTCTTGGCTCCGCCGAAGCACTGCGCCCGCTTGCCGTGAGCCGTCGCGGTGCCATAGATGTACTCGGCGATCGGTGTGGACCCGACGAACCCGACGGCCCGGATGCGGTCATCGGTGAGCAGCGCGTCGACCGCCTCCTTGTCACCGTGCACGACGTTGAGCACCCCGGCGGGAAGTCCCGCTTCGAGGAAGAGCTCGGCGAGGCGCACCGGCACCGAGGGATCGCGCTCGCTGGGCTTGAGCACGACGGCGTTCCCCGCCGCGAGCGCGGGCCCCGCTTTCCACAGCGGGATCATCGCGGGGAAGTTGAAAGGAGTGATCGCGGCGACCACGCCCAGGGGCTGCCGCATCGAGTAGACGTCGATTCCGGTCCCCGCGCCCGTGGAGTACTCGCCCTTGAGCAGGTGCGGAGCCCCGGCGGAGAACTCGATGACTTCGAGACCGCGCTGGATGTCGCCCTTGGCATCGTCGACCGTCTTGCCGTGTTCGCTCGCGAGGAGCTCGGCGAGCGGCGTCATCTCGCGCTGCACCAGGTCGAGGAAGCGCAGCAGCACCCGCGCACGCTTCTGCGGGTTGGTCGCGGCCCAGGCGACCTGGGCCTCCTCGGCGTTGGCGATCACCCGGCGGACCTCCTCGGCCGACGCCAGCGGCACCCGCGCCTGCACGGCACCGGTGCTCGGATCGAACACATCGGCGAAGCGACCGGAGTCGGGAGTGAGAAGCGATCCGCCTACGAAGTGGGCGATGGTACGAGTCATTGTGTGACATCCCTCCGTGCCGTCATTGGCACATTGAGGAGTTTACTCTGGCCTCCGGAGATTTACTAGGACGTCCTAGCATTTTCTCCCGCGTGGGTCTTCTCATCCGTCGGGGTTGTTCGCACCGCGTTCACCGGCCGGCCATCTCCCCCGGGTACAACTGCAGATGCGCGGACAGAGACTCAGACCGGATCGGGTGTCACGTCTACCGCGCGCACGGTGAGCACTCTCGCTCCCGTCGCGGCTCCCACGCCGCGAGACCCCCGCCGAATCGGGTCGGCGGGGGTCCTCTTCGTGGAGGCGGCATCCCTGGGGCGTTCGACCTAGAATCGACCGTGCGCTGCCACCCCTGGCGCATCCGCTTCGACGCCCCGACCCCGGGCGTCCGTTCTCCGAGGACCGCATCATGTCCGAGCCCGTCACCGTGTCCATCCGCCGCGAGGTCGACCCCGGCCGCATCACCGAGGCGACCGCCTGGGTGCAGACGGGGGTGAACCTCGCGACGAAGTATCCGGGCTTCCTCGGCTCCGGCTGGGTGCGCGCCGGCGAGGACTCGCAGGTGTGGCACATGCTCTACCGCTTCGCGAGCGAGGAGTCGCTGGTCGCGTGGGAGCAGTCGGCCGAACGCACCTGGTGGCTGTCGATGGGCGAGGGCTTCGTGCGGAGCGAGCGTTCGAAACGGCGTACCGGCATCGAGGGCTGGTTCGACGAGCCGACCACCGGGACCATCACGCTCCCGTCCTCCGAGGGCGGCACCGCCACGGTCACCGTCGCGCCCGCGCCTCCGCGGTGGAAGCAGGCGACCTCGATCTGGCTGGGCTTCTTCCCGGTCAACCTGGCCTTCACCTACGCCCTGAGTCCCGTTCCCGGCTGGGACGGTCTCCCGATCTGGCTGAGGGTGCTCGTCACGACTCTCGTCCTCACCCCGATCATGGCGTACTGGGTGCTGCCCTTCGTGACGCGGTCCCTGCGGAGCTGGCTCACACGCTGACGAGACCCCTGCGCACTCGGAACGCGATCACCCCGTCTCGGACGTCGGGCCGGCGAGCTCAGCCCAGAGCGATGGCGGACCAGGACACGGGCGGCAGAGTCACCGTGAGCAGTCCTCCTTCGAGGGCGACCGTGTCGTTGTCGCGGACGGTGACGCGCTCCGGGTCGGCGAGCGTGTTCACGGCGTACACGTCGTCATCGCTCAGGGTGTGGGCCTCGCACACCCCGACGTCGCCGAGTCCAGCGATGTCCACGGTGACCGTGATCGCCTCCGTCGTGCTCCGATTCACCAGGAAGACGGCAGAGCGCCCGGTCTCGGACTCGTGCGTCGCCACCGCGTCGACGAGTGGCACTTCGCCATACAGCGCGGTGCGGTAGGAGGGCGCGTCGAGCTTGAGCTCGAGCGCGTCCCCCTGGGCCAGGCGCGACGTGATCGAGAAGGGGTAGAACGTGGTCTGCCTCCACGCGGGCCCGCCCGGCTCGGTCATGATGGGCGCGATCACATTCACCAACTGCGCCAGCGATGCGCTCGTGACCCGATCGGCATGCTTGATCAGCGAGATGAGGAGGTTGCCGAAGACGACCGCGTCGACGACCGAGTACACGTTCTCCAGCAGACGCGGAGCGATCGGCCAGTTGTCGATGCCGGAGATCTTGTCCACGTCGCGGAACCGGTCGAGGTACCAGACGTTCCACTCGTCGAAGGAGAGATCGATCTTCTTCGTGCTGCCCCGTACGGCCCCGACGTGATCAGCCGTCGCCACCACCGACTCGATGAAGCGATCCATATCGACGGCGGACGCGAGGAACGAGTCGAGGTCTCCGTCCTTCTCCTCGTAGTAGGCGTGGCAGGAGATGTAGTCGACGTCGTCGTAGGTGTGCCCGAGCACGACGCGCTCCCATTCACCGAACGTGGGCATGTGCCGGCTCGATGACCCGCAGACGACGAGCGTGACATCGGGGTCCATCTGTCGCATGGCCTTGGCCGCCTGCGAGGCGACCTTGCCGTAGTCGTCCGCAGAGCGATGGCCGAGCTGCCACGGACCGTCCATCTCGTTGCCCAGGCACCACATCTCGACACCGAACGGCTCGTCACGCCCGTTCTCTCGACGCCGCTCACTCAACGCCGTCCCTCCTCGGATGTTCGCGTACTCGAGAAGATCCAGTGCCTCCAGCGTCCCCCGGGTGCCGAGGTTGACCGCCATCATGAGGTCGCTGCCCACCTTGTCGAGCCACGAGGCGAACTCATGGAGCCCGACCTCGTTCGTCTCGGTCGAGTGCCAGGCGAGGTCGAGGCGCCGGGGCCGCTGTTCACGAGGGCCGACCGAGTCTTCCCATCGGAACCCCGAAACGAAGTTGCCGCCGGGATAGCGGATGGTCGAGACGCCGAGTTCTCGGACGAGGTCGATGACATCACGGCGGAACCCCTCCGCATCCGCGGCCTCATGACCGGGTTCATAGATTCCGTCGTAGACGTGGCGGCCGAGATGTTCGACGAAGCCGCCGAACAGTCGACGCTGAATGCGCCCGGTCACGAAGTGCGGGTCGATGGTCAGATGGGCCGATGGCATGGGTGCTCTTCCGAGTGAGGACGTGTGCGTCACCAATATACAACGTTGTAAATCTGTCGGCAGGAGCATAACCTGTTCAGCGAAGACAGGTGGAGGCGGAGCAAACGACCCCGTTCATGGAGCGTCGACATCTCCGCGCCACCCGAAGCTCCGGCGAGAAACGCCACCCAGGCATGAGTTCGAGGAAGAAAGCTGCCATGACTGATCGAGAACCAGCGCGACGCCCCCACGGCCTCACGAGGACGCATCACCGACATGGTGACGCGGCGCACTGTCAGCCTGTTTACATCGTTGTTAATTCTGGAACGCTGAGAAGGAGTCGCGGCGCATGAAGAAACTGCTCTACAACCAGCGTCTCGCTCCCTACCTGTTCATCCTGCCCTTCGTGCTCACGGTGCTCGTGTTCTGGCTGGTTCCCGTCGGCCGATCGGTGACGATGAGCTTCCAGGAGGTGCTCTACGGTCAGGCCACGTTCATCGGTACGGAGAACTACGAGCGGCTCTGGCGCGACCAGGTGTTCTGGAAGGCCATGTTCAACAGCATCCGCTACATGCTCCTCACCCTGGTCATCCTCGTCCCGATCCCGATGGTGCTGGCGGCGATCATCAACTCCCGACTGGGCAACAGCCGCATCAAGGACTTCTTCAAGTCCTCGCTCTTCATCCCCGCTCTGACGTCCGTCGTGGTCGCCGGCATCATCTTCCGACTGATGTTCTCCGAGACCGACTCGGGTCTGATGAACCAGGTCGTCGAGTTCTTCGGCTTCGGGCCCGTCCGCTGGCTGCGCGAAGACCTCACCGGTCTCACGGCACTGCTCCTCCTGGCGCTGTGGAGATGGGCCGGCGTGAACACGATGTACTTCCTCGCCGGCATGCAGGCGATCCCGACCCAGTACTACGAGGCGGCGTCGATCGACGGTGCGACCAAGGTCCAGCAGTTCTTCAACGTCACCCTGCCGGGGCTGAAGCCCACCATCGTCTACGTCACCACGATCAGCGTGTACGGCGGTCTGGCCATGTTCCTCGAGAGCTTCATGCTCTACGCCGGCAACAACTCACCGAACAACCAGGGCCTGACGATCGTCGGCTACCTCTATCGCAAGGGCATCCAGGACAATGACCTCGGCTTCGCCTCCGCCGTGGGCGTCGTGCTCCTCGTGCTGGTCCTCGCGATCAATCTCACTCAGCTCATCGCCACGGGCACGTTGAAGAAGGAGTCGGCTCGATGATGTACCAGACCTCCGCGACGCCGCCTGCCGCCCGCACACGACCACGGATGTCGCGTCGCACGGCGGGGCTGATACAGAGCGGCTTCCTGATCCTCATCGCTCTCGTCTCGCTCGTCCCGGTGCTCGCGATCGTCTTCGGAACCTTTCAGGACGGCAACGACGTCATCCGCAACGGGATCTCGTTCTCGACCGACTGGTCGACACTGAGCTTCGACAACTACGTGATGCTCTTCACCGATTCCGGCCTGTACTTCCAATGGTTCTGGAACAGTCTCGTGCTCACGGTCGTGCAGTTGGTGGGCACTCTCCTCGTGAGCTCGTTCGTCGCCTACGGGTTCGCGATGTACGAGTTCCGCGGCAAGAGCCTCGGCTTCATCCTGGTGATCATCCTCATGACGATCCCGTTCGAGATGCTCATGCTGCCGCTGTACGTCCAGGTGAACGACATGCGCGCCACGGACCAGTACTGGATCGTCGTCCTCCCGTTCCTCGCCCAGGCGGTCACGATCTTCTTCTTCCGGCAGTACTTCCTGGGCATCCCGAAGGAGATCCTCGAGGCCGGTCGCATGGACGGAGTGTCGGAGTTCGGCATCTTCTTCCGTCTGGTGGCACCGATCGCCAAACCGGCGTTCGCGGCGATGGCGATCCTCAACAGCATGATCATCTGGAACAACTTCCTCTGGCCGCTGCTGGTTCTGCGCTCGCCGGACAAGTTCATCCTGCCCATCGGCCTGAACACGCTGCTCACGCCGTACGGCAACAACTACGAGCTGCTGATCATCGGCTCGTTCTTCTCCTTGATCCCCCTCCTCATCCTCTTCCTCGCGTTCCAACGGTTCTTCGTGCAGGGCATGACCGCCGGTGCGGTCAAGGGCTGACACCGAACCTTCCTCTCCCCCGTATCCCCCACACAGTCAGGAGTATGACCATGCGATTCCGAAGGATTCTGACCGCGGCGACCGTGGCAGCAGTGACGGTCGGCACTCTGTCCGCCTGCGCGAGCGGCACCCCGCAGGACGACGGCGCGAACGCCGACGGCACCACCACACTGGACATGTGGGTCTTCGCCGAGCTCCACGGCCAGGTCTACGAGCAGATGGCCGAGAGCTGGAACAAGGAGAACCCCGACAAGGCCATCGACCTGAACATCACCGTCTACCCCTACCAGGACATGCACGACAAGCTCCTACTCGCCGTGAACTCCGGGGAGGGCCTCCCCGACCTGGCCGACATCGAGGTCGGCAAGTTCGCGAACTTCGTCAAGGGCGACAACCCGCCGTTGGCGGATCTGACGGAGGTCGCCGCGCCCTACACCGACGACATCGTGCAGGCCCGGCTCGACCTCTACAGCAGGAACGGCAAGATCTACGGCTTCCCGACCCACGTCGGCGCCTTCGTGAGCTTCTACAACACCGAACTCCTCGAGAGCGCCGGGATCGACTACACGACGATCGAGACCTGGGACGACTTCGCCGCCGCCGGCACCGAGTACTCCGCGGCGACCGGGAAGGCGTTCGGCGTCGCCAGCACGAGCATCTTCTTCACCGAGCCGCTCGCGATCGCACAGAACGGCGGTCAGCTCTTCACCGAGGACGGGCGGGGGGACGTCGACGTGAACAGCCCCGAGGTCGTCGACACGATGGAGATGTTCCAGGACATGAAGGAGTCGGGAGCGATCTCGACGATCCCCGGTGGTAGCCCGGACAGCGAGGAGGCCTTCGGCGCCATCAACGACGGCGACTACGCCGCCGTCGTGTACCCCGCGTGGTACACCTCGCGTTTCGTCGACTACATGCCGGATCTCGCGGGGAAGATCGCGATCGCTCCCGCTCCGCAGATCGAGGGCTCCGAGGTGCTGACCATCGGTGGCGGTGGCACCGGCACCGCCGTGATGGCCGGCAGCGGGAAGAAGGAGATCGCCAGCGAGTTCGCGGCCTACAGCAAGCTGTCGCTCGAAGCGAACGTGAAGGTGTGGGAGGAGCTGGGCTTCGACCCCGTGAACATGTCGGTCTGGGAAGACGAGAAGGTCACGAAGAACCCGGACAACAAGTTCAACCAGTACTTCCAGACGAACCTGTTCGACGTGCTGAACTCGGTGAAGGACGGGATCGGTCACTTCGAGTCGTTCTCCAACGCGTCCCTTCCCACGGTCGACAACCAGTTCCGCACGGTCACGCTCAACGAGATCTACGAGAACGGCACGCCCGCGGAGGAGGCTCTCGATCAGGCGCAGACCGACCTTCAGAACGAGCTCGGTCAGTAGCAGCAGGCGATTCGGGTGCGGGCGGGAGAGCATTCCTCTCCCGCCCGCACTCTGCGCACGACGTTAGAGTGAGGGGAGCGCGCTGGCGTGACACACGGCGATTGGTGAGGCCCGATGGATCCGACGATGCACGACGTCGCGCGCCTCGCCGGAGTCTCCATCAAGACCGTCTCGAACGTCATCAACGACTACCCCCACGTGAGCGCGCAGACCCGCGAACGTGTGCAGACGGCCATCGATGAACTCGGCTACCGGCCGAACCTGTCGGCACGCGGCCTTCGCTCCGGCCGCACGGGTGTCATCGGCCTCGCCGTTCCCGCTCTGAGCGAGAACTACTTCGCCGAGCTGGCGGATGCGGTCATCCGTGCCGCCGACGACCGGGGGCTCGGTGTCGTCGTCGAGCAGACCAGCGGCGACAGGGCCCGCGAACTGCAAGTGATCACCGGAGGGCGTCTGCGTCTCACCGACGGACTGCTGTTCAGCCCCGTGGCACTGGGCCAGCCCGATGCCGATGCTCTGGACACGGGCTTCCCCCTCGTCCTCCTCGGTGAGCGCATCTTCGACGGCCCGACAGACCACGTCGCCATGCACAACACCTCCGCAGCCAGAGCTGCGGTGGAGCATCTCCTCGACATCGGGCGCCGGCGCATCGCCCTCGTCGGCGCAGAAGAGGAAGAGACGCCTGGCACCAGCTCGGCGAAGCTGCGACTCGCCGGCTATCGGGAGGCGTTCCTCGAGGCCGGCTTCGAGGTCGACCCACGGCTCATCCGCACGAGCGCGCACTGGAGTCGCAGCGGAGGTCTCCTGGCGATCCGCGAGCTGATCAGCGAAGGGGTGGCGTTCGACGGGGTCTTCGCCCTCAACGACGCCCTCGGTCTGGGGGCGCTCCGCGCGCTGGGCGAGGCGGGGTTGCGCGTCCCCGAGGACGTCGCGGTGATCGGGTTCGATGACATCGACGAGGCCAAGTTCTCGATCCCCTCCATGTCCAGCGTCGACGCCGGGCGCACACAGATCGCGGTGGCAGCCGTGGACCTGCTCATCGAGCGCATCGAGGAGAAGGGCGGTCGTCGCTCGCCGCGCACGGTGAAGCCGGGGTTCCGCATCGTCAGACGCGAGTCGACGGGCTTCCCCGGGCGCACCGCTCACCCCGATCCCGCCCCCCTCTGAGTTCGGGAGGTGGGTCAGCCCTCGACGTGGCGCTCGTCCGGACCGTCGTAGTGCGACAGCGGACGGATCAGCGCGTTCGATCCCGCCTGCTCGATCACGTGCGCGGTCCAGCCCGTCACTCGCGCCGCGACGAACAGCGGCGTGAAGGTGAGCGTGTCGAAACCGATCAGGTTGTAGGCAGGGCCCGACGGGTAGTCGAGGTTCGGATAGATGCCCTTGCGCGCCACGAACTCCGACTCGAGGGTGTCGTACAGCTCGGCCACGTCGGCGCGATCGTAGTGCTCCACGAGGGTGTCGAGCGCCGCCTTCATGGTCGGCACCCGGGAATCGCCCTTCTTGTAGACGCGATGCCCGAAGCCCATGATCTTGCGCTTCTCGGCGAGCGCCTTGTCGAGCCACGGCACGACATTGTCTGCGGTGCCGATGTCGTCGAAGATGTGCAGGACCGCTTCGTTGGCGCCACCGTGCAGCGGGCCCTTGAGCGCGCCGATGGCCCCGACGACCGCGGAGTAGATGTCGCTCAGGGTCGAGGTGATCACGCGTGCGGTGAACGTCGAGGCGTTGAAGGAGTGCTCCGCGTACAGGATCATCGAGCGGTTGAACGCATCCACGACGACGTCGTCCGCTTCCTCGCCGAACGTCATCCAGAGGAAGTTCGCGGAGTAGTCGAGGTCGTCTCGGGGGGCGATGAGCTCCTGGCCACGACGACGACGCTGCCCGTAGGCGACGATCGCCGGGAGCGCGGCGAAGAGGCGGATGCTGCGCTCGAGGTTCTGCTCGGGGCTGCCCCCGGCGTCGAGCACCGAGCCGCCGGCGCCCGGGTCGGAAGCACCGATCAGGCTCACCGCGGTGCGCACCTCGTCCATCGGGTGCGCGTCGAGCGGGACCAGGTCGATCGCGGCCTTGACGTTGTCGGCGAGCGCGCGGTGTCTGCGCTCCTCCACGCGGAACGCCGCCAGCTCCTCGGGCGTCGGCAGTTCGCCGTTCCAGAGCAGGTATGCGACCGCTTCGAACGGCTGCGTGTCCGCGAGCTCCTGCACCGGATAGCCGCGGTACAGCAGACTGTTCGTCTCGGGATTGACCTTCGAGATCGCGGTCGTGTCGACGACGACCCCCGCGAGGCCCTTCTTGATGTCCGGCTCGGTCATGGTCACTCCTTCGTGATGGTGAAGTTGAAGACACCGGAGTCGAAATGGTTGTACGACTCGTAGTCGATCAGGTCGTAGAGATCGGCGCGGTGTTGCATCTCGCCGAGCTTCGAGGTCAGGTGCCCCTCTTCGTTCAGCGTATCGAGCGCACGGCCCGCGGCCCCCATCGAGATGCGCAGCAGCGACACCGGCCAGATGACGAGGTTGACCCCGGCGTCGCGCAGCTGATCCACGGAGAACAGCTCGCTCTTGCCGAACTCGGTCATGTTCGCGAGGATCGGCACGTCGAGTGCCTCGGCCATCGCCTCGAACTCCGCGAGCGTGCGCATCGCCTCGGGGAACACCGCGTCGGCGCCCGCATCCACCAGTGCCTTGGCGCGGTCGATCGCCGCGTCCAGCCCTTCCACCGCCCGGATGTCGGTGCGCGCCATGAGGAGGAAGTTCTCGTCGCGACGGGCGTCGGCGGCGGCACGGATGCGCTTGATCGCCGTGTCCTCGTCGACCACGGATTTGCCGTCGAGGTGACCGCAGCGCTTCGGGTTGATCTGGTCCTCGATGTGCGTGCCCGCGAGGCCCGCATCCTCGAGCTCCTGGATCGTGCGGGCGACGTTCATCGGTTCGCCGAAGCCGGTGTCGGCATCGACGATCGCGGGGAGGTCGGTCATGCGGGCGATCTGCTTCGCCCGACCCGCGACCTCGGTGAGCGTGGTGAGGCCGATGTCGGGGAGGCCCAGATCGGCCGAGAGCACGGCGCCGGAGATGTAGACGCCGTCGAAGCCCTTCTGCTCGATCAGGCGTGCGCTCAGCGGGTTGAACGCACCGGGGAAGCGAAGCAGCTCCCCGCTCGCGAGCCGCTCGCGGAACAGGCGCCGCTTCTCCGACGGGGTGACGGTCGAGTACAGCATCAGAACAGCCCCTTCGGGGCGCCGGCGTTCTCGAGCACTCCCGGCTTCGCGACGATCGACAGCTCGCCGACCTCCGCTGCGGTCAGCTCGGGCAGACGCTGGACGAGGTCCAGGAACCGTTCGATCTCGGCGGGCTCGAGCACGGGCTCCGCCAGCAGACGGAACTTGGCGATGTAGTTCTCCCGGGCGAACGGACGCGCTCCGAGGGGGTGGGCATCCGCCACGGCGATCTCGTCCACCACGGTCGACCCGTCGGTGAGGCGGATCTCGACGCGACCGCCGAACGCCTTCTCATCCGGGTCCTCGGAGTGATAGCGGCGCGTCCACTCGGCGTCCTCGGCGGTGGTGATCTTGTGCCACAGCGCGACCGTGTCGGCGCGGCCCGCGCGCTCGGGGGCGTAGGAGTCGACGTGGTGCCATCCACCGTCCTGCAGCGCGACCGCGAAGATGTAGGGCACCGAGTGGTCGAGCGTCTCGCGCGAGGCGGTCGGGTCGTACTTCTGCGGGTCGTTGGCGCCGGAGCCGATCACGTTGTGGGTGTGGTGGCTCGTGTGGATGACGATCTGATCGATGTTGGCGGGGTCACGCAGCGCCGGGTTCTCGATCCCGAGCTTGCGGGCGAGGTCGATGAGCGCCTGCGCCTGGTACTCGGCCGAGTGTTCCTTCGTGTACGAGTCGAGGATCGCGCGCTTGGGCTCACCCGCGGCGGGCAGCGGCACGTCGTACGCGGCATCCTTGCCGTCGAGCATCCAGGCGATCACGCCGTCTTCCCCTTCGTAGATCGGGGCGGGGCTGGTCTGCCCCCGCATCGCCCGGTCGACCGCTTCGACGGCCATCTTGCCCGCGAAGGCCGGGGCGTGCGCCTTCCAGGTCGAGATCTCGCCCTTGCGGCTCTGGCGGGTGGCGGTCGTGGTGTGCAGTCCCTGCCCGACGGCCTGATAGATGGTCTCGACGTCGAGGCCGAGCAGGGTTCCGATGCCGGCGGCGGCCGACGGGCCGAGGTGGGCGACGTGGTCGATCTTGTGCTTGTGCAGGCAGATCGCGCGCACCAGATCCATCTGGATCTCATACCCGGTGGCGATGCCGCGCACCAGGGCGCGGCCGTCCTTGCCGGTGTGCTGGGCGACCGCGAGGATCGGCGGGATGTTGTCGCCGGGGTGCGAGTACTCCGCCGCGAGGAACGTGTCGTGGTAGTCCAGCTCGCGCACGGCCACGCCGTTCGCCCAGGCGGCCCACTCGGGGCTGGTGCGGTGGTCGAGTGCGGCGCCGAAGAGGTTCGCACCGACGCCGCCCGTCGAGACGGGATGGCTGAACGCCTGCGCCCTGGCCGCGTTGATCGGCGCGCGGGTCAGGGAGGCCGCGGCGACGGAGGCGTTGTCGATGATGCGGTTGATGATCATGTCGACGACATCCTGCTCGACCTCGACCGGGTCGGCGGCGACCTCGGCGATCCTCCAGGCGAGCTGATCCTCACGGGCGAGGTTCTCGTCGCTGCGGTGCACACGGACGTGGTGGGTGACGGTCATGAGAGTCCTTCGGTCGTGGGAGGGGACGAGACGTCTTCGGGGAGGGAGTCGAGGATGCCGGTGAGCGCGTTGTGCAGGTGCACGTGCGTCGCGTGGGCCGCGAGGTCGCCGTCGCGGGCGGCGAGCGCCGCGGCGATGGTGCGGTGCTCCCCCGCGGAGGCGGCGAGCCGGGCGGGGTTGTCCCGCGCCATCCGACGAACCCGCACGAGGTGGGTGCGCACCGTGCGCAGCGCCGACGCGATGTAGTCGTTCGCCACAGCGGCGTCGAGGGCGGCGTCGAAGCGGGCTATCAGCGCATAGTAGGCGTCGCGGCCGGCGACGGCGTCGAGGTCGACGTGGGCGAACTCGTCGGCGAGCGCGGCGAACAGGGAGGCATCGCCCCGGGTGGCGGCGAGGCGTGCCGAGCTCTCCTCGAGCGCACGGCGGATCTCGAAGAGCGAGCGGATGTCGTCGGCGTCGAGATCGGCGACGACCGTGACCCGCGGTGACTGCTGGACGACGAGGCCGTCGGCGGCGAGCCTGCGCAGCGCTTCGCGCATGGGCGTGCGACTCACGCCCAGGCGCTCCGCCTGCTCGACCTCGCCGAGCACGAAACCTGCCGCGAGCGCGCCGGACTGGATGTCATCGAGCAGCGCCGCATACGCACGGTCACCGGCCGAGGTGCGCTCCACGGGAAGGGTCATGCCCTCAGTGTATACATAAAGCGGCTCTGGCGGGCCGATGATCTCACTGGACTCGTTTCCGGTATACATTCCCCGCGAGGGCTACGGCACCGGTTCGACGAACTCCTGGGCGACCGGCTCCCCCAACTTGACCACGACGACGCCGGCGAGCACGAGCACCCCACCCAGCGCCTGCAGCAGATCGGGGAGCTGCCCGAGGAGCAGCCAGCCGAACAGAAGAGCCGCCACGACCTCGGCGAGCGCGACGAAGGACGCGAGCCGCGACCCCAGCATCCGCGTCGACGCGATCCCGAGCAGGTACGCGAGGGCGGTCGCGACGACACCCATCGCCAGCACCGGGACGAACCACGGCACACTGCCGAACCGGTACGCGATGTCGTCGGTGGTCCACCGGATCGGCAGCACGCCGAGGGCCCCGGCGGCGGTGAGCCCGAGCGCACCGAGCAGCAGACCGCTGCCGGCGAGCGCGATCGGCGGCAGCCCCGTGTCCGCCTTGGCGGACAGCACGAAGTACGTCGCCGCCCCCACCATCGCCCCGAGCGCCCAGAGGATCCCGGCCACGTTCACGTCGGCACCGGTGAGGATGTCGAGCATCAGCACGAGCCCGACGAAGGCGATGGCCGCGCCGATGATGCTCCGACGCGTCGGACGCTCCCCCCTGCGCAGCCAGAGCCACAGCAGCACCGCGACCGGAGCGGTGTACTCGATGAGCAGGGCGATCCCGACATCCATGACGGCGACGGCCTGGAAGTAGAAGAGTTGCGTCGCCGCGACCGCGAGCAGACCGTAGGCGAGGATCATCCCCGCATTGCGCCGCAGCAGCCCCCACCGCCCACGCAGGGAGAGGATCGTGGGGAGGAGCAGCACGAGGGCTGCCACCCAGATGCGAGCGGTGACCGCGGCCCCGGGCGTCCACCCCGCATCGATGAGCCCGCGCGCCCATGCTCCCGACATACCGAACGCGAAGGCCGCGGCGATCGCGAGCGGCAGCCCGAGGCGCACGTCGCGCGCGGGTGCGACCGCCGTATCCGTCCTCACCGTGCCCATGTTCGTTGACGCTACTCGCGACAGCCCCGGGTTTCGAATCGCGTGAACGGTCGCTTCTCCGCCCCGAATCGGACCATTCACGCGATTCGAAAGATGAGCGACTCTGGACGCGACCTGTCATAACAGGTACAGTGAACCTGTCATTACAGGTTGCGCAACGACGCAGCGCCCGTACGAGGAGCACCGATGCCCGAGTTCCACACCCCGCCGATCTCTCCGATGGCGATCGCGTTCGACGCCGAGAAGCTGACGCTCTCGCCCGAAGGGCCGACCCTCACCCGGCGGATGTCCGACCTGGAGGGGCTTTTCCTCGACGCCGAGGCCTGGGCCGACGCATCCGCCAGCGACAACCCCGTGGTCTACACGGTGGTGAGCTCCCCCGTTCCCGAGGTCGACCGCGAGCTGCCGCAGTCGATCACGACGATCATGCCCGGCGACACGTCCGGTGAGCTCTGGATGACCAAGGGCCACCAGCACCCGAACCACCAGGGCGAGATCTACCTGGCATTGAAGGGCCGCGGCGGACTGCTCATGTTCGACGGCGAGCGCACCGAGTGGCTGGACATGCTCCCCGGAACGATCGGCTACATCCCGCCGGGCTGGGCACATCGCTCGGTCAACACCGGCGACGAGCCCTACGCCTTCCTCGCGGTCTACCCGGGAGGAGCGGGGCACGACTACGGCTGGGTGCTGGAGCACGGCATGGGCGCACGCGCCTATCGCGCAGCCTCCGGCGTCGACCTGCGCCCCTACGCGGAATAGGCTCCGGCCATGATCATCGCGCACGATCTGGGCACCACTGGCAACAAGGCGTCCCTGCACCACGACGACGGCCGTCTCGTCGCCTCGGTCACCGTCCCCTACCCCGCGCACTTCGCCGCGGGCGGTATCGCCGAGCAGAACCCCTCCGACTGGTGGAACGCGGTCGTCGAGGCGACGCGCGACCTGATCGCCCGCACCGGAACGGCCGCGACCGACATCGCCGGACTCGTGGTGAGCGGCCAGATGATGGGGGCGGTGCTGCTCGACGCCGACGGCGAACCCGCACGCCCGGCGATCATCTGGGCCGACACCAGGTCGGGCGCCCAGCAGCGCGAGCTCGAGGCCGCGATCGGCGCCGAACACGCCTACGGCATCCTGGGCCATCGCCTCAACCCCACCTACTCGGTCGAGAAGATCATGTGGGTGCGCGACAACGAGCCCGACGTGTGGGCGCGCGTGCGCCGGGTGTGCGTCGCGAAGGACTTCATCGTCCTGCGCCTGACCGGGCGCCTGGCCACCGACCGCTCCGACGCCTCCGGCACCAACGCCTACGACCAGGCCGCCGGAACCTGGTCGGACGAGGTCGTGCGCGCCGCACGCCTCGACCCGGCCCTGTTCCCCGAGATCCTCGACTCGACCAGGATCGCCGGCACGCTGACAGATGCAGCCGCGGACGCCCTCGGGCTCCCCGCGAGCGTCCGTGTGGTGATGGGGGGCGGCGATGGTCCGATGGCCGCCGTCGGCTCTGGCGTCGTCGCTCCCGAGGACGGCGCGTACGTGTGCCTGGGCACCTCGTCGTGGATCTCGTTCGCGGCCGATGCCCCGCTGCACGACCCCGCGATGCGCACTTTCACGTTCGACAACGTGGTCCCCGGCTCGTTCGTGCCGACCGCCACCATGCAGGCCGGCGGGGCCTCGGTGCAATGGATCTCGGAGGCCCTCTCCCCCGACCCCGCCCACCCCGAGACCGGGCGGCTGACGGCCGAAGCGTCCGCCGACATCGACACCGACGACCTCTACTTCCTCCCCTACCTCCTCGGCGAGCGCTCCCCGATGTGGGACCCGGACGCCCGCGGCGCCTTCGTCGGCCTCGCCCGCCACCACGGCAGAGCCCACCTCGTGCGGGCGGTGCTGGAGGGTACGGCGTTCAACCTGCTCAGCTGCATCCAGGCCTTCCGTGAGTCCGGGGCCGTGATCGACCGCATCGACGCGGTCGGCGGCGGAGCCCAGAGCGACGTGTACCTCTCGGTGCTGGCGGATGTGTGGGGCGTGCCGGTGCGCCGACGGACGATCGTGGAGGAGGCGAACAGTCTCGGAGCAGCGGTCACCGCCGCAGTCGGGCTCGGGCTCACGGACTTCTCGGCCGCCCGCGCCCTGAGCGAGGTCACCGCCGAGTTCACCCCGGATGCCGGGCGCCATGCCGTCTACGCCGAGCGGCACGCCCGCTTCGCCGACGCCTACACGGCCCTGGCGCCGTGGTTCGCCGGACGGCCGCGCTGATGGGTGTGATCCTCGTCACCAGCCGCTCCTTCTCGGACGGCCACCTCGACCTGGTGCAACGCGCCGCCCAGGCGGGGCATCGCATCCTCCGCGGTCCGGCGCATCATGACCTCGAGGACTTGCGATCACTCCTGCACGGCGCTGATGCCTGGATCGCGGGCACCGGGGCGGTCACGGACGCACATTTCGCCGCGGCTCCGAAGCTCAAGGTGGTCGCCCGGTACGGCGTCGGCACCGAGTCGGTCGATCTGGGCGCGGCGCGCGATCGCGGCATCCCGGTGACCAACACCCCCGGCGCCAACGCCGACGCGGTCGCCGACCACGCGATCGGGCTCATGCTCGCCGCGCTGCGGTTCATCCCGGACGGCGATCGCCGCGTGCGCACGGGTGATTGGGGCGTGCGGCGCGGACGTGAGCTCGGCGCCGCCACGGTCGGCATCGTCGGCTTCGGGCGCATCGGCCAGGGTGTGGCCGCGCGGCTGAGCGGCTTCGGGCCGCGCGTGCTGGCCGCCGATCCGTTCCTTCCCGACGATGTCGTGCGGGCCCGGGGTGCAGAACCCGTCTCGCTCGACGACCTGTTCCGCACCGCCGACGTCGTCACGCTGCACGCTCCGGGCGGGCAACAGCTCGTCGACGCCGACCGTCTCCCCGGCATGCGGCCGGGAACCGTGCTGGTCAACACCGCCCGCGGTGACCTGATCGACGAGGCGGCCGTCGCGCAGGCGCTCCGCGACGGAACCCTCGCCGGCTACGCGGCCGACACCCTCGACGGTGACACGGCCGCGCACCACAGCCCTCTGCTCGCCCCGGACCTCGCCGACCGCGTGATCGTCACCCCGCACCTCGGCGCGCAGACCACCCAGGCCGTCGACAACATGGGCGCTCTCTCGCTGGCCGACGTGATCGCGATCCTCGCCGGTGGCGATCCCGCCCATCCCGTTCCCGTCCCGCTCGCCGAGGAGAACCGATGACCACCACCGCCGACACCGTCCACGCCGACGGGGCCTCCGCTGCTGCATCCGCCGACTACATGGGTTTCGTCGGAGTGACCACCGCATCGTCGTCGATCATGAAGGTGTTCCCGCTGTGGGCCGAGATCCTGGGGCTCCCGACGCGCACCCTGCTCGGCCACGATCTGCCGATGGACGCCGAGCCGGCACAGTACCGCGCGATGGTCGAGCAGATCCGCGATGACCCGCACCACCGCGGAGCCCTCGTGACCACGCACAAGATGAACGTGTACGCCGCGGCCTCCGACTTGTTCGACGAGCTGGATCCCTTCGCGGTGTCCTGCTCCGAGATCTCCAGCATCTCGAAGCGCGGCCGGGTCCTGTCCGGACGGGCCAAGGATCCGATCACGGTCGACCTCGCGCTGAACGACTTCCTCCCGGCCGATCACTTCACCTCTACGGGGGCGGCGGTCGTGATCCTGGGCGCTGGCGGTTCGGGCACCGCACTGAGCTGGGCGCTGGCCGAGCGTGAGGACGCCCCCTCGAAGATCACGGTGACGGCCCGCACACAGGACAAGCTCGACCACCTGCGCGAGGTGCACCGCCAGCACGGCACGCGGGAGGGACTGATCGAGTACGTGGTTACCGCCTCCCCTGCAGAGGCCGATGCCCTGGTGGCCGCCGCACCCCCGGGATCCGTCATCGCCAACGCCACCGGGCTCGGCAAGGACCGCCCGGGCTCGCCCCTGAGTGAGACGGCGGTGTTCCCCGAAGGCGCGTACGCGTGGGAGTTCAACTACCGCGGCTCGCTCGAGTTCCTGCATCAGGCGCAGGCGCAGGCGGCCGCGCACGGGCTCCACGTCATCGACGGCTGGCGCTACTTCATCCACGGCTGGTCGCAGGTGGTGGCCGACGTGTTCGAGCTCGACCTGACCCCCGAGGTCGTCGAGCGACTCGCCGAGGCCGCGGAGTCGGTGCGCTGATGTCCGTCGTCGTCCGCACGGTGCTCGGTGACATCGCGCCGACGGCGCTCGGACGAGTGAACTACCACGAGCACCTGTTCCAGGTGTCGCCGCTGCTGCCGGGCGATGAGCTCGACGATGAGACCGCGTCGGGCAAAGAAGCGGCACTGCTGCGGGCGAGCGGGTTCGACACGATGGTGGATGCCACGCCGTTCGGACTCGCCCGGGACCCGGAGGCTTTGGCACGGATCAGCGCGACGACCGGACTGCACATCGTCGCGACGA
The DNA here is from genome assembly GCF_023101205.1 of Microbacterium aurugineum. Classification (NCBI taxonomy): domain Bacteria; kingdom Bacillati; phylum Actinomycetota; class Actinomycetes; order Micrococcales; family Microbacteriaceae; genus Microbacterium; species Microbacterium aurugineum. Next base: position 401,457 of record NZ_CP078078.1, on the reverse strand, counting down.
CCGGCCGCCACCGTGAAGCCCACTACGGCGCGGACCATCCGATGCAGGTGTGGACCTCCGACCGCCTGGCCGCTCTCTTCCTCGCCGACCTCACACGCGGCATGCCCGTGGACGACAGCGAGATCTTCGAGACGCCCGACATCTCCCTCGCACGCACACCGGGCGGCGCTCCCGTGCGCGCAGGGCTCCTCAAGGGGGGCGCCGACTACTGGCGCATCAGTCCGTTCGAGCGCACGACGCTGATCGCCGTGGCCGCAGCGCACCGCGCGACAGGGGCTCCCGTCATGGTGCATCTGGAGTTCGGCACGGCGGCACATGAGGTGCTCGACCTGCTCTCCGCCGAGGGGGTGCCTGCCCACCGGATCGTGCTCGCGCACGCCGACCGCGACCCCGACCCCGGGCTGCACGTGTCCCTCGCCGAACGCGGAGCCCACCTCGGCTACGACGGCTTCGCGCGCCCGCGCACCCGCTCCGATGCCGAGCTGCTCGCCCTGACCGTCGCCGTGGTCGAGCGCGGCGCCGGCGACCGGATCGTGCTCGGCGGCGATGTCGCCCGGCGCACACGGTACATCGCGTACGGCGGCATGCCCGGGCTCGCTTACCTCGGCGACCGTTACCTCCCCCGCCTCCGCGAGGCTGTGGGCGAGGACACCGTGCACCGGATGCTCGTGACCACGCCGGCGCAGCTCCTGGCCTTCTCCGTCTAACCCCCCTGCTCACCTGTCGGGAGAATGCACGCATGTCGGAAGAATCGCCGGCATCCGCTCCTGCACCCGCGCAACCTCCCGACATCCGTCCCGACATATCTCCGCGGACACGCCGTCCCGACACGAAGAAGCCCCCCGCCCGAAGGCGAGGGGCTTCTTCATGGATGCGGTGTCACTCGTAGAGGACGGCCGCGATCTTCGGGTCGTCGATGTTCGTGCTGTCGTACCAGTACGAACCCGTGTCGTAGAACTTCTCGACCGACTCACCGTTGGCGGCGTCGTACGCGGCCTGCACGACCTGCGCGCCGATGCCGATCGGGTCCTGCGTGATCGCGCCGGCCATGGTGCCGTCCTTGATGGCGTTGATCTGGGCCGCACCGGAGTCGAAGCCGACGATGGTGATCTTGCCCTTCTCGAGGCCGAGCTCGTTCACGGCGTTCACCACACCGATGGCGGAGCCCTCGTTGGTGCCGTAGATGCCCTTGAGGTCGGGGTGGGCCGCGATCAGGGTCTTGGCGATGTCGGCCGACTTGAGGTGGTCGCCGTCACCGTACTGGATGTCGACGATCTCGATGTCGGGGTAGTCCGCCTCGATCTTGTCGACGAAGCCGTCGCGACGCTCGACACCGGTCGAGTTGATCTGCGAGTGGCCGACGATCGCGACCTGTCCTTCGCCGCCGATCAGCTCGGCCATGTGCTCGGCAGCGAGCGCACCGGCGACCTTGCTGTCGGTGGCGGACAGGCTCAGGCCCACGTCGCCGTTGCAGGGGGCGTCGAAGTAGACGACCGGGATGTCCTTCGACTTGGCCTGCTCGAGCGGGGCGACGCACGCCTCGGGGTCGAGGGCGGCGTAGGCGATGGCGTCCGGGTTCTTGTCGATCGCGGCGGTCAACATCTCGAGCTGCTGCGCGATCTCGGTCTCGGCCGCGGGGCCCTCGAACGTGATCTTCACGCCGAGCTCGTCCGCCTTCTCCTCGGCGCCCTTCTTGACGGCCTGCCAGAACTGGTGCTGGAAGCCCTTCGAGACCATGGCGATGTACATCTCGCCGTCGCCGCTGCCGCCGTCTCCGCCGGAGCCCTCCTCGATCACGTCGCCTCCGCCGGCACAGCCGGCGAACACCAGGGCGGATGCGGCGACCAGCGCTGCGAATGCGGTCTTCTTCCCGAATTTCATGAAAACTCCATTGTTCGTGGGTGGGTGGGTGGTGCAGGGATTGAGGTCAGGTGCGCTGCCGGTTGCGGAGCGAGTCGAGGAAGACCGCGAGCAGCACGACCACACCGACGACGATGTTCTGCCACTCGGTCTGGATCGACATGATGCGCAGTCCGTTCACGAGCACGCTCATGATCAGGGCACCGATCACGGTGCCGAGGATGGATCCGCGTCCGCCCAGCAGCGAGGTGCCGCCGATGATGACCGCGGCGATCGCCTGCAGCTCGTACCCCATGCCGATCTGCGGCTGGGCCGAATCGAGGCGCGAGGCGATGACGATGCCGGCGACGCCGGTGAACGCGCCCGCGAACATGTAGATGAGGATGGTCCAGCGACGCGTGTTGACACCCGACAGCCGGGTGGCCTCCTCGTTCGAGCCGATCGCGAAGGTGTAGCGGCCGAGCAGGGTCTTCGACAGCACGAGCCAGGCGACGATCGCCAGCGCGGCGGTGATGAGCACCGCGTTCGGGATGCCGGGGATGATCACGCCGAGGGCGATCTTCTTGAAGTCCGGTGCCGAGGTCGAGAAGTAGATCGGTGCGACGTTCGAGATCACGAGGGCGAGACCACCCGCGATCATCATCATCGCGAGCGTGGCGATGAACGGGGGCAGTCGCAGGAACGTGATGTTCACGCCGTTGACGAGTCCCATCAGCACGCCTGTGCCGACGCCGCCGATCACGCCGACCCAGACGGGAAGGCCCATGTTCGTGATGATGACGCCGGTCATCACGGCGCACAGCGCCATGCCGGTGCCGATCGACAGGTCGATGCCGCCGGTGATGATGACGAAGGTCGTCCCGAGGGCGAGGATGCCGATCACCGCGGTCGACAGCAGCACCGTGGCGATGTTGCTGAAGGTGAAGAAGTTGGGGCTGGCGATCGAGAAGAAGATGACCAGCACGATCAAGGTGCCGAAGGCCAGCGACTGCTGGAACTGCCGCTTGATGAACCCGACGACATCCCTCTTGTCGGTGTCCTCGTTCACGGCGGTCTGGATGATCGTCGTCGTCGACGATCCGGGCTGCTGCGGAGCGCTCATCAGTCTTCCTCCCCGTGGGCTGCGAGTTGCATGATCTTCTCCTGGCTTGCTTCCTCGTTGCGGAGCGTCCCGGTGATGCGACCGTTGGCGAAGACCGCGATGCGGTTCGCCACACGGAGGATCTCCGGGAGCTCGGATGAGATGACGATGATGGACTTGCCTGCATCAGCGAGCTGCTGCATGAGGCGGTAGATCTCCTCTTTCGCGCCGACGTCGATCCCTCGGGTCGGCTCGTCGAAGATGAGGATGTCGCAGTCGCGCATCAGCCAGCGGGCGATGACGACCTTCTGCTGGTTCCCTCCGGAGAGGAGCTTGACGACCTGGTTGACCGAGGGCGTCTTCACGCGCAGCTGCTGCACGTATTCCTTGGTGCGGTTCTTCGCCTTGCTGTCGCCCATCCAGCCGATCGCGTTGGCATAGGAGCCGAGCGAGGCGAGCACGGTGTTGAACGTCACATCCTGCTCGAGCATGAGGCCGAGGAGCTTCCGGTCCTCGGACAGGTACCCGAGGCCGTGATGCACCGCGTCCGCGGGCTGGGAGATCCGCGCCGGGCGACCGTCGATGATGATCGTGCCGCTGTCGCGGTGGTCGGCGCCGATCACGGCTCGGGCGGTCTCGGTGCGCCCCGCCCCCATGAGGCCGGCGAAGCCGAGGATCTCGCCCCGGTGCAACTGGAACGAGACGTCTTTCAGAAGGCTCTTGGTCGACAGCCCCTGCACCTCGAGGACCACGGGGTCGTTGGCGTGCTCACGGGCCTGAGGACGGGTTCCCTCGTCGATCACGCGGCCGACCATCATCTCGATGATCGTCGGGATGGTGATCTCGGACTTGTCGAGTGATCCGATGTATGTGCCGTCCCGCAGGACGGTCACCCGATCAGCCAGGCGGCGCAGTTCGTCCATGCGGTGCGAGATGTAGACGATCCCGGTGCCGCGCGCCTTGAGCTGCTCGATCAGCACGAAGAGCGTCTCGACCTCGGTGTCGGTGAGGGCCGAGGTCGGCTCGTCCATGATGAGCACCTTGGCATTGAAGGACAGCGCCTTGGCGATCTCGACCATCTGCTGCTCGGCCACCGTGAGCTCGCCGACGAGCTGACGCGGGTTCAGGTGGATGTCGAGGCGCTGCAGCAGCTCGGCGGTCTGCGCGTTCAGCTTGCGCTCCGACAGGAACGGGCCCGTGGTGGGTTCCCGCCCCACGTAGATGTTCTGCGCCACGGTCAGATCGGGCATCAGGTTGAGCTCCTGATGGATGATCGTGATGCCGAGCTCCTGTGCCTGGAGGGGGCTCGTGAGCTCGACCTCCCGGCCCTCGAACGTGATCGTGCCCTCGTCCTTGGTGTAGATCCCGGAGAGGATCTTCATCAGGGTCGACTTGCCGGCACCGTTCTCACCCACGAGCACGAGCACCTCGCCGGCGTGCACCTCGAGGTGCACGTCTTTCAGCGCCTGCACGCCGGGGAATCCTTTGCTGATCCCCTCGACCCGGAGGATGGGTCCACTCATGCGCTCACCTGCTTCCTTGAAGGTTCTGCTTCGACGTCGACGGATCATTCCGTCGCAAACATCGGATCAATTCTGCGTCCTACGCTACGGGCAGCGCAAGTTGTATCTAAATGTATCTAATGACGGGCAGATGCGGAAGACCTGTAATGACATCTTGATCTTCCGATCGTGTCGCCGGTGGATTCCGGCTCAGTGAAGGCGGATCGAGTCGACCGCCACGAGCTTGTCGCGGATGTACGCGTTGGCGTGGGTGCCGAGTTCGTCGTTGTCGCTCCAGAGGTTCCGCCAGATGCCGAGCATGCGGCTGAGGTCGGGAGCGACGACCGCCGAGGAGAACGACTCGAAGACGATCGGACCGTCGTAGCCGATGCGGCCGAGCGCCTTGAAGAACGTGTCGAAGTCGACCGTGCCGGTGCCGAGGTACCCGCGGTGACTCTCTCCGATGTGCACGTAGCGCAGGGCGGGAGCCGCGTCGAGGACCGGCGCAAACATATCCGACTCCTCGACGTTCATGTGGTACGTGTCGAGGTGGATTCCGAGGTTCGGCCGATCGACCTCGGCGACGTACCCCAGAGCCTGTCGCGCCGTGTTCAGCACGTTGGTCTCGTAGCGGTTCACGACCTCGAGCGAGACCGAGACGCCGCGCTCGGCGGCGTGGTCGGCGACGCGGGCGATCGCGGCGCGGCTGCGCGCGAGCCCCGCAGCGGTCACCGGCTCCATGTACTTCTTCATGGCACTGTAGATCACCCCGCAGAAGTGCTGGCCCCCGAGGTCCGCCAGCACATCCACGGCCTTGATCAGCAAGGCTTCACCGGCCGCGACGATCGCAGGGTCGGAGCTGGTGACATCGGTGGCGTCGGAGAGTCCGAGGGAGGCGCTGACGGCGAGGTCGTACTCCTCCAGCGCATCCTTCGCGACGGCGACGTCGAACGAGAACGGATCCATCAACGGGAACTCGATGAGGTCGAAGCCCGCGTCTTTGGTCTTGCGCACCGCCAGACGGATGCCCTCGGCATCGAAGTTCCCCGTCCAGACGAGCCCGTGGCATCCGATGTTCATGAGACCTCTCACAGCGGGTGTGCGGCACCGTCGCCGTCCCGGAATTGGCACGTGCCAATTCCGGTGTGCGTGCCACGCTACGTCGCACGCCAGACACTGTCAAGAACTTTCTTGGCACGTTGCAACTCCTCCGCTATCCTGAGGCGACCGACGCGGTCGCCGTTCCCGATCGACGCGGTTCGACGAAGGAGTTCCATGCCCGCGAGCGTCAAGGACGTCGCCGCCCTCGCCGGAGTCTCCTCCTCCACCGTCTCGAACTACCTCAACCACCCGCATGTGCTCGGATCCGCGAGTCGGGAACGGGTGCGGGCGGCGATCGAACAGCTCGGCTACGTGCCCAACGAGTCCGCACGACAGCTGCGCGCCGGGTCGAGCAAGGCCCTCGCGCTGATCCTGCTCGACGCCTGGCTGCCCTATTTCCACGACCTCTCGCGCGGGGTCGAAGACGTGGCGCGCGAGGGGGGATGGTCGCTGTTCTTCAGCAACAGCGACCGCGACGATGCGCAGGAACGGCGCAACCTCGACATGTTCGAGGCGCACCGGGTGCAGGGCATCGTCATCTATCCGCTCGGCGACGTGGTGCCGCGCCTGGAGGGGCTGGCCGACCGCGGTATCCGCTCGGTCGTGGTGGGTCCGATCCGGCAATCATCGAAGGTCGCATCCGTGTTGTTCGACGACCGCGGCGGTGGGCAGCTCGCAGGCGAACACCTCCTGGATCTCGGCCGACGACGCCTCCTCTTCCTCGGCAATCCGGCGGTGAGTCAGTCGAACGACCGCCTCGCCGGGCTGCGTGAGGCCGTCTCGGGGTCCGACACGAACCTGTCGATCATCGACGTGTCGCACCTGGCGATCGAGGACGGACTGCGTGCGGGTGAGCAGATCATCGCGATGCCGGTCACCGAGCGCCCGGACGCGGTGTTCGCTGCGAACGACATGGTGGCACTCGGGGTGCTCACGCAGCTGCTGCGTCATGGCATCCGGGTCCCGGAGGAGATCGCCCTCATCGGCTTCGACGACGTCGCCCAGGCACACCAGGGGGTCGTACCACTCACGAGCGTGCGGCAGCCCGGCTACGAGATCGGCCGTGCCGCCGGAGCCGCTCTCCTGCAGCAGCTCGCCGACCCCACGGCACCGCCGCCCGCGACCACCCCCTTCCCCGCTGAACTCATCGTGCGGGAGTCCACGGTCGGACGGTGAGCACGGCCCTGCGTCGTTCACAACTCCTCAGATATTGCCCGCACACCGGGCCGCGAGGACCGCAACCGCTCGATCTGGGCAATCGTTGAGGAGTTATGAACGCGGCACAGGCGGGTCAGACCGTGGGGATGAGCCCCTCCTCCGCGAGGCTCGCCCACAGCGACGTCGGGATGTCGAGTGCGGCGTACTCCGCGTTCTGTCGCAGCTGCGCTGGGCGACTGCCGCCCACCACGACCGAGCTCACGACGTCGGACTGCAGCGGGAATTGGATCGCCGCGGCGGGTAGCGGCACCTCGTGGTCGGCGCACACGGCGGCGATACGAACCAACCGATCCCACAGCTCGTCCGGAAGCTGCCCGTACTCGTAACGCCCGTCGCGGCGCGGCTCGTTCGACGCGAGCAGCCCGGAGTTGAACACGGAGGCCGCGACGATCCCGGTCGAGGTCTCCCGGCACGCGGGCAGCACGTCGACCGCGGCGGGCTGTTCGAGCAGCGTGTACCGGCCGGCCACCATGATCAGGTCGAGGTCGGCGGCACGGACGGCTGCGGCGAGAGCATCCGACACCATCGAGCCGATGCCGATCGCGGAGACCTCGCCGTCGGCCCGCAGCTGCTCCATCGCGGGGAGGGCTTCCGCGAGCGCGAGGTCGAGGTCGTGTCGCTCGGGGTCGTGCAGGTACAGCAGGTCGATGCGCTCGATGCCGAGACGCTCCCGGGACTCGTCGACGCTCGCACGGATCCCCGCCTCCGAGAAGTCCCACACCCGCTGCAGGTCGTCGGGCACGTGGAAGTCGTTGGCGGTGTCGAGGCCACCGGCGTGGTCGGGGTTCGGTCGCAGCAGACGCCCCGCCTTCGTCGAGAGCACGAACTCATCCCGCGGCTTGGTCTGCAGGAAGGCTCCGAGCCGGCGCTCTGAAAGCCCCAGACCGTAATGCGGCGCGGTGTCGTAGAAGCGGATGCCGCTCTCCCACGCCGCATCGAGCACGGCCCAGGCCTCGTCGTCGCTGAGCGGTCGGAACAGGTTGCCCACGTTCGCGGCCCCGTAGCCGAGGGCGGGAACGGGAAGGCGGTCAGGCCCCGCCAGAGGATCAGGCACCGACATGCGCACCCGTCCAAGAGTAGGTCGCGATGCTGTCGGCCTTCATCTCCATGCCCGTTCCCGGCGCGGTCGGCGCCATGTACGAGCCGCCGCGGATGTCGGTGGGCACGACGAAGTGCTCGTGCAGATGGTCGACGAACTCGATCATGCGGCCCTCGCGGGTCCCGGTGACCGCGACGAAGTCGAACATCGACAGGTGCTGGACGGCCTCGCACAGGCCGACTCCGCCGGCGTGCGGACAGACCGGCACGCCGAACTTCGCGGCGAGCAGGAGGTTCGCGATGTTCTCGTTCACCCCTGCCACGCGCACGGCGTCGATCTGCATGACCGAGATGGCCTCGGCCTGCAGGAGCTGCTTGAAGATCACGCGGTTCTGGGCGTGCTCGCCGGTGGCGACCCGGATGGGTGCGATGCCCCGGGCGATCTCGGCGTGACCGAGCACGTCGTCGGGGCTGGTGGGCTCCTCGATCCAGGCGGGGTGGAACTCGGCGAGCGCGTTCACCCATTCGATGGCCTCCGACACCTCCCAGCGCTGGTTGGCGTCGATCGCGATGGGGAAGTCGGGCCCGCACACCTCGCGCGCCTTGCGGAAGCGGCGGATGTCGTCGTCGAGGTCGGCGCCGACCTTGAGCTTGATCTGGGTGAAGCCGTCGGCCATGGCCTCGCGGGCGAGGCGTTCGAGCTTCTCGTCGGAGTATCCGAGCCATCCGGGGCTCGTGGTGTAGCCCGGGTACCCGCTGGCGAGGAGCTGCTGCTCCCGCTCGGCGCGGCCGGGTTCGGCGGCGCGCAGGATCTCGAGGGCGTCCTCGCGGGTGAGCGCGTTGGTGAGGTAGCGGAAGTCGACGAGATCGACGAGTTCCTCCGGCGTCATGCGGGCGAGCAGCTGCCAGAGCGGAAGCCCGGCGCGCTTGGCCTTGATGTCCCACAGCGCGTTGATGACCGCGCCGATCGCCATGTGCATGACGCCCTTCTCGGGCCCGAGCCAGCGCAGCTGCGAGTCGCCGATGATCTCACGGAAGGTGCCGCCCATGTCATCGAGCAGCGGCTCGATCTCGCGCCCGACGAGGTGCCCGGCGAGCGCATCGATCGCCGCGACCTGCACGTCGTTGCCACGGCCGATCGTGAAGACGAAGGCATGACCGTCGATGTCATCATCGGCATCGGTGCGCACGATGACGTACGCCGCCGAGTAGTCCGGGTCGGGGTTCATCGCATCCGACCCGTCCAGGCTCAGGGACGTGGGGAAGCGGATGTCGGTGGTGTCGAGGGCGACGATACGGCTCACGGGATTCCTCTCCATGCGCGGCTGATTTCTTCCGCGCGGATCTCTTGGAGTGTAAACATCCGATGTCTATACTGTCAACGAGACCAGCCGCGTTGTCGCGGCTTCCCGACCGATCAGGAGAAACATGAAGTTCGCGCGGCTCGGCACCCCTGGCACTGAGATCCCCGTCCTGGTGGAGGGTGACCGATACCTCGACCTCCGCCCCGTAACATCCGATGTGGATGGAGCGTTCCTCGAGAGCGACTTCGCCTCCCGCATCGCGGCCGCTCGCGATGCCGGTGAGCTCCCCGAACTCGCGGATGCCGCGTCGATGCGCATCGGTGCCCCGATCGCCCGTCCGAGCGCCGTGATCTGCATCGGCATGAACTACGCGGCCCACGCGGCGGAGTCGGGGTCGGAGCCGCCCACCATCCCCATCCTCTTCCTCAAGACCCCGAACACCGTCGTCGGCCCGAACGACACAGTGACGATCCCCCGCGGCAGCGTCAAGACCGACTGGGAGGTCGAGCTCGGCATCGTGATCGGCACCCGCGCCGCCTACCTCGACAGCCCCGAGGAGTCCATGGCGCACGTCGCCGGCTTCGTCGCAGCGAACGACGTGTCCGAGCGCGACTTCCAGATGACCGTCTCCGGAGGACAGTGGTCCAAGGGGAAGATCGCGGCGGGCTTCAACCCCACCGGCCCCTGGCTGGTCACCCCCGACGAGGTCGACCATCAGGCGCTCGGCCTGCGCAGCTTCGTGAACGGCGAACCGCGGCAGGACTCGAACACGAGCGACATGATCTTCACGGTCGAGCACATCGTGCACCACTTGTCGCAGTACGTGACGCTCGAGCCCGGCGACCTCATCCTCACCGGCACCCCGCAGGGCGTGGCCCTCTCGGGGAAGTACCCTTACCTCGCCGCGGGCGACGTGGTCGAGATCGAGATCGACGGCCTCGGCCGCCAACGGCAGGAGTTCGTGGCATGGGAGGCCCGGAGATGAGTGCATTGAACGGACTGGTGGCGATCGTCACCGGCGGAGCATCCGGCATCGGCGCGGCGATCGCGCAGCGACTGCACGCCGACGGCGCGACCATCGCGGTCCTCGACCGGGACACCGCGGCGGCTGACCCCGCCTTCGCCGCCTTCACGGCCGATGTCTCGGATCGAGCGAGTGTCGACGCAGCGGTGGCCGCCGTCGCCGACGAGTTCGGACGCATCGACATCGTCGTCAACAACGCCGGGATCGGCGCGCAGGGCGACATCGCCGCGAACGACGACGACGAGTGGGCCCGCGTGCTCTCGGTCAACGTCACCGGCATCGCCCGCGTCACCGCGGCGGCACTCCCCTGGCTGCGGAAGTCCCCGTCGGCCTCGGTGTGCAACACGGCATCCATCGCCTCGACCACCGGACTGCCGCAGCGCGCCCTGTACAGCGCCTCGAAGGGTGCCGTCTCCGCCCTCACCCGCGCGATGGCCGCCGACCACCTGCGCGAGGGCATCCGCGTGAACGCGGTCAACCCGGGCACCGCCGACACCCCGTGGGTCGGACGCCTGCTCGACTCGGCGGTCGATCCCGCGGCCGAGCGCGCGGCACTGGAAGCCCGCCAACCCCACGGACGTCTGGTGAGCCCCGAGGAAGTCGCCGCCGCCGTCGCATACCTCGTGAGCCCTGCCGCGGGTTCGACCACCGGCACCTTCATCGAGGTCGACGGCGGCATGGCCCAGCTGCGCCTCCGCGCGGAGTAGCCCCCCTCGTTCCCGTGCGGGATCAAAAACACACCTGAACACGCCCACGGAGGTGCGATTTCGATCCCGCACCCGTCCCGCGCGGGGCGGGACGCGCGGGACGGGGGCGGGACGCGCGGGACGGGGGCGGGGCGGGGTCAGAGGGAGTAGAAGGCGGCGGCGGTGTCGTGGAAGAGGGCTGTCTGGTCGAGGCCGCGCGAGTGCGCCCACGCGGCGACCGTGTCGAACCACCGGGCACGCGACGATGATCCGTAGCCCGCGCCACTGACGGCGGAGACCGGCCAGTCGCTTCCCCACATCATCCGCTCCGGCCCGAACAGGTCGGCCGCCACGTCCAGGAACGGGATCAGCTGCTCAGCGCTCCACTCCCCACCGGCCTCGGCGGGCAGACCGGAGATCTTGCAGAAGGTGAGGGGATGCCGGGCGAGTTCGGCCAGATCCCGCTCCCACTCCGACGGCGGTGCGAGCGGAGCCGATGCCGTCCCGACCGCGGGCTTGCCGAGGTGGTCGAGCACGATCCGCAGTTCCGGGATCGCTCCGGCCAGGCGTGCCACATCCGGGAGCTGCGAGTGCCGCACGCACGCATCGAAGGTCCAGCCCCTGGCGGCGACCTCGCGCGCGCCCGTCACGAACGCGGTGGACAGGGCCGTGCCGTCGGGCTCATCCTGCAGGAGGTGTCGCACGCCGACCACGAGAGGCTCGGACGAGAGTTCCTCCAGGTGCACGGTCGTGTCCGTGCCGCCGTCCAGCCGCGCGCCCGCCACGATCCCGACCACCCCGAGCTCCCCCGCCTGGCCCGCGACCCAGCGCACCTCGTCGAGGGACTCGTCCTCCCGCGCCCCGGCCTGCACGAACACGGCCGTCACCTCGGAGGCATCCTCGATCCGCGCTCGCTCGAGCTCGCTGCCGCCGAACCTTCCGGCGAGAGGACCTTCGAGCCAGGTGTAGGTCAGAACCTCGGGATCCCAGAGGTGCAGATGTGAATCGAGAACGCGCATGCCTCCATCCTGCCGGAGACATCCGATCAATCGCTAGGATGACGCTCATGGCAGTCACCGACGAGGCGATCGAGAAGATCAAGGCGATGATCGTGGCAGGCGAGCTCGCCCCCGGCGACCGGCTTCCCCCCGAGAAAGAGCTCTCCGAGCGGCTGGGACTCTCCCGCAACTCCATGCGCGAAGCGGTCAAGGCGCTCGAGGTCATCCGCGTCCTCGATGTGCGTCGGGGGGACGGCACCTACGTCACGAGCCTCGAACCCCACCTGCTGCTGGAGGCCATCTCGTTCGTCGTCGACATGCACGATGACGACTCGATGCTCGAGATCTTCGCGGTGCGCCGGATGCTGGAGTCACAGGCGACCGGACTCGCGGCGACCCTGGGCACCGACGAGAAGATCTCCGAGCTGCAGGCCGAGGTCGATTCGGTCGATGCGGCGGTCACGATCGAGGCGCTCGTCGATCACGACATCCGGTTCCATCGGGAGATCGTCGCGATGTCCGGCAACGCGTACCTCGCGAGCCTCATCGAGCACCTGAGCAGCCAGACCGTGCGCGCGCGCGTGTGGCGAGGCCTCACCGAGGGGGGCGCCGTCGAGCGCACCCTGTCGGAGCACCGGGCCATCGCCGATGCGATCGCCCAGCACGACTCGGCTCTCGCGACCTCGCTGGCCACCGCGCACATCGCAGGCGTCGAGCGCTGGCTGCGTCAGGCCGCGGCGAGCTGACAGCAGCGGCGGGCGCCGCTCATGCCCCCAGGCGCACCATCGCGGCGTCGAACTCCGCCGCGGAGCTGTCGCTCACCTCATGGAGGAGCACGCGGTCGAGCACGTCGGGGGCGGCGGTGAAGTACGGGACGCCGGCCAGGCGCAAGCCCGTGATGTCATCCGGCGAGCGCAGCGACGCGGCGAGCACGTTCGAGTCGCTGCCCGCGCACACCTCCTGCATCCGCGCGATCGTCGCATCGCCGTCGAGCCCGGCATCGCGCATCCGTCCGAGGTACGGAGCGATGTACTGCACCCCGATCGACGCGCACGCGAGCGCCTGCGCGACCGAATACACGGCGGTCACCAGAACGGTCGCGCCGTCGCGCACGAGCGCGGATGCCGCGACGAACCCCGCAGACGTCGCGGGCGCCTTCACGGCGACCCGGTCACCCAGCGCGCGGATGCCCTCGGCGTTGCGGAGGAAGGACGCGGTGTCGCCGCCCCAGGTCTGGAAGAAGATCTCCTTCGCCCCCTCCGACTCCCAGCGGGCGTAGAGCTCGGGGATCTCGGCGGCGGTGCGGCCTCCCCGTTCCAGGATGGTCGGGTTCGTGGTCACGCCGTGCACCACGCCCGTGGCGAGCAGCCGGGAGACGCGGTCGACATCGGCGCTGTCGACGTACAGGCGTGGCGCGATCGGGGTCATCGGGGTCTCCTCGCGGACAACCTGTCGTTACAGGTAGGGATTCGGCTAATGTAATGACAGCCACCGCGATCTGTCAAAGCGTCGGCTACACCTGCCGTCGAGGAAGATCAGGAGCAAGATGACCCCCGCACACTCCGAAAACCGCTCCGGTGTCGTCATCGTCGGCAGCGTCACGGCCGACGTCACCACGTTCTCCGGGCGCCTGCCCGCACGGGGCGAGACGATCCTGGGAGACGAGTTCACCCTCATGCTGGGTGGCAAGGGAGCGAACCAGGCCGTCGCGGCCGGACGCTCGGGTGCGCGCACGAGCTTCGTCGGCTGTGTCGGAGACGACCTGTTCCACGACCTCGTGGTCGACGGGCTCACCGCGGCCGGGGTCGACCTCACGCATCTGCGCACGGTTCCCGGTCCCACCGGCATCGCGCACATCCGTGTCGACTCCTCCGCGCAGAACGACATCGTGATGGTGCCGCTCGCCAACGCCGCCCTCAGCGCCCCGCAGATCGACGAGGCGCTCACGGCTCTCGCCCCCACGACCTCGGTGCTGCTCACCCAGCTCGAGACCCCCTCCGCGCTCACCGCGCACATCACCGCGCGAGGACGCGAACTCGGCATGACCGTGATCCTCGATCCGGCCCCGGCCGCCGAGCTGGACGCCGAGATCTGGCGGAGCATCGACATCGTGACCCCCAACGAGACCGAGGCGACGCTGATCAGCGGCATCGAGGTGACGGATGCCGCATCGGCCGAACGCGCCGGACGCTGGTTCCTCGCGCAGGGAGTCGGCGCGGCGGTGATCACCCTCGCGGGCCAGGGATCGTGCGTCGTCACCGCGGAAGGCGCGTCCGTGATCCCGCCGTTCCCGGTGGAGGCGGTCGACACGACCGCGGCGGGAGATGCGTACGCGGGGTACCTCGGTGCCGCGCTCGCCAACGGCAGCACCCTGGCGGACGCCGTGCGCCTGGCCACAGCCGCCGGTGCGCTGACGGTCACGAAGCAGGGCGCATCGCCCAGCCTTCCGCACCGTGCCGAGGTCGACGCGTTCCTGACCGCACGCCTGACCGCGCCCGTCGCGAACTGACTTCCTGTACCGGACCTGCGGAGAACCGAGGACACACATGCGCAAGACGGCCACCACCATCAATCCCGCGCTCTCCCGCGTGATCAGCGAGACCGGGCACACGGACCTCGTCGTGGTCACCGACGCCGGGCTGCCCATCCCTCCCGGCTCCGAGCGCATCGACCTGGCGTACCGCCCGGGCGCTCCGGAGTTCCTCGATGTGCTCGACACCGTGCTCGCCGAGATGGTGGTCGAGGGGGCGACGGTCTCGGCCGAGGTCGCCGAGAAGAGCCCGGAGGTGCTGGCCGCACTGCGGGAGCGGTTCGCCGGCATGGGGTTCGAGATCGAGCTCATCCCCCACGTCGAGTTCAAGAAGCTCAGCCAGGGCGCTCGCGCGTTCGTGCGCTCCGGGGAGTTCACCCCCTACGCCAACGTGATCCTGCACGCGGGGGTGGCGTACTGATGGTCACCGTCGACGACGCGATCGACCGCCACTCCGCCGCCCCCATGTATGACCAGCTGCGCCAGCTGATCATCGACGGCATCGCCCGCGACGGCCTGCAGCCCGGCGACCCGCTGCCGGGAGAGCACCGCCTCTGCGAGCGGTACGGCATCTCGCGCACCGTCGTCCGCCAAGCGCTCGCCCAGCTGGAGCACGAAGGGCTCGTGGAGCGCGTGAAGGGCAAGGGTACGTTCGTCTCCCGCCCTCGCACGAGCGAGAGTCTCGTGCACACGCTGGTGGGTCTGTACGACGACGTCGAGCGCCGCGGCGGACACGTGCACAGCGACGTCCTGCGACACGAACGGACGACAGCCGACGAGGAGGTCGCGCTCGCGCTCGAGCTCCCCGTCGACTCCCCGGTCGTCGTCTTGGAGCGCCTGCGGCACGTCGACGGCGAGCCGTGGTCGCTGTCGACGACGTGGATGCCGGAGGCCACGGGCTCCGTGACGCTCGGCGCCGACCTGACCGAGGGGTCGCTGTACCGGCTCCTCGCCGAACACGACATCGTCGCGACGCACGGCGTGCGCTCGGCGGAGGCGACGGTGGCGACGCACGAACAGGCGCAGTTCCTGGGCGTCAGCGCCGGCTCGGCCCTGCTGCGCCTGCGCAGCATCAGCCGCAGCGCCGACGGTGCACCGATCGAGTACTTCGTCGCCTATCACCGCGGTGACCGGTCGCGCTTCGAGTTCCAGCTCCAGCAAGAGCAGTCGCAGGCCTCCCTGCTGCACGTCGATGGCGATGGCGGGGCCTCGCGCGCCGGGACGGTGGGCTGAGTCGCCCGGTAGTGTCGAGGGCATGAGCGACTGGACCAGCACCGCGATCGCCCTGCTGGAAGCCGATGCCAACCGCAGCGCCGACACGCATCTGCACCTCTTCCCGCTGCCGCCCGAATGGGGCATCGACCTGTATCTCAAGGATGAGTCCGTGCACCCCACCGGCTCCCTCAAGCACCGCCTCGCGCGCTCGCTCATCCTCTACGGCCTGGTCAACGGACGCATCCACGAAGACACCACGCTCGTGGAGTCCTCGAGCGGATCGACCGCCGTCTCCGAGGCTTACTTCGCTCGGATGCTCGGGCTGAAGTTCATCACGGTCGTGCCGCGCTCGACGGTGCAGGAGAAGATCGACCTCATCGAGTTCTACGGCGGCACCTGCCACTTCGTCGACCGCGCCGAGGACATGTCTTCCGAGGCGCAGCGCCTCGCGTCCGACTGCACCGGCCACTACCTCGACCAGTTCACGTTCGCCGAGCGCGCGACCGACTGGCGCGGCAACAACAACATCGCCGAGAGCGTGTTCAGCCAGCTCGCCCAGGAGCGGCATCCGATCCCCACGTGGATCGTCACGGGTGCAGGCACCGGCGGCACGAGCGCGACCTTCGGACGCTACGTGAAGTACCGTCGGCATGACACCAAGGTCGCGGTCGTGGACCCCGAGGGTTCGGCCTTCTACGACGGATGGGCCGGCACCGTGGATCCGCCCGCCGGGCGTCCGAGCCGCATCGAGGGAATCGGTCGCCCGCGGGTCGAGGCGTCGTTCGTGCCCACCGTGATCGACGAGATGATCCGTGTCCCCGATGCCGGCTCGATCGCCGCGATCCGCCTGTTGCGCGAGCGCACCCTGCACTGGGCCGGCGGGTCCACCGGCACGAACCTCTACGGCGCGTTCCAGCTGATCGCCCGGATGCGCGCCGCGGGTGAGACCGGCAGTGTCGTCACCCTGATCTGCGACAGCGGCATCCGCTACGCCGGCACCTACTATTCGGACGAGTGGGTGGCGCAGCAGGGGTGGGACCTCGCCCCGCACCGCGCACGGCTGGAGGGCTTCCTGGAGACCGGCGACTGGGCGGAGTGACGGTTCAGGTCGACGAGCGGCGCCACCACCGCCGCCGAGGGGCCGCTGGAGTCGACGGCGTCGGTGCGGTCGGACCATCGGGCTTCCGCCGCCGACGGCGCCATTCGTCGACCTCCGCATCCACGTCTCGGAGCGGCGTGACGACCGGGGGCCCGCCCGTCAACTGCATCCGCGCCGCACGGATGCGGGAGTTGAAGTCCTCCACGTGCCGACGCACGTCTTCTTCCTGAGAGTAGGTGTCGAGGACGGCTCGAAGGTTCGCATCCTCCGTGCGCAACTGGAACACCGGCGGCGCCAGACCCGTGAGGTTCTCCCGCTCGATCTTCTGCCGGATCCACCAGTCGGGATCGTGAGTGCGGCCGAGATTCTCGATGGGCTTTCCCGCACCGGGCAGATCGTCGAACTCGCCGCGACGGATCGCCATCTGGATGTTCAGCTCGACCGCGGCCCAGCGTTCCTCGGTCGTCGACCATCGCGGCGGGCCCCCGGCACCGGCGGTGTCACCCTCGTCTTCCTCGGCGTCATGCATCAGCAGCCCCCTTCGATGGCGTGCTCGATTCACTGTGGAGGCTACCCGAATCACGGGGGCACTCGGTAAGTTCGCCGACCATCCCCGGACTCCCCCGTACGCTGGCCGCATGACTACTCTGATCCTCACCGTCGCGGGTGCAGACCGTCCGGGCCTCGTCGCCGCCGTCGCCGATGTCGTGGACGCGTACGGCGGAAACTGGGAGAACAGTTCGCTGGCCGAACTCGCCGGCACGTTCGCCGGTGTCATCGAGCTCTCGGTCGCCGACGACAAGGAGGCCGAGCTGACCTCCGCCCTGCGCGGCCTGCAGGGTCAGGGGCTGCTGACCCTGGCCGTGCTCACCGGCACCCCGGAGACCGTCGCCGCGGACGATCGGCTGCTCGAGATCCAGGTGCTCGGCAACGACCGCCCCGGCATCGTGCGGGAGATCTCGACCGTGTTGAGCACGCACGCACTGAGCATCGAGGAGCTGGCCACCGAGACCCGGGATGCCGCGATGGCGGGCGGCCGTCTGTTCGAAGCCTCGGTGGTCGCGAAGGTCCCCGCCACGGTCGACCTCGACGCCCTGCGCGCCGACCTCGAGCGCCTGGCCACCGAGATCCAGGTCGACATCACCATCACCTGACCCGAGACCCCCGCACCTCGCCGACGCCCCCGCCAGCACACGTCACTCCGCGGGGGTCTCGACGCGCAGAGGGGGTGTCGGCCTCCCGAGGGAGTGTCGGCGCGAGAGGGGGTGTCGGCGCGCAGACTCAGTCCTCGAGGCCGGAGTAGCGCCGGACCCAGTACTCCGTGT
Organism: Microbacterium aurugineum; assembly: GCF_023101205.1. Classification (NCBI taxonomy): domain Bacteria; kingdom Bacillati; phylum Actinomycetota; class Actinomycetes; order Micrococcales; family Microbacteriaceae; genus Microbacterium; species Microbacterium aurugineum. Next base: position 383,476 of record NZ_CP078078.1, on the reverse strand, counting down.
ACGCGACGTGCGCCGAGGCCGCGGCGCTCGCGGCGACAGGATCCGCCGCCGCCAGGCCGCGCAGGATCGCGCGGTGCCCCGCATCCGAGTGGATCTTGAGCTCGGCCGCATCCTCGGGATCGGAGATGCGATACGCCCGCGAACGCGAACGCAACACGTCGATCAGACTGGTCAGCGCCTCGTTCCCCGCCACCCCGGAGATCGCCATGTGGAACTCATGGTCGAGGCGCGACTGCACCTCGAAGTCGGTGGTCGCCTCGATCTCGTCGAGCACGCGGTCCAGGGACTCCACGGTCTCGTCGTCGATGCGGGCGGCGGCGAGCGCGGCGGCATGCGGTTCGAGCACCCGGCGCAGCTCGGTGAGTTCGAGCACCCCCGCCATCGGCAGCAGTCCGACCGTGAGTGACAGGCTGCCGATCAGGTCGGCCGCGCGCAGTTCGCTGACATAGCTCCCCGATCCGTGCCGGGTGTCGAGCACACCGAGTGCGGCCAGCATCCGGATCGCCTCGCGGAGAGAGCCGCGGGAGACACCGAGCCGTTCACACAGTTCCCCTTCACTCGGCAGCCGGTCCCCCGGCCGCAGCGCACCGTCGGCGATCAGCGCCCGCAACCCGTGCAGCGCCGTGTCGAGTGCGCTCATCGTGATCCTCTCTGACACTCCCCACCCCTCGTGAAGTCTGGCGGAACTCCCCTTCGCAGGGAACTCGTATGACAACTATGTTTCATCCTTCCTGTTTTCGTGGCAGTTTTCGCGCTCGTGTGGCAAAGTTGTGCAACAACTCGCCCCACTCATCGATGAGGACTGATGCCCGCACCGTTGTTCCCCGCACCGCTCACGCTGAACTCCGGCGTGCGCGCCCGTGACGCCTGGCCCCTCGACCCGGCGGTGATCCACCTCAACCACGGATCCTTCGGCGCGGTCCCCTCCGCCGTCGTCGCGCATCAGGACGCTCTTCGCCGCCGCGCGGATCTCAGTCCGGTCGAGTGGTTCCCCCGCATCGCGGAGCGTGTGCAGGATGCCCGCGAACGCACCGCGCCCTTCGTGGGTGCCCGGACGGAGGACAGCGTCTTCGTCCCCAACGCCTCCGCCGCCGCCACCGTGGTCTACAACGCGCTGCAGTTGGAAGCCGGGGACGAGATCCTCGTCACCGACCAGGGCTACGGCGCCATCACCATGGGGGCCGAGCGCCTCGCCCGCCGGTTCGGCGCCCGCGTCCGCACGGTCGCCCTCCCGCTGCTCTCCTCCGACGACGAGATCGTGCAGCTCTTCGCCGATCATCTCTCCCCCCGCACCCGTCTGATCGTGGTCGACCAGATCACGTCGCCGACCGCACGGATGCTGCCCACACGGCGCATCGCCGAGGCGGCGGCCGAGCGCGGGGTGCGCACGCTCGTCGACGGCGCTCACGCCCCCGGCCTCGTCCCGGACGCGGCTGCCGTCGCGGGCGGCGACTGGTGGTTCGGAAACCTCCACAAGTGGCCCTGCGCGCCCCGCGGCTCCGCACTGCTGGTCACCTCCGCCCCCGACCGCGACGAACTGTGGCCACTCATCGACTCGTGGGCGGCGCGCGAACCGTACCCCTCCCGCTTCGACACCCAGGGCACGATCGACGCCACGACCTACCTGGCCACCCCGACCGCCATCGACTTCATCGAAAACGAGTTCGGTTGGGCTGCCGCACGCGCAGCGATGACGGAGATCGCGGATGCCGGCGCCGAGCTGATCGCGGAAGCCCTGCGCCCCTACGGCGACGAGGACCCGCTCACCCCGCTCCCCTCCCCTGTGCCGTCGATGCGACTCGTGCGTCTGCCGCTCGGGCTGGGGGCGACACGGGAAGAGGCCGACGCCCTGCGCATGGATCTCCTCGATGAGGTCGGCGTCGAGACGGCCTTCACCAGCTTCCGCGGTATCGGCTACTTCCGACTCTCCGCGCACCTCTACAACGAGGCCTCCGACTACGAGGCCTTCGTGGAGCGGTGTGTCCCGCAGATCCTGAGCCGTGCGGGCATCCGCCGCGCCGACTCCCTCGTCCTGCCCTGATCCGCCCACCGTTCACCCGACCGCAACACCCACCCACCCCAACCGAGAGGCACTTCGTGAAGAACAAGATCTTGACGACAGCAGCGGGATTCGGCACCGTCGCCGTCCTCGCTCTCACCGGCTGTTCCGCGAGCTCCGGCCCGTCGGCCGACGGCACGGTCACCCTGCAGATGGTCGAGAGCCTGACCAACCCGGCCCGCACCGAGCTCATCCGCGGACTCCTCGACGAGTTCGAGAAGGACAACCCGAAGATCACGGTCAACCTGGTCTCCCCTCCCACCGAGCAGGCCGACGCGAAGATCCAGCAGATGCTGCAGTCCGGCAAGGGCGTGGACGTGCTGGAGGTGCGCGACATCACCGTCGGACCGTTCGCGAACAACGGCTGGCTGTACGACCTCGGCCCCGACCTCGAGAAGTGGGACGGCTGGGACGCCCTGACCGACAACGCGCAGTCCGCGTCCGTGGCCGCCGACGGCAAGAGCTACTTCGTTCCGTACGGCTTCTACGGGCTGTCGCTGTTCTACCGCACCGACCTCGTGAAGGACGCCGGCTTCGACGGACCCCCGCACAGCTGGAAGGACCTGCTCGAGCAGGCGTCCGCGATCCAGGACCCCTCGAACAACATCTACGGCTACGCGTTCCGCGGGGGCCAGAACGCGAACAGCAACGTCGTCGCGGCCATCGAGGCCTACACGATCGACGGTCTCGACACCGAGGACGCCTTCCTGATGGAGGACGGCTCGACGATCTTCGCCGCACCCGAGGCGCAGGATGCCGTCGACGACTACTTCGACCTGTTCACGGAGGCCTCCCCGCCTTCCGCCGTCTCGTGGGGCTACCCCGAGATGGTCGCCGGCTTCACGAACGGCACCACCGCGTTCCTGCTGCAGGACCCCGAGGTCATCGCGACCGTGCAGGACTCCTCCCTCACCGAAGACCAGTGGGACACCGCTCCGCTGCTCGTCGGCCCCTCGGGCAAGGCCGCGCAGCCGCTCGCCGTGGCCGGGTGGGGCGTCGCCGAGAACAGCGAGAACAAGGAGGCGGCCGTCAAGCTGGTCGAGTTCCTCTCGTCGGCCGAGCCCGCCACCGAGTTCGCCCAGGCCAACAGCCTGGTGCCGATCATCACGGCTGCAGCGGATGACGACTTCTACTCGTCGGGCCCCTGGACCAGCTACGTCACCATGACGGAAGACCCCGAGACCTACGTCAACGTGCGCCAGCCGCGCGGGGTCAGCTGGTGGACCGAGTGGATCCAGAAGTCCGACCAGGATGTGCAGAACGTGCTGCTGGGCAACATGTCGACCAGCGACCTGCTGGCCTCGTGGGACGCGTTCTGGACCGAGAAGTACGCCGCGGAAAAGGGCTGACCTGTGGCCCGCACCGCTCAGAAGGGAGGCTCCGTCGGCACTGCTTCGCAGCAGGCAGCCGTCGGGGCCTCCCCGGCATCCCGTCGACGTCGTCCGTTCCGAGGGCGCCAGGCATGGACGCTGCTGGCGTTCCTCGCCCCCGCGGTCGTCTTCGTGTGCTGGTTCACCTACTGGCCGATGCTGCAGGGCGCGCGCATGGCCTTCCACGACTGGAACCTGTGGGACCTCACGTCGACGCCGTTCGTCGGCTTCGACAACTTCCTCGCGGTGTTCCGTGACCCCGCGTTCCCGACGGTGGCAGGGAACTCCGTGCTCTGGGTCGTCGGCTCGCTCGTGCCGCAGCTCGTGATCGGGTTCCTGATCGCGCTCGCCCTGCGCAAGCGGTTCCGGTTCCGCGGCGTCTACCAGGCGCTCGTGTTCTTCCCCTGGGCGGTGTCCGGCTTCCTGATCGGCATGCTGTTCCGGTGGATGTTCAACGCGGAGTTCGGTGTGGTCAACGACCTGCTCATGAAGGCAGGACTGATCGACGCCCCCCTCCCCTGGCTGGCGGATCCGAAGCTCGCGATGTTCGCGGTGATCGTCGCCAACGTCTGGTACGGGGTCACGTTCTTCGCGATCATGATCCTCGCCGCTCTGCAGTCGGTGCCCGACGAGATGCTGGAGGCTGCGAGCCTCGACGGCGCCGGCAAGGTCCGTCAGCTCTTCTCGATCATCATCCCGTACATCTCGATGACGCTGCTGCTGACGATCCTGCTGCGAGTGATCTGGATCTTCAACTTCCCCGACATCATCTACGCGATGACCAACGGCGGACCCGCCAACCAGACGCACATCATTACGACCTGGATGATCAACTACACCCAGCAGGGCAATTACGGCTTCGCGAGCGCGATCGGCCTCATCGTGATGGCCGTCCTGTTCGTGTTCTGCGCGTTCTACCTGATGGCGATGCGGAGAGTGCAGCGATGACCATGACAGACACCTCCCGCACGGGCTCCTCGGTCACCGAGACCCGCCGGATCACCGTGCCCGATCCGGCATCCGCCCCGCGTCCGAAGCCGCGGGTCACGGTCGGCGGCGTCATCCGCGTCGTGGGTCTCGGGCTCTGGCTCGTGATCACGCTGTTCCCGCTGTACTGGATCGCGCTGACCGCGTTCAAGTCGCCCGGGACGATCAACAGGTTCCCGATCGAGTATTGGCCGAGCGAGCCTTCGCTCGACAACTTCACGAGTCTGTTCGAGAAGAGCTCGTTCGGGGTGTTCCTCGGCAACTCGGCCCTGGTCGCGGTCGTCGGCGGTGCGGTGGCGACACTCATCGCCCTGCTCAGCGCCTATGTTCTCGCTCGCTTCGAGTTCCGGGGCAAGGGCGCGATCCTGATCGCGTTCCTGCTGACGCAGATGATCCCGGCCTTCATCGCGCTGGGACCGCTGTACTCGATGATGACGGACCTCGGGCTGGTCGACACCAAGCCCGGACTCATCCTCGTCTACATCGCGATCTGCATCCCGTTCTCGACGGTCATGCTGAGGGGCTTCTTCGAGAACGTGCCCGATGCCCTCGAAGAGGCCGCCATGATCGACGGATGCTCCCGCCTCGGAGCCCTGTTCCGGGTGCTCGTCCCGGTGATGACGCCCGGCATCATCGCGGCGTTCATCTTCAACTTCGTGAACTGCTGGAACGAGCTGTTCCTGTCGGTCGTGCTCATGAACACCGATGAGAACCGCACCGTGCCCTCCGCGTTGAACGGCTTCATCTCGACGTTCAACATCGACTGGGGGTCGATGAGTGCCGCAGCGGTGCTGACGATCCTGCCGACCATGGCGATGTTCGCGCTCGCGAGCCGCTGGATCGTGCAGGGCCTGACCGCCGGCGCCGTGAAGGAGTAACCCCCTCGCGCCCCGTCTCGTCCGTCGCGCCCCGTCGCGCCCGTCTCGTCCGTCGCGCCCCGTCGCGCCCGTCGCGTCCGTCGCGTTCGTCGCGCCCGTCGCGTCCGTCGCGTTCGCCGAGACCCCCTTCCACCGCCGAGGCCCCCTCTGATTCGCAGGATTCAGAGGGGGCCTCGGCGGGCAGAGGGGGCGTCGACCCTCGCGACGACCCGACGACCGGATGCGACGACCGGACGCGACAACCGGACGAGGCGGGCGGGTGGTCAGACCAGGCGGGACTTCGGAGACACCGAGTAGGTGTGCTCGGCGTCGCGGTTGACCGTGTCGCCCAGCGCGGTGTCGATCGCGGCGAGCGTGTCGGCGTCGAGCTTCACACCCGAGGCCTTGACGGTCTCCGCCAACTGCTCCGGACGGGAAGCTCCGACCAGCGCGGCCGCGACGTTCGGGTTCTGCAGCACCCACGCGATCGCGAGCTGCGGCATCGACAGGCCGGCTTCCTCGGCGATCGGCTTCAGACGCTGCACCGCGGTGAGGATGTCGTCCTGCAGGAAGCTCTTGATGAAGTCGGCGCCGCTGTGCGGGTCGGTCGCGCGCGAGCCCTCGGGCACCGGCTGCCCCGGCAGGTACTTGCCGCTGAGCACGCCCTGTGCCATCGGCGACCACACGATCTGCGAGATCCCGAGCTCTTCGGACGCCGGAACGACCTTGCCCTCGATGACGCGCCACAGCATCGAGTACTGCGGCTGATTGGAGATGAGCTGGATCCCCAGCTGCTTCGCGAGTGCGTGCCCTTCGCGCAACTGCTCGGCCGTCCACTCCGAGACGCCGATGTAGAGCGCCTTGCCCTGACGGACGACGTCGGCGAACGCCTGGAACGTCTCCTCCAGCGGAGTCTCGTGGTCGAAGCGGTGCGCCTGGTACAGGTCGACGTAGTCGGTGCCGAGGCGCTGCAGCGAGCCGTTGATCGACTCGAAGATGTGCTTGCGGCTCAACCCGGTGTCGTTCGGGCCCTTCGGACCGGTCGGGAAGTAGACCTTCGTGAAGATCTCGAGCCCCTCGCGGCGCTGCCCCTCGAGTGCCTTGCCGAGAACGACCTCCGCTGCCGTGTTGGCGTAGGTGTCGGCGGTGTCGAAAGTCGTGATTCCCGCGTCCAGGGCGGCATGCACGGTCTTGACGGCGGCATCGTCGCCGACCTGTGAGGCGTGGGTGACCCAGTTGCCGTAGGTGATCTCCGAGACCTTGAGACCACTGTTGCCGAGATAGCGATAGTTGACCATGGATCAACGCTACTGGCTGCCCACTATGGCTGGGCCGGATACCGGGATCTCATTACCGCCATCGCGCCGCCGACCACGATCGCGACGGCGGCGAGGGCGCTCACGACGTACAGCGGTCGGGCCCAGGGCGAGTAGTCCGCTCCGCTGATCCCGAACGTGTCGGCCAGGGCCATGCCCGCGCCGAACGACGCGACGAAGTACCCGACCGCGCCGAGCATGAGCAGCGCCAGGAACGTCATCGCAGGAACCACGGGATCCGCACGCCGGACGACCGAGACGACGGCCACCGCGACGGCCAGCGCCACCCCGATGCCGAGAACGGAGAACACGGCACCCTGACCGAGGTTCTCCCCCGCCTCCGCCATCGCGAAACGGATCTCCTCCATCGTGAGCCCCGGAGCCGCGGCGAGCGGATTCAACACGAGGATCTGCAGTGCAGCGAGCACCGCGTAGGCCAGGACGGCGAGCACGCCGACGATCGAGATCCACAGGGTTCGGCGCTGAATCCGAGTCATGCGGGTCAGCCTAAGAGGACATCCCGAGAGTCTGCCGATACTCCCGCCAGGCGGCTCCGAGACGCCGGACGCCCTCGGCGAGCACGTCGTCGGGCGCAGTGAACGGGATGCGGATGTGGTCGTCGGGCGAGGCCGCGACCGCGAAGGCCGCGCTCCCGGCGATCGAGACGCCGTGGGTGGCGGCGGTGCGGACGAGGGCCGCCGCCGAGCCTGCGGGCAGGCGCACCCACAGCGACAGCCCACCACGCGGCGGCTCGGGCGTCCACTCCGGCAGGTGCTCGGCCATCAGCGCCTGCAGCAGACGCAGACGCTCCTGGTGGATGCGGCTGTTGGCTCGACGCAGGTCATCGGCGCGCGCGATCAGATCGAGTGCGAGCAGCTGTCCCGGCACGCTGGTGGACTGGTCGGCGAGCTGGCGCGCGCCGCGGAGCCGACGGACGAGCACCGGGTCCGCGCGCAGCCAGCCGATCCGCAGCCCCGCCCATACCCACTTCGACACCGACTCGACCACGATGATGGGGGCATCGGCGCGTTCTGCCGCGAGCGTCGGCGGCACGACCCCGTCGAAGGAGATGCCGGCGAGCACGCGGTCTTCGATGACGGGTACGCCGTACTGGGCGGCGAGCTCGGCGACGCGATGCCGAGCGGCGGGCGGCAGACGCGATCCGGTGGGGTTCTGATGGTGCGGGTTCACCGCGACGAGCACGGGCCGCAGGCGGGCGAGCGCCTGTTCGAGCGCGTCGACGTCGAGTCCGTCCTCGCCCATCGCGATGCCATGCACGGTGCCGCCGCGGAGGCCGACCGAATCCGTGACTCCAGGCCAGGTGATCTCCTCTGCGAGCACGATGTCGCCGGGACCCACGAGCGCGTTCACGACGAGGCTGATGGCCTGCTGCGCCCCGTGCGTGACGAGGATCTGCTCCGGCGTGGTCGGCGTGCCCTCCGCGGCGTACATCGCGGCGATGAGGTCGCGCAGGGCGGGCAGGCCCGCAGGGTCGGTCTCGGGCAGCAGGGCGAGGTCGAGTCGCGGCTTGTGGTCGCGGATGAGCTGCACTCCGAGATCGGAGATCTGCGGCACGGTGCGCAGCAGGTCGATCGCATTGGGGAGCGCCGAGAAGAGCGCCTCCCCGCGCCCGGGCCGCTGGGCGGGCACGGCGGTTGCGACTGTCCCGGCGATGCGGGTGCCGCTCCCCTGCCGCCGGTCGACCAGGCCCTGTTCCGCGAGGTCCGTGTATGCCGCGACGACCGTGCCCCGCGAGACGGACCCTGCGGCTGCCAGCGCGCGCTCCGCGGGCAGCCGGTCCCCGGGGCGCAGCTCACCGCTCGCGATCAGGCCCTCGATACCCCGTGCGAGCCGGGCGGCGAGAGTGCCGTCTCCCTGTGTCCAACGGCCGAGCCGTGCCGAGAGTGCTTCCGACGACACGTCACCTGCATGCACGAGGGACGCCGCTCGCCCCGAAGCTATGGCCGAAAACTGATCCATTGGCCTGCCATTGGCACTGTCACTCGCGCTCATGAGATCTGATTCTGGACCAATCACCAGGAATCTCGCCACCATTCCTTCACTTACTGATCCAATCAACACCGATTGGACCATTACGCAGCTCCTGGAGTGGCTCAGCGACGATGCCCGTCAGCACGATGTGGCGCTGCAGCATCCGCTCGCCCGCATCGAGGCGCTGATGACCGGAGCGCGCTGGGCGCGCACCCCGTCCACGGTTGCGTTGATCCGCTCGATCGCCGCCGCTGTCCACGACGACCCGACACGGGGAAGCCTCCGGATCGGCGAACTCTCCCCGCAGCAGGAGCCAGGCGTTCCGGAGCGGATTCCGCAACTCGCGTGACCGGAGGCTCGTGCCGTCCCGCCGAACCGCGATGCACCTCTCAGCCGATCGTCGGTCGAACCAGCTGCTCCTGCTCCTCGAGCGTCTGCGCCTGCGCGCGCTTCTCCGCCCTCTCCCGCTCCTGCGCCTCGGCCGCCTCGCGGCGTTCCGCACGCGTCTGCGGCTCACCGGAGCCGGCCTCCGCGTGTATCCCCTGGGACTGATCCGTCACGATCTGCGCACGGTCTCGGAAGCCCTCCGCCGTCACCTTGTCGAGAGCGACCTGTTTGCGGATCGCGGCCGCCTTCTCGTACAGGCTCGGGTCACCGTAGCTCGTGAGCACCTTGACCAGCACCGGAAGCAGCTCGATCATGAAGAACAGGGCCGCGATCAGGATGTGCGCCCACAGGATCGTGGGCTCCTTCTCGCTCAACCGGTTCAGACCACTGATCTGGCTGAGCAGCCCCACGGCTCCGGCATTGCCCTGCGCCACGGCATCCGCCCGGGCGTTGTACGCGGCGAGCGCCTGGTCGTAGGTGTCGCGCGCGGTCGGCAGCTGCGACTTGGCCTGCTCCCGGTTCTGCGCCTCGGACGTGGAGGTGTTCTCCTTGGCGGCGGTGCCGGCCGCAGCGAGCTCCTCGTTGGCGGTGCGCAGCTGGGCGGCGAGCGCGTCGTACGTCTGCTGGGCCTCGGCGAGCTGTGCCTTCGCGGCATCCGAGCTCGCACCCTCTCCGTTGACCCCGGTGCACCCGGGGACCGTGCCTGCGCCTTCGCCGGTCAGCTCGCACTGGTACAGCACGCGCGCCTGGTCGATGACCTCCTGCTGCGCGGTCATCTTCGCGGTGACGTCGTCGACGGTGGCCTGTGCGGCCGACTCCGTCGCAGACGACGAGTCCGTTCCCGCCACGATCCCGGTCGCCGCCTGGTTCTCGAGCTCGGCGACCTTGGCGGAGGCCGCGTCCAGCGCGATCTTCTCCGGCCCCGACTCAAGGGCCTCCTGATCGGACTGCGACTGCGTGATGTTGGTCGACGCGACCTCACGGGCGATGTCGTTGTGGAAGATCTGGAGCACGAGCGGCTCCGCCACCACGAAACCGATGATCGCCGCCATGATCACTCGCGGGATCGCCAGGCCGATGAGCCGCCAGACGCTCCTCGTCGAGCTCATGGTCGAGGTCAGGAACCGATCGAGGTTGAAGATGATGAGCGCCCACACGAGAGCCAGGGGCACGGCCAGCCACAGCGCCGCCTGCACACCGGTGGTGAGGGCGAAGAGCATCGAGATCGCCGAGACGAGCGCGGTGCCGGCGAGCACGAAGAACATCTGGACGAAGCGGGGGGTCTCGCCCGGGACGCGGTCGAGGATCTCACCCTCCGCGCCGCCGAGGATCGCCAGGGTCCGCGCGCGCGAACCGGGAGCCCGCGGCACGCGCTTCTTCCGTTCCTTCGGGACACGAGGCGCACGCGGAGTCTTCACCGGGGCGGACTCGTCCGCAGCGACCGCATCGGCGATCGGGGTCTGCTCGGCGGAAGCTGCGACCGACGCGTCGCCTGCGGCGTCTTCGGTGCCGGTGGGCTCGAACTCGCGCAGGAAGTCGAGGTCATCCGTGACGGCGTCGGGTTCGCTGTCGAGGATGATCCGACCCTGCGAGTCGTAGCGACCCGGTCGATGGGCGGAATAGGGCATCCCGATAATCTACGAAACCTCGCCTGTGGATAGCGTGGAAGATTCCTCGGAACCTCCGGAATCCCACGTTCCCGTCGCGATATGTCAGCTTCCGAGCCGCGATTGGCTGCCATATCGCGACCGGAGCAGAGTCAGGGGTCAGGGGGACCGGAGCAGGGTCAGGGAGACGGGAGCAGCGTCAGGGGGACGGGAGCAGCCGATCGAGCGCCGCCGCGTAGGCCACGAGGGCATCGTCGAGGGTGAAGTGCCCCGCAGCGGCGAGCGTGCCGAGTCCATGGATCAGCCCCCACACCACGACGGCATCGGTCGGCCGGTCCAGGCCTGCCGCGGCGACTCCCTCTGCGAGCACTGTCTCAAGCCCGTCGATCAGCGGCGCCATGGTCGCGGTCGGGGATCCGGGGACGCAGACCGTCGGGTCGTACACCGCATCGAACGCGTGCGGATGTTCCACAGCGAAGCGGATATAGGCGGAACCGGCGTCCGTGAGCGCCGCGCGCGGGGTCGACGCCTTCTCCGCGTCGGTGCGGACCTGCGTCAGGAGGTCGGCCATGCTCCGCTCGGCGAGCACCTTGAGCAGCCCGAGCCGGTCCGAGAAGTGGTGATACGGCGCGTTGTGGCTGACGTTCGCGGCGCGGGCGACCTCGCGGAGGCTGATCTCCGCCGCAGGCATCCGCTCCAGCAGCTGCATGGCGGCATCCTCCAGCGCCCGGGCGAGATCGCCGTGGTGGTAGCCGTCCTTCGAACTTGACATGAGCAACATCATCTCCTATCTTGACAGTGTCCACCACCTTGACACTGTCCAGATAGGAACCTGACATGCCTGCTCTCGTGATCGACGGCCACCCCGACGCCCGCTCCCTGACCGCTTCGCTGGCCCAGCGGTACGCCGACGGACACGGAGACGCCCGGGTGCTCGCACTGCGTGACCTGGACTTCGATCCCCACCTGCGCTTCGGCTACCGGGAGCGCATGACCCTCGAGCCCGACCTCGTCGACGCGAAACAGGCACTGCACGACGCCGACACGATCGTCGTCGCCACGCCGCTCTGGTGGGGTTCGGTCCCCGCGGTGCTCAAGGGCTTCTTCGACCGCGCCCTGCTGCCGCAGCAGGAGTACCGCTACACGAAGCTCGGCCTCCCCGAGGGGCTGCTGCCCGCACGCCGCGGCCGACTGCTCCTGCTCGCGGACACCCCGTGGTTCGCGGTGCCGTTCACCGGGCTGCCCGCGCAGACCCAGGTGGCCCGCAACACCCTGCGCCTGTGCGGCGTGAGGTCCGTACGCGTCCACCGCATGCTCGACGTCAAGGACGCCGACACCGCGACGATCGCACGGTGGCTCGACCGCGCCGAACACCTCGGCACGCTCGACGGTCGCCGAGCGGGCGTGACGCCTCAGCTCATCGCTGCGGAGGCGGCCTCGTCCTCGGTCGTGGCGACCAGCTGACCGCAGGCGCCGTCGATCTCCTTGCCGCGGGTGTCGCGGAGGGTCGTCGGGATGCCGGCGTCATTGAGTCGCCGGACGAACTCGTTCTGCACCGGGATCTCCGACGAGGTCCAGACCGAACCGGGCGTCGGGTTGAGCGGGATCGGGTTCACGTGGACCCAGCCGCGTCCGCGCTGATTGAGCTTCTCCGCGAGCAGGTCGGCGCGCCACGCGTGGTCGTTCATGTCCTTGATGAGCGCGTACTCGATCGAGACGCGACGACCGGTCTTGGCGTAGTACTCGTACGCGGCGTCGAGGGCCTCATCGACCTTCCAGCGGGAGTTCACCGGGATGAGCTCGTCGCGGAGGTGATCGTCCGGGGCGTGCAGCGACAGCGCGAAGGTCACGGGGATGTTCTCGTCGGCGAGCTTCTTGATCGCCGGCACGAGACCCACGGTGGACACGGTGATGCCGCGCGCGCTCATGCCCAGACCGTCGGGCTGCGGAGCCACCATCGAGCGGACCGCATCCATCACGCGCTTGTAGTTCGCGAGCGGCTCACCCATGCCCATGAACACGATGTTCGACACGCGCTCCATGCTGTGGTCGTCGGCCTTCTTGCCACCGAGGCCGCCGTCGGCGATCAGCCGGTTGGCACGAACGATCTGCTCGATGATCTCGGCGGTCGACATGTTGCGGGTCAACCCCGCCTGGCCGGTCGCGCAGAACGGGCAGTTCATGCCGCAGCCGGCCTGGCTCGACACGCACAGCGTGATGCGGCCGGGGTAGCGCATGAGCACCGACTCGACCAGCGCGCCGTCGTGCAGACGCCACAGGAATTTGATCGTGTCGCCGCGGTCGGTCTCGAGGCGTCGCACCTCGGTGAGCAGCGACGGCAGCATCCCGGCGACGAGCTGCTCCCGGGTGTCGGCCGGGAGGTCCGTCATCTGCTCGGGGTCGGACGTGTAGTGGCGGAAGTAGTGCGTCGACAGCTGCTTCGCGCGGAAGCCGGGGAGCCCGAGCTCCTTGACCTTCTCGGTGCGCTCGGCCGGCGTGAGGTCGGCCAGATGCACCGGCGGCTTGCCGCGCTTGGGGCTCGCGAACTGCAGCAGCGGGCGCCCCTCGGCATCCTTCTGCTGCGTCCACCCCTCGGTCCGGGGGCGCACCTGTGCCGTGCGCGTCTCGCGGACCGCCCCCGAACGGGACGACGCGGGCGCTGCCTGGGGGCGCGTCTCGCGCGTGCGGGGATTCTCCGTCATACCTCCAGGGTACGCGGTGACGGATGGGAAGGCCCTGGGGTGCGGTGCTTCCGTGACGTCAGCCCAGCAGGGGACGCTGTGCAGCACGCTGCTGCACGTACTCGTCGAGGGCCCGCTGTGCGGTGTCCGTGGTCGAGACCGCCGCCACCGGCACGTCCCACCAACCCTCCCCGTCCGGACCGTAGACCGTCGGGTCACTGTCGATGTGGATGAGCGTCGACCGCTCCGAGGCCTTCGCCGTGGCGACCGCAGCACGCAGGTCATCGATCGCCGCAGACCCCCGTGCGATCTCGATGACGTCGACGCCGTAGCTGCGAGCGTTCATCGCGAGGTCGACCGGGAGCACGTCACCGTGCTGGAAGCTCCGCGTCTCCTCGTCGTAGCTCCGGTACTTCGTGCCGAAGCGCTCCGTGCCCACCGTCTCCGAGAGATGCCCGATCGAGGCGTATCCCTGGTTCTGGACGAGCACGACGATGATCTTGATGCCCTCGGCCACGGCCGTCGCGAGTTCGGAGCTCAACATCAGGTACGAACCGTCGCCGACCATGACGATCACGTCCCGCTCGTCACCGGATGCGAGGAGCCCCCGTTTGACGCCGAGGCCTCCCGCGATCTCATACCCCATGCAGGAGTAGGCGTACTCGACGTGGTAGCCGAGCGGGTCGCTCACCCGCCACAGCTTGTGCAGATCTCCGGGGAGCGAGCCGGCCGCCTGCACGATGACGTCCGCATCGGCCACCGACCCGCGCACGGCGCCGATGATCTCGGGCTGCCCCGGCAGTTCGCCACCCGTGGGCGCGAGAGCGTGGTCGACCACCGCATCCCATCGCCGCTTCTCGTCGGCGATCCGCGCGCTCAGATCGGTCGCGATCCGGAAGTCCCCGAGCATGCCCGTGAGCGCGACCAGCGCTTCCCTGGCATCGGCGATGAGCGGGAGCTGCGAGCCGTGCTTGTAGGCGTCGAGGGCGGCGACGTTGACGTTCACGAACACCGCATCCGGGTTCTGGAAGGCGGTACGCGACGCGGTGGTGAAATCGCTGTAGCGCGTGCCGATACCGATGATCACATCGGCGTCGGCGGCGATCCGGTTCGCGGCGGTGGTTCCCGTCGCACCGATCCCGCCGAGATTCTGCGGGTGGTCCCAGGGCAATGCGCCACCGCCCGCCTGCGTGGTGCCGACCGGGATGCCGGTGGCCTCGGCGAACGCACGGAGTGCCTGCTCCGCTTCCGAATAGATCACCCCCCCACCGGCGACGATGAGCGGCTGCTTCGCGCCGCGGATCGCGGCCACGGCACGCTCGAGCGGTCCGCGTTCGGGCAGTGGCCGGCGGATGTGCCATTCACGCTCCTGGAGGAATTCGAGCGGGACGTCCACAGCCTCGGCCTGCACGTCTTCGGGGAGGGCGATCGTCACCGCCCCCGTCTCCGCCGGATCGGTGAGCACGCGCATCGCCGCGAGCGCGATCGAGAAGAGCTGCTCGGGGCGCTGCACCCGGTCGAAGAACACCGAGAGCGGGCGGAACGCATCGTTCACCGTGAGCCCGATGTCGTGCGGGCGCTCCAGCTGCTGCAGGACGGGATCGGCGACTCGGGTGGCGAAGGTGTCACTCGGCAACAGCAGCGCCGGGAGCCGGTTGGTCGTCGCGAGGGCCGCACCGGTGAGCATGTTCGTCGCGCCCGGCCCCACTGAGGCCGCACTCGCGAACGTGGCCCTACGCCGGTGCATCCGCGCGAAGCCCACCGCCTGGTGCACCATCGCCTGTTCGTTGCGGGCCTGGCGGTAGGGCATCAGATCGGGCTGCTCGAGGTTGTACTGCTGCAGCGCCTGACCGAGACCCGCGACGTTCCCGTGGCCGAAGATCCCGAACATACCGGGCACGGTGCGCTCACGGATGGTGCCGTCGACGGTCCATTGCCGCGAGAGGAACTCGACCAGGGCCTGGCCGACCGTCATCCGCTTCGTCTGCATCAGTGATCTCCATGTCCGTAGGGAAGCCGGGAATCGATGTCCTGCCCGCTCCAGTTGTCGCGCACCCACGCGTGCGCCGGGTCGTCGGTGATCAGCCACACCCGCTCCGGATCGGGGCCGGCCATGACGTTCAGGTAGTAGAGGTCGTAGCCCGGTGCGGCGACAGCGGGTCCGTGGAATCCGAACGGGACCAGCGCGATATCACCCGTGCCCACCCGCTCGGCGATGTCGATCGCGCCCGCGTCCGAGGAATAGGTCGCAAACATCCCGAACGCGGCCTCGGCGGCACCGGCATCGCCGCCGGCACGCGTGGGGGCCGCCTCGAAGTAGTAGATCTCCTCGAGCCGGGATTCCCGTCCCGACACGTGCTCATCGTGCTTGTGCGGCGGATACGACGACCAGTTCCCCGCGGGCGTGATGACCTCGCAGACGATGAGGCGCTCGGCGTCGAGCGCTTCCGGCGTGCCGAAGTTGTGCACCTGCCGGCTGGAGGTGCCGGCTCCGCGGAGCTCGATCGGGATCTCGGCGGCGCGGATGTGCCGGGTCGGATGCACGGCCGATGCGGGCGCGGAGGCCACCGCCACCCGACCGACTCCCGTGATGACCGCGGAGGCTACGGACGACAGGTAGAGCACGTCGCTGGGCCCGTCGAAGACCGACCGGCGGCCGGCGAGCGTCGTCTCCGAGGTCGCGCCCTGCTCGGTGTGCTGCACCGTGAAGGAACCCGCGAGCGGCACGATGATCCGCTCGACCCCGTCCTCGGCGAGCGCGAGGGTCTCCCCCGCGGCGAGCGCTCCGATGCGGATGCCGGTGTGCGTCCATCCCGGGATCGCAGCGTCGACGACGCTCTCCCACCCGTCGCGGCCGATCGTCCCTCGGCGGTGGAACCATTGCCCCTGCTCGGTCATGACGCCTTCTGCCCGATCCGAAGCTCAGTTGTTCTGGGGGAAGCCGAGGTCGATGCCGCCGTGCAGGGCGGGGTCGAGCCAGCGGCTGGTGATCGCCTTCTCCCGGGTGAAGAAGTCGAAGCCATGGACACCGTACGCCTTCGCATCGCCGAAGAGCGACGCCTTCCACCCGCCGAAGGAGTGGTAGGCCACGGGGACGGGGATGGGCACGTTGATGCCGATCATCCCGACCTGCACCTCGTGCTGGAACCGACGTGCGGCGCCGCCGTCGTTCGTGAAGATCGCCGTCCCGTTCCCGAAGCGACCTGAATTGATCAGGTCCATTCCCTCCTGGAAGGTCTGCACCCGCACCACGGACAGCACCGGCCCGAAGATCTCCTCCTGGTAGGCGCGCGAGGAGGTCGGGATCTCGTCGATGAGCGTCGGTCCGAACCAGAAGCCGTCCTCGCGCCCGTCGACCGTCAGACCCCGGCCGTCGACCACGATCCGCGCTCCGTCGGCCTCGGCGATGTCGACATACCCGGACACCTTCGCCCGGTGCTCGGCAGTGATCAGCGGCCCCATGTCGGGCTCGCCGTCGACCCCACCCGCTCCGTCGCCGATGCGGAGAGCGGCGATGCGCTCCCGGATCCGCTCGATCAGCTCATCCGCCACCGGATCGACCGCGAGCACGACGGAGACCGCCATGCACCGCTCGCCGGCCGCTCCGAACCCGGCGTTCACCGCCTGGTCGGCGACGAGGTCGAGATCGGCGTCCGGCAGCACCAGCATGTGGTTCTTCGCCCCGCCGAGCGCCTGGACCCGCTTGCCGTTGCGCGATGCGGTCTCGTAGATGTACTGGGCGATCGGCGTCGAGCCCACGAACGAGATGGACGCGACATCCGGGCTCTCCAGCAGTCCGTCGACGGCCTGCTTGTCGCCCTGCAACACCGTGAACACGCCTTCGGGAAGCCCCGCCTCGGCCCAGAGCGCAGCGAGCCACAGGGCCGCCGACGGATCCTTCTCACTGGGCTTGAGGACGACCGCGTTGCCCGCGGCGATCGCGATCGGGAAGAACCACATCGGCACCATCGCCGGGAAGTTGAACGGCGAGATGATGCCGACGACCCCGAGCGGCTGCTTCAGCGAGTACACATCGATGCCGGTCGAGACGTTCTCCGAGTATGCGCCCTTGATCAGGTGTGGGAACCCGGTGGCCAGTTCCACCACCTCCTGTCCGCGCAGGATCTCCCCCATCGCGTCCGAACGCACCTTGCCGTGCTCGGCCGTGATGATCTCCGCCAGCTCACCCTTGCGCGAGTGCAGCAGCTCACGGAACGCGAACATCACCGCCTGACGCCGCGCGATCGAGTAGCCGCTCCACACCTCGAACCCGCGCCGCGCGGACGCGATCGCTTCCGCGATCTCGGCGTCGTCGGCCAGAGCCACGTGTCCGGTCACGGCCCCGGTCGCGGGGTTGTGCACCGGAGCCGTCCGGCCGCTGGTCGACGCACGGGCGGCACCGTCGATCCAGTGTCCGATGGTGGGGATGGTGGAGGCGGGGGTCATACGTATCCTTCGGCGAAGTGGCGTTCAGGCGGGAAGAGGCGTTCAGGCGGTGAGCCCGGGGTGGACCAGAGAGGCGGCGACATCGATGGCGGACGCGACGTCGATGTCGGAGGAGTACAGGAGCGTGCGTCCGACCGTCAGTCCGCGCACTCCTGGCAGCGAGAGAGCATCCTCCCAGGTCGAGAACGTGTCGTCGGGGTCGGCGCCCGCGTCTCCGCCGAGGAGCAGCACCGGCAACGTCGTCGCCGCCAGCACCCGCTCCATGTCTTCGACCACCGGCAGCTTCAGCCAGGAGCTGGCGCTGCTCGCGCCCAGACCGCTGGCGATGGCGATCGACAGCATCACGGCATCCGGACTCAGATCGTTGACGACCCGGCCGTCCACGCGTCGACTCAGGAACGGCTCCAGCATGATCGGCAGATCCGCGCGTGCGGCCGCCGTGACCGCTTCCGCCGTCGAGGCCAGCGTGGGTGCCGTCCCGTCGTCGTCGAGGTTCACCCGCAGGAGCGCTTTGGCGAAGTCGATTCCCGAGTCCACCATCGCCGGCACGTCGTACCCTGTGTAGCGGTCGTCCATCTCGAAGCTCGCCCCCCGCAGGCCACCGCGGTTCATCGAGCCGACCACGATCTTGTCGTCGAGCAGACCGAGCACGGCGAGGTCGTCGATGATGTCGGGGGTTCCCAGCACGCCGTCGACGCCCGGGTGCCGCAGGGCGATCGCGAGGCGGTCGAGCAGCTCGTAGCGGTCGGCCATCGCGAACGGCGAGCCGCCGACGGCGAGCGCACCGCGCGCAGGATGGTCGGCCGCGATGATGAACAGCCGCCCGTCGCCGCGGATGATCTCGCGACGACGTCGCCCGGCCAGCGTCTCGCGGATCGCTCGCGGCGACTCCGCACGCACCGTCCGGAGCCGGTGGAAGTCGTCCTCGGTCAGTGCTGTCATCTCATGCATCTCCGTTCACGACCTCGGCGACCTCGCGCTCCGTCGGCATCGCGGTCGAACATTCCCGGCGGCCGGCCACGATGCCGCCCGCCGCGTTCGCATAGATCAACGTCTTCTCCAGTTCCCATCCCGCCAGCAGGCCGTGGCAGAGCGCGCCACCGAACGCATCGCCGGCACCGAGCCCGTTGACGACCTCGACCGGGGTGGCCGGAATCTCCACCTGCGTCGACCGCGTCTTGGCGAGCACACCGCGCGGCCCCTGCTTGACGATCGCCAGTTCCACGCCGCGCTCCAGGAGCGCGTCCGCGGCACGCTGCGGTTCGGTCTCGCCGACCGCGACCTCACACTCCTCGCGGTTGCCGACGGCGACGGTGGCGAACTCGAGCGCACGCTGGATCTGCGTGCGCGCGGCCTCCGGCGCCTCCCAGAACATCGGTCGGTAGTCCAGGTCGAACACGGTGTGCGCACGGCGTCCCCGCGACGCGAGGAGGTCGAGGTGGGTCTGTCTACTCGGCTCCTCGCTCAGGCCTGTCGCCGTGAACCAGAGGAGCGTCGCTTCCCGCACGGTCTGCGCATCGACGTCGCCGGGGCGGATCTGCAGGTCGGGAGCAGTGGGCTCGCGATAGAAGTACAGGGGGAAGTCGTCCGGCGGGAAGATTTCGCAGAACGTGATCGGCGTCTTGTAGCTCGGATCGGTCGCGACGAAGTCGCTCCGCACCCCGAGACGCTCCAGCTCCTCGCGAAGGTACCGCCCGAAGGGGTCGTCTCCCACCCGGGAGAGCAGAGCGGTGTCGTGCCCGTAGCGAGCAGCGGCGACGGCCACGTTGGCCGCACTTCCACCGAGGTACTTTCCGAAACTGGTGACGTCACCGAGACCGACGCCGTCCTGCAGCGGGTACAGGTCGACGCCCAGGCGCCCGATGGCCAGGATCTCCGCGACCGATCGTTCCTCCGACATCACCCCTCCACTCCTTCGCGCATTTGTCTTAACATTAGCACTAATGCGGTGATCTGCTCAGAGCGATCGTCGGATGCTGAGCATCGCGCCCGCGTCCGTGCGCGCGGAGGACGCGTCGAACGCGGCCTCCTGAACCTCACCGGCCAGGTCGACCCGCGTCCAGGACCCCGGCGCCGAGAACGCCACGTCGCGTGCGTCGGACAGGTAGTTCACGAATCGGAGCTCAGCGGCATCACCGACCCGTCGCGCCGACTCCAGCACGACGTCGCCCGAGAGCTCGACCGGGAAGGCTGCCTCGGGCACCGGACCGTCGGTCTCGCCCGAACCGCGGACCACGAGCGGGTCGTGCCGGAAGAGGTCGGCGGCGCGCACGGCCGTCGCATCATCCGCGCCGACCAGGATCGCCAGGTCCGTGTGCACGGCCACTCCGAGGTACTGCGCACCGGGAACGGGGATCTCGGAACCGGCGGGCTCGTCACGCAGCGGATGCACGTTGACGCTCATCATGCCGACGGAGCGGGACAGGGTGACCGCGAGGGCGTCGGATGCGCCCGGAGTCGACACGAGTTCGTACTCCGACAGCTTCTGCACGAGAACCGCGGTCGAACCCGCCGCGGCGAAGCGGTACGCCGGGTAGGTCGGCAACGGGAACTCGCCCCAGCCACCCTCCGCCTCGCGACCACGGACGGTCGTCGCGTACTGTCCGGCGCTCCGAGAGGCGTCGAGCTCCGCACCCCCGACGGGGACGAGCACCCGGAGCCGGTGGTCGGAGGCCGTGTTCACGTAGTCGATGCCGACACGCAGGAAGCCCTCCCCCTCGCGCAGTTCGATCGTGGTCTCGGTCACCAGCGGCACGGTCTCACTCGAACGTGTCCGGTCTTCGGTCAGCCCCACCGGTAGGTCGTAGACCCGACGGATGCGGAGGCGTCCGCGCAGCGGCCCCTCCTCGATCACGGCGACGTCGACGGAGGACGCATTCCTCACCGCGGAGGCCGGATCGACCGGGCCGTAGTTGTAGGAGTCGCCGCAGTCGCCGTCATCGACGAGGGCGAGGGCGCCGTCGATCGAGGAGCCGTCCGCCCCGTCGATGCGCACGGTGCCATCGGCGTTCACGGTCACGGTGAGCGCGGCGTTCGAGAGCGATCCGGTGGTCACCGTGACCGGGTCATCGGAAACCGCCGCCGTCGCCTCGGCCACCGCGGCGAGCGCGAGACCGTCGACGTCCACCGCCAGCAGGGCACGGTGGCGCGCATCGGCGATCGTCTCGACATGCCAGAGGTCGTCGCCGCCGGCATCCGCCGCCACGCGCTCCTCCAGTTCCACGGTGAAAGCCGCCAGGTCCCAGACACCCTCAGGGCTCTCCGCCACCTGGAAGCGGAGCGACTGCTCGCCCCACTCGTACCCGTTGATCTGCTGCCCGAAGAGCTCACGCCCGTGGATGCGGCGGAGGATCTTGGGCAGATCGGCGCTGCGCATCCGCTCGTCGCCGAGCACGGTGGGCAGCGGGTCCAGCAGTTGCACGCCCGCCGGGAGCGCCGCCGCATCCACCCCGTGCAGAGTGACCTCCACCTGCGCACGCCGAGCGAAGCCCGAGGGGTTGAACACGAGGTGCTGCGCAGGCGACACTGCCGCCGACACGTCACGGAGGACGGTGTCGATGACCCCACGGGCGATGTGCCCCGCGGTGTGGATGCGGGTCCCGACCTGCTCAGCCGTCGCGTCGACGCCACAGCCGGTCACGGAGTCGTGCGCCGTGCTCTCCACCAGGCGGTACCAGGCGGTGTCGAAGAAGGAGCGGTGGTCGCGGGATCCGAACATCAGGTCGAGTCGTTCGGCGGCCGTGAGCGCCTGCTCCGAACGTGCCATCTCGCGCTTGAGGTTCGTGCGGATCGAGAACACCCCGGGCAGCAGGTTGCCGCGGGCGTGCGAGCGCATCTCGCCGTGCACCTGCGGAAGAACGGCCAGCGCCGCGGCATCCGTCGCATAGCGCGAGAGGTGCCCGTCGAGGGTCGCGATCGACAGGTGCGGTTCGCGGCCCGTCGCGTCGTAGTCCCGGATGACCTCGGCGAGGTCTTCGGGAGGTGCGGAGTGATCGGTGCCCAGCATCGCGAGCACCGGGTCGTCGCCGTACCAGGACGCGGTGCGGGCGGCGTAGTCGGGGGCGAGCGCGGGGAGCTGACCCGGCAGAGCGAACATGTCGAGCCCGTTGCCGTAGCCGTCGAAGAGGTACTCGCAGCGCACGGCATCGCCGTTCGGGGCGACCCATGCGAACGCGTGCTCAGCGACGTCAGCGGGCACACCCCGCCAGAGCGCGCTGTGACGGATGCCGAACCCGGCCAGGATCTGCGGCATCTGCGCCGCATGGCCGAACATGTCCGGGAGGTAGCCGACCGGCATGGTGCGGCCCAGACGCGCGCTCGCGGCGCGACCGAGCTCGAGGTTGCGGATGATGGTCTCGCCGTCGCAGCCGAACTCGTCGAGCAGGATGAGGAACGGGCCCACACTCAGCTGCTCCCGCTGCACCAGAGCCATGACCCGGTCCCGCATCTCCGGACGCATCTCGAGGTAGTCCTCGATCGCCGCGGCCTGTCCGTCGAGCGTGAACCGGTACTCCGGCTCGGCCTCCAGGATCCCGATCAGCCGGTCGAGCATGTGCACCAGGCGCAGGCGGAAGACATCGTGCGGCTCATACCATTCGCGGTCCCAGTGGGTGTGGGGAACGACGACGATCTCACTGGTCACGGGCGGGGACTCCTGATTCTCTGCGGAAGATGCGTGCGGCCGGTCAGGCGCACAGGGCGGCGATGCTGCGGTCGGGATGCAGCAGGTAGTAGGGGCCGGCGGCCCGATCGGCGGCGAAAGAGGCGAGGTCTCCGTGCACCGAGCGGCGTTCACCGGCACCGTCGACGAGGATCAGACCGTCGGCGTCGACGGCGAGCAGTTCGTCATCGACGCGCAGAAGGACCGGGGCGGTGAAGAGGTCGGGTGCGCTGAGTCCGTCCCGCACGGTGACCCCGCCCATGATCGCGGTCCTCCCCGCAGCGACTCCGGCGAGGATCGCCTCGGGCGAGGCGTCTTCCGCGGCAACCCAGGTGGTCGGCGTACCGGGCCCGATGCCCTGGCTCTGCATGTGGAAGTCGGCACCGCCGAGGAGGACGGCGTCCTTGCCCCAGCGCTCGTGGAACGCGAGCGGCGACGTGGCGATGAGCTCGCGGTACCACGTCGAATGCCAGAGCTCGATGGCACGCGGCAGGCGCGAGAGCGGGTGCAGCCACGAGCAGTCCCCCGAGATCGGGTGGTTCACGCTCAGGACGCCGCCACGGCGCTCGACCTCGTCGACCCATTCCTGCGCGGGGCGGCGGAAGTCGATCCAGCCGATGTCCCCGAAGGCGTTCGCATGACCACGGTGCGTGGTCACCTCCTGGCCGGGCAGCAGCGTGATCGCATGCTGCTCCCCGATCCCGGGGAGATGCGCGTGGTGGCTCGTGGTGTTGTGGTCGGTGACGGCCAGGAAGTCGAGTCCGGCGCTCACCCCGAGTGCCGCCAGGCCGGAGATGCTCTCGCGGCCGTCCGAATGGAGGGTGTGCGCGTGGAAGTCGCCGGCGAACCACCGCAGACCTGCGGAGGCGGGGAGGTTCCTCGAGCTTCCGCGGGGCACCCCCGCCACGGGGGCGACGACCGGGCCGTGGTCGATCGTCGATTCCGCGGGCAGGAGGATCTCGACCATGACGTCGGCGCCACCGGCGCTCAGTCGGTGCACCCCGAGGATCACGTTCCACTCGCCCTCTTCCGGGCGCCCGGGAAGGTACCCCGGGGTGGCGTCGTCCGTGCGGATCACGTACGTGGTCCGCGCGCCGCCGGACCATCCGCGCCACCCTGCCGCCCCCTCGCAGCCGAGGTCGATCACGGCCGCCTCGGTGTCGTAGGAGATGCGCACCTCGAGCGAATCCGTGCCCGAGGGCACGTCGAACGGCACCCGCACGTAGCGATCGGCGTTCTGGATGTCGTGCGTGAGATGGAGGGTGGTGCGGACGGTGCCCATCAGCCGATCCGCTCGGTGCTCTCGGCGTCGAACAGCAGCGCGCGGTTGAGCTGCGGGACGATCCAGCCACGGTCGCCCGCGGCGGGCTCCTGTTCCTCGGGAACGACGACCTGGAGCTTGTGCTCCCCCGCGCTCACGAGCACGAGGCTCGTCGCACCGAGGGTTTCGGTCACGACGACCTCCGCCGCGATTCCGTCCGCGACGGGTTCGGCCGACCAGCGCAGGTACTCGGGACGGATGCCCCAGCTCACGGTCTGCCCATCCCTCACCGCCGCGGCGGCTTCCGGCGGGACCGGGACATCCGCGTCGCCGATGCGGACATGACCGGCCGCGACCGTCGTCTCGAGGAGGTTCATCGGCACGGAGCCGATGAACCCGGCGACGAAGGTGTTGTTCGGACGGTGGAAGATCTCCCGCGGAGAGCCGATCTGCTGGAGCTTCCCCGCCTTCATGACGGCGATCCGATCCGCGAGAGCGAGAGCCTCCGCCTGGTCGTGCGTCACGAACACGGTGGTGACACCGAGGTCGCGCTGCAACTCCTTCAGGAAGGTCCGCGCCTCGAGCCGCAGACGCGCATCGAGGTTCGACAGCGGCTCGTCCAACAGCAGTACATCGGGCCGGGTCGCGACGGCGCGAGCGAGGGCCACGCGCTGCTGCTGGCCACCGGAGAGCTGACCGGGTCGGCGCTCGATCAGGCCGTTGAGCGACAGACCGTTCGCGACGGATTCCGCGGTGGTGCGACGCTCTCCCTTGCCCACTCGGCGGATCCGGAGCGGGTAGGCGATGTTGTCGCCGACGTCCATGTGCGGGAACAGCGCGTAGTCCTGGAACACCATCGCCACGCCGCGCTCACCCGGCTCGGCATTGGTCACGTCCTTCTCGCCGATCGTGAGCTTTCCGGAGGTGATGCTCTCCAGGCCCGCGATCGACCTCAGCAGCGTGGTCTTCCCACACCCGGAAGGACCGAGCAGCGCGAAGAACTCGCCGTCCGCGATCTCGACGTCGACGCTGTCGACGCCGCGCACCCCGCCGGGGTACTCCTTGACGAGTTCGGTTGCAATGATGGCGGCCATCAGGACTTGATCCCTCCGTGGAAGCGGAAACCGTAGCGGCGGTTCACAAAGAAGTAGATGAGAAGGACGGGCACCGAGAACACCAGCGAGAACGCCGAGATCAGTCGGAGATCGGCCTGGCCGCTCTCGGTGTAGAAGGTGTACATGAGCACGGCGGCCGGCTGCATGTCGGGCGTGCGTAGAAGCAGGAACGGCACGAGGAAGTTGCCCCACACCTGCACGATCGTCCAGATCGCGATGAACGCGAGGCCCGGACGGGCGATCGGCACCACGACGTCCTTGAGGATGCGGAAGGGGCCCGCACCGTAGAGCCGTGCCGATTCCTCGTACGACTTCGGGATGGAATCCATGAAGTCCTTGAGGATGAAGATGACCGTCGGGAGGATCCCGCCGGCCAGCACGAGGATGACGCCGACGTGGGTGTTGATCAGCTGCAGCTGATTGATGAGCTGGAAGGTCGGGACCATCGCGGCCGTCCCCGTCACGATGGACGACAGGAGCAGCAGCCCGTAGAGGATGCCGTCGCGCCCTGGGATGCTGATCCGGCTCATCGCGTACGAGGCCAGGGCTCCGAGCACGATCACGAGCGCCATGGTCCCGATGCCGAGGATCAAGGAGTTGAGGATCGACTTCAGGGCGTACGGGTTCTCCGCCAGGCGGGCGAAGTTGTCGAGCGTCCAGTCCGGCCACGACACCGTCAGCGACGGCGTCGCGTCGAACGGAGCCAGGACCAGCCACACCATCGGCAGCGCGAAGAACAGGGACACGAGCACGATCACGATCGTGAAGAGGATCCGCGACACGAAATGGGTCACCGACCGGTCGCGCACGACGGTCTTGATGGTGGTCATCATGAGCGCACCTTCTTCTTCGAGCTCTTCCCTCGCGAGACGCGCGTGTACATCAGCGCGATCACGAGGTTGATGAGGAGCATGATCAACGAGATCGCCGCTCCGAGTCCCAGCTGCCCGCCGGGGATGGCGGTCTGGTAGATGTACACCGACAGGATGTCGGTCTGACCGTTCGGCCCGCCCGCGGTGAGCAGGTAGGGGGTGAAGGTGTTGAAGGTCCACAGCGTGATCAGCAACGTATTGGTCAGCAGGTGCCCCTTGATGTTGGGGAGGATCACATCACGCAGCTGCTGCCACGTGTTGGCCCCGACCATGCGGGCGCTCTCAAGCTGCGACGGCGGGACAGCGCTGATCGCCGAGGAGAACAACTGCATCGAGAACGCCGTCCCGACCCAGATGTTGAAGATGATGATGCACTCCATCGGATGCTCGATGAGCCAGGCCGCCCCCTCTGTCCCGAGAAGGGAGTTCAGAGTGCCCGTGCGCCGGTCGAGGAGCGCGAGCCAGAGGAACGAGGCGACCGATGCGGGGATCACCCAGGCCGCGAGGACGAGCGTCTCGACGAAGGTCTTGACGCCGGCCCGCACGTTGCGCAGCATCCAGGCGAGCGCGAAGCCGAGGACGGTCTGCCCGATGATCCCCGACACCAGCACGAACACCAGCGTCAGCCACAGCGAGTTCCAGAACCGCGGGTCGTTGAGCGCCGTGGAGAAGTTCTCGAGTCCGACGAACTCCGGGTTGGCGGCGGCGAAGCCGGTGAGCCGGTAGTTGGTCATCCCGAGGTAGACGGTCCAGAGCGCCGGGAAGAGGAGGAACAGGCCGATCAGGAGCAGACCGGGCGCCGCGAACAGGGTCGCCCTCGCCCGGCCGAGACCGGCGACATCCTCCGCGCGGCGCCGGCGGGGAGCGGTGACGCTCCCCGCCGGCATCGTTGCTTGCGTCATGGTCACTCGGAGATCGCGTCCGGGCCCACGACGCCTTCGAGACCACGGACGTAGGTCTCCAGGGCGTCATCGACCGACGTCCCGGTGGCGACGTCGAGCGTGGCCTGCTGGAGCAGCACGGACACCTGCGGGTAGGCGGCCAGGCCGGGACGGTAGGCGGTGATCGGCAGGACCTCTTCGCTGACGAACGTCAGCATGGGGTCGGACGACAGGAGCTTCTCGTTCACGTCGTTGCGCGGGGAGATCGAGAGCGTGCCGGCGGCACGCGCCTCGTAGGCTTCCGGCGAGTTCATGAAGGCGAGCAGCTCCCAGGCGAGCGCGGCGTGCTTCGAGTTGGGGTTGAGCACACGCCCGGTACCCCCGGACATCGAGACGTAGTCCTGATCGTTGATGCCGTCGCCCGGCTCGATCGCCGGGATCTTGGCGTACCCGACGGTGGTGTCGCGATCGGCCATCGGCGCCGTGCCCACACCCTCCGCGGGGTTGATCACGGAACGCCAGAAGTAGTCGCCCTCGAGCAGGATGCCGATCTTGCCCTCGGCGAAGAGCTGGAACGAGGTGTCGCGTCCCGACGCCTCCTGCTGGAGGACCGGGTCACCGAGCCCCTCGTCGACGTAGATCGTCTCGTACAGGTCGAGCGTCTTCTCCATGCCGTCGGTGGCACCGATCCACTTGCCGTCCTCGTACACCTGCTCTCCGGTGCCGACCAGCATCGGAAGCAGACCCTGCATCGTCGTCGCCTCGCCCATCGCCGTACCGGCGTTCAGCTGGATCGGGGTGACGCCGTCGAGGTCCTTGAGGTCGCGCGCCGCGTCGAGGATGTCGTCCCAGCTCTCCGGAGCCCAGTCCTCATCGAGCCCCGCCTGGGCGAAGAGGTCCTTGTTGTAGTACAGCACGCGACCGTCGGCGCCCTGCGGGACGCCATAGCGGTCGCCGTCGAACGAGAGGGCGTTCTGCACGGCGTCGGGGATCTGCGCCCAGCCGTCCCAGTCGTCGACCGCCTTGCCGCCGACGTCGGAGAGCGGCTTGATGTATCCGGCCTCGGCGAACTCGCCGACCCAGATGCCGTCCATCCCGATGATGTCGGCGCCCTTGCCGGACTGCAGATCGAGGGCGATCTTGGTCTTGTAGTCCTCATCGTCGACGCCCTGCGGCTGGAACTCGACGGTGACGTCCTTGCCTTCCGCGTCCATGGCCTTCTCGAACTCGGGGATGACCCAGTCCGCGATCCAGTCCGCTTCGGCACTGTTCTTGCCGCCGGTGATGGAGTTGGTGGTGAGGGTGAGGGTGACCGGCCCGGATTCGTCCTCGGTCTCCGGCTCCGATCCACCGGAGCAGCCAGCCAGGACGACCGCACCGACAGTGGTGAGGGCGAACGCCGCAAGCAGGCGGCGCTTTCCGTACGTGACCATTTCTGACCTTTCTGTATCGCTGAACGCCGAGCGGATGCGCTCGGTCGCGGATGTGGGTGAACTACTGCGCGGCTTCGACGCCCAGGTCGAGCGTGACGCCCTTCGAGAGCGCGAGCGCGCGGATCATCCGCTGCCCGACCCGCACGTCGGCCATCGATTCCTCGACGCTCGCCCCGTCGGGACGCTCGCCGCGGACCAGTGCCGCCAGCGCGAACAGTTCGTTCTCGAAAGCCTCTTGCTGCATCCACCGCGACTCGCTCACGCGGATGCCGAGCTCCGGGTGACTCTCCGTCACGCGGAGGACGGTGGGGAGATTGGTCACGTACGGAACACCGAAGAGCAGTTCGACGGTTCCGGTCTCGTGATGGAAGGTGACGGTCTCCTGGTAGTCGGGGTAACCGTCGATGTAGTGCCAATCGAGGGTCCACGGGGTATCGTCACGAGCGAGCGTGCCCCGCAGGTGCACCGATCCCGGCATCTTCGGACCCCAGTGCTGGGCGAAGTCGACATCGCCCAGACCGCCGACGAGCATACGGAGCAGTCCGACGTCGTGGACGATGGAACCCAGCACGACGTTCGTGTAGAGCGTGCGCAGGTCGGTCGGGAGGTCGGCGCCGACGGCCGAGTCCACGATCGTCCCCGTCGCTGCGATCAGCGGGGCGAGCACCTCCGCGGAGACGTCGTGGGTGCGCGCCGCGAGGCGGGCGTACTCCAGTTGCGAGCCGTCCAGCGGGTGCATCACCTGCACGCTGATCGCACGCAGGTCGACGTCGGCGAGGAGGCGCTTCGCGTGCTGCGACGCGAGGTCGTACTCCTTCATGTAGCCGACGCGCACCCAGTCACGCAGGTCGATCCCGGCGTCCACGGCGTAGGCGGCAAGGGCGTCGAGCTCGGCGATCGAGTAGGCGAGGGGCTTCTCGGCGAGCACACGGATGCCGGCCTTCACGAGCCGCAGCGTGTCGCCGGCGTGGGAGCCGGTGGTGGCGAGGATGGCGGCGTCGATCGCGAGCACACCGTCGTCCTTCGCAGCGACGAGGGCATCGACCGACGAGAACCGGCGGTCCGCGGCGACGCCGTAGCGGGCTCCCATGTCGGCGGTGCGCTCGGCGGAGAGATCGACGAGTGCGGCGATCTCGAAGCCCTCCGCGTTCCTGCGCAGCATCGGCAGGTGCACGCTCTGGCTGATCGCCCCCAACCCGATGACGGCGACGCGGGTGACGCTCACGCGAACCACGCCCGCAAGGCGTCACGGTTGGCGACCTGCTCGGCCTTGGCCCGCTCGACCTCAGCGGTCGAGCGCGGCACGACGTCCTGCTCGACGATGAGCCAGCCGCTGTATCCGCTGCCGATGATCTCGTCCACGAGTTCGGTGACGGCGAGATCCCCCTGCCCCAGCGGGACGAAGACGCGCTTCTCCCAGACCGAGCGCATCGGGTCATCGGCCTGCAACGCCTCGTGCAGGATCCGCGTGCGCGCGTCCTTGAGGTGCAGGTGATTGATGCGGTCACGCCACCGGCGGAAGTCGGGCAGCGGGTCGCCGCCCCCGATGAGGAGGTGACCGGAGTCGAAGGTGAGACCGACGTCGGTCGATGCCAGCAGCGCGTCGACCTCTTCGGGCGTCTCGACATACGTGCACGCGTGGTGGTGGAAGGTCGGCTCGAGCCCGCGATCGCGGACACGCGCCGTCGCGATGTTGACGCGATCGGCGAACCGCGCCCAGTCGTCCCCACGGAGCGTGAGTTCGGGAGCGCCACCAGGACGCGCCTTGCGTGCCGCGCTGCCCGAGTCGGCGAGCGTGGGCAGAGGAGCAAGGGGCGGCCCGGTCTCCGCCGCAGCGACGAACACGTCGAGGATGTCATCGAGGTTCGCCATCGCGCGGGCGAAGTCGTCGTCGGCACCGGCGAACGGAAGGTCCACCCATCCGCCCGCGAGTTCGAGGCCGTGGCGCCGCAGGCGATCCGTCAGCTCCGCGCCTCGTCCGAGAAGTCCGACCGGTCCGAGATCGATGCCCTGGTAGCCGGCCTCGCTGATCCAGCGCGCAAGTTCCTCGCCTTCGGGAAGTGCGACGAGGTCCGGGCGTGCGAGCTCGAAGACCCCGTAGCTCACCGGCGCATTCGCGATACGGATCACTCGATTTCCTTTCTCCATTGAACGGTCGGACCGAAGCCCAGTAAAAATGTTAGCAGGTAATTACATATGCATCAATCATCATCGGAGGCTCCCTGGACGGCGACCGAACGCACGCCATCGAGCCGCGCGATCGCGTCGATCAGGTCCGAGCGCTTGTCGGGAGAGGCCTCGACGAACTCGAGGGTCGCGCGCATGTCGGAATCGCCGTGGATCCGGGCCGCTCCGAGAAGGGTGCCCGGCAGACCGCGTCGCTCGGCGGCCGCGAGCGCCTCACGGAGAGCACCCCGATCGGCCTCGTACTGGACGGTGACCCGTAGCCTCTCGGGCTCCGGGCGCAGACGATCGCGCACACGGGAGAGCGGACCGACGGTGAGCAGATGCAGCCCGGTGCCGGCGATCGCCAGGAGAGGCATGTTGGCACCGCAGGCCATGCCGATCGCCGCCACGACCCAGATGGTCGCCGCCGACGTCAGCCCCGACACGGCATTGTTGCGCACGAAGATCACGCCGGCCCCGAGGAACCCGATCCCGGACACGACCTGCGCCGCGATGCGGGAGGGGTCGACGGCCACGTCAGGCCCGAGGACCCCCTCGAATCCGTACGCCGAGATCAGGGTGAAGATGGCGGAACCGATCCCGACGAGGACGTGGGTGCGCAGCCCCGCGCTCTTGAGCTTCCGGGAGCGCTCGACACCGACCGCCACCGAGAGCACGAAGGCCAAGGCGAGGAGACCGAGCTCCACGAACAGGTGCGGATCCCACACGTAGCTCACGCCGACTCCTTCATGTCAGCACAATAACACTTTAAGCATCCTCAGGACTTTTCGCTGCTCAGCGCCGCCCCTCGCCACGCATCGCCGCTCGAAGTTCCCGGAAAGTCGGGTCTGGGGTGGATCGTATGATTGTCGCTACAATATGACTCCCCACAGAAAGCGGAGGACCATGGCCGATCTCGTCACCCCGTGGCCGAACGATCTCTTCGCGGACATCGACCGCACGGGTCCGGTCCCGCTCTACTTCCAGGTCTCCACGCGCCTGCAGAGCGCGATCCAATCCGGAGCGATCCCCGCCGGCGCCCGCCTCGAGAACGAGGTGTCGATCGCCGAGCAGCTGGGCCTCTCCCGACCCACCATCCGACGAGCGATCCAGGAACTCGTCGACAAGGGACTCCTCGTGCGCCGACGGGGCATCGGCACCCAGGTCGTGCAGGGTTCCGTCACCCGCCAGGTCGAACTCACCAGTCTCTTCGAAGACCTGCAGAGCGCCCACCACGAACCGGGCACGCAGGTGCTGACGCACGAGGTGATCCCGGCTTCGGAAGAAGTGGCGACGGCACTCGCCCTGCCCCCCGGTGCGGAGGTCCTCCACCTGCGACGCCGACGGAGCACCGACGGCGTTCCCGTCGCCGTTCTCGAGAACTACCTCCCTCGCGAGTTCGCGGACATCTCCGCCGAACAACTCGAGTCCCGAGGTCTCTATCAGGCTCTCCGCGCCCGAGGCATCGCCATCCGGGTCGCCAAGCAGAAGATCGGCGCACGCCGCGCAGAGGCCGATGAACCAGAACTGCTGGAGATCGAGGCGGGCGGTCCGCTGCTGACCATGGAGCGCATCTCGTTCGACCAGTCAGGCGCTGCGATCGAGCTCGGCCACCACTGCTACCGCCCCGACCTGTATCGCTTCGAGACCACGCTCGTCGCGAAGTAGTCCGGCGCATACGTCCGTCTTCTGGCCGAGTTGTCATTACAGGGGACGCCCGGGAGAATGGAGGGATCCCCCCCCCGCAAGGAGCCTCATGTCCGACCGCCTCGACCGCGCCCGCAGCACCGGCATCCTCGCCGTCCTCCGCGCCCCCTCCCCTGAGCTGGCCCTGGAGGCGTCCGAAGCGATCATCCGCGGTGGCGTGACCGGCATCGAAGTCACCTTCTCGACACCCGATGCGCCGGCGGTGATCCGCGAACTGGTCGCGCGTCACGGCGACGCCGCGTACATCGGTGCCGGCACGGTGACCACCGCGGCCCAGGCCACTCAGGCCGCTGATGCGGGCGCGGAGTTCCTCGTCAGCCCCGGCACCCTGCCCCATCTGACCCGGTCGATGCTCGACACCGGCCGCGTCGTGATGACCGGAGCGATGACCCCCACCGAGGTCATGGGCGCGCTGGAGCTGGGCGTCGACGTCGTCAAGATCTTCCCGGCGTCGCTGGGCGGCCCGTCGTACCTCGGCGCGTTGCGGGGCCCGTTCCCCACCGCACCCCTGATGCCGACCGGCGGCGTGAATCCGGACAACCTCGCTGCGTGGTTCGCGGCCGGCGCTGTCGCCGTCGGTGCGGGCGGAGACCTCGCGAACGGCGCATCGATCGCCGCAGCCGACTGGTCCGACATCGAGCAGCGCGCCGCACGCTTCACCACCGCACTCTCGGCCGCGCGGGGCTGATCGCACCACACACGATGACCGACGCCACCACTGATCTGCTCGCCTCCGCCGCGGCCGGCGATGCGGGTACCGAGCTCGAACGGTGATCGGGCGGCAACGGTGATCGCGCTCGACCCCTGGGCGTGGGCCGCACTCGCCGTGGCCGCGGTGACGATCGGCATCTCCAAGACGGCTCTCCCGGGCGGCAGCATCCTGGCGATCGCGCTGTTCGCGGCCGTCCTGCCCGCACGCACGTCCACGGCCGCGATGCTGCTCCTGCTGATGGTCGGCGACGTGTTCGCGTTGATCGCCTACCGCCGCCACGCCCATTGGCCGACGCTGCTGCGCCTCGCACCGGCCGTCGTCCTCGGGCTCCTTGCCGGATTCGCGTTCCTCGCGCTCGCCGGCGACGGCATCGTCCGCCGGGCGATCGGCGTGATCCTGCTGCTGATGATCGGCGTGACCCTCTGGCGGCGATGGCGGCAAGACCGTGCGCACGCAGCGGTCCCGCCCTCCTCCGGCGGCATCGTGCTCGCCGGTGCCTACGGCACGCTCGGTGGCTTCACCACGATGGTCGCCAACGCCGGCGGCCCCGTGATGTCGATGTACTTCCTGGCCACCCGGACGCCGGTGCAGGTCTTCCTCGGCACCTCCGCCTGGTTCTTCGCGATCATCAACGTGCTCAAGGTGCCGTTCCTCGCCGGTCTCGGCTTGTTCCCCACTCCGGTGCTGCTGATGGATGCCGTCCTCGCGCCGCTCGTGGTGATCGGCGCGCTCCTCGGCCTGCGCGTCGCGCGACGCCTGAACCAGCGCGTGTTCGACCGCCTCGTGATCATCCTCACGATCCTCGGCGCGGCCTACCTCCTGATCTGACCCGGGTCTCCCTATCGGCGAGGCCAAAGCGCCCTGCCCGAATGAGGTGGGGAGGCGGGGGTCAGTCGAGGAAGATGTCCGGGAAGAGCGCGCTGTCGGGAGTGCCGGGGATCGCTGCGTACCCGGAGAAATCGGTCACGCCCTCACCTTCGAGCACATCCTCGACGATGAGCGACTGCCCGGTGTAGGAGCCCGCGGGCTTGAGCAGCACGGCGTAGGCGGCGTCGGCGTAGATGGCGGGCGTGCGGCTCGCGGCCATCACCTTGTCGCCGCCGAGGAGGTTCTGCACGGCGGCCGTGGCGATGGTGGTGCGGGGCCACAGCGTGTTGGCAGCGATGCCGTCGCGCGCGAACTCCGCCGCGAGGCCGAGCGTGGCCAGCGTCATGCCGAACTTCGCGAGCGTGTAGCCGGTGTGCGCGCCGAGCCACTTCGGCGTGGGGTTCAGGGGCGGCGACAGCGAGAGGATGTGCGGGTTCTCGGCATCCTTCAGGATCGGCACCGCCGCGCGGGACAGCATGAACGTGCCGCGCACGTTGACGTCCTGCATCAGGTCGTACTTCTTCGCCTCGAGGTCGAGCGAGCGCGAGAGGTCGATGACGCTGGCGTTGTTGATGACGATGTCGATGCCACCGAACTCGCCCTGCGTCTTCAGGACCGCCTCGGTGATGTCGTCGTCATCGCGGACATCGCCCACGATCGGCAGGGCATTGCCCCCGGCCGCACGGATCTGCTCCGCTGCGGTGTGGATCGTGCCCTCGAGCTTGGGATGCGGGGTGTCGGTCTTCGCGAGCATCGCGATGTTCGCGCCGTCAGCCGCAGCCCGCAGCGCGATCGCGAGGCCGATGCCACGGCTGCCGCCCGACATCAGGATGGTCTTGCCTGCCAGTGTCATGGATTCTCCTGGGTTCTCGATCGCGGTTCAGAGGGCGGGGTCAGCGCGGGGCCATGCGGATCGCGCCGTCGAGGCGGATGGTCTCGCCGTTGAGGTAGCCGTTCTCGACGATCTGCTCCACGAGAGCGGCGTATTCGTCGGGTCGGCCGAGGCGGGCGGGGAACGGCACCTGCTGGCCGAGGGAGTCCTGTGCCTCCTGCGGCAGCCCCATCAGCATCGGCGTCTCCATGATGCCGGGCGCGATCGTGCAGACCCTGATGCCGTGGCGCGCGAGCTCGCGCGCGATCGGAAGGGTCATCGCGTGCACGCCGCCCTTCGACGCCGAGTACGCGGGCTGGCCGATCTGTCCGTCGAAGGCGGCCACGCTCGCGGTGTTGACGATGACGCCGCGTTCGTCGTCGTGGAGCTCGTTCTTGGCGATCACAGCGGATGCCTGCGAGACGACGTTGAACGTGCCGACGAGGTTGATGCGGATCACCCGTTCGAAGTCGGCGAGCACGGCCGGGTTGCCTTCGCGGTCGAGCACCTTGGCCGGCGGCGCGATGCCCGCACAGTTCACCACCACACGCAGCGGCGCGGCGGACTGCGCGGCCGCGACGGCCGCCTGTACCTCCTCGGCGCTCGTGACGTCGGCGGCGACGAACAGTCCGCCGATCTCGTCGGCCACCTCCGCGCCCTTCGACGAAGCGAGGTCGATGATCGTGACGTGGGCGCCCGCGGCGACGAGGCGACGTGCGGTCGCCAGGCCGAGCCCCGAGGCTCCGCCGGTGATGAGTGCACCCTGTCCGCTGATCTGCATCTGATGTTCTCCCTCGAACGTCGTCGTGCGGCTGCTGTGATGGAACGCGGTCCCAGCCTACGTGGTTCTTGGTGTCATCACGAACGGAGGTACGGCGTCGAAAGCGAGCCTACGACATCACTCCTCACGCGCCGTCGGGCAGGATGGATTGATGTCGATCCCCGCCGAAGACGTCGTCGTCCCCGAACACGTCCGCCTGCTCGCCCGGGGAGCCGACCTCGAATGTGTCTGGCGCAACGACTACGGCGGACTCACCTTCCGCGCCACCGGCACCGCAGAGCCGTTCTACATCAAGTGGGGGCCTCGGAACCTCGAGTTCACGTTGAGCGACGAGGCCGAACGGATGAGGTGGGCGTCGGGCTGGATCACTGTGCCGACCGTGCTCGACAGCGGGGCGGACGACACGCACGAGTGGATGATCACTGCCGCCCTCGACGGCCTCAGCGCCGTGGACCCGCGATGGGTCGCAGAGCCCGCGACCGCAGTGCGAGCAGTCGGCGAAGGGCTCCGCGCGATGCATGAAGCCCTCCCCGTGCGGGAGTGCCCCTGGGAGTGGAGCGTGCCTTCGCGCATCGCGAACGCGGAACGACGCGGGATCGCCGTGCCGGAAAGCCTCCGGACCGCTCCCGCGGTCGACCGCCTCGTCGTCAGTCACGGCGATGCCTGCTGCCCCAACACCCTGGTGGGAGACGACGGCCGCTGGCTCGCGCACGTCGACCTGGCTCTGCTGGGCGTGGCCGACCGCTGGGCCGACATCGCCGTCGCCTCCATGAGCACCGAGTGGAACTTCGGCCCCGGGTGGGAGGACGCTCTGATCGAGGCCTACGGAGTCGAACCCGACCGCGAGCGTCTCGCCTTCTATCGCGACCTCTGGAACGCGACCTGAGCGCCCCTAGTGGTGGAACGCCGAGTCGGGGTGATCGGATGGCATCGGCGCGGTGAGGGCGTCGAGGTGGGCGACTTCCGCCGTGATCGCGTCCAGCAGGTCGGCGGCCAGGTCCATGCTCAGCCCGTTGCGCACGACGATCCGCTGCACCGTGATCTGCTCGAGATCCGCGGGCATCGGGTACGCCGGCACGAGCCATCCGCGCATCCGGAGCCGGTCCTGCAGGTGGTACAGCGTCCAGTTCTTCGTATGGCCGTCCTTGAGGCGCCAGGCGAACACCGGGATGTCGCTGCCGTCGTTCCAGAGCTCGAAGGCGTCGAGCCCCGCGATCCCGGCCGACAGGTACTTCGCGACGTCCTGCGACTCCTGCTGCACGGCACGGTAGCCCTCGAACCCCAGCCGGAGGAACAGGTAGTACTGCAACAGCACCTGCGCCCCCGGACGCGAGAAGTTCAGCGCGAACGTGGGCATCTCGCCACCGAGGTAACTGACCTTGAACACGAGATCCTCCGGCAGCCACTTCTCCTCGCGCCAGACCACCCATCCGAGACCCGGGTACACGAGACCGTACTTGTGGCCGGACGTACTGATCGAGTGCACGCGCTCGAGACGGAAGTCCCACACGAGATCGGGTTGCAGGAACGGCGCGATCATCGCCCCGGAGGCACCGTCGACGTGGATGGGGATGTCGAGCCCGGTGTCCTTCTGGATCTCGTCGAGCGCCGCAGCGATCGCCGCCACCGGCTCGTACATCCCGGTATAGGTGACGCCCATGATCGCGACGACGCCGATCGTGTTCTCATCGACGTACGTCGCCAGGTCGTGACCGTCGAGCGTCTTGTGCTCCTCGGAGATGGGGACGTAGCGCGGCTCGACGTCGAAGTAGTTGCAGAACTTCTCCCAGCACACCTGCACGGCGGACGACATCACCAGGTTCGGCGTCGACGTGTCCTTTCCCGCGGCACGTCGCGCCTGCTGCCAGCGACGCTTGAAGGCGAGGCCGCCCAGCATGCACGCCTCGGACGAACCGACCGTCGAGGTACCGATGGCACCCGAGGCGTCCGGCGCGTTCCAGAGGTTCGCCAGCATGTGCCAGCAGTTGTCCTCGATCGCCGCCGTCTGCGGGTACTCGTCCTTGTCGATCATGTTCTTGTCGAAAGACGAGGTGTACACCTGCTTGGCGTCGTCATCCATCCACGTGCTGACGAACGTCGCCAGGTTGAGGCGCGCGTTGCCGTCGAGGATCGTCTCGTCCTCGACGATCTGCCTCGCCGTGGCAGGGAGCGAACCCTGGGGCGGGATCAGATGGCGCGGGGCGACCGACGCCTCCCCCGGGCGCGTGAACATCGGCTCGTAGTCGGAGGAGGGCGAACTGCTCATGCGAGAACCTTTCGGTGGAGGCGTCCTTGCGGCCTTGCCGCCCACCGTAGCGAGATCGCGCCGACGTATCGACCGGTTCGCGACAGACCCTAGCTCCACACGAAGCGGAACGTCCCCACGACGACAGCAGCGGCGAGCGCGAGCGCCATGATCGCGATGCCGCCGACCAGCGCCACCGCATCTCTCGGGTGCAGCCGCGACGGACGCGACCAGGTACGGGGGATGTCCGAGCCGAATCCGCGCGCTTCCATCGCGAGCGCCAGTTTGGAGCCGCGCCTCACGGCGAACACGAGCAGCACGAAGGCCATGGAAAAGAACCGTCGGAGCACGCCCCGGTCCCCCACACCGCGCGCACGACGAGCCAGGCTCATGGT
This sequence comes from Microbacterium aurugineum, assembly GCF_023101205.1. NCBI lineage: Bacteria > Bacillati > Actinomycetota > Actinomycetes > Micrococcales > Microbacteriaceae > Microbacterium > Microbacterium aurugineum. The sequence goes on along the minus strand of NZ_CP078078.1, from coordinate 345,808 downwards.
GCGCCAGTCATCCAGGAACAGGCCCAGCATCCGCGTACCGGCCAGGATGCCCAGCACGAAGCGACTCGGGAGCTTGGCGACCTGGGCCAGCGCATCGGCGAGTTCGGTCGGGTCGGTGCCGCCGAAGAGCAGGATCGTGGGCAGCCCGAGCGCGACCACGCGCAGGCTCACCGCGATCGCGAGGGTGATGGAGTCCTCGCTGATCGTCGCGAACCCGAAGGTCCAGTAGATCCGTCCGGCCGGTTCGGCGTACAGCAGCATGCTCACGCCGGCGATCGGCGCGAAGATCATGATCGGGAGCAGCCTCCTCAGGACCGTCGAGGGACGCAGTCCGGTCAGCGGCAGGCACAGCAGCTGCAGGACGATCGCGGCCAGCGCGCTCGTGATGTCGATGGACGCGAACAACGGCACCGACAGCAGCACGGCGAGCACCAGCTTCGTCACCGGGTTCACCCCGTCGAGCCATACCGGCCGTGCGGTCTCGATCGCCGTCACGCTGCCGCCCCCAACTCGATGCGATGACCACCCAGATGTCGGACCACGGCATCGTCGTGCGTCACCGCGATGATCGACCGTCCACGCGTGATCTCCTCCTGCAGGAGCGCGACGAGGGAGATCCATCCACGCCGGTCCTGACCGAACGTCGGCTCGTCGAGCACGATCACTTCCGGTGCACCCGCCAACGCTGTCGCGACGGACAGCCGCCGCTTCTGGCCGCCGGAGAGCGTGAACGGGTTGGCCAGCGCGAGTGGCGCGAGGCCGAGTCGCTCGAGGAGATCGTCGACCACGGCGTCCGTCCTCGCACGGTCCCAGCCGAGCGCGCGCGGCCCGACAGCGAGCTCGTCACGCAGCGTCTGGGTGAGGAACTGGTGCTCCGGCTCCTGGAAGACCATGCCGATGCGCGTGAGCAACTCGCGCGACGTCCACCGGATCGGGCGGGTGCCTTTGCGCCCCGCCAACTCGGGTGCCGACCGCACCTCTCCTGCCTCTTCGGGGATGAGTCCGGCGAGCGTGAGCGCAAGGGTCGATTTGCCCGCCCCGTTGGGCCCGGTGATCACGGTCGCGTTCGCCCGCGGTACGTGCAGGTCGAGTCCCGCCTGCACGACGACGCCCGCTTCCCTCGCAATCGCGAGCCCGGAGGCGGAGAGCGCATCGGCTGCCGTCACCCGCTCCAGCACGGGCAGGTCGACGCCCCGCTCGGGCACCCACACCCCCGCATCGGCGAGCACATCGCCGTGGACCGCGAACACGTGCTCGGGCGGTCCGTCCGCGAGCAGCCCGCCGTCGGCCGCCAGCACGATCACACGCGTCATCAGATCGACCCAGACCGGCGTGCGATGCTCGACGACGATCAGTGTCGCACCCGAGGAGACCACGGCCCGCTCGACGCTCGCCCGCACCTCGCGCACGCCCTCGGGGTCGAGGTTCGCGGTCGGCTCGTCGAGCAGCAGCAGGCCCGGACGCATCGCGAGCACGCCGGCCAGCACCAGTCGCTGCTTCTGGCCGCCCGAGAGCGCCTTCGTGGGACGCTGCGGCGAGACGTCGAGGCCCACGGCGTCGAGAGCCTCCGCGACTCGGTCCGGGATCTCGGATGCCGCGACACCGAGATTCTCGCAGCCGAACGCCACATCATCGCCGACTTTCGACAGCACGATTCCGGCATCGGGGTCCTGGAGGACGAGCCCCACACGACCGTGCCGCGATTCCGGGGACGCGCCGTCGATGCGCAGGGCACCGGTGCGCTCCCCCTCGTCATCGCCGCCCAGGACGCCGGCGAGACCGGCGAGCAGAGTCGACTTGCCCGCGCCCGATGCGCCGAGAAGCAGCACCCGCTCGCCCGGTTCGATCGTGAACGAGACGTCGGCGACGGCGGGGCGCTTTCGACCGGCATACCGCCAGCCCCAGCCCGCAGCCTGCACGCGGGCCGGGGCGGCGAAGCTCACGCTCAGACCTCGCGCACGTGCTCTCGCCCGACGGCGAAGCGGTTGAGTGCGCCGGTGACGGCGAGGGCGCGCACGAGCAGCCACCCGACCACGCCCGCGAGGATCGCGCCCGAGATGACGACGCTGACCAGATAGATGGTGTTGAACTCGAGCGACTTCAGGATGTTCGGCGAGCTGCCGTAGAACAGCTCGAACACCCAGGCGGCGACCGCTGCGCCGACACCCGCGAGCGCGGCGACCACGATGCCGAAACGACGATAGAAGAAGAGCGCGAAGATGATCTCCGCACCGAGGCCCTGCACGATGCCGGACAGTACGGTCGAGACGCCCCACACGTTGCCGATCAGCATCGACACGATCGCCGCGACCAGCTCGACCACCAGCGCGGCGCCCGGCTTGCGGATCACGAGGCCGCCGACGACGCCGCCGAGCAGCCAGATGCCGACGGCGATGCCGCCGAGACCCGGCGTCAGGGCGTCAGCGGCGCCGAACCAGGCGTACCCGATGGTGTTCCAGCCCCAGAAGACGAGGCCGATCGCGACGCCGAGGACGGCGGCGACGACGATGTCGACGACGCGCCAGCGCCAGATCGACGTGGGTCGCAGACCGTTCGCGGCGGATGCCTGCTTCGCGGATGCGGACGTGGACGTACTCATCTGAACTCCTCCCTGCGCTGGCATGACCCAGATCAGGTTCGACGGTCGAAGCGCGATTCGCTCCCTCTCAGCCCGGCTCGCCGGACTCCCGTGGTTGTGCTGATGATCTTACCCGGTGGCGACACCGGCGTGGCGACAGGGCTTCGCGCCGCGGAACACGCCGGGGATTGGGTACCGTAAACGAGTGACCGCTTCAGATCCCGCCGACGAGGCGACGGGCGTCGTCAGCGACGACGGCTCGCGGACGGCCGCCCCCTCCGGGCCCGTGGACGACCTGGCGATCGCGTCGGACCCCGCCGCCCCCGCATCGGAGAGCGCCGCACCCTTCGCCGCCGATCGACTCTTCGCCGGCGACACGCCCCCGTCGGATCCCTCCGTCGTCTCCGCTGTCCCGGTCGACGCCGCCGCGATCGGCGCGCTGTTCACGGTCGACCGGACGCCCGCACGACGTCGCGGCACGGCTTCGTCGGACGACCCCGCGTCGGCGTCCGATCCGGAGCCCGTGCTCGACCCGGAGCCCGTGCACGACCCGGAACCGGCGGATGGTCCCGCGACTCCGCCACTCACGAAGCCGCCCTTCCACCCCCGCCGACGCGGCGAGGGTGAGGAGGCGCAGGAGCCCGATGAGGCCGAGGCGCTCGTCGACGGCGCGGCCGTGCAGTGGGCCGACGGCACGACGGGCGCGACCGCACTGACCTGGGTCGATGCCGCCGCCGTCGGTGCGCACACGGCCACGGCGACGTTCGAGCAGACCCCGGAAACCGAACAGAACGGCGGGCTCCTCCGTGGGGCTCGCTTGCGGCCGGCCATCGCTCGCCCGGGAATCCTGGTGCCGCTCGTCGCGCTCACCGCGCTGGTCGCCGGCTATGCGGGCACGACGTTGCTCTGGCCGCTGCACGAGGTGCCGCCGACGGCGCAGTCCGTCGAGTTCGACACGGTTCCCGCTCCCGCCGCGACGATCACCTGGCCGAGTGAGGGCAGCGCGTCCGTCGGCATCGCCGGGCTCACCACCGCGGCGTCGATCACCGATCCGGTGAGCATCGCGAGCATCACCAAGGTCGTGAGCAGCTTGATGGTTCTCGACCGCATGCCCCTCGCCCTCGGCGAGCAGGGGCCGGAGTTCGGCTTCAGTTACCGCGACAGCGTGGACTACTGGAACTACCGGCGCAGCGATCAGTCCGCACTGGATGTCCCCGTCGACGGCGTCCTCACCGAGTACCAGATGCTCCAGGGCACCCTCCTCGGGTCGGCGAACAACTACATCGACCGGCTGGCCTCCGAGATCTGGGGCTCGGACCAGGAGTTCGCGGCCGCCGCCGAGGTGTGGCTGCGCGATCGTGCGCTCACCGACATCACGGTGGTCACCCCCTCCGGGTTCGACGAGCGCAATGTGGCGACCCCTGCGGCCCTGATCAAGCTCGGCGAGCTGGCCATGCAGAACCCCGTGTTCGCGGAGATCGTCGGCACCCGGTCAGTGGACCTCCCGGGTGCGGGCACGGTCGTCAACACCAACGGGATGCTCGCCGATCCGGGCGTCGTCGGCATCAAGACCGGCACGCTGGTCGGCTGGAACCTGCTGACGGCGAAAGACCTGACGATCGGGGACACCACGGTGCACCTGTTCGCGGCGGCGCTGAATCAGGCGGGCGACGACGAGCGCCTCGCTCTCACCCGTTCGCTGTTCGCCGAGACGGAGGCCGCCCTGGATGCACAGGAGGCAGCGGTCGCGAAGGGCACGGTCGTCGGACAGGTCACGACCGACTGGGGCGAGAAGGTCGACGTGGTCACCGAATCCGATGCCGATGTCGTGCTGTGGAACGGTGCTGTCGCCACTGCGACCACGGCCTTCGATCTCGGCGAAAAGCGGGACGAGGACGCCACCGTGGGCACCTTGACCGCGGCCGGACCACTCAACACCGTGACGGTTCCCCTGGTCCTGGCCGATGACGTCGAAGGGCCGAGCCCGTGGTGGCGCCTGACCCACCCCCTGGAACTGCTCGGGATCACAGACGACGGGTCCTGACACTTCGCTCGGCCGAGTACAGCACGACGCCCCATCCCGCGTGAGCAGGATGGGGCGTCTGCGTGATGCCGCTCAGTCGCGAGAGGCGGAGCCGTCGGCCCCCTCCTCGAGAAGCGCCTGGGCAGCAGCCGTCTCGGCGGCAGGAACCTGCGCCCCCACCGACGCGCCGGCGACGGCCGCAGCCGCGTGCACGCTCTCCTCGTCCGCGTCACCGGTGACCACGACGGGCGTCGAGCCGGTGAGGGCCTCTTCGGCGTCGATGTCTGTGGCCGCCTGCTCGAACTGCGACTGGTACAGGCGCCAGTAGGCTCCCTGCGCGGCGATCAGCTCGTCGTGCGTGCCCTTCTCCACGATGTCGCCGTGCTCCATCACGAGGATGAGGTCGGCATCGCGAATGGTCGACAGACGGTGCGCGATCACGAAGGACGTACGTCCCTTGCGAAGGGCGGCCATCGCGTGCTGCAGCAACAACTCGGTGCGGGTGTCGACGGCCGACGTGGCCTCATCGAGGATGAGGATCGACGGCTGTGCGACGAACGCGCGCGCGATGGTGATGAGCTGACGCTCGCCCGCGGAGACGTTCGCGGCATCCTCGTCGAGCACCGTGTCGTAGCCCTCGGGGAGGGCGTGGACGAAGCGGTCGACGTAGGTCGCCTTCGCCGCGGCGAGGACCTCGTCGTCGGTCGCGGTGGAGCGGCCGTAGCGGATGTTCTCGCGGATGCTCCCCGCGAACAGCCACGGATCCTGCAGCACCATGCCGGTGCGCGACCGCAGCTCATCCCGGGTCACCTCGGCGATGTCCTGACCGTCGAGCATGATGCGTCCGCCGCTGAGCTCGTAGAAGCGCATGATCAGGTTGACCAGAGTCGTCTTCCCCGCTCCGGTCGGCCCCACGATCGCGACGGTCTGCCCCGGCTCCACCCGGAACGACAGGTCTTTGATCAGCGGACGATCCGGCGTGTACGAGAATGCGACGTTCTCGAACTCGATGACGCCCTTGCCCTCGACGAGCTCCGGAGCATCGGCATCGTCCGCCTCCTGCTCGTCCGCATCGAGGAGCTGGAACACGCGCTCCGCCGACGCCGTACCCGACTGGACCACCGCAGCCATGCCGCCGAGCTCGGAGAGCGGCTGCGTGAACTGCTGCGAGTACTGGATGAACGCCTGCACATCGCCGAGACGGAGCTGTCCGTTCGCGACCATCAGACCACCGAGCACCGCGATGCCCACGTAGCTGAGGTTTCCGACGAACATCATCGCCGGCATGATGATGCCGGACAGGAACTGCGCCTTGAAGCTGGCCTGGAACAGCTCTTCGTTCTCGGCCTGGAACTTGTCGAGCGCGTCTTTCTCACGTCCGAAGACCTTCACCAGCGCGTGGCCGGAGAACGCCTCCTCGACGCGGGCGTTGAGCCGTCCGACCTTGCGCCACTGCGTGCCGAAGGCCTTCTGCGAGCGCGGACCGATGATGCCGAAGATCACACCCATCAGCGGCAGCGTGATGAGGGCGACGAGCGCGAGCTGCCAGGAGATCGAGAACATCATCACGAGCACGCCGATCACGGTGAGCACGGAGGTGAGCGCACCGGACAGCGATTGCTGCATCGTCTGGGTGATGTTGTCGATGTCGTTCGTGACGCGCGAGATCAGCTCACCGCGCTGCACCTTGTCGAAGTACGACAGGGGCAGACGGTTGATCTTCGCCTCGACCGCCTCGCGCAGACGCCACATGGTGCGCACCATGATCACGTTGATGACGTACCCCTGGATCCAGGTGAGGAACGCCGCGGCGACATAGATGGCGAGGACAGCGGCGATGACCAGGCGCAGCGCGCCGAAGTCGACACCCTGACCGACGGTGAAGTCACCCAGCGCGCCGATCTGATTCGCGAAGTCGTCCTGACCCGCGCCTCGCAGCGCCTCGACCACGACGTCCTGCGATGTTCCTGCCGGGAACCCCGGGGAGTCGCCGTTCGGCTGCCCGAGTTGGATGGAGATGAACCCCTTGTAGACGAGGTTCGTCGCCTCGGCGAGCACCTTGGGCGCGGCGACCGTCAGCACGACGCCCAGCGCACCCAGGATCGACACGAAGACGAACCAGAGTGCCGAGGGCTTCAGCAACCCGATCATGCGCGCGAAGCTCGGCCCGAAGTTGTCGGCCTTGCCCGGCGCGACGCTGTCCCAGTCGCCGGAGTTCTGTCGGGCCTGCTCCGCGAGCTCGGCCTCGTACTTCTCCTCCGCCGTCAGTTCGACCTCGGCCACGGGAGCCGTGGCCTTGCGGCGGCTACGCGTGGGCTTGCCCTGTTCCTTGTTCTGCTCGCTCATGCGTCCACCCCCAGCTGCGACTCGACGATCTCGCGGTAGGTCTCGCTCGTCTCGAGCAGTTCCTCGTGCGTGCCGACGCCCACCATCGTGCCGCCGTCGAGGACGACGATGCGGTCGGCGTCCGTGATGGTGGAGATGCGCTGGGCGACCACGATCTTCGTCACATGCGGGAGCTCCCTCCACAACGCCTGGCGGAGCCGGGCATCGGTGGTCAGATCGAGTGCAGAGAACGAGTCGTCGAAGACGAGGATCTGCGGCTGGTGCACGATCGCACGCGCGATCGCGAGACGCTGGCGCTGACCGCCCGAGACGTTCGTACCACCCTGCGCGATCCGCGAATCGAGTCCGTCCGGCATCTCCTCGACGAAGTCGCGACCCTGCGCGATGTCGAGCGCATGCCAGAGTTCTTCGTCGGTCGCATCTTCACGCCCGTAGCGCAGGTTCGATGCGACGGTTCCGGTGAAGAGGAAAGGACGCTGCGGCACCAGTCCGATGCTGTCCCACAGCGCCTCGACGTCGGCCTCGCGCACGTCCGTGCCGCCGACGTGCACCGCGCCGCCCGAGACGTCGAAGAGACGCGGGATGAGCGACACGAGCGTCGTCTTGCCCGATCCGGTCGAACCGACGATCGCGACGGTCTCACCCGGCTGCGCTGCGAAGCTGATGCCGGTGAGGACCGGCGAATCGGCTCCGGGGTAGGTGAACTCGACGTCGTCGAGCGCCACGGATCCCGGTACCGGGAACTCGGTGACGCCGTTCTCGGGACGGATCAGCGTGGATTCGGAGTCGAGCACCTCGCCGATGCGCTCGGCCGAGACCGCAGCGCGCGGGATCATCATCGCCATGAAGCTCGCCATGATCACGCCGCCCATGATCTGGCCGATGTACTGCATGAAGGCGAACAGCGTGCCGACCTGCACCGTGCCGTTGTTCACCTCGATGCCGCCGAACCAGATGACCGAGACGACGGTGACGTTGAGGATGAGCATGAACAGGGGGAAGAGCAGCACGAACAACGAGCCGACCTTGCGACCGACGACCATGATGTCGGTGTTCGCCCCGCGGAAGCGCTCCTCTTCGATGCCCTCGCGCACGAACGCACGGACGACGCGGACACCGGTGAGCTGCTCCCGCATGATGCGGTTCACGTTGTCGAGCTTGCCCTGGTAGCTGCGGAACAGCGGGACCATGCGACCGATCACGAGTGCGGCGAGGATCAGCAGCAGCGGCACCGAGATCGCGATCAGCCAGCTGAGTGTCACCTCGGTACGCACGGCGAAGATGATGCCGCCGATCGCGAGCAGCGGCGCCGTGACGAGCATGGTCGCGCCCATCATCGCGAGCATCTGCACCTGCTGAACGTCGTTCGTGTTGCGCGTGATGAGCGAGCCGGCGCCGAACTGCGAGACCTCGCGCTCAGAGAAGCCACTGACCTTGCCGAACACGTCGGAACGGATGTCGCGTCCGGCGCCCATCGCGGCGCGCGCGGCGAAGTAGGTCGCGGTGACCGACGCGACGATCTGCCCGAGCGAGACCGCGAGCATGAACAGGCCGGTACGCCAGATGTAGGCGGTGTCACCGCGGGCGACGCCGTTGTCGATGATGTCGGCGTTCAGACTCGGGAGGTAGAGGGTGCCTGCCACGCTGGCGAGCTGGAAGACCAGCACCGCGAGCAACAGCCACCGGTATCGAGAGAGATAGCGGAAGAGGATTTTTCCCAGCACAGGCGGACTTTCTAGGAAGGATGAAGCGGCGGGTTTCTCGGCAGACGGATGCCGACCGACAACCGGCCACAAGACAGAGTGCCACGATCCGCGGACATTCGTATCCCCCTTTGGATGGACCTTCGCTGACAGCGAACCGGTTTCCCGTATGATCAGCGGTTCGGTCCGAGCTTGTATTTACGCACTGATACAACTTGTGATAGACATGCAGTACAAAGAGAACGGACTGCGCATGCCTGACCTTTTCACCTCCCCGCTCGCCTCCGCTCTGTGGCGCCTGGATGGCTGGCAGATGCTCGGCGCGCTCTTCACGATGCCGTGGGTCTCTCTGGTCGTCGCGGCGGTCATCGCGTGCGGCATCTGCGTGTTCCCCGGAAGGCGCGTGCAGAGGGAGAGCCGGATGCGGCTCGGGGCGGCCACAGCCGGCGGCGTCGTCGCCCGCTACTCGCGAGAGCACCGCACGATCGGTCTGACGGCGATCGGAGTGGTCGTCGTCTTCCTCGCCGACAATCTGATCACCGGATACGTGCTCGATCTCAACGGCGTCATCTCCTGGTGGCGGTACGCGATGCCGGTGTTCACGGCGTCCGTCGGCATCGGACTCCTGCTCGCGATCGTCGCGACCCTCGGGAGCACACCCCCGGAACGACCGGTCGCCGTTCCCCGCCGCACGTGGCTGACCTTCAGTCCGCGCGCAGGAACGGCGGGAGCCGCCCTCGCAGTGCTTGCTCTCACGGCGACCACGGTCCTGGCCGGTCTCGCTTCGTCGAACATCAACGGGGGTCCCTATGTCTTCCTCGAGATCGAGATCAACAACGAGCAGATCGACCCGCTCCGACCCTGGTTCTACGGCTGGGCGTACGGCATCCCCGTGCTGATCTGCACCGCGGTCCTCCTGGCAGTCATGGTGGCCGCGCTCCACGCGAGCGCCGTCCGCCCGTTCCTGCGCCCGGAGACGGTGGCCGCAGAGCAGCGGGAACGCCGCGATGTCGCGACGGCGATCACCCGGACGGCGACGTCGGCACTCCTCCTCTCCCTTGCGGGGGCGTGGCGGTTCATCGCCGATGCCGGATCGGTCGTCGGTCTGACCGTCCAGCGCGACGGCGGCTCGGACTCCTACACGGCATTCTGGCGATACGGCGAGATCGCAGGTGTCGGAGGCGGTCTGGCACCGTTGCTGGAGATCGCCGCCTTCGTGCTCCTCTTCCTGGTGATCGCGCAGCTGTACCCGCGCGATCACGGCGCGCGTACGGGCACCGAGGCCGAGAGCCCCGCCGACAGCGAGGCCGTGTGATGAGCCCGAATCCGAAGCTCTCGGCGGCAGATGAGACCAATCCTGCGCTCGACATCTACCGGCAGTTGCGCGGCCTCATCGTCTCGGGCCAGCTCGGTGCCGGCGAACGACTGCCGACCGTCCGCCAGACGGCGAGCGATCTGGGCGTCGCTCCCGGCACCGCCGCACGCGCCTACAAGATGCTCGAGGCGGACGGACTGGTGATTTCGCGGACCGCCGCCGGCACGCGTGTCTCCGAGTCGGCCGGGGTCCTCCCGGCCTCAGTGATCCGCCGCCTCCGCGACCTGGTCGACGAGGCCGACCCCCTCGGCGCCGAGCTCGACGACATCGTCGATGTGCTGCGGACGATCTGGCAGTCGCGGACGACGCCAGAGGACGCCGGGGAGTAGCCCGATCCCGCTCCGGCCCGGCCCACCTGTCGGGGACTCCCTGCCCGCCTGTCGGGAGTTCTGGGCCGAACCGACTGGAAACGGCCGAAACCGTCCGACAAGCGGGCACACTCCCGACGGGTGTGCACCGCACGCGGGCACGCTCCCGACGGGTGTGCACCGCACGCGGGCACGCTCCCGGCGGCCCCGCACACCGCGCAGCGTCAGAACAGCGGCGGCCGGGGCACGTACGCCCGCGCCGGGGCACCCGCATCCGGGGCGAGCTCGGCCAGCGTCGGCGGGTCCCACTTCGGGTTGCGGTCCTTGTCGACGAGCTGCGCGCGGATACCCTCGACGAGGTCCGGGTGCTCGTTGACGAACCACAGCACCCGCCGGTACTCGCCCTCGAGGGCAGCCCGCAACCCCGGGAGCTCGCGCGCTTCGCGCACGGCATCGAGCGTGACCGTGAGGCCGGTGGGGGCGAGGCCCGCCAAGAGCTCAGCCGTGGCGGCGGCCTCCGCGGTGCCCTGCGCCTGCAGGCGGTCGATGATCTCGCTCACGGTCGCGGCCGAGAACGCTTCGTCGACCCACGCCTTCGATGCGGGCAGCTGCGTGGGCTCCGGCGTCTCGTCGAAGAGCAGGACGATCTCGCTCGGGCCGGTCGGATCCGCACGGAACGCCAGGGCCTCCCGCAGCGCGTCCAGACGATCAGACGGCACGAAGTGGTCGGCGAACCCCAGGTAGACGGCATCCGCTCCGCTCATCGTCGCGCCGGTCAGCCCGAAATACTCCCCGAATCGGCCGGGCGCTCGTCCGAGCAGCCAGGTGCCGCCGACATCGGGCGTGAACCCGATCCGGGTCTCGGGCATCGCCAGCTTCGAGCGCTCCGTGACGATGCGGATCGCCGCATGACCAGCCAGGCCGATCCCCCCGCCCATCGTGATGCCGTCGGCGAACGCCACGACCGGCTTCGGATACTCCGCGATCATCGCGTTCAACGCATACTCCGCGCGGAAGAACTCGGCGGTGCGCTCGGACTCCCCGGCGACGATCTGCGCGTGCAGCGCACGCACGTCTCCGCCGGCGCACATGCCGCGTTCCCCCGCCCCGTCGATCAGCACGATCTGCACGTCGGTGTCGTCGCGCCAGGCGTCGAGCGCCTCGGTGAGCGTCTCGATCATCCCCTCGTCGAGCGCGTTGATCGCCTCCGGACGATTGAGGGTGAGCCGCCCGAGTGCTCCTTCGGTGCGGATGAGGACACGGGATGCAGCCTGGGATTCGGTCACGCGTGCCAGGTTACCGCTTCGCCGAGGGCGGAGAATCCGCGCGAAATGCGGGATCCGACAGGCTTTTCCGGCAGGATAGGGAGGAACTGTTCACTGCGACGAGAGGTCACGGATGCCTGAAGGACAGGTGCTGGAGTTCACGCACGTGACGAAGCGCTTCAATGAGGTGACCGCCGTCTCGGACTTCTCCGCGCGCGTCGAGCCCGGCGCCGTCACCGCCTTCCTCGGCCCGAACGGAGCCGGCAAGACCACCACCCTGCGAATCCTCCTCGGTCAGGTGCGCGCCACCTCCGGAACGGCCACGATCGGCGGGACGGCCTACGCGGAGCTCCGCCAGCCGCTGCGCACCATCGGTGCCGTCCTGGAAGAGACCGTCTATCGCCCTCGGCGCACCGCCGAACGTCAGCTGACGATCGCCGCCAAGGCGAACGGCATCCCGCTGGCCCGCGTCGGAGAGGTTCTGTCCCTCGTCGGCTTGGACTCCGAAGGCGACTCCCGGATCGGCGGCTTCTCGCTCGGCATGCGTCAGAGGCTGAGCGTCGCGCACGCCCTTCTCGGCGACCCGGGTGCGCTCGTCTTCGACGAGCCGGCCAACGGGCTCGACCCCGAGGGCATCCGCTGGATGCGCCTGCTGATGCGCCGCCTCGCCGACGAAGGACGCACGGTACTCGTGTCCTCGCACGTCCTCAGCGAGGTGGAGCAGGTCGCCGACAACGTCCTGGTCCTCTCGAAGGGCCGGTTGGTGCTGGCGAGCGGTATCGAGACGCTCGCCGACCCGCAAGGCGGCTCCGTCATCGTGGATGCCGCGGATCGTGGTGCGCTTCGTGTCGCGCTCGACGCGGCAGGATTCGACATCGAGGTCCTGCGCTCCGGCCTGACCGTGCGCGGCGGCGACGCCGGGACCGTCGGAGCTGTCGCCGCGGAGGCCGGAATCGCCCTGAGCACGCTCGTGCAGCGCGGCCCGACCCTGGAAGACGTCTTCATCGACCTCATGCGCGGCGGCCGACTCGCGCCCCGCGCAGACACGAACACGCCGCCGCTCGACGCGCCGGTGCTCGCCGCCACGCCCGACGCCGCTGCCACCGACGCCGCTGACGCCGAGTCCACGGTCGCCATCCCGGTAGCCGCCGCCGCGGCCTGGGCCGCCGAGGCCGCCGCCGCACCCGCCGGTGAAGCCGTTGGTGATGACCTGGCCGCAGCGGCTTCCGCGTCGGCGACCGCCGACGAGGATTCGAACGATGGCGTCTCCGAGCTGTTCACCCCCGAGGCGGACGACGAGACGCCGGTGGATGCCGCTCCCGTCGCTGCACCCGGATACGAGGCGGACGAACCGCTCCCCCACGAAGACCCCGAAGATCGTCACGGCGACGAGGACCACGGCGACACGAGCCGGGACGACGAGACCGACCAGGCCGAGGAGCCCCCGGCGCGGTCATTCGACGAGATCCTGTTCGGCGCGGCAGCCCCCGTCGCCTCCCCCGCGGCCACGGCTGACCGGGAATCGCCGCGGCACGACGTCGCCGAGGTCTTCACGACGAGTGACGACCCCGAGACGGACACTCCCGCACAGACCTCTGAGCACGACGGCACCGCCACAGACGACACCGTCGCGGACGACACCGCCGGAGACGACACCGCCGGAGACGACACCGCCGGAGACGACACCGCCGGAGACGAGCAGATCGTCAGCACGGACGGCGCCGACGCCCACGAGGACGACGCAGCGGAGGATGATGCCCCCGCCGGTGTCGAGATCTTCGCCGACCTCGACACCGCCGCGGACGTCGACGGCGGCGAGGACACTGCCGAGACCGAGGAGGACGCCGATCCGCGGTCGGCAGCCGTCAGCTCGATGCTCGCCGCGGCCGCACGCGCGTACTACGAGGACGAGCCGAAGGACTACCCGCTGGGGCAGGACGCCGAGGCCACCGACGACGCCCCCGTCCAGGACGGTGCCCACTGGAGCGTCGCCTCCACCGGCGTGATCGACACCGTTCCGCTGGCCGAGTCCGAGTCCGAGTCCGAGGAATCGAGCCTCGAGGAATCCGGCGACGCCGAGGCCACCGACGGCCAGGATCACGACGGCGAGAACCACGACGGCCAGAACCATCACGGCGAGACCCACCACGGGTGACCCGCCCGCTCATGCAGCAGAACGCCCTCCCAGCCTGACGGCTGCGGAGGGCGTTCCCTGTCGTGGGGCGCGGATTCGCGCGTCGGTCGCCCTGTGCTCAGGCGGGCCGGGGGCGGATGACCGGTCGGCGGCTCCCCTTCGTCACGGGGGTCGGCGCCGTGGCGACGATCTCCTCGACGTTCGCGGGCTCCGAGGACACGTCGAGTCGGAGCGCCTGCGTGAGCGCGAGGCCGTGCCGGGTCGTGAGGATCAGGCGGCGGTACTGATCGTCGCCCTCGAGGTCGATGACGACGCTCGGGCGACGGCGGCGGATGAGCACGAAGTCGAGGCTGCCCGCGGCCTTCCAGCTTCCCGCGGCCAGGACGCCGGGGATGTGCGTGCCGGGATTCGGCACCCCTCGCAGCCAGGTCCACGCGTCGTCGGTCAGCTGGACCTTGGTGATGGTGTCGCGCACGATCCGGAGGTTCTCGCGGTGGAATGTCGCGGCTCGTTCCAGCGGCGAGAGCACGACTTCGAGTTGCGTCTGGTCCAGCAGCAACGTCACCATGACACTTAGTCTGCCAGCGCCGCCCTGCCAGTTGTCTGGAAGTTGCTCACAGGAACGCAACGATCCCTTGTGGGGTCACGCCATTCCCCGGCACACTACGGGCGAGCCGCCGCCGCGGCCTCCGCGGCAGCCGGCAGCGCCGCTTCGATGAGCCCGAGCTCCTCGTCGCCGTGCGCGGCGGTCAGGAACCAGGCCTCGAAGACACTCGGCGGCAGGGCCACGCCCTGCTCCCGCAGCGTGTGGAAGAACGGCGCATAGCGGAACGACTCCTGCGCCTGGGCCTCGGCGTAGTTCCGCGGCACGGAAGCGCGGAACGAGGCGCTGAACAGGTTGCCCGCCCGCGCGACCGCGTGAGTGACCCCGGCAGATGTGAGCGCGGCGTCCAGCGCCGCGGAGAGCCGAGCGGAGGCGGCATCGATGGTTGCATAGACCTCGGGCGTCGCGAGCCGCAACGTCGCGAGGCCCGCCGCGACCGACAGCGGATTCCCCGAGAGCGTCCCCGCCTGATACACCGGCCCCAAGGGAGCCAGCAGGTCCATGACCTCGGCCCGCCCACCGAGCGCGGCCAGCGGCATCCCCCCGCCGACGACCTTGCCGAAGGTGACGATGTCGGGCAGGTAGTCCTCGCCCTCCGAGGCCTGCAGTCCCCAGAAGCCTGCGGGGTGCACGCGGAACCCGGTGAGCACCTCGTCGAGGATCATCAGCGCACCGTGCGCGTGCGCGGTCTCGGCGATCAGACGGTTGAATCCCGGCAACGGCGGGACGACGCCCATGTTCGCGGCCGACGCCTCGACGATCACGGCCGCGATCCGCTGTCCGTGCTCGGCGAACACCGCGGCCAGCGCCTCGGGGTCGTTGTACCCGATCACGAGCGTCTGCGCAGCGATGGGAGCCGGTACCCCTGCCGATCCGGGGAGCGCCAGGGTCGCGACACCGGAACCCGCTTCTGCGAGAAGACCGTCCGAGTGGCCGTGATAGTGCCCGGCGAACTTCACGAGCAAGTCGCGGCCGGTGGCTCCGCGCGCGAGACGGATCGCTGTCATCGTGGCCTCGGTCCCGGTGGACACCAGTCGAACGCGCTCGATCGGGCGGATCTCACCGAAGCGGACCCGGTCGGCGATCAACGCCGCGAGTTCCACCTCGCCCTCGGTCGGAGCACCGAACGACAGTCCGCGGGTCGCGGCCTCCTGCACCGCCGCGACGACTTCCGGGTGCGCGTGTCCGAGGAGCGCGGGCCCCCACGAGGCCACCAGGTCGACGTACTCGCGCCCCGCCGCATCCGTCACCGTGGCGCCCGTGGCCGACGCCAGGAAACGCGGTGTCCCCCCGACCGAACCGTAGGCGCGCACCGGCGAGTTCACGCCGCCGGGGATCACCGCCCTGGCAGCGGAGAACAGGTCGTCATTGCGGTCGGTCATGAAAGCTCCTTGCGATGCACGGAGCCGTCCCGGCATCCCTTCCAGGCTAACCGTCGTGCACGGGCTCCGAAGACGTCAGTCGCGCAGCCAGCCCGCAGCCTCGGTCGCCCAATAGGTCAGCACCGCATCCGCGCCCGCCCGTCGGATCGAGAGCAGGGATTCGAGCACGGCGGCCCGCCGGTCGATCCAGCCGTTCGCGCCGGCGGCCTCGATCATCGCGTACTCGCCGGAGACCTGGTACGCCCACACCGGAACGCTCACGGTGTCGCGCACCTCCCGCAGCACGTCGAGGAACGCCATCGCCGGCTTGACCATCACGATGTCGGCGCCCTCGGCCTCATCGACGACGGCCTCACGCACGCCCTCGCGGCGGTTGCCGGGGTCGAGCTGGTACGTGCGCCGGTCACCCTTCAGCTGCGAGTCGACAGCCTCACGGAACGGTCCGTAGAAGGCGCTCGCGTACTTCGCGGCGTAGGCGAGGAGAAGCGTGTCGGTGAAGCCCTCGGCATCCAGGGCAGCGCGGATCACCGCGACCTGGCCGTCCATCATGCCGGAGAGCCCGAGGAGCTGCGACCCGGCCCGCGCCTGTGCGAGCGCCATCGAGGTGTACCGCTCCAGCGTCGCGTCGTTGTCGACCGAGCCGTCGGCCGCGAGCACGCCGCAGTGACCGTGGTCGGTGAACTCGTCGAGGCAGAGGTCGGTCTGGACCACGAGTGCGTCGCCGACCTCGGCCGCGAGCGCCGCCGTGGCGAGGTTGAGGATGCCGTGCGGGTCGTCGGCACCGGAGCCGCGGGCGTCGCGGACCTCCGGGACGCCGAAGAGCATCACACCACCGACACCCGCTTCCGCCGCCTCCACCGCCGCCGCGCGCAAGGAATCGATCGAGTGCTGCGCGACACCGGGCATCGAGCCGATCTGCACCGGTTCGGTGAGTCCTTCGCGGACGAACAGCGGGAGCACGAGCTGCCGCGGCTCCAGCGAGGTCTCGCGCACGAGGTCGCGCACGGCCCGAGACCGGCGCAACCGCCTCAGGCGAACATCGGGGTAGCTCACGGTGCGAACTCGTCGGCCGCGTGCGGAAGGGTGAAGTGCGAGACGGCGTCGATCAGTGCGTCGATCGTCTGCCGGTCGGCGACCACCGACACGGGCAGTCCTGCGAGCTGGGCATCCCTCGCCGTCCGTGGGCCGATCGCGGCGAGCAGCGTCTCATCCGGGATCTCCGGGAACTGCTCGCGCACCTGCTGGGCGACCGAGCCGCTGGTGACGAGGATCGCGTTGATGCGGCCGTTCTCGACATCGCGGCGGATGCGCTCCGTCACCGGGACGCCGACCGTCCGGTACGCGACGACACCGTGGACATCGTGCCCCGCCTCGGAGAGCAGACGGCTGAGCACCGGCTTGGCGATCTCGCTGCGCAGGGCGAGGATGCGGCGCGGTTCCTTCTCGAGTCCGATGAGCTGCCGCGCCATCCCCTCGGCGGAGTTGTCCTGCTCGGGGACGAGCGCGACCTCGTAGCCGACGGCCTGCAGAGCAGCGGCCGTCGTCTCACCGACCGCGGCGATCTTGGTCGATCGCGGCACGATCGCCCGATGGGCGAAGAGGACGTCCACGGTCGTCGCACTGGTGATCGTGAGCCAGTCGAACTCTCCGGCGGCGAGCTGCGCGAGCGCGGTGTCGAGCGTCGCCTGGTCGGTGGTCGGGGCGAAGTTGATCAGCGGCGCCACGACGGGGACGGCGCCCAGCGCCCGAAGGCTCGCGGCGACGCTGTCGCCCCACGGCCCGCCACGGGGCACCAGAATGCGCCAGCCGTCCAGCGGTCGGTCCTGCTTGATTTCTTCGGAAGTGGTCATGAGGATTGCTCTCGGGATACGAGGCCGGCCGCCCCTTGATCGAGCAGCCGACGGGCAACAGTGAACCCGAGCTCGCGCGCTGCGTGCATCGGGTCTGCACCATCGGCAGCATCCGCTCCATTGCCACTGCCGTTCCGACGAATATACTCCCCGTTCAGGTCTTCGGTGACGTCGAGGCCGATCCGGCGCCCACCGTCCGTCGCGTAGACCACCGTTCTGACACGGATCGACGAGCCGTCGACGACGGCGTGCGCGGCCATCGGCGCCTGGCATCCCGCATCGAGTCCTTGCAGGATCGCGCGCTCCACCGTGATGGCCAGCCGGGTGTCCCTGTCATCGAGACCGGCGAGGGCGTCGAGCAGCTCCCGGGGCGCGTCCGCACGGGTCTCCACCGCGAGCGAACCCTGCCCCGGAGCGGTCGGCCACTCGGCGAGCCCGAGCTCCTCGCGCTGGAGGGGAGTCCTCGCATCGAGCCGCGACAGCCCTGCCGCAGCGAGGATCACGGCATCCAGCTCGCCCGAGACGACCCGCGCGAGACGTGAATCCACGTTCCCCCGGATGTCGACGACCTCCGCACGCGGCGCGCGCCGGTGGACCTGGGCGATGCGCCGCGGAGAACCGGTGCCGACCGTGCTGCCGGAACGCAGCTCGTGGAGCGGGACGCCGTCGCGGGTGAGGACAACGTCTCGCGGATCCTCTCGTTTCGGCGTCGCGGCGATCACGAGCCCCTCGGGGACTGCCGTCGGCAGGTCCTTGAGCGAGTGGACGAGGAAGTCGCACTCCCCCGCGAGCAGCGCCTCGCGCAATCGCGTGGCGAAGATGCCCTGGCCACCGATCTCGGACAGGGAGGCACGGTTCGTGTCGCCCTCGCTGGTGATCGGGACGAGTTCGACAGGGCGACCGGAGAGCTTCTCGAGCGCGGTCGCGACATGGCCCGACTGCGCCTGCGCGAGCGCGCTGCGACGGGTTCCCAGACGGATGGGGGTGCTCATGGCGCTTACTGGAGGACGTCCGCGATCTCGTCGAACCGGAGCCTGCGCCCCGTGTAGAAGGGCACCTCCTCCTTCACGTACATCCGCGCGTCCGTGTAGCGCAGGTCCCGCATGAGGTCGACGAGGTCGGTGAGCTCATCGGCCTCGAGCGGCAGCAGCCACTCGTAGTCGCCGAGCGCGAAGGACGCGACCGTGTTGGCGAGGACGCCGGTGAACGCCGCGCCCCGGCGTCCGTGGTCGGCCAGCATCGTGCGCCGCTCCTCCTCCGGAGCGAGGTACCACTCGGGCGTGCGCACGAAGGGGTACAGGCACAGCCAGTCCTTGGGCTCGATGCCGCGCAGGAATCCGGGGACGTGTGCGCGGTTGAACTCGGCATCGCGATGGACGCCCATGACGTTCCACACCGGGAGGAGCGGACGCAGGAGCTCGGTGCGGCGCAGGCGTCGAAGGGCCTTCTGCAGCTCTTCCGCGGTGTCGCCGTGCAGCCACACCATGAGATCGGCGTCGGCCTTGAGTCCGGAGACGTCGTAGAAGCCACGAACGGTCACCCCGGAGTCCTCGATGTACGCGACGATCGTCTCGAGCTCCGTCGACTCGCTCTCCGTCACGGGAACATCGGGATTCCGTCGCCAGACGGCCCAGAGTGTGAAGCCGGACGGGTTCTCAGCGCTCTCTTCGGACATCATGCTCCCCAGTCTGCCTCGTTTGTGCAGGAGCCGCTAATCACCCCAGAAGCGGTCCCGACCTCTCGGAACTCCGCGCGTCAGCGGGAGATCACGCGCGCGATCGCCCAGACCGCACCGCCCACGGCCGCAGCGACGCCGACAGCAGCGGCGATCGCACCGATCGGGTTGCGATCGGCGAACACCCGGGCCTTGGCGGCGGCGCGCGTGGAGGCCTTCTCGAGACGGCGCGGCAGGTTGCCCTTGACCTCGATGGCGGCGAGCGCGGCCTTCAGCTCAGCGCGCGCGGAGGCGACGGGGTCGACGATCCCGGCGGGGACGGCGGTGCGCGGCATCGACTCAGAATTCGTCATCGCCGGCCTCCTTCACGAGTCGGATGTCTTCCGCGACGGCCTGCGCCGGGTTCTGGCGCGCGAGGACCTTGCGGAACTTCAGGATGCCGAGCAGCGCGAACAGCAGCACGGCCAGGATCAGGATGCCGAACACGGCGATCGCCGAGAGCCACACGGGCCACCACGATGAGAGTCCGGCGATCGCGAAGACCAGGATCACGGGCACGGCCCAGAACAGGAAGAACAGCGCGACGAGGAACCACACGGAGCCGATACCGGCGTCCTTCGAGGTCCGCGAGATCCACGCCTTCGCGGCGTCGATCTCGGCCTTGACCAGATTCGTGACGAGTTCCGGCAGATCCCCGAGCAGGGTCAGCAGACTGTCGTCGGCACGATCACGGTAACCGCGGGGCATGTCAGGCGCCGGACTTCTTGGGGGCGGACTTGGTCGCCGCGGGCTTCTTGGCCGCGGGCTTCTTGGCGGCGGGCTTCTTGGCGGGCGTGCTCGCCGTCGCCTTCGCGGCCTCGACCGCTTCCTCGGTGGCTTCGGCGAGGTCTTCCGCCGCCTCGCGGCCGGTGGCGATGGCGGAGTCGAGTCGCTGACCCGGGGTGCCGTTGCCGCTGACGGACTTGGCGACCTTCACCACGCCGGTCCAGAGCGCTCCCGGCACGGCAGCGGCCTTGTCGCCGACGAAGCCCTTGACCTTGGTGACCTGCTCCTGCACCGGATCGAGGTTCCACACCTTCAGCCACTGCGTCTTGATCTGTTCGTAGCGCTCACGTCCGGCACGGGTGCCGAGGACGTAGCCCACGCCGAGTCCGACGACGAGTCCGATCTTCCCCTTCATGGGGTCTCCTCACCTTGTTCCGGTTGTCCGGCCAGCTTCGCCCGGCTTGGATCGACCGCAGGCTTCGCGCCCGGCGGCAGGTTCCCAGCGTAACCCCGTATGCCGATTTCGGCATCTATGCGCCGGAGGGTTGACACGGAGAGGTGTCTCAGTCCCACAACAGGGTGCGCCGCAAGCGGTCCGCCTCGTCCCGCGCATCCGGGATCACCTGCGCGAGCCCTGTTCCGGCGAGCCAGGCACCGACCGCAGCGAGGCCGGGAACCGCCTGAACCGCAGCCCGCGCGGCCCGACGCCGGGCCCCGGATCCGATGATCGACGCCGGCTGCGACTGCACGAAACGGCCGCGATGGGAGGCGAGGACGGCCGCGGGGGCGAGGGGGACACCGAGCAGAGCAGCGGCTTCCCTGCGGGCGAGGTCCGCGGCATCGGTATCGCTCAGCTCTGCAGTGGCGGCCGGTTCGCCCTGCGCGCCGAACGACACGCGGACGACATGGCGACCTCCTGCCGCTTCACGCACCCACCCCCACTTCGCGGTCGAGTGTGTCAGAGCCTTGGCCGTGTGGCTGCCCGGCACCGTGAGTACGCCGGTGCCACGCGGGGTGGCATCCAACGCGGGCGCGTCGAGGATCAGGGTGACGATCTCGATCTCGGGCGAGGCCGCCGCCTCCGTCTTCCGGAGATCGGGCACCACCGAGGAGAGGAGTTCCCGCGCCGTGGACTCGGGCGTCGCGATGATGACGGCGTCGGCGGCGAGCTCTTCGACCACCGGAGCAGCGGATTCCACCGCGGCGGCACGCAACTCCGTGACGACCGCGGCCTCGTCGTCGGTGACGGCGGGGAGGTCGACGACGGGCGCGGTCTCCACCTCCACCGTCCAGGCCGCCCCGGCCCGGCGCACGCTGCGCACCCTCACTCCCGTCCGCACGTCGGCGTCGAGGCGTCCCAGATCGGCGGCGAGCGCGTCGACGAGGGCGCTCATGCCTCCGGAGAGTCCTTCGACCGCCGCTCCGGGCGTCTTGTCCTCCGCGCTCGCCGTCGCCGCCCTCGCCGTGGCCGCCTCGTCACGGAGCGACTGCACGGCACCGGAGAGGGAGCCGACGCGGGTGAGCGCGGCGTTGAGACCCGGAGCCGCCACGTCGATGTCGACGTCGTCGGGAGACGCGGAGTAGACGCCGGTGGTGACGGGCGCGACGAGACGGTCGCGCACCTTGGGTCCCATACGCGAGGCGACCAGCTTGCCGAGACTGAGCTGGTGGCCGATCGTGAGGGGCGGCCGGACACGATCGAGGTAGGCGCGCCAGACGCCCGACCATCCGATGATCCGACGCACGTCGTCCTGGAACGGGTTCGCGGGGATCCCCAGGATCCCTCCGACCGGGAGCGGTGCCGCGCCCACGCCGGGGATGCCGGCCAACCAGGCGGCGCCCGCCTGCGGAGCCACGATGCGATCTGCGAGGCCGAGCTCCTCGACGAAGGCGCGCACGTGTCCGCCCCTGGTGGCATAGCTCTCGGCCCCGGCATCGACGACGACGCCGTCCAGCTCGATGCGACGGATCGCGCCCCCCGGTTCGTCCGCGGACTCGAGCAGGGTGACGCGCATGCCGACCTTGGCGCATTCCCGCGCCGCGACGAGGCCGCCGATGCCGCCACCGATCACGACCACGTGCTTCTGCGCCGCGCGGGCGGCGAGATCGGACGGCTCTGCAGAGGAGGGGTCGGGCGTCATGCCCTCAATTCTCCCACCGGTGCGGATCAGGCCTCGACGGGCTCAGAACTGCCGCGTCCACGCTTGCGGACCTCGCGCAGCACGATCTGCTCGGGGCACACCGTCGAGAGGAAGTCGCCGACGGACAGCGCGAGCCGTTCACCGACGAGCGAGTAGAGGATGCGGTTGGCGTCGCGGCGCTCGGTGACGAGTCCGGCCTGGCGGAGCACGCTCAGGTGACGGGAGATGGTCGGCCCGCTCGCGGAGAAACGCGAGGCGATCTCGCCGGCCGCGAGTTCCCCCTCTTTCAGATCCTGCAGGATCTGACGCCGGGTGGGGTGCGCCAGCGCCGCGAAGATGTCGCTCGCGCTGTCGGTCATGGTTGCAATATAGCACCTTTGCTAGATACTCTGTAGCCGCGTAGCTAATTAGCAAAGGAGAAGCACCATGCGGGTAGCGATCACGGGCGGCACCGGATTCGTCGGCAGGAACCTCGCCGACCGCCTCGACGACGCGGTCGTGATCTCCCGCCGGAACGGCATCGAGATCACCGACGTGGAGGCCCTGAGTAAAGCCTTTGAGGGGTGCGACGCCGTGGCGCACTGCGCCGGGATCAACCGCGAGATAGACGGACAGACGTTCCGCCGCGTGCACGTCGACGGGACGAGGGCCGTGGTGGAGGCAGCCCGCCGCGCCGGCGTGCAGCGCATCGTCCTCGTCAGCTTCCTCCGAGCACGGCCCGACTGCGGCTCCGGATACCACGAGTCGAAGTGGGAGGCGGAGGAGATCGTCCGCGCCTCCGGCATCCCGCACACCATCCTCAAGTCCGGGATGATCTACGGCCCCGGCGATCACATGGTCGACCACGTGACCAAGGCGGTGCGGACACTGCCCTTCTTCTGGACCGTCGGCTACCGCGAACGCACGGCACGACCGGTGCCCGTGGAGGACGCGGTCGACGTCCTCGTCGCCGCTCTCGAAGGCCGCATCGAGGAGCCGACGATCGCGGTCATGGGTGTGGATGAGGTCACACTCGGCGAGGCGATCCGTCGCATCGCCCGTGTCGCCGGACGCCGTCCCGCGTTCCTCCCGGTGCCGACGTGGGTCGTGCGGGCGCTGGCCCAGGCGACCGAGTGGACGATGGTCGTCCCGCTCGTGGCGAAGGCTCAGGCACGGATGCTCGCGGAGGGCGTGAGCGAGGCCGCACCGTTCGCCCCCGAGGCGCCGATCGGCATCCGCCCGGCCCGGGCGTTCGACGACGAGCGCATCCGCGCGGCGCTCCCGGCCGGGGGCTTCACTCTCGACGACCTGCGGATCATACGTCGTCTGCGGCGGACTGCTGGCCCTCGAATCGCGTGAATGGTCGCTTTCGGGTCACGGATGCGACCATTCACGCGACTCGAAAGCCGATCTGATCGTCAGAGGGAGTGCGCCAGCTCGACGATGCGGGTGAGCTGGTCGGGGTCCGTCTCGGGCGGGACGCCGTGTCCGAGGTTGAGGATGTGGGCTCGCGCCGCTCGACCGCGATCGATCACGTCGCGCACATGAGCCTCCAGCACCGGCCACGGGGCCGCGAGGAGCGCAGGATCGATGTTGCCCTGCACCGTGACGTCCGGTCCGAGGATCGCGGCCGCCTCATCGAGGGGCTGCCGCCAGTCGACGCCCACCCCGTCGGCCACACCGTCGAGACGCATGTCGGCGAGGAACGGCCCCGTGCCGACGCCGAAGTGGATGGTCGGAAGGCTGATGTCTGCGAGCGCGGCGTGGGAGTGCGGAGCCACGAACGCGCGGTAGTCGGCGGTGCTGAGCGATCCGGCCCAGCTGTCGAACAGCTGCACGACGGAGGCCCCCGCGTCCCGCTGGGTCTCCAGGAAGCGACGGGAGACACGCGCCAGCCATCCGGCCAGCCGGTTCCACGATTCCGGGTCGGAGTGCATCATGGCCCGCGCACGCAGATGCTCCTTGGAGGGGCCGCCCTCGACGAGGTAGGCCGCGAGCGTGAACGGCGCACCGGCGAAGCCGATCAGCGGGGTGTCGCCCAGCTCCGCCGTGACGATGCCGACCGCCTCCGCGATGGCCGTGCCGTCCAGGTCGTCCGGATCGATGGCGGTGACACGATCGACGTCGGATGCCGTGCGCACCGGGTCCGCGAACACCGGGCCACGCCCGGGCTCGATCTCGACGTCGACCCCGGCCAGTCGCAGCGGGATGACGATGTCGCTGAAGAACACCGCCGCGTCCACCCCGTGGCGGCGCACCGGCTGCAGCGTGATCTCGGCAGCGAGATCCGGGGTCAGGCAGGCGTCGAGCATCCGGGTCCCGACGCGCAGGTCACGGTACTCGGGCAGCGACCTGCCGGCCTGCCGCATGAACCAGACCGGGGTGCGGGCGGGACGGTCGCCGGCGAGGGCGCGCAGAAGCGGGGCGTCGGAGAGGGCCATGTCCCCATCCTCGCATTCCGCCCTTATGGAGCCGCCGAGTCGGGCCGTGCGACTCCCCGCTCTCCGCGCTCCGGTACAATCGAAACGTGCTGCTGTGTGTGACGGCGAGTCACAAGACCGCCTCCTTCGAACTGCTCGAACGCCTGAGCCGCACCCCCGACGACGTCGCTCCCACTCTCGTGGGCATGACGCCGTGTGTGCAGGGTGCCGTGGTCCTGGCGACGTGCAACCGGTTCGAGGCGTACGTCGAAATGGACGAACCGGTGACCGCAGCCGGTGCGATCGGCGTCGAGGCCGTCATCGAAGCGGTCGAATCCGCGACGGGCATCCCTGCCGCCGAGCTCGACGGTGCCTACGCCGTGCACTCGGGACGCCGCGTCGCCGAACACCTCTTCTCGGTCGCCTCCGGTCTCGAATCCGTCGTCTCCGGCGAGGGCGAGATCGCCGGGCAGGTCCGCCGCGCCCTCACGTCCGCGCGCAAGGACGGCACCACCTCCCCCGAACTCGAACGCCTCTTCCAGCGTGCGAGCCAGGCGCAGCGCAAGGTCAAGAACGTCACCGCCCTCGGCCGCGCGGGCCGCTCGCTCGTGCGCCTCGCCTTGGAACTCGCCGACAGCCGCATCGCCGACTGGGCCGCCGAGCGCGTGCTGCTGGTCGGCACCGGAGCCTATGCCGCGGTCACCCTGGCCACGCTTCGTGAGCGCGGTGCCGTGAACATCTCGGTGTACTCGCCCTCGGGCCGCGCCGAGGTCTTCGCCGCGAAGCACGGCATCCGTCCCATCGCCGCCGACGAGTACGCCCGCACCGCCGCACGCTCGAGCCTGCTCATCACGTGCACCACCGCCACGGAGCCTGTGCTCGGCCCCGAGCACCTGCAGCTTCCGACCGGACCCGCCGCTGTCGGCTGCCCCGTCGGCGCCCACAGCCGGCTCGTGGTCGACCTCGGCATGCCGCGCAACGTCGACCCCGCCGTCGCCTCGCTCGAGGGCGTGGCCCTGCTCGACCTCGAGACCATCCGCCTCCACGCACCGCTCGAAGAGCTCCAGGCGACGGATGCCGCGCGCACGGTCGTCCGCGAAGCCGCCGAGACCTTCCACGTGGTGGGCGCACGACAGAGCGTGACCCCCTCGGTCGTGGCCTTCCGCTCGCACATCTTCGAGTTGCTCGAGCGTGAGATCGATCGTGCTCGCGCACGCGGCGACGAGGACGGCAAGGTCGAGCAGGCTCTGCGCCACCTCTCCGGCGTTCTGCTGCACACCCCGACCGTGCGCGCGCACGAGCTCGCCGCCGCCGGTCGCGCCGACGAGTTCACCGCCGCGCTGTCCGCGCTGTACGGCATCGCGCCCGAGGCCGACACCTCCGCCGCGGACGACGCCGCGACCGCCTGACACGCTCCGCCGCGGGGTGGGACACTGGAGGCATGGCCCTTCACATCACCGGAGACACCGCCGCCGACGACCTGCTCACGAACAACCCGCTCGCCCTGCTGGTGGGGATGCTGCTCGACCAGCAGGTTCCGATGGAGACCGCATTCGCCGGTCCGCTCAAGATCGAGCAGCGCACCGGAGCTGCCGACGCCGCGACGATCGCTCACATGGCGCCGGACGAGTTCCTCGAGGCCTTCAGGCAGACCCCCGCGGTGCACCGGTTCCCCGGATCGATGGCGACCCGCGTGCAGACGCTGTGCCAGACCCTCGTCGACGACTGGGACGGAGACGCCGCCGCGCTGTGGACCGAGGGAAACCCGTCGGGACCCGAGGTGCTGAAGCGCCTGAAGGCGCTCCCCGGCTTCGGCGAGCAGAAGGCCAAGATCTTCCTCGCGCTCCTGGGCAAGCAGTACGGCTTCACGGGCGAGGGCTGGCGCGAGGCGTCCGCCCCCTACGGCGAGGACGGCTCCTACCGCAGCGTCGCCGACATCGTCTCGCCCGACTCGCTCACGAAGGTGCGTGAGCACAAGAAGGCCATGAAGGCCGCGGCCAAGGCAGCGAAGTGAAGCCGACCGGGGATGACGTCGCGGGGCTCATCGCCCGCTCCTCCCCCGCGGTCCGCCGTCGGGACGCCGAGACCCTGACCGCGCTCATGCAGGAGATCACCGGACGCGAACCGCAGACCTGGGGCACGATCATCGGGTTCGGCTCCTGCCACTACCGCTACCCCACCGGCACGGAGGGTGACAGCGGGCTGCTCGGTTTCGCTCCGCGCAAGGCTGCGACGACGATCTACCTGTTCGACGGAGTGGCCGCGCACGCCGAGGCCCTGGCCGAGCTCGGACCGCACACCACGGGCGTCGGGTGCCTGTACATCAAGGATCTGGAGCAGATCGACCTCGACGTGCTGCGGGGCATCCTCGAACGCTCGCTCGCCTGGGTCGAGGCGGGTGGCACCTCCGAGGTGCAGCTCACCGTCACGGGCTGACACCCCCCGCCCCGGTGCTGCGGTGCCCCCTTCATCGTCGACGCCCCCTCTCGTCGCCGAGACCCCCTCCTGCAGCCGTCTGCAGGAGGGGGTCTCGGCGCGGAACGGGGGTCTCGGCGCGTGGGTGGGACGGGGCGGGGGGTCAGGGGTGCGGGGAGAAGAACGCGCGGAGGTCGGCGGCGAGCAGGTCGGGGCGCTCCAGAGCGGCGAAGTGCCCGCCATCGTCGAAGCGGCTCCAGTGCACGATGTTCGCGTTGTCGCGCTCGGCGAAGACCCGGATCGTCTGGAAGTCGTCCGCGAACACGGCGACTCCGGTGCGGGCGGTGCTGACGCGCGACTCGACCCCTTCCTCGGCGGCGTCTGCCCTGGCGTTCTCGAGGTAGCTGCGCGACATGCCGGACGCCGCGTTCGCGAACCAGTTCACGCTGACCTCGAGCAGGATCTTCTCGAGAGGCACGAGCGACGTGCCGTTGCCGAACGAGTTGAACAGCTCGCTGTACGCGAGGAGTCCGACCGGAGAATCGCTGATCCCCACCGACACGGTCTGCGGGCGCGAGGAGTTCATGGCGTTGTACCCGCCGACCGACTGGAACCACTGCATGTGCTCGAGGCCGGCGTAGTCCGCGGGCTCCAGCTTCTCGAACTCCGCCGGGTCGCCCGAGGGGAACGAGAACAACTGCAGCACGTGCAGACCGAGGAATCCTTCGGGTTCGCGCAGCCCCAGCTCGCGGGCGACCATCGCCCCGTTGTCGGATCCGTGGATGCCGTAGCTGTCATAGCCGAGCCCCCGCATGAGGCGGTCGTACGCCTCCGCGACGCGTGCGGTCGTCCACCCCGCCGAA
This sequence comes from Microbacterium aurugineum, assembly GCF_023101205.1. Lineage (NCBI taxonomy): Bacteria > Bacillati > Actinomycetota > Actinomycetes > Micrococcales > Microbacteriaceae > Microbacterium > Microbacterium aurugineum. The sequence continues at coordinate 317,982 of NZ_CP078078.1, read as the reverse complement.
GCGAGCGGCTGTGAGAAGCCGTAGCCGGGCGCATCCGGGATCACGACGTCGAAGGCGTCCTCCGCCCGGCCGCCGTGCGCCACCGGGTCGACGAGCCGGTCGATCAGGTCGAGGTAGTCGATCGACGAGCCCGGGTAAGTGTGGGCGAGCAGCAGGGGTGTCGCTCCCTCGTGGGCCGAGCGCACGTGGAGGAAGTGGATCGTCTGTCCGTCGATCACGGTGGTGAAGTGCGGGACGGCGTTGATCCGCTCCTGGGCGGCGGTCCAGTCGAAGTCACGCCAGGCGGCGACAGCCTCGCGCAGGTAGGAGTTGGGGGTGCCGGCATCCCAGTCATCCGTCGGCGACGGCTGCGGAAGACGAGTGCGGGCGAGGCGATCCTGGAGATCGGCGACCTCGGCAGCGGAGACCGAGACGGTGAAGGGGCGGAAGGTGAGCGTCGTGTTTTCCATATCTCGAAGGTAGAAGGGCATTAGGTTGGATTCGTTCCTAATAAATGAACGACTTTCACGGAGTTCCGATGGCCGATCCGACCGCTCGTCTGCTCGCCCTTCTGGCCCTGCTGCAGACCGGCCCCGAGCGCTCCGGGTCCGACCTGGCCGACCGCCTCGGCGTCTCGGCGCGCACCATCCGGCACGACATCGAGCGGCTGCGTGACCTCGGGTATCCGGTCGACGCCACGCGCGGATCCATCGGCGGATACCGCCTGGGGGCCGGCGGGAAGCTTCCTCCGCTGCTCCTCGACGACGAAGAGGCGGTGGCGGTCACGGTCGGGCTTCGCGCCGCGGCCGGCATCGCGGGGGTCTCGGAGTCGGGCGCCCGGGCCCTCGCCAAGCTCGAGCAGGTTCTGCCGTCGCATCTGCGTCCCACGGTGGACGCCCTCCGCACCAGCGTCGACCGCGCTCCGGAGAACAACGACACCGACGCCCCGGATCCCGAGGTCGACGCCGCATCGCTGCAGGCCATCGCGCGCGCGATCCGCAACGAGGAGTGGCTGCGCTTCGAGTACGAAGGGGCGCCCGTGCTGGTCGAGCCCTATCGGCTGCTCACCTGGCATCGGCGCTGGTACCTGGTTGCGCGCGATCCGCACACCGCGGAGTGGGGCACCTACCGCGTCGACTGGATGGACCTGCGGATGCCGACCCACCGGCGCTTCGACCCGCAGCCGCTGCCCGGGGGGCGACTACACGGCCTTCGCGATGCGGACCATCGCGGTGAGCGGGTGGATCGTGCACGCCCGGCTGCGGATCGACGCTTCGGCGGAGGCCGTGCTCGACCGGATCCATGCCGCGGTCGGTGTGGTCGAACCGATCGATGAGGAGCACTGCATCCTCGTCACCGGCGCGGACAGCCTCGACACGGTCGCCGCCTACATCGGGATGCTCTTGATGGACTTCACGGTCGAGAGTCCACCCGAGCTGATCCCCCGCCTCCAGCTGTTGTCCGAGCGCTACGCGCGCGCGGTGGCCGGCAGCTGATCCCTCCCCCTCCGTGCCGAGACCCCGCCAGATTGCCGAGACCCCCGCCTGTTGACGTCAGTCAGCAGGCGGGGGTCTCGGCGCGGCGCGGGGGTCTCGACCACCAGGCGGGGGTCGGGAGGGCAGGTGACGCGAGGCTCAGGCGCCGCGCAGACGCTCCGCGAGGTACGCGTGCAACTGGTCGATCGAGACGCGCTCCTGCGCCATGGTGTCGCGGTCGCGCACGGTGACGGCGCGGTCCTCGAGCGAGTCGAAGTCGACCGTGACGCAGAACGGGGTGCCGATCTCGTCCTGACGACGGTAGCGGCGACCGATCGCCCCCGCATCGTCGAAGTCGACGGCCCAGGAGCTGCGGAGCGTGTCGGCGACCTCACGCGCGAGAGGAGACAGCTTCTCGTTGCGCGAGAGCGGCAGCACCGCGGCCTTGACGGGCGCGAGGCGCGGGTCGAGCTTGAGCACGGTGCGCACGTCGGTGCCGCCCTTGGCGTTGGGCACCTGCTCCTCGCGGTAGGCATCGACGAGGAACGCCATCATCGCGCGGGTGAGGCCGAACGACGGCTCGATCACGTACGGGGTGTAGCGCTCGCCCGTGGCCTGGTCGAAGTAGGTCAGGCTCTGCCCCGACGCCTCGCTGTGGCTGGACAGGTCGTAGTCGGTGCGGTTGGCGACGCCCATGAGCTCGCCCCACTCCTTGCCCGCGAAGCCGAACTTGTACTCGACGTCGATCGTGCCGGCCGAGTAGTGCGCGCGGTCGTCTTCCGGCACGTCGAACTGGCGCATGTTCTCGGGGTCGATGCCCAGATCGATGAACCAGTTCCAGCAGGCCTCGACCCAGTGCTCGAACCACTGCTGTGCGTCGGCGGGCGGCGTGAAGAACTCGATCTCCATCTGCTCGAACTCGCGCGTGCGGAAGATGAAGTTGCCCGGCGTGATCTCGTTGCGGAACGCCTTGCCCACCTGGCCGATGCCGAACGGCGGCTTCTTGCGACTCGCGGTGAGCACGTTCGAGAAGTTCACGAAGATGCCCTGCGCGGTCTCGGGGCGCAGGAAGTACAGGCCCGACTCATCGTCCACGACGCCGAGGTAGGTCTTCACCAGGCCGGAGAACGCCTTGGGCTCCGTGTACTGCCCCTTGGTGCCGCAGTTCGGGCAGGGGATGTCGGCGAGGCCGTTCTCGGCCTTGCGCCCCTTGCGCGCCTCGAAGTCCTCGATGAGGTTGTCGGCACGGAAGCGCTTGTGGCACTGCAGGCACTCGACCAGCGGGTCGGTGAAGGTCGCGACGTGACCCGAGGCCTCCCACACGCGCTTGGGGAGGATGATGCTGGAGTCCAGGCCGACCATGTCGCCACGGCCGCGCACGAACGTCTGCCACCACTGACGACGGATGTTCTCCTTGAGCTCCGTCCCGAGGGGGCCGTAGTCCCAGGCCGACCGGGAACCGCCGTAGATCTCACCCGCTTGGAACACGAACCCGCGGTGGCGGGCGAGGGCGATGACCTTGTCGAGGCGGGACTGTTCGGCCATGGTGGCTCCAATGGTCGGATGCGGGAGGAGACCCGTGAACACGGGCACCCCATTCTATCCGTCGCCCCGTGGCGACCCTGGCCCCGACGGCCGCACGGGAGTACCGTCCTGACATGAGCACTGCAGCGCGAGATCAGCGGGCCCGCAACGACGACACCCGCTTCTTCGGCCAACCGTGGGCTCTGGTGCACATCTTCGGCGTGGAGATGTGGGAGCGCTTCAGCTTCTACGGCATGCAGGGCATCCTGCTCATCTACCTGTACTACTCGGTCTCGCAGGGTGGCCTCGGTCTCCCCGAAGCCGTCGCCGGCGGGATCGTCGGCGCGTACGGCGGTGCGGTCTACCTGTCGACCATCCTGGGCGCCTGGCTCGCCGACCGCCTGTTCGGGTCCGAACGGGTGCTCTTCGTCAGCGCGATGGTGATCGTGGCCGGCCACGTCGCCCTCGCCCTGCTCCCGGGCTTCGTCGGCGTGGGCGTCGGCCTGGTGCTCGTCGCACTCGGCTCCGGCGGCCTGAAGGCGAACGCGACCTCGGTCGTCGGCAGCCTCTACACCCCGGAGGATCCCCGCCGGGATGCGGGCTTCTCGCTGTTCTACCTGGGCATCAACCTCGGCGCGTTCCTGGGCCCGATCCTGACCGGCATCCTGCAGTCCTCCCTCGGTTTCCACTTCGGTTTCGGACTCGCGGCCCTGGGGATGACCTTCGGTCTCGTCCAGTACTCGTTCGGGCGTCGCGCCCTGCCCGCCTCGGTCCGCGAGGTGCCGAACCCGCTCCCGACGTCCCGCTACCCTCTCGTCGGGATCATCGCCGTCGTCGCCGTCGCCCTCATCGCCGTCCTGGTCCTGACCGGGCTGATCCGCGCAGACAACCTCGCGACCCTGGTCATCGGCGGCACTGCGATCGCCGCCGTCGCCTATTTCACCGTGATCCTGTCCAGCCGCCGCATCGACACCACCGAGCGCTCGCGGGTGTGGGGGTTCCTGCCGCTGTTCGTCACCAGTGTCGCGTTCTGGTCGCTGTACCAGCAGCAGTTCACGGTCCTGACCGTCTACTCGGACAAGCGCCTCGACAGGAACCTGTTCGGCTGGGAGATGCCCGTCTCGTGGGTGCAGTCGATCAACCCCGTCTTCATCATCATCCTGTCGGGAGTGTTCGCCGCGATCTGGACCCGACTCGGAAAGCGCCAGCCCTCGACACCGGTGAAGTTCGGACTGGCCGCGATCATCATGGGATCGGCGTTCCTGCTGTTCCTGCCGTTCGCCGGAGGGGGCGAGAACTCCACGCCGCTGCTGGCGATCGTCGGGATCCTGTTCGTCTTCACGGTCGCCGAACTGCTGCTGTCACCGGTCGGGCTCTCGGTGGCCACCAAGCTCGCGCCCGCCGCGTTCCACACGCAGATGGTCGCGCTGTTCTTCCTGTCGATCGCCCTCGGCACGGCGATCTCCGGATGGCTGGTGCAGTTCTACAACCCGGATGACGAGGTACCGTACTTCTCGATCCTCGGTGGCATCGCCATCGTCGTCGGGATCGGCCTGCTGCTCAGCGTGAAACCCGTCCTGAAGCTCATGCGCGGGGTGCGCTGATCGCACCTTCGCGGAAGGCGGTCAGGCCGTGAAGAGGTAGCCGCGCGCGTTGTCGTAGCCGGCGACCTTCAGTCCGCTGCCGAGCAGACCTTCCATCTGGGCCCGCAGACGGAGCCGCCACTCGTGTGCGGCCACCGGGTCCGAGATGCGCAGCGCCTCGATGTCCGCCGGGATCTCCAGGGTCTCGACGACCTCGTCGTCTGCCGGTGGCTTGGCGATGTCGGCGAGGGCCCACTCGACATCGAGCCGGTCGCTCTCGTCACCCGCGTCTCCGCCGCCGAAGATCCCGTAGCGGTTCACCGAGTATCCCGTCGCGCGTGCGCCGAGCACCGTGAAGAAGAAATGCGCGTTGCGCGCGACCAGCGGATCGAACACCCAGGTGATCCGACCGACGTCGCGGGAGAACGCCCACTGACGCTGGTGCTCCTTGAGCTCACGCCCCCAGCCGCGCCCCCGATACTCGGGGAGCAGAGCTGTGATGTGCGAGTGCATCGCCCGCCGGGCGGGTTCGCCGAAGAACGCGATCGATGCCCCGACCATGCGCTCCTCGTCGCCCTCGCCGTCGAAGAAGCCGACGACGTAGTTGCCCGACTGCTGCAGGGCGCGCAGGGTGCCGGCATCCACCACGCGCTGCGGACCCCGGATGGAGTCGAGCAGGCCCTGCGCGTCGAGGATGAGTTCAACGGTGTCGAGGTCACGGATGGTTCGCACGCACCCAGTCTGCCCCTCGTCGGCCCGTTCGAGGAATCGACGGGCCCGGATCAGCGATAAGGGAAGGCCTCCCCGCCACCCGCCGCGAGCGCTTCCGCGACGATCCGGAGGTGTGCTTCGGCCATCTCCGGCGGCAGCGGCGGCAGGATCTCGTCCCAGAAGGCGAGCACGGCGCCGCGGCCCTGCATCATCCCCGCCGGGCGTCCCATCGCCCACAGATGCATGTGCACGGAGCCGTCGTTCCAGCGACCGAAGTGGCAGCGCGCGACCCCGGGGACGCTCTTGACGGCCTGGGAGACCCGCTGCATCAGCGGACCCAGCGCGGCGAGCACATCGTGCGGGGCGTTCTCGAGCAGCCAATGCTCGCGCGGCGCGACCCCGCCGATGAACGGCAGACCGCCGACGTCCCATCCGGCACGCACTTGCCACAGCTCGTCGTGCCAGATCGTGTGCACGCTCGGACCGCAGTGCCCGCACTCGGCCGGGTCGATCTCTCCTCCGCGCGGCTTCTCCGGCACGAGCATCGGTTCGAGCGGACGCATCGTGATCGACTCGAAGGCCCAGGGCAGACCCTCGGCGATCGCGGAGGCGTCGAGCACCTCGCCGATCGGGAGCCGGCGGTGGTATGCGGAGTCGGCGGGGTGCTGGTCGAAGGCGGCGTCATCGCTCATCCGCCCATGCAATCACGAACGGCGGAGCGCGCTCACACCTTCCTCAGCGCGTCCCGATCGAGTTGAGAGGCGGAGGTGAGCCCCGCCAGCCCGAGGGTGATGTCGATCTCGGCGAGCACGTTCCGCATGACCTCGCGCACACCCACCTCCCCCGCGATGCCGAGGCCGTAGGCGTAGGGACGGCCGAGAGCCACGACCGTCGCGCCGAGGGCGAGGGCGATCACGGCATCGGCGCCGCCCCGCACCCCCGAGTCGAAGACGATCGGCACCCGGCCCGCGACACGCTCCGCGATCTCGGGCAGCACGTCGAGCGTCGGCACCGAGCGGTCGATCTGACGGCCGCCGTGGTTCGAGATCCAGATCCCGTCCATCCCCGCATCGAGCGCCGCCTGGGCATCGTCGGGGTGCACGATCCCCTTGAGGATGATCGGCAGACTCGTCCACTCGCGTGCTTTCGCCAGCTCTTCCCCCGTGAGGGCAGGAGTGGAGAACACGTCGAGGAACGTCTCGACCGCAGCCCGCGGCAAGGGCGAGCGGAGGTTGTCGCGCAACGAAGCTCCGCCGGTGAGCGGCGCGCCCTTGCGGGCGATCATCAGGGCCGCGGCCACCGCCCGAGGTGTGACGCGGACGCCGGGCGCATCGCCCTTCGGCGCGGCGGCGCGCTCGCGCACCAGCTGCTGGAACGCCGGATCACTCGTGTACTGCGCGATCCCCATCCCGCGGGTGAACGGCAGGTACGCGAGATCGAGGTCGCGGGTGCGCCAACCGAGCAGGTGCGTGTCGAGGGTGATGACGATCGCTTCGCACCCGGACTCCTCGGCGCGGGCGAGCAGCGAGCGGTTGAGGTCGTCCGACGCCGACCAGTAGAGCTGGAACAGCCGGGAGCCGTGCGGTGCGGCATCCGCCACCTCCTCCATCGGGAAGGAGGCCTGGTTCGAGAGCGTGTACGGGACGCCGAGGGATGCCGCGGCACGCCCGACCGCGAGGTCGGCCTCCGCGTGGGCCATCTCCATCACCCCGAGCGGGGCGAGCAGAAGGGGCGTCGGGCGCATCCGCCCCAGGAACTCCACGCCGAGGTCGCGGGTCGAGACGTCACGGAGCGGCCTCGGCCAGACCTGCCAGCGGTCGAACGCCCGACGGTTCGCCGTCATGGTGCGCTCGGAACCCGCGCCACCGGCGATGTACGCGAACGCTTCGGCGCTCAGCGCCTTGCGGGCCGCAGCCTTGAGGGCCACGGGGTCGATCGGCACCGCGGGCTTCGTCCCGCTGATGCCCGCGCGGTAGATGTCGGACTGGGTACGCCGGGAGATGCCGCGGTGGGCGGCGGGATCGTCCGGAGCGACGCTGCTCGTGACCATGCCCACATGCTAACCAGCGCCGGACGGCCCCGCATCGTCCGATCGCCGATAGCCTGAGCCGGTGGGTGCGAGCGACGACAGAGCCAGGAAGCGTCTCTCCCGCACCCCGCCGAAGTGGGCGATCGTCGCGGTCCTCGCGTTCGCCGGTCTGTGCTCGTCGTTCATGTTCACGCTCGTCGTCCCGTTGCAGGCCGAGCTGCCGCAACTGCTGAACGCCTCCCGCGAGGACACCACCTGGGTCGTCACGATCACGCTGCTCGTCGCCGCGGTCGCCACCCCCATCTCCGGCCGCCTGGGTGACATGTACGGCAAGCGCCGGGTCGTCATCGCCCTGCTCGCGCTCCTCATCCTCGGCTCCGTGATCGCCGCGGTGTCCGGCTCGATCGTCGGCGTGATCATCGGTCGCGCGCTGCAGGGGGCCGTGACGGGCGTCGTCCCCCTCGGCATCGCCATCATGCGCGACGTGCTGCCGCCCGAGCGGCTCGGCACGGCCGTGGCCCTCATGAGCGCGACCATGGGAGTCGGTGGCGCCATCGGGATGCCCGTCGCCGCGCTCCTCGCCCAGAACGCCGACTGGCACATGCTCTTCTGGCTCGCGGCAGCGCTCGGCGTCGTCGGCCTCGCTCTCGTTCTGGTGGTCATCCCGGAGGACGTGCTCCGCTTCCCCGGTCGACTCGACGTGGTCGGTGCCGTCGGTCTCGCGGTCGGCCTCACCGGGATCCTGCTCTTCGTCTCGCGAGGAGCGCAATGGGGATGGACCTCCGCGCTCACGCTCACCTGCATCCTCGGGGGAGTCGCCGTCCTCCTGGTCTGGGGCTGGTACCAGCTGCGCACGAAGGACCCCCTGCTCGATCTCCGGGTCGCCGCACGCCCGGCCGTCCTGTTCACGAACATCGCCGCGATCGGCATGGGGTTCGCGCTCTTCGCCTCGAACGTGACGTTCCCTCAACTGCTCGAGATGCCGACCGTCGGCGGCGCGGGCTTCGGGCTCGACATGCTGGCGGCGTCGCTCGTGATCATGCCGGCGGGGCTCGTGATGATGGTCATCTCACCGCTCTCGGGCTGGCTCGAACGCACCGTCGGTCCCCGCCCGCTGTTCACGGTCGGCGCCGCGGCGATCGTGCTCGCCTACGTCTTCGTCCTGCTCTGGTCCTCCGAGGTGTGGCACATCTTCGTGGCCAACATCTTCATCGGCATCGGGATCGGGTTCACCTTCGCCGCGATGCCGATGATCATCATGCGCTCGGTGCCGGCGAACGAGACCGGGGCGTCGAACGGGCTGAACGCCCTGTTCCGCTCGGTCGGAACCTCGAGCGCCTCCGCCGTGATGGGCGGTGTGCTCGCGGCGATGAGCATCGATGTCGACGGGGTCGCCGTGCCCACGCGAGCCGCCTTCGAGGTGTGCTTCTGGCTCGCGATCGCGGCCGGCGTGATCGCCGTCGTGCTCTCGCTCTTCATCCCGAAGCAGCGCAGCTCCGAGCAGCATCCGTCCCTGCCCGGCTGAGCGCGGCGCGACGCCGCACATCCGCGACGCGGACCGGCTCAGATCCTCCGGTAGGTGATGTGGGTGACCAAGGAGGTTGCGCGCACCGACACCCGTTCGAGCCGCTGCGGAGGCACCCCCTCGAAGACGCGCTCCCCCGCCCCGATGATGCACGGCGTGATGTGCAGGCGCAGCTCGTCGAGGAGACCCGCCGTGAGGAACTGGTTCACGGTGCGCGGCCCGCCGGCGATCGATATGTCCTGCTCCCCCGCGGCATCCCGGGCGAGCTCCAGTGCCCTTTCGATGCCGTCGGTGATGAAGTGGAAGGTCGTGCCGCCCTCCATCTCGATCGACTCGTGCGGATGATGCGTGAGCACGAAGACGGGGTTGTGGTACGGCGGGTTCGGACCCCACCAGCCACGCCAGTCGCGATCCCATTCCCCCCGCACCGGGCCGAACATGTTGCGGCCCATGATGGTCGCCCCCGAGGTGACGATCGCGTCGACCTCGGCCTTGTTCTCCTCGTAGGCGTCGAACATCCAGTTGTGCAGCCAGGAGTCGTCGACATCGCCGAACGGTCGCTCCTCCGTCTGGTTCAGACCGGTGGCGTAGCCGTCGGCAGAGACGGCGAGGTCGCTGAAGATGATGCCCATGCGTGACTCCTCCTCGGATGCGGACGCCCTCCGGTCTACGCGAACCGAGGCCGTCCGTCAACGGGAGATCGTGCGCGGGTCCGGGTCGTCGTGCCGCGGAGGGCGCAGCCGATCCGGGATCGGCCAGGCCAGCACGAACTGCGCGGTCGCCGGACGGGTCATGTCGCCGAAGTCGTCGATCTTCACCACGATCCGCCCCGGCACACCGTCCTCGTCGGGAGTCACCTCGAGGAGGCGCACGCGCAACGGACGGTCGTCCTCACCGTCCAGCATCCACGGATCCGCGAGCCACGCGATCCCGTGCTCCTCCAACGCAGCCTCGGCATCGAGCCAATCGGCGGGAGCACCGACACGGCGGCCGAGCACGTCGACAGCCACCCACTCGTCTCCGGCAGGGTGGATCCATCCGAGCAGCTCGCCGTCGTCGCGGCGGTGCGGGGTCCAGTCAGATCGTGGCATCCCTCGATGCTAGCGACGTGCCGTGCGCGTCAGTGCGTGTACTCCATGAGTTCGACACCGAGCACGCGGAAGGCGTCGTGCGCACGAAGCCGGTGCGTGATCGAGAGGTCGTCGAAGCAGACGATGAGGGAATAGGCGACCCCGGCGCGAGGGCCGGCGAGCACACCCGCCTCCGCACGCACCCCCCGGTCGCGACCGGTCTTGTTCACGAACAGCAGGCCGTGCGCATCGTGATCGTGCGCGAACGGATCGAGGCCCGTGGAGGCCGCGACCAGGCTCAGGTCCTGGTTCAGGCTCAGCCACTCCGACACCTGCGCGCTGACGGCGGCGTCGACGACCTGCGAGTTCACCAGCGCCGAGAACAGCCCGGCGAGTTCGCGCGCCGAACCGACGGCGACCTGCGGAGCGTCGTCGGGGCCACGACGGTCGCGGAAACGGTCGAGCAGCGCCGTGCGACGGAGCCCGAGGGACTCGATGCGCTCGCGCACCCGTTCGTGCCCGACCTTCTGCAGCAGTGCGTTGACCGCGATCGGGTCGCCCGCGGTCGCCGCCAGCACGGCGAGGTCTTCCAGCGGAAGCGCCGGGGCATGCAGGTGTCGCCAGAGCCCCGAGGTCTCCACGGCATCGACGTTCTCGCGCTCGACGATCTCGAACGGGTCCAGCGCACCGCTCTGGAAGCCCGCGGCCACCTCGATGAGCAGCGGGACCACGCCGAGCCCCGCGACGGGCATGGTCACATGGTCGTCACCGGCCAGGACGTGCACATGATTGTCGAGGTCGACGACGTGTACCGAGACCTGCGCGCCGGAGTCCGCGAGCCCCTCCAACGACCGGAGCGTGGCGGTGAACGACCGTCGCCCGGCGGCTGCGCGCCGAGGGAGCCGACGGCTGGTGCGCTGCGAACGGCGACCGCCGGACGACTCCGGGGCACCCCTGAGAGACTCGGGGACCGAAGAGTTGCGGAACCCATCACCAGGCTCGAGAGCGCCCACGCTGATCCTTAAGGGGGGTGGATTTGCGGGATACCGAGGGAAGACGCTCCCCAGCGGCAGGGCTATCGTAACCCCACCGCCGGGGGATGCTTCACAGAGTGTGACGTTTGGTCACCAGATGGTCACCCGCGATGTCGCGGGCAGCCAGAGCGCGTCGGTCTCGGCCACCCCGAACGCCTCGTAGAAGGCATCGATGTTGCGCACGATCTGGTTGCAGCGGAACTCGTTCGGCGAGTGCGGGTCGATCGTCAGCAGCCGCAGGGTTTCGGCGTCACGGCTCTTCTGCTGCCACACCTGCGCCCAGGAGAGCAGAAGTCGCTGCACGCCGGTGTACCCGTCGATCACCGGTGCCTCCGCACCGTCCAGCGACAGCTCGTACGCCCGGAGCGCGATGCCGAGACCGCCGAGGTCGCCGATGTTCTCCCCGATCGTGAGGGCGCCGTTGACGTGATGCTCGGCGTCGAGGCCCTCTGGAACGAGCGCGTCGTACTGGGCGATGAGAGCCTTGGTGCGCTCTTCGAACGCCGAGCGATCCGCATCCGTCCACCAGTCCTGCAGTCGGCCGTCGCCGTCGTAGCGGCTGCCCTGGTCGTCGAAGCCGTGGCCGATCTCGTGACCGATGACCGCGCCGATGCCGCCGTAGTTCGCGGCCGCATCACGACCGGCGTCGAAGAACGGGTACTGCAGGATCGCCGCGGGGAACACGATCTCGTTCATGGACGGGTTGTAGTACGCGTTGACCATCTGCGGCGGCATGTGCCACTCGGTGCGGTCGATGGGCGTGCCGACCTTGTCGACGTTGCGATCGTGCTCGAAGATCGATGCGCGGCGCACGTTGCCGAACAGGTCGTCCCGGTCGATCTCGAGGCTCGAATAGTCGCGCCACACCTCGGGATGCCCGATCTTCGGCGTGAACGAGTCGAGCTTGGCGAGCGCGCGCTCACGGGTCTCCGCGGTCATCCACTCGAGGTCGGTGATGCTCCGGCGGTAGGCCTCGATGAGGTTCGCGACCAGCTCGTCCATCGCGGCCTTCGCCGTCGGCGGGTAGTGCCGCTCGACGTACACCTTGCCGATCGCCTCGCCGAGGGCCCCTTCGGCGAGCGAGACGCCGCGCTTCCAGCGCTCGCGCATCGTGGGGACACCGGTGAGCTCGGTGCCGTAGAACGAGAAGTTCTCCTGCACGAGATCGTCGGTCAGGTACGGCGCCGCGGCGTGCACGACCTTCGCCCGCAACCACGCCTTCCAGTCGTCGAGACGCTCCGGGGTCAGCAGCGAGCCGAGGCCCTCGAAGAAACTCGGCTGCGACACGACGACCTCGTCGAACGCGGCGGGGTTCGACGGCGAGACCGCTTCCCGCCACGGCGTGAGGTCGACACCGGCGAGCTCCTGGAGCTCGTCCCAGGTCTTGAGGTTGTAGGTCGCGACCGCATCGCGGCTGCGCACGTTGTCCCAGTGATGACCCGCCAGCTCGGTCTCGAGCGCGATCGCCCGGTCGGTGTTCTCCGCCGCCTGCGGGACGCCCGCGAGCTCCAGCAGTCGCTCGAGGTGGGCACGGTACGCGGCGCGGGTGTCGGCGAACGTGTCGAGGCGGAAGTAGCTCTCGTCGGGGAGCGACAGACCTGCCTGCAGGAGCACCGGGAGGTAGCGCTCGGGGTTGCCGGGGTCGCCGTCGACGTAGAGTCCGATCACGGATGCACGACCGTCGCGGTCGTACGCGCCGACGGTGCGCAGGAACGCCGGGATGCCGTCGATCGCGTCGATCTCGGCCAGCGTCCCGGCGAGCGGGGTGACACCGGCGGCATCGATCCGCTCGGTGTCCATGAAGCTCGCGAACAGGTCGCCGATCTTGCGGGCGAGAGTGCCCTCCGCCGCGTCCTGCGACTCCTCGACGATCGCACGCACGTCTTTCTCCGCCTGCTCGGCGAGGAGGTGGAAGGAGCCCCAGCGCGCCTTGTCGCCCGGGATCTCGGTGCGGGCGAGCCAGGCGCCGTTCACGTGGCGGTAGAGGTCGTCCTGCGGGCGGATGTCGGAGCTGAACTCATCAAGGGCGAGGCCCACGGGAAGAACGTCAGTCATGCGCCCCAGCCTATGACGCCCCTCCCCCACCGCGTCGAGGCGGGCCCGTCCGCCGTCACCATCCGGTCTGCAACAGGGACTGGACGATGATCGCGGCGACGACCTGCACCGCCAGCAGCCAGCGGCGCGCCCGTTCGTCGAAGAGCGCCAGACCGATCGTGATCCAGGGCACGAACGGCAACCAGATGCGCTCCACCTCCGCCCGGCTCATGTTCGACAGATCGGCCAGGAGCACCATGAGCACCCCGGCGGCGCAGAGCAGCAGCACGATGGTGCGCGGCTCCCATCCGCGCCCTGACTCGGTTCGGAGTTCCGGAACCTGACGCCGCTCTCGTGGTCCGCGGATCGCCCACGCCCCGACTGCGGCGAAGGCCGCACCGATCGCCGGCCCGGCGCTGACCGCGAACGCGGCGATGTTCCCCCACAGCCAGTACCCGGGCGGTCGGCGCGATGCCACCCCATCCCAGTAGCGCTGCTGCAGCACCGGGAACGCCTCCCACCAGGCGAAGCCGAAGACCGCGAAGGCCCCCACGACGGCGATCGCCGAGACCGCGGCGATCGGCAGCGGGATCCACGACCTCCCCGCCACCAGCACGGCGACCGCGAGCACCCCCAGCAGGGGGAGGCCGTACGAGAGCATCACGCAGTATCCGAGCAGGAGGCCGGCCCCGACCGACCACGCGATCCGCGCGACACCACCCGCACGCGTCGCGAGCGCCAACAGACAGATGCCCCACGCGGCGACGGCCATGAACATGCCGTCGCCCGAGACCGCCACCCAGATCGCCGCGGGGGTGAACACCAGGAACGGAGCCGCGCGACGGGCGAGGTCGGCCGCACCGAGGGCGCGCAGCGTGATCAGCACCGCCACCACGGTCGTGGCACCCAGGAGCAGGACCACGAATCCGGCGGCGAGCGCGCTCCCGAGCCCCATCCGCACCAGGACGACGAAGAAGAGCAGGGCTCCCGGGGGATGACCGGCGATGTGCACGGGCCAGTTGTCCTCATGCGCGTACGGGATCCGCTCGATGTACTCGCGGAGCGTGGCCCCGAAGTCGTCGACCTCCCGTGCGGTCCCGAGGTACTCGTACCGGTGGTCGAGGATGGTGCCGATGCCGTCGAGCCCGTCCACCGTGGCGAGCGCGAACAGCCACAACGCGGACGCCGCGAACGCGAGCAGCAGCAGCCGCCCCCACCGGACCGAGGAGGCGAGCCGCGGACCCCAGATCACGCCGGCCACACCGAGCAGCACCGCCAGGGGTGTCCCCGGTCCGACTCTCGGCATCCACTCCGCGTGCAGCGGCGGGAACGACTTGACGCGCACGTTCCATCCCGTGAGCGCCGGGATCAGGACCGCGGCCGCGATGAGCACGACGGCCGCGACCGTCCCCCAGACGGCGAGACGCTGCCCCGGACGCGTCGCGGCACCCGCCATCAGACGTCCGCCCCCGTGCGAAGCGAGGCATGCGCGAACTCACGCACCCCCTCGTCGAAACCGACCTGCGGCCGCCACCCCAGCTCTCGAGCGATGCGATCCGCCGAGGCCGTGATGTGGCGCACGTCGCCCGACCGGAACTCCCCCGTCCGCACCGGCGGCGGCCCTCCGAACGCCGCGGCGAGCACGTCGGCGAACTCTCCGATGGTGTGCGGGACGCCCGTGGCCACGTTGAACGCCCGCGTGGTCCCGCGCTCCACACGATCCGTCCACTCGAGGGCGGCGAGGTTGGCGCGTGCCACATCCCGGACATGGATGAAGTCGCGTCGCTGCTGCCCGTCCTCGAACACGCGTGGGGCCTCGCCCCGCTCGAGGGCCGAACGGAAGATCGATGCCACTCCTGCGTACGGCGTGTCCCGGGGCATCCCCGGTCCGTAGACGTTGTGATAGCGCAGCAGCGCCGCCCGCCCTCCGTCATAGGCCCACGTGCGGGCCAGCAGTTCCTGCTCGAGCTTGGTCGCCGCGTAGGCGTTGCGCGGATCGCAGGGCTGCTCCTCGGGGATCGACATCGGTCGGAGGGGCTCCCCGGTGTGCGGCGACCGCGGCTCGAAGCGACCCGACTCCAGATCGGCCCGGCTCCGCGGTGCGGGCTGCACGAGACGATCCCCCTCCCGGTACAGCCCCTCGCCGTAGACGACCATCGACGACGCGAGGACGAGGCGTTCGATCCCGGCCTCCGCCATCGCCGAGAGCACCACCGCCGTGCCGAGCGAGTTCGAGCCCACGTAGTCGGGGGCATCGTGGATGCTGACGCCGAGTCCGACCTTCGCCGCCTGATGACAGACCGCGTCGACCCCGCTCAACGCCTGGCGCACGGCGTCACGGTCGCGCACATCGGCAGCGACGAACTCGACCTGGCTTCCCCCTTCCGGCTCGGGGGCGGAGCTGCCGTGCACGTCGGGGCGAAGGGAATCGAGGATCCGAACACGCCAGCCCGCGGCGATCGCCTCGTCGACGATCGCGGAGCCGATGAAGCCGGCTCCGCCCGTCACGAGCAGAAGTCGACTCATGCTCGTGCCCCGATCAGTGCCGCGACGACCTGAGGCGCCAGGCGCTCGGGCGGCTCGTACCCCGGAGGGATGGCGGCGATGATCGCTGCGACAGCCGCGCTCAACCGCGGCTGCGCCTGTGCCATCACGGCGAACACGCGTTCCGCGGTGGCCGAGGTGTCATCCTCCGTCTCGCCGTGCTCGGTGTCGGTGTCGGTCACGATCGCGAGGTTCACGTGCGCGAACCCGAGCTCTGCGGCGAGCGCCGCCTCGGGCAGCTGGGTCATGTTGACCAGGGCGGCTCCCATCGCGCGGTGCCAGTCGGCCTCGGCGGCGGTCGCGAACCGCGGTCCCTGCACCACGACGCTGGTCCCCGCGGGGTGCACGCGCTCCCCCTGGTCACGGAGCACCCGGAACGCGATCTCGCGCAGATGCCGGTCGTAGGGCTCCGCGAACGGCAGATGCTGCACACCGGCGATCTCGATGTCCCCGTCGAAGTAGGTGTCGGCCCTGCCGTGCGTGCGGTCGATGAGCTGATCGGTCAGCACGAAGTCACCGGGCGCGAGCGATGACGCCAGCCCACCCACCGCGTTGGTCGACAGCAGCACCCGCGCCCCGAGCCGCCGAAGCCCCCACAGCAGCGCCCTGGCGTTGACCCGGTGCGGCGGCACCCGATGGCCCGCCCCGTGCCGCGGCGCGAACGCCACCGCGCGTCCGTGCAGCCGTCCGACGACGATCTCGGGAACGACTCCCCACGGTGAGTCCGACGCGGGAAGGACTCGTCTGTCCCCGAGGTCGAGCGCTTCGAAACCCGATCCTCCGATCACGGCGAACTCGATCCGGCCCGGCTGCGCGTCAGTCATGCTCCCAGCGTGCCCGCGGAGTCGGCATACCGGCACCCCATTTCCTTACACCCCGATGACAGGTTCCCGATCCACCCGCGTCCGGGCACGCCCGGTCCGCATACTGAGGACATGCGCGACGACCACTCGACCGGTTCGGTGACCGAACGGCTCTCCGTCGCGCTCCAGGATCGGTCGGAACGTGCGCAGCGAGCCCTGGGCTCCCCCCTGCGCACGACCCGGATGGCCGTCGTCATCGGCAGACTGCTCGGTCTCGCCTTCCTCGTGTGCTTCGTCACCGGCCTGTACAGCCACCTGCAGCAGGATCCGCTGCCCTGGCTGACGCTGCCGACGCGCCCGATCCACCTCTATGCCTGGAATCAGGGGATCCACGTCGTCGCGGGGTCGATGCTCATCCCGCTGCTCCTGGCGAAGCTGTGGATCGTGTTCCCGAAGCTCTTCGCCTGGCCTCCGGTACGCAGCTTCCCGCATCTGCTGGAGCGCCTGAGCCTGGCGGTGCTGGTGGCCGCCGCGCTGATGGAACCGATCACCGGGGTGCTCAACACCCTGCAGTGGTATCCGTGGGACTTCTCCTTCCGCCGCACGCACTTCGCGCTGGCCTGGGTCCTCATCGGGGCGATGGCCGTGCACATCGCGGTGCACCTCCCCGCGATCGTCACCGCCTGGCGCGCAGACCCGGACGATGACGATGCCGATGCCCCCTCCGATTCCGATGCCCGCTCCAATTCCGATGCCCCGTCCGATTCCGAAGGGACGGCGACGCGATGACCGCGCCCCTCTCCCGCCGCCGCTTCCTGGCCGGGGTCGGCGGCGCCTCCGCACTGTTCGGCGCCGCGGCGCTCGCCCACGCGGTCACGCCCATCGGCCCGTTCAGCCTGCGGGAGCCCCGCGCCCGCGCCGACAGCCCCCAGGATCTGCCCGTCAACCGTTCCGCGCGGCAGGCCGCTGTGACGGCGCTCGCCCTCGACCCGGAGTGGACGCTGACGGTCGCCGGCGTCGGGATGACCCGCGCCTTCACAGCGGCCGGACTCGAAGCCCTGCCGCAACGCACGGTCCGGCTCCCGATCGCCTGCGTCGAGGGGTGGACGGTCGACGCGTCCTGGACGGGTGTCCGCCTGCGGGATCTCCTCGCCACCGTCGACGCGCCCGACGACGCCACGATCCGCTTCCGCAGCCTGCAGCAGCGCGGCGCCTTCCGAGCCACCACGATGCCGCCTCAGTATGTCGGCGACCCTCTCACGCTGGTCGCCCTCCAGCTCAACGGGGAGCGCCTCGACCTCGACCACGGCTATCCGGCGCGCGTCATCGCCCCCGGGCGGCCCGGCGTGCTGCAGACCAAGTGGCTGTCCTCGATCGAGGTGGTGTGATGAGGGCCGGCAGAATCGCGCTCGCAGCCGTCGGGGTCGCCCTGCTGCTGTGGGGAGCCTGGCTGATGCTCTCCGCACAGGACTTCGCTCAGCTGTTCAGCGTCGCGGTCTGGCTGCTCGCCGTCGTCGTCGTGCATGACGGCCTTCTGACCGTCGTCAGCGCCGTGCGCCATCGCCTGCGGCCCCGGACCGCGACAACGGCACCCCGCGGGCACGTCGTCACTCGCGAGACGGATCCGGCAGACGGGTGAGGCTCACGAACGCCCGCCCCGACGTTGCGCTGATCAAGGCGCGCTCCCGCATCATGAGTCACGCCAGGTGAGGCCGTGGAGTTCCATCGCTTGAATCAGGTTCACATCGTCGGTGTCGACGATCCGAGAACTGATCTGATGGAGATGCCGACTCGCGGGGTCATCGCCGGGGCGCTCGAAGATCGCCCACAGCGCCAGGTCGTCACCGTGGCGAGAGCCGAATCGGACACCCTCCGCAATCGGCACTCCATCTTCACGTGTGAGGGCGTAGAAATCGACGGTCAGGCGGTGTGTGAGCTCTCGCGGGTACGCACGTTTCAGAGCTGCGGCGTCGAAGTCATCGAAGCCGAGCGACAGCGCAAGCCGCACATACTGCGGACGAAGCGCGGCGATCGTGGCGTCGGGAATTCGGCCACGTCTTGGGGGTCTTCGACGATGCCTTTGAGCATGACGGAGCCATCCTCGTTCACATCGGGCCGCGAGTAGGCGAGCAACTCGACGAAGCACCCGAATGCAGAGTCAGCTGCATAGGTCGTGCGGAAGGCAACGTCAGGGTCGTCCCAGCGCGCGTTGCCGGCGTACCGCGGGTCGATCCATGCCCACGGGTCTGGCGCTCGGCCCACGCGCCAGATTGTCGCGCCGCCCGCTTCGACCAGCTGCAGCTCGGGTGCGGCCATCAGGCACCGACGAAGCTCTTGGCCGCGTTGAGCACTCGTGCCATTCCCTCGTCGGTGCGATCCTCGTGGAGCACCCGAGCCGGTGAGAGATCGCCCAGCTGCGGGTTCATCCCCTGGAACCAGGTCGCGGCGACACCGTCACCCTCACTCCGGTCGATAAGAGTCGCGACCTGGAATGCCAGCCGCAGTCGACGTTCCGTGTTCGCCGTAGGCATGCGGTCACCATCAGCCCACGAGCGCACCGCACGTGTCTCGGTGACGTTGGCAATGTAGGCGACGAGCTTCGCGCCGAGTCGCTCACGCAGATCTGACACGATCTGCGGCACCCCTTGGCGGATCGAGTCATTGAAAGCAGCGAGCTTGGTGGCCTCGATGGTTGCGGACATGACCTTAGGATACCAGCGATGCCATCAAAGATGGCATACGTGATCTCAGCTTAGATCCCAACCAAGAAAGCTGGATAAAGCGGCGGACCGGCCGTCACTCGTGACACGGATCCGGCAGACGGGTGAGGCTCACGAACGCCCTCCCCGACAGTGTCCACGTCTCGATGATCTGCAACCCCGTCCCGTGCACCCGATCGCGGAGTGCCGTCGCTCCGATCTCGTACCACGGGAAGGGCGAGCTCGATCGGCCGTCGATGTCGACGACGGTCGCCTGATACCCCCGGTCCCGCGTCGGGTGCGGATCGACTTCGACGATCACACGTCCCCCCGGACCGACGATCTGCCCGCACCGGGCGAGCAGTGCGTCCGGCTCGCCCCCGATGCCGATGTTCCCGTCCAGGAGCAGCAGCGTGCCCCAGGAGCCCTCCTGCGGCAGCGGATCGAACACGGAACGCTGCAGCGCGGGCAGGCCCTGCTGCCTGGCGTGCTCGACGGCGGACATCGCGACGTCGACCCCCAGCCCGAGGTGTCCGGCCACGATCGCGGCGTGGAGTATCCGCCCCGGCCCGCATCCGACATCGAGCACGGGCCCTCGGATCCGGGCGATCACCGAGTCGTCGGCAGCGTCCGCGGCGGCGAGGAAACGACCGACCTCGACCCGATGCTCGGTTCCCTCCCCGAGTTCGATCAGGCGCAGCATCCCTCCCCCGTTGCGCAGGGCGAAGTCGTAGGGCGCATCGCCTCCGGCGCCGAAGTGCGCGGCGGTCGCGTTGCTCATCCTCGCCCGTTCCCTTCGCCCGCGCGGCCGACGGCAGCCGTGGCCTCGAAGACATCCGAGAAGCGGGGAAGCAGGCCGGCGAGATGCCCCTGCGGAGACAGAACGGCCGCGACCTCCCGCAGCGAGGCGAGATCGTCGATGTCCGTGAGAGGAGGAACGTCGCGCACGCGGAGCCACATCCGCACCAGACGTCGGCGCTGATGCGCCCCGGTGTTGGACACCGACATCGGCACACCGCGGACGAGGTCCCCTCGCGAGCACGATCCCAACCGTCCGGGGCGAAGATCGTCGATCCCGAGGAGCCAGAAGCCTCCGTCGGTCGCCGGTCCGATCCAGGCGTCGACGTCTTCCGGCCAGTCATCGGCGAGTGCGCGCAGCAGCATCGGATCCAGCTGAGGGGTGTCCATGCCGACCAGGAGCACCATCCCGGGAACGGAGTCCAGCGCTGCGCCGATCCGCTCGTCCAGCCCGCCCGAGACCTGGGGGATGACCCGGAAGCCCGCGGGAGCGGATACGTCTCCCTGCGCGCAGACGACGACCGGGAGCCCGGTCGCCCCCACTGCGTCGAGCGTGTCGGCGAGGCTCGCCTGTGCGATGTCCGCCGCCTCCTCCAGCGTGAAGGGCGGATGCAGCCGGGTCTTGACCTTTCCCGGCAGACACTCCTTCGCCATCACGATGATCGTCGTCTCGGCGTTCATGCGAGCCTCCTCAACGTCCGGTGCATATCCGACACCGCGATCAGGGTGCCCCGGACGGTTCCGGTGACCTTCGACCGGCCGGTCCGCGGGCGGTAGGAGACATCGGTCTCGCCGATGCGCAGCCCCTTCCGCCAGGCACGCAGCAGGAGTTCGAGGGGATAGCCGCTGCGTCGATCCTCCATCCCGAGGTCGAGGAGCATCTCGCGACGCCCGGCCCGGAACGGACCAAGATCGTGCATCGAGAGCCCGGTGCGCCGACGCACCATCGACAGCAGCACCGTGTTCGCGAATCGCGCATGGATCGGCCACGCCCCTCGCCCACCGACCCGGCGACGCCCGAACATGAGGTCGCTCTCACCTCGATGCACGGGGTCCGCGAGCCGATCGAGCTCGGTCAGGTCGAACGATCCGTCGGCGTCGCAGAAGGCGACGACGGGTGCCGTGGCCGCACGCAGTCCGGCATGCACGGCAGAGCCGTACCCGCGCCGCGGCTCCTGGATCACCAGCGCTCCGAGACGACGCGCGATCTCCGCCGACCCGTCGGTGGAGCCGTTGTCGACGACGATCGCCCGCGCACCGGAGGGAAGGGCAGCCAGCACCCCGGGCAGCGCCTCCGCTTCATTCAGACAGGGGAAGACGACGTCGGTGGGAAAGGCCATATCGCGACGCTAGAGAAGATGTCCCCCCGGCGACATCCGTCAACTCTTACGAACCGAGGAAGGTTGCCCTCCGAGCGGGTGACGGGGAGGACCTCCGAACCTACGATGAGAGCATGTCCGCGCCGTCCGTTCCGCCTCCGCACCTCGCGGAACTCGCCGACCGCCGGGTGCTCGTGATCGAGGACGATGCGACGGTGAGCGAGGTCGTCCAGGCGTATCTGCGCGCCGCGGGGTACCTCGTCGATCACGCCACGGACAGCTTCACCGGTCTGGCATCGGCCGCGGCGAGCGCTCCCGACCTGATCGTGCTCGACCGGATGCTCCCCGGAATCGACGGCGCCGAGGTGTGCCGGCGGATTCGGGCCGCCTCGGACGTCCCGATCATCATGCTCACGGCCCTCGGCTCGGAGGAGGACCGCATCGACGGCCTGGAAGCCGGTGCCGATGACTACGTGGTCAAGCCCTTCTCTCCCCGGGAACTGGTCCTCCGCGTGAACTCGGTGCTGCGCCGGAGCCTTCCCGAATTCGCGCGGGAGGCTCCGTTCGACCTCGGCCCCTTCCACCTCGACCCCTCGGCCAGGATCGTCACTCGGGACGGCGTGCCGCTCGAGCTGTCGGTGCGCGAGTTCGAACTGTTCGCGTTCTTCCTCAAGCACCCGCGGCAGACGTTCGATCGGCCCACGCTGCTGCGTCGGGTCTGGGGATGGGAGATCGGAGACCTCTCGACGGTCACGGTCACCACCCGGCGACTTCGGGAGAAGATCGAAGACGACCCCGGATCCCCCACGGTTCTCGTGACGGTGTGGGGCGTGGGGTACCGCCTCGAATGGGAGGACCGCTGATGCCGTTCGCCGATGTCGTCACGATCGCAGCCATCGCTCTCGGATGGGCTCTCCTCGTCGGAGGGGCCGGCCTGCTCGCGCTGTGGCTGCTGCGCCGGCGCTCACTGATGCTGCAGCTGTGCATCGTGATCCTCGCCGTGGTGCTGTCCTTCGCCGCCGGGGTGCTCGCGGTCGCCGAGGCGATGTACATCTCTCCCCACGACCTTCTCGTCGTGGTCGTGGTGACCGCCATCTCCGCCGTCGTCGCGGTCGCCGTCGCCGTGCTGCTCGCGGCCCGGCTCGTCCGCGACGCCCGCTCGCTGCAGAGGCTCACACATTCGATCGGTGAGGGCGAACTGCTCGAGGACACGGGCGCCCTCCCCGTGAACACGGAGTTCGCCCGCGTGGCCGCCGAACTCGTCTCGACCAGTGAACGGCTCGCGGCGGCACGCGAGGAGGTGCAGCTCCTCGATCGTTCGCGGCGCGAATTGATCGCGTGGATCTCGCACGACCTGCGCAGTCCTCTCGCCGGGCTGCGGGCGATGACGGAAGCACTGGATGACGGCCTGGCCGAGGACCCTGCCCGCTTCCATCGTCAGATGCGCCGCCAGGTCGACCACATGAGCGACCTCGTCGACAACCTGTTCGAGGTCTCGAAGATCTCGTCCGGCACACTGACGCTCCGTCTCGAACCGATGTCCCTGCACGATCTGGTCAGCGACGCGGTCGCCGAGCTCGCGCCGGTCGCCCGGGCGAAGGAGGTCGCGCTCGTCGAGCTGACCAGCCCGGATCACACCGTCGTCGGTGACGCGCGCGAGCTCGCCCGCGTGATGACCAACCTGCTCGCCAACGCGATCGAGCACACACCGGCCGGAGGGACGATCCGCATCAGGACCAGCCGCGAAGACGACGCGATGGTGCTCTCGGTCCAGGACACCGGCTCGGGCATCGCCCACGAGAACCTGACAAGCGTCTTCGAACCGGGGTGGCGGGGCACCGACGCGCGAACGCCCGGCACGAGCGTCCACGGCACGAGCGGTGCCGGTCTCGGGCTCGCGATCGCGCGCGGCATCGTCGAGGCGCACAACGGGGTGATCAGCGCGCACAACGCCGACGGCGGGTCGCGGTTCGACATCCGCTTGCCCGTGGGCGCCTGAGTCGGGCGGACGAGGTCCGTGCCAGGTCATAGGCTCGGAGGATGACCGCGCGCACCTCCCTCAACCGAGAGATCCTGCGCCTGGCCGTTCCTGCTCTCGGCGCGCTGGTCGCGGAGCCGGCCTTCCTGATCGTCGATGCCGCGCTGGTCGGACATCTCGGCACGACTCCGCTCGCCGGGCTCGGCATCGCCGCGGCCGTGCTGCAGACCATCGTCGGACTCATGGTCTTCCTGGCCTACTCGACCACGCCGGCGGTGGCGCGTCGCTTCGGCGCAGGTCAGCCGGGTGAGGCCGTGTCGGTCGGCATCAACGGGATGTGGCTCGCCCTCGGACTGGGAGCCGTCCTCGCGGTGATCGGCGCCGTCTCCTCGCCCTGGCTCGTGTCGCTCTTCGGCGCGAGCGAGGCCGTCGCCGCACAGGCCAACGAATACCTCGTGATCTCGATGTGGGGTCTCCCCGCGATGCTGATCGTGTTCGCGGCGACCGGGTTGCTCCGGGGCATGCAGGACACCATGACGCCGCTCTGGATCGCAGGGCTCGGCTTCGGCGCGAACGCCCTGCTGAACTGGCTGTTCATCTACGGACTCGGCTGGGGCATCGCGGGCTCGGCCGCCGGAACCGTGACCGCGCAGTGGGGGATGGTGGCCGCCTATGCCCTGGTGGTCCGCCACCTGGCCACGCGCCACAGCGCCTCGCTCCGCGCGCAGCGCGCCGGCATCCGCAGCACGGCCACGTCGGGCGGCTGGTTGTTCCTGCGCACCGTGAGCCTGCGTGTCGCGCTGCTCGCGACGGTGGGGATCGCGACCGGGATCGGGACCGATGAACTGGCCGGGTGGCAGATCGTGTTCACGATCTTCTCGGCTGCGGCCTTCGCTCTCGACGCACTCGCGATCGCCGCGCAGGCGTTGATCGGCAAGGAACTCGGTGCCGGCGACGAGCGACAGGTGCACCGGGTGCTGGCACGGACGGTGGCGTGGGGTGCGTGGTTCGGCGTGATCGTCGGCGGGCTGATCGCCGCCCTCTCCGGGGTGCTCGGCATCGTGTTCACCGGCGACGCCGAGGTCGCCGCTCTCGTGCAGCCGGCGCTGCTCGTGCTCGCCGTCGCCCAGCCCATCGCCGGTGTCGTCTTCGTGCTCGACGGGGTGCTCATGGGCGCGAACGATGCGCGGTACCTCGCGATCGCCGGCGGCGTGAACCTCGTGCCTTTCCTGCCGGCACTGTGGATCATCTCCGCGGTCGGCGTCGACGGATCCGCAGGCCTCGTCTGGCTGGCCGTGGCTTTCTTCGGCGTCTATCTGCTCGCCCGGCTCGGCACCCTCGGCTGGCGCGTGCGCTCAGGGCGCTGGCTCACCGCGTCGGCGTGATCCCGGGTGCCGGTTCCGCGGCTGAGCTGACTGCACAGACTTCCGCGAGAACGACTTCTCCACAATCGCTGAGTTCCCCGGAATACTAGGCCTCCGTTCCCTGGCGCCTCGACGATCATCGAGGAACAATGAGGGGATGCTGGGGATGACGGAACCACAGGTCTGGACACTGATCGGTGTCTTCGCCGCAGCCATGTTCGGAACGCTCACGCTGATGTCGACGATGTTCCTGCGAACGATGCAGAACGGCTTCGACGGCGTGCGCACCGAGCTGAAGAACGAGTTCGCCAGCGTCCGGACCGAGTTCAGGAACGAGTTCGCCAGCGTCCGGACCGAATTCAGGAACGAGTTCGCCAGCGTCCGGACCGAGTCGGGCAGCGAGTTCAGCGGCGTGCGCACCGAGATCCGGGCCATCCACGAGCGCATCGATCACCTCGACCGGGACGTCAGCGCGATCTATCGCCACATCTTCGGCATCGACCGCGGCTGACGACTGCTCGACGGCCGTCGTCGCGACGGCTCAGCCGGCGTAACGGCGGCACCACTCGTACATGATCACGGCCGCCGCAGCGCTGGCGTTGATCGAACGCGTCGAGCCGTACTGGGTGATCTCGATGTGCGCGGAGGCCGCGGCGAGCGCTTCGCTGGACAATCCCGGCCCCTCCTGACCGAAGAGCAGGACGCAGCGGAGCGGGAGATCTGCCTTGTCGACGGGGACGGCACCGTCGACGTTGTCGACCGCGATGATCGGAAGCCCTTCGGCCGCAGCCCACGCCGCGAAGGTCTCGACGTCTTCGTGGTGCACGACGTGCTGGTAGCGATCGGTCACCATCGCCCCGCGCTTGTTCCACCGTCGGCGACCGATGATGTGCACAGTGTCGGCGAGGAAGGCGTTGGCGCTGCGCACGATCGACCCGATGTTCATGTCGTGCTGCCAGTTCTCGATGGCGACGTGGAACGGATGCCGCTGGGTGTCGAGGTCGGCCACGATCGCCTCCATCCGCCAGTAGCGGTAGCGGTCGATCACGTTGCGGGTGTCGCCCTCGGCCAAGAGGAGAGGGTCGTACTGCTCCCCCTCGGGCCAGGCCTCCGCACCGCCCGGCCAGGGTCCGACGCCGTAGCCGGGTTGGCCGATGGAGCCCGTCGCCGCGGCCGCCGAAAGGTCCGGTGTCGTGCGGTCCGCCGAGGCATCATCCATCCCGCCAGGCTATCGCCGCCTCCGCGGAGCCGGCACCGAGGACTTTTAGGTGGACCGAAAAATACGCTACGGTTTCGGTGTGCCTAAAAATTCTGTGCTTCCGGGAACCACGAAGGATCTGACCCCGGCGACCGCGCCCCGCGGGCTGTGGCTGCTCGGACCCGCCCTCGTCGCCGGGGTCGCCTACCTCGACCCGGGAAACGTCGCGAGCAACATGACCGCGGGCGCCCAGTATGGCTACCTGTTGGTCTGGGTCGTCGTCGCCGGCAACGTCATGGCCTGGCTCATCCAGTACCTCTCCGCGAAACTGGGGGTCGTCACGGGGCAGAGCCTTCCCGAGGTGCTGGGCACACGCCTGCGCCGCCCGTGGGCACGCCGGGCGTACTGGGTGCAGGCCGAACTCGTCGCGATGGCCACCGATCTCGCGGAGATCATCGGCGGGGCGGTCGCCCTGAACCTGCTCTTCGACGTACCCCTGCTGCTCGGCGGCCTGATCACGGGCGCCGTCTCGATGATCCTCCTCACGGTGCAGAACCGTCGTGGCGCACGTCCGTTCGAGTTCGTGATCATCGGACTGATGGCCATCATCACGATCGGCTTCGTCGCCGGTGTGTTCGTGGCTCCGCCGGATCCGGCAGGGATCCTGGGCGGCATGGTGCCGCGCTTCGAGGACACCGGATCCGTGCTGCTGGCAGCCTCGATCCTCGGGGCGACGATCATGCCGCACGCGATCTACGCGCACTCCTCCCTCGCCCGCGACCGTTTCGGGGCGACGACCGCGCACGCCGGCGACGAAGCCGTGCGCACCGAGAGCTCGCGCATCCGTCGGCTCCTCACCGCCACCCGCTGGGACGTCTCGGTCGCGATGGTGATCGCAGGTTCGGTCAACCTCTGCATCCTTCTGCTCGCCGCCGCGAACCTGGCGGGGGTCGAAGGCACCGACTCACTCGAGGGGGCGCACGCCGCCCTCGCCGCCGGCCTCGGACCGGTCGTCGCCACGTTCTTCGCGGTCGGCCTGCTCGCTTCCGGTCTCGCCTCGACGTCGGTCGGCGCCTACGCGGGAGCCGAGATCATGCACGGCCTGCTGCACGTGCGCGTCCCCCTGCTCGCACGGCGACTGGTGACGCTGATCCCCGCTCTCGTGATCCTCGGGATCGGTTTCGATCCGACGCTCGCCCTCGTGCTCAGTCAGGTGGTGCTGTCCTTCGGGATCCCGTTCGCCCTGATTCCCCTGGTCGTGCTCACGGCACAGCGACGGACCCTCGGCGCCTGGGTCAATCGACGGTGGACGACAGCGGCCGGCATCGTGGCCTCGGTGCTGCTGATCGCACTGAACGGCGCCCTGCTCTGGCTGGTGCTGACGGGAGCCTGAGCCCGGATAGGCTCGGAGGCATGTCTGCCGAGAGCGCTCGCCGCACCGTCCGCATCCTCACCTGGACCGGCTTCGCGACCGGCATCATCGGTGGGCTGCTGATCGCCTTCCCGAAGGTCATCGGGCCCGCCAGCCCCTGGGTGCAGCTGGCCCTCGGCGTGGCCACCCTCGTGCTGGCGTTCCGTGCCCGCAAGGTCGGCATCGACGAGGTCGAGGGGTTCGACGGCCGGCTCTCGCTGGCCGCCGCCCTCCTCGGATTCCTCGTCCTGTTCTTCGCGGGGCAGGCGGCGTTCATCTTCCTGAGCACCCTGGGCTGACCTCCGTCGCTGCCTGGGCGCGGGAGAGCACCGCGTAGGCTGGTCGGGTGGCCTCCCCCGCAGCTGACGACTATCTGAAGACCGTCTACGCGCACACCGAGTGGCAGGATGCGCCGATCACCCCGTCGGTGCTCGCCGCGAAGCTCGGCATCGCCCCCTCGTCGGTCACCGAGATGGTCAAGAAGCTCGCTGCCGCGGGGCTCGTCTCGCACGTGCCCTACGGCGCGGTGCGGCTGACGGAGGCCGGCACAGCCCGCGCCCTCGCGATGGTGCGCCGACACCGGCTGGTCGAGACCTGGCTGGTGCAGGAGTTCGACTACGGCTGGGACGAGGTGCACGACGAGGCCGAGGTGCTCGAACACACCATCAGCGACCGACTGCTGGAAGGCATCGACGCCCGCCTCGGACGCCCCCGCTTCGACCCGCACGGCGATGCGATCCCCGATGTCGACGGGCACGTGGAGCGGGTGCCGTTCGTGCTTCTGGCCGATGCCGCGGTCGGACACACGGGACGCGTGCTGCGGGTGAGCGACCAGGATCCGGAAGTGCTCCGCGCCGTGGAGGCCGCGGGCATCGCGGTCGGCGTCGAGGTCACGGTGACCGCCGCCGGTGTGTCTGTCGACGGCACCGACGCCGAGGTCGCGCACGCCGCGGACGTGATCTGGCTCACCGCCTGAACCGATCTGTTGCGGCACCCCTCTGCCACACGGACATGTGCCGGCAACCCTCGCCCTCTAGGCTGTGCACATGGCACAACGTGACGACATCGAATGCTGGCTCACCGACATGGACGGTGTGCTCGTCCATGAGAACGACGCCATTCCCGGGGCGTCCGAACTGCTCGCCGGGTGGGAGAGCGCAGGCATCCCGTACCTGGTGCTCACCAACAACTCGATCTTCACCGCGCGCGACCTGTCGGCACGCCTCCGCATCAGCGGACTGCACGTACCCGAGGAGCGCATCTGGACCTCGGCCCTCGCCACCGCCGACTTCCTGAAGCAGCAGCTGCCCGGTGGCTCGGCGTTCGTGATCGGCGAGGCCGGCATCCTCACCGCCCTGCACGACGCCGGCTTCATCATGACCGAGACGAACCCCGACTTCGTGGTCGTCGGCGAGACGCGCAACTACTCGTTCGAGGCGATCACGAAGGCGATCCGCCTCATCATCGGCGGCGCGCGGTTCATCGTCACGAACCCGGATGCCACGGGTCCGAGCACCGACGGGCCGCTCCCGGCCACCGGTGCGATCGCGGCCCTCATCACCAAGGCCACCGGCAAGGAGCCCTACGTGGTCGGCAAGCCGAACCCGATGATGTTCCGGTCGGCGCTGAACAAGATCGGCGCGCACTCGAAGCGCACCGGCATGATCGGCGACCGGATGGACACCGACGTCGTGGCCGGCATCGAGGCGGGCCTGCACACCGTCCTGGTCCTCACCGGGATCAGCGACCAGGCCGAGGTCGAGAAGTACCCGTTCCGCCCCGATGAGATCGTGCAGTCCGTGGCCGACCTGCTGCCGCGGATCACCGAGACGATCCCGACGGTGAAGACGAAGAAGTAGCCCATGGGCGCACTGGAAGACGGCGAGCGGATTCGGGCGGCCGATGCGGTCGCCTGGCGCACCTGGCTCCAGGAGAACCACGAGCGGACCACGGGCGTCTGGCTGTTGAGCGTGCGGGGTGCCGCCGACGGTGTCGAGTACGAGGACGCCGTGCGGCATGCGCTCTGCTTCGGATGGATCGACGGCCCGGTGCGCGTGTTCGGCGAGGGAACGGACGAGCGCGCCGTCGGACAGTGGTTCTCGCCTCGCCGTCCCGGCAGCGGATGGGCGGCGACGAACAAGGCTCGGATCGCGGAACTCGAGGCGGAGGGGCTGCTCGCCCCGGCCGGGATCCGTGCGCTGGAGACGGCGAAGGCGAACGGCTCCTGGACCGTGCTCGACGGCCCCGAGGCCGGGATCGAGCCGGACGAGTTCGCCGCCGCCCTCGATGCCGTCCCCGTTGCGCGCGAGAACTGGGACGCGTTCCCGAAGTCGGTGAAGAAGTTCGGTCTCACGCACATCGCGATGGCCAAGCGCCCGGAGACCCGGTCGGCCCGCATCGCCAAGATCGTGGCGGATGCCGCGGAGGGGAAGCGACCATGAACCAGAACGACCTGCTGTTCCTCGTGGTCTTCCTGATCCTGCTCAGCTCGCTGACCGTGTTCATCGTGCAGTTCGTGCGCTCCCGCCGTGGTCGCGGCGGCTCGGACGACGGCCGTGCGGGCTGGTGGGAAGGCCCCTGGGACGACGACGACCGCAAGCGCTGAGCCCGCGGTCGTCGAGGCCCGCCCGTCTGCCGCCCCGCCCGTGTGCCGTCCGGAGCAGATGTCGGGAGATTTCACGGATGTCGAGCGGATGAAGGGCATTCGCCCGACATCCGCCCATCCTCCCGACATGTGAACCGACGACAGGCGTGACATCTGCTCCCGCTCAGGACGCCAGCGACGCCCCGGGGATCGCGGCGAGCAGTTCCCGCGTGTACGGATGCTGCGGGTCGTCGAAGATGCGCTCCGGCGTGCCGCTCTCCACCACGACACCGCGCTGCATGACGTGCACCTCGTCGGAGATCATCCGCACGACGGCGAGATCGTGGCTGATGAACAGGTAGCTCAGGCCCAGGCGCTTCTGCAGGTCGGCGAGCAGATCGAGGATCTGCGCCTGCACCAGCACGTCGAGCGCCGACACCGCTTCGTCGAGCACCACGAGTTCGGGCTCGAGCGCCAGGGCGCGGGCGATCGCGACGCGCTGACGCTGTCCGCCCGACAGCTCGTGGGGCAGACGCTCGGCCATCGCCGCGGGGAGGGCGACCTGTTCCAGCAGCTCGAGCACCCGTGCCTTGCGGGACGCCGTCGTGCCGATGCGGTGGACACGCAGCGGCTCGGCGATCGACTGCTCGACGGTGTAGCGGGGGTCGAGTGAGGCGTAGGGGTTCTGGAAGACGGGCTGCACCCGACGGCGCAGGGCGAACAGCTCCTTGCGACGGAGAGTGGTCAGGTCGAGCCCGTCGAACAGGATCGATCCCGACGTGGCGTCTTCGAGCCCGAGCACCATGTTCGCGGTGGTCGACTTGCCGGACCCCGACTCCCCCACGATCGACACCGTGGTGCCCCGCCGGATCTCGAAGCTCACCCCGTCGACCGCGGTGAACGTCTGCGGTTCCCCCGCTTTGGGAGCGCGGAGTGCGAACTCCTTGCGGAGGCCACGGATCTCCACGAACGGAGTGCCCGTGGCGGCCTCGCGCTGCGGCAGGGCATCCCGGCGGGACGCGAGGCTGGGCGCCGCGGCGAGCAGTTGCTTGGTGTACTCGTGCTGCGGGGCGCCGAGGACCTGGGCGGACGTCCCCTCCTCCACCACCCGGCCACGGAACATGACGACGATGCGGTCGGCGCGCTCGGCGGCGAGGGCCAGGTCGTGGGTGATCAGGAAGACCGCGGTGCCGAGCTCATCCGTGAGCGTGTCGAGCTGGTCGAGGATGCGCCGCTGGACCGTCACGTCGAGAGCGGAGGTGGGCTCGTCGGCGATGAGCAGGCGCGGCTTGCAGGCGAGGCCCATCGCGATCAGCACGCGCTGCCGCATACCTCCGGAGAACTCGTGCGGGTACTGGTGAGCGCGCTGGGCGGCGTCCGCGATCCCCACCATCTCCAGAAGCTCGACGACCCGGGCCTTCGTGGCCTCTCCGTGGGTGTGACCGTGCACCTCGAGGGCCTCGCCGATCTGCTCGCCCACACGCATGAGCGGGTTGAGGTTCGACATCGGATCCTGCGGCACGAGACCGATCCCCGCGCCGCGCAGCGAGATCATCGCGTTCTCGGGCAGATCGGTCAACTCGCGCCCGTCGAAGCGGATGCTCCCGGCCGTGATCGAGCCGTTCTCCGGCAGCAGGCGGTTGACGGCCGCGGCGGTGGTCGACTTGCCCGATCCCGACTCGCCCACGACCGCGACGGTCTCACCGGCGGCGATGTCGATGTTGACGTCGCTGATCGCGGTGACCAGCTCGGAACCGGTCCGGAAGGCGACGGCGAGACCGCTGATGCTCAGCACGGGCTCGGTGATGCTCATGATGTTCTCGTTCCTTCGTTGTCGTCCAGGAGGGCGGGGAGCACCGTGCGCCAGAGCGCCTCGGTCGGTGCGGGTTCGGGGGCGAAGAGGCGGGTGCTCAGCAGCACCGCGGCGGTGCCGGTGTTCGGGACGATCCCGAGGGCACAGCCCGTGAAGCCGGGGTGCCAGAGCACGCGGGTCGGCCGGCCGGCGACGGCGACCGTGTCGCTGCGCCACCCCAGCGCCTGTCCGGCATCCGGTCCGTCGCGGAAGAGCTCGGCGACGTCGTCCGGGCCCCACAGCGCGGGATGGCGCTCGGGCGCGGCGAGCGCCGCCCCCAAGGTCAGCAGGTCGGTCGCGGTGCTGAACAGCCCCGCGTGGCCGGAGACGCCACCGAGAGCATGGAAGCAGTTGCCGTCGTTCACGACGCCGGTGATCTCCTCCTCGCGCCAGGTGAAGTCCCGCGCCGCGGTGAGGATCGGGTAGGGCTCCCCCGTGGCGACCATGCGGCGTTCGGCGACGTCACCGATCGCGGACGAGGCGACGGGCCGACCGGCGGGTCCGTATGCCGTGCGATCCAGGCCGAGGGGCGCGGTGACGAGCTCGCGGACGGCGGCGTCCAGAGGCAACCCGGTGACCGCCGCGACGATGCGGCCCAGGAGCATGAAGCCGAGGTCGGAGTAGTGGCGGGCGTCGTCGAGGGCGTATCGCAGCGGGATCGCGTCCGCCGCGGCGTCGGGGTCGCCGGCGTGCTCACGGTCGAGGTAGAGAGGCTGCCACTCCCACAGGCCGGCGCGGTGCTGCAGGAGGTGGCGCACGGTCGTTCCCGGAGCGCACGCGGTCCCGGAGACGAAGCGGTCGACCGGATCATCGAAGCGCAGGTCGCCCCGGCTGACCAGTCTGAGGATCGCTGTCGTCGTCGCCGCGACCTTCGAGACCGAGGCGATGTCGAACGCGGTCTCGGTGGTCATCGGGGTTCCGGCGAGGTCGGCCAGGCCGCTGGCCGCGACCTCACGTCCCGCCTCGGTCACGACGCCCGCGACGACTCCGCGCGGGGCGGACTCCATCCCGAGGACGGCGGCGACGGCGGCGGCGGCGGTCATACGCGCACCTCCGCACCGCGGCCGAGGTCGCGATCGAGGTCGCGGTCGAGGTCGAGGAGGATGTCGGTCTGTGCGTCGGATGCGAGCCCCAGGATGCCCAGCCCCGTGCCCGCCCCGAGCGTCAGCACCTCACCGGACGGGGCGACCCCACCCACCACGGGCGAGCGACGCAGCCAGGACGCCGCGTCCAGGTCGTGCACGACATCGGGGGCGACGGCCGCTGCGAGGTGGGCTGCGGCACTCACTCCGACGTGGGACTCCATCATGCAGCCGATCACGACCCCCAGCCCCGCCTCTCGTGCGGCCTCCGCGGCAGCGATCGCCTCGGCCGGACCGCCCGTCTTGGCGAGCTTGATGTTCACGAGGGCGGCGGCTCCCCGATCGGCGATCACGCGCACGTCCTCGGCCGTCCGCACCGACTCGTCCGCCATGATCGGGGTGTCGACGGCCGCCGTCACCGCGGCGAGCGCGTCGAGGTCGTGGGCGGCGACCGGCTGCTCGACGAGTTCGAGCCCGAGATCCGCGTCCTCGGCGGTACGGATCACGCGGATCGCGGTCTCGGCGTCCCAGGCCTGGTTCGCGTCGATGCGCAGGGTGATGTGGGGCCCGACAGCCGCACGGACGGCCCGTAGCGCGGCCACGATGTCGTGCGCGGCCGAGGCCTTGAGCTTGAGGCAGCCGAAGCCTGCGGTGACGTACTCCTCAGAAAGCGTCGCCACCGCCTGCGGCTCTCCCACGGACAGGGTCATGTCGGTGCGGACGTGCGACGTTCGTGAGGAGTTGTGCACCGCGTGCGCGCGAGACAGGTCGGCCACGAGCGAGACCTCCCGCTGCTGGGCGGCGAGATCGGCGACCGCGCACTCGACAGCGCTGCGGGCGGCCGCATTGCCCCAGATCGACCGCGCGATGTCCCCCGGGAGCCCGGCGTCGCCGGCATCGCGACCGAGCACGGCGTCGGCGAGCGGACCTGCGACCGCGGCGGCGACGCTCTGCGGACTCTCCCCCGTGACACGCCAGCTCGTGGCGGCTTCCCCGTATCCTCGGCGCCCCTCCGCATCGGTCGCCTCGACCAGCACGACGTCGAGACGGTCCGTCTGCCGCACGGCCGTGATGAACGGGCGCACCAGCGGGGACGACACCCGGAGCAGGCGCAGACGCACCACGGCGCTCATGTCCACTCCTTGCGCATGCGCTGCTCGGGCTCGCCGAACTCCGGCTGCGTGCGGGTGGCCCCATCCGGATGCCAGCCCTTCGCCTCGTAGAAACCGATCGACGGCGCATTCGCTGCGAACACCCACAGTGTCGCGGCTTCGGCCCCGGCCTCCCGCAGCTCTGCCGTCGCCCACGTCAGCAACGCTCCGCCGATGCCGCCGCCGTGAGCACGCGGCGACACATACAGGGAGTGCACGGCCCCGTCGATCCGCCCGTCGGTGTTCGACGTCGCCGCGTACCGGGTGATCCCGACGATCCCGCCGTCCCGCTCGGCCACGAGCACGATGCCCACCGGGTCGGAGAGCACCCGCCGCCACAGCGTCTCCGCGCGCGCGTCGGTCATGGCGTCGATCGCCGCATCGGGGAGGACGCCACGGTAGCTCTCCCGCCAGCAGGCGAGGAACACCTCGAGCACCCCGGACAGGTCGTCCGGGGTGGCGGGGCGCACCTGGAGGGTCACGATGTCGCGGCCTCCGTGAGCACGAGGGAGTCGATGGCGGCGACGGGTTCCGGCATCTGCAGCGGACCGACGCCCGGGGTGATCGTGCCCAGGATGCGCGGCTCGCGAGCACCGGTGCCGCCCGGGACGATCGCGGGGACGCCGTGCATCGTGGACCAGCCGATCAGGGCGAGGAGGATCGCCTCCTTGCTGTCGGCCGCAGCCCCCAGTTCGTCGGCCAGCACGACCTCGGTCGCGGGCAGGGCGGCGCGCAGTCCATCGAGGATCAGCGGGTTGCGGCAGCCGCCGCCCGACACGGCGAGGAACCCGATGCCCGCGGCCTCCACGTCGCGTGCGACCGTGCGGACGGTGAGCTCGGTCAGTGTCCGCACGACATCCGCCACCGCGATCTCGCGCCCCTGCGCGGCGAGGTGCTCGTGCACGTAGCCGAGGTGGAAGTGTTCCTTGCCCGTGCTCTTGGGCGGGGTGAGCGCGTAGTAGGGGTCTTCGAGCAGAGCGGCCAGCAGCGTCTCGTCGACCTGCCCGGTGCGGGCGATCGCGGCGTCGTCGTCGTAGCCGAGCGGGTTGAGGTCGTGCTCCACGATGACCGCGTCGACGAGTGCGTTCGCGGGGCCGATGTCGTAGGCGACCAGGCCGTCCTGCCGCACCACCGTCATGTTCGAGATGCCGCCCAGGTTCAGGGCGGCGGACACCCCGGCGCGTGAGCGCAGCAGCAGCTCATCGAGGAACGACACCAGCGGCGCACCGTGGCCACCGACGGTGATGTCGCGGATGCGGATGTCGGAGACCACGGGGGCACCCACCTTCTCCGCGATCCAGGCGGGCTGCCCGATCTGCAGGGTGCCCCGCGCGTGCGCGCCGTCGACCCAGTGGTACACGGTCTGTCCGTGCGAGCAGACCGCGTCGATGCCCCCCACTTCTGCGGCGATGTCGGCCGCGACGTCGGCGAATGCCTGACCGATGAGCGTGTCGAGCTCCGCGACTTCGGCGAGCGTCGTCTGCGCCGGCGGCAGCGCCGCGATCAGCCGCGACCGCAGTTCGGGGGTATACGGCACACTCATCGCCGCGAGCACCGTGCCGCGCAGGTCCACGCCGTGCGCGGTGAAGCCGCCACTGGTCGTGAAGTCGACGACGGCGGCATCGATCCCGTCGTGCGAGGTGCCGGAGATCAGTCCGAGGACGCGCATCAGTTCTCCTCCAGTGCGGTGCGCAGCCGGCCGTCGGCGGCATGCAGTCGTGCGGTCGCCGCCGGGAGATCCTCCCCGCGGCGGATCATGATCGACGCGAGCTTCACGTCGTAGGCGGCCGATTCCAGAGCGGCCAGCGCCGCGTCCCGGTCGACCGCCGCGATGGTCTGCACCATCCGGATGGCCCGCTCACGCAGCTTGTGGTTGGTGGCCTTCACATCCACCATCAGGTTGCCGTACGCCTTGCCGTTTCGCACCATCGAGATGGTCGAGAACATGTTCAGCACGAGCTTCTGGGCCGTGCCCGACTTGAGCCGCGTCGAGCCGGAGAGCACCTCGGGGCCGACCTCGACCTCGATCCCGTGCTCCGCCGCGGCACTGAGCGCGGTGCCGACATTGCACGAGAGACCGATGCTGAGCGCTCCGAGCTCGCGCGCACGGCGGACGGCCGCGATCACATAGGGCGTGCGTCCGCTGGAGGCGATGCCGATCACGGTGTCGAGCGGACCGATGCCGGCCGCGTCGATCGCTGCAGCACCCGCGTCCGCGTCATCCTCCGCACCCTCGACGGGGTTCACGATCGCGCCGGGGCCCCCGGCCATGATCGCGAAGACGAGCTCCGGCGGCGTGCTGAACGTGGGCGGGCACTCCGAGGCGTCGAGCACACCGATGCGTCCGGGGGTTCCCGCGCCGACGTAGACCAGGCGGCCACCCTGCGCCATGCGAGCGGCCGTCTCCTCGATGGCGGGCACGATCTGCGGCAGGGCGCGCTGCACCGCGGCGGGCACGGTGGCGTCCGCCTCGTTCATGGTCTGCGCGAGTTCCGCCACGCTCATCAGGTCGAGTTCCGCATAGCGCGGATCGCTGGCTTCCGTGGCCAGCCCGCCGAGATCCTCCCGGGTCATCGCTTTCCTCTGTTCCGGGGGTCGAGACTGTCGCGCAGCCCGTCACCGAGCAGGTTCAGGCCGACGACGAGGAGCACCACGATCACACCGGGCGCGATCATCGTCCACGGCGCGATCGTCACGAGCGTGCGCGCCTCGAAGATCATCGAGCCGAGCGATGGGGCGGGCGGCGGCGTGCCGAGACCGAGGAAGCTCAGCGAGGCCTCGGTGAGCACGGCCCACGACAGGGAGAGCGTGACCTGCACGATGATGATCGACGTGATGTTCGGCAGCACGTGCCGGAACATGGTCGCCATGCGACTCTGACCCGTGCTCTTGGCCGCCTTGACGTACTCGACCTCGCGCAGCGACAGCACGGGTCCGCGGGTGACGCGGATGAAGATCGGCACGTACACGATCGCGATGGCCACGGCGATGGTGAACCAGTTGCGGTCGAACACCGACGCGAGCGACAGGGCCAGCAGCAGCGGAGGGAACGCGAACAGCACGTTGGTGACCGCCGTGATCGCGCCGTCGGAGATGCCGCGGTAGAAGCCGGCGATGAGTCCGCACACGGTTCCGACGACGGTGGCGAAGGCCACCGCGACCACCGAGATCAGCGCCGAGTTGGCGACACCGGCGGCCACGCGGGAGAACACGTCGCGACCGAACTGATCGGTGCCGAACCAGTGCACGGCGGACGGCGGCTGCAGGCGGGACGGCGGATCCTGCGCAAGCGGGTCGAACGGCAGCAGCCCGAACGCCGAGACGAGGCTCAGCACCGCGAGCAGGACGACGATGATGAGGCCCGTGAGTCCACTGCGACTGCGCAGCAGGAGACGCACGCGCTCCATGCTGCGCCCGCCGCCGGGGGCGAGGGTCGGAGTCTGAGAGATGTCGGTCATGCGGCACGCACCCGAGGATCGATGACCCGGTAGAGCAGGTCGGTGAGCAGGTTGACGATGACGAAGGCGAGCGCGATCACGAGGACGGTGCTCTGCACGAGTGCGTATTCCTTCTGCTGGATGCCGAGGAGCACCTGTCGCCCGATGCCGGGGAGCGAGAAGATCTGCTCCACCACCACGGCGCCGCCGAGGAGGTAGCCGAACTGCAGGCCGGTCATCGTGACGATGGGAACCAGGGCGTTGCCGAGCACGTGACGCACCTGCAGCCGCCGCGGCGGGACGCCCTTCGCCCTGGCCGTGCGGATGAAGTCGTTGGCGCGGATCTCGAGCACCGCGGTGCGGGTCGTGCGCATGATCGGCGCGGCGATGCCGAAGCCGAGCACGATCGAGGGCAGCAGCATCTGCTGGAGGTTCAGCAGCGGGTCCTCGAACAGCGTGGCGTAGGCCTGACCGTTCGGGTTGAAGCCGAACGAGGAGGCGAGGATCGCCAGGAGCGCCGTCCCGAGCAGGAACGCGGGGATCGAGAGACCGGCGAGGCCGACGACCTGTCCGACGCCGTCGCGGAACGAGTCGGGCTTCGAGGCGGAGAGCATTCCGAGGGGGATGCCGATGGCCAGGGCGATCACGATCGAGAAGATCGCGAGCTCGAAGGTGACGGGAAGAGCGGCGGCGGTGAGATCGAGGACGCTCGTCTGTGCCCGAGAGGAGAACCCGAGGTTTCCGGTGAAGATGTTGCCCAACCAGGAGAAGAACTGCACGAAGAGCGGCTGGTCGAGCCCGTAGTAGGCCTCGAGGGCTGCGCGTTGCGACGGCGTGAGGGCGGCCGCCTCCGTGCCGAGGCCGGAGCTGATCTGATCGCCGGGGATGGCCCGCAGCATCAGGAAGACGAAGATGGCGACGCCGAGGAGCGTGCCGAGTGCGGCGACGATGCGTCGCAGCACGCTGTTGCGGAGGAGCTGTCTGAACATGCGCGTGTGGGGGTGCCTGTCGTCGGGGAGGGAGGGGGCGCGGGGTGGCCGCGCCCCCTCCGATCCGCTACTTGATGGAGGTAGTCCGCAGGTACTGCAGCGAGCCGTTCGCCATCGGGACGAAGCCGTCGACGGTCGAGGAGGTCGCGGTGTAGGTGTAGCTCGTGAACAGCCAGATCCACGCGGCGTTGTCCTCGAGGTTCTCGGAGACCTGCGCGTAGATGTCCTTGCGCTTCTCCGGGTCGGCCGTCTGGCGACCCTCGGCGAAGAGCGCGTCGAGCTCGGGCGAGGAGTATCCGGCGACCTTGTTCAGGTTTCCGGTGCTGGTGAAGTAGCGGCCGTACATGCCGTCGGGGTCGGGACGACCGCCGTTGAGGGCGACGGCGGCGTCGAAGTCGGCTGCGATCCAGCGATCGACGAACGCGCCGGACTCGAGCACCTCGAGGTCGAGCGTGATGTTCGCGTCGGCCAGCTGCGCCTTGAGGTTCTGGGCCTCGTTCACCGACGTCGCGTACTCACCCTGGGAGACGATCGTCTTGACGGTGACGCCGTCCTCCTTGCCCGCCTTCTTCAGGTACTCGGCGGCCTTGTCGAGATCACGCTCGGGGCACGGACGCGCCTCGGGGTCGGACTTGTACGCGGGAGAGGTGATGGGACCGGTGACTTCGCCCTCGCCGAGAGCTGCCGTGTCGAGCACCTCCTGGCGGTCGATCGCGCACTGCATCGCGAGTCGCACGTTGACGTCGGTCAGGTCACCGCGCGTGGCGTTCAGCTGCAGCGCGTGGTAGCTCAGCTGCGGGGTCGTGGCGACCTCGACGTTCGCGCCCTCGGCGGTCTGTGCGACCAGCGGGTCGTCGAAGACGGCCAGCTGCACGTTGCCGGACTGCATCGCCGACACGATCGACGACTCGTCGGGGATCACCCGGAACTCGACCGTGTCGAGCAGCGCCGCGTCGCCCCAGTAGTCCTCGTTCTTCGCCAGCGTGATCGACTGGCTCGCCTTGCGGTCGTCGAGGATGAAGGGACCGGTGCCGTTGGGCGTGGTGTTCAGCCCCTCTTCGGTGTCGTCCGAGGAGAGCATCGCCATGTTGATCACGGCGAGGTTCGCGGGAAGCGCGGCGTCGGGCGCGCTCAGGGTGAGGGTGACGGTGTTCTCGTCGGTGGCCTCGACCGCGGTGACGGAGGCGAGAGAGCTCGCTGCGACGGCCGCCGTCTCCTCGGCGGCGATGGCGTCGAGAGAGTACTTGACGTCTTCGGAGCCGAAGGTGCTGCCGTCCGCGTAGGTGACGCCCTCGCGCAGGTGGAAGGTCACGGTGAGACCGTCTTCCGAGACGTCCCACGACTCGGCGAGGCCGGGGACCACGTTGAGGTCCTCATCGAACTCGGTCAGCGTGCCGTACAGGTTCTGCAGGACGTTGACGGCCTGGAACTGCGTCGCCTTCCAGGGGAAGAGCGTGTCGGGATCGCTCGTGACGCCGATGACGAGGTCACCGCCGGCCTCACCCGTCGACGGGGTGTCGGACGCGGGTGCGGAACAACCGGTGATCACGAGCGCCAAAGCGACACCCGTGGCTGTGAGAGCGCCGAATGACGCCCGCCGTGCTGTGCTCATTGCTGATTCCTCCTGGCTGGGACGCGTCGCCGTGGCGTCGGGTCAGGCTCTGTCGCCTGCCGCCCGCGAACATCGTCGGTCTGGGTTGGTACTAAAAGTACACGACAGACACTACTGATGTAACAGAAGTTCCTCTACTGTTATGAACAGCGATCGGAGACCCTATGCCCCACGAAGCCGCCCGCGATGATGCCGGCGCACACCCCGTGCTCGTCCGCATGCGTGCGATCCGTCCCGAGCTGCGTCCGAGCGAGCAGCGCATCGCCGACCTCTTCCTCTCCGATCCGGCGGGGACCGCCGGACTCTCCATAGCCGAACTCGCCCAGCGCTGCGACACCTCGACCACCTCGGTGGTGAGGTTCTGCAAGCGACTCGGCTACGAGCACGTGCGCGAGCTGCGCAACCACGTGCTGCGCGACGTCGAACGCGAGACGTTCGACACGGCCGCGCTCCCCGCCGTCTCCGGCGACATCGACCGCAACGACACGCTGTCCGACATCGTCGCGAAGGTGTCGCTGGCCGAGACCCTCTCGCTCGCGGACACCGCCAAGGTGCTCGACACGGAGTCACTGCGCGCTTCCGTCGACGCCATCACGTCCTCGACCAGGGTCGACATCTTCGGTGTGGGTGCGAGCTCCATCGTCGGCCTCGACCTGCAGCGCAAGCTCACCCGGATCGGGCGCACGGCACTGGACTGGTCCGACCCGCATGCCGCCTGGACCTCGGCGGCGACGCTCGGCCCCGGCAACGTCGCGATCGCGGTGTCGCACACCGGCACCACGACCGACACGATCGAGTTCCTGCTGCTCGCCCGCCAGACCGGGGCGACGACGATCGCGATCACGAACCATGCCGGCGCTCCACTGGCCGACCAGGCGGACATCGTCCTGACGACCGCCGCGCGCGAGACCGGCTTCCGGTCGGGTGCCCTCGGCAGCCGGATCGCCCAGCTGATGGTGGTCGACTGCATCTTCATCGGCGTCGCACAGTCGAACTACGACCGCTCGATGGAGGCTCTGCGCGACACCTTCGCCGCCGTCCACCGCGTGCGGAAGACGGGGGCGTGACCGCCCGCACCCGGCGAGCGCGAGCGGGGCTGTTCACCGCCTTCGCGGGCCTCGGGGTCACGGCCGCCTTCGTCCCCGCGGTCCTGCCCTCCACCGAACGCGCGATGGCGACCGACCTCAGCGCCGCGGTCCCCGCCCTCTTCGGCGGGCTCTTGGTCGGAGTCCTGAGCTCGGGCCCGCTGTTGATGCGCCGTCCACCGCGCACCACGCTGATGCTCGGCAGTGCCCTCCAAGCCGTGGCGATCATCGCCGTGGCCGTGGCAGACGCCCCCGCCATGTTCATCGCCGCGGCCGCCGTCGCCGGATTCGGGTTCGGGCTGGTGGAGGCCTCGGGATCCGTGGCGGCGAAGTCCGTGGCCGCCGGCAGCGCGACGGGGCTGCTCAGCGCTCTGCTCGGCACGGTCGCGGTGTGCGCCGCGGTCACGCCCCTGCTCGTCGCCGTGGGGTCCGGAACGCGCCCGCTGCTCGGCATCCTGGCGATCGTGCCGCTCCTGGCTCTGGCGATGCTCGCGGGACCGGCGGCCCCGACCTCCCCCGCCGAGACTCCCGCGCATCGGGACGTTCGCGGGCTGCTCGCGCTCCTTCCCTTCGCCGTCGCACTCCCCCTGTACGTCGGCGTCGAGACCGTGCTCTCCGGGTGGTCGGCGGTGATCCCGGAGCGGATCCTCGCGGTCGATCCGGGCCTCGCCGCGCTGGGGACCTCGGCGTTCTGGACGCTCATGGCCGTCGGACGGTTCAGCGCGGCGGGACTGCGCCGCCTCTCCGTCCCACCGATCGTGATCCTCGTGTCCGCGACGGGTGCCGCGGCGGTCCTGATGGCGACCGCGGGGATACTGGTGGAGTCCGCGCCGGAAGTGGCGCTCGGCGGGCTGGCCGCCGTGGTCGTCCTCCTCGCACCCAGCTACGGCCTCATCCTGGGACTCGCCCTCGATCGTCTCGACCCCGCGCGCAGCGCTGCGGTGACCGGCGCGCTCGTCGCCTGCGGGGCCGTCGGGGGGACGTTCGTGCCGACGGTGATCCTCCTGATCGGTCGGGATCCGGCATCGAGTGCGACGTTCCTCGTGTCCGCCGGGCTGTGCGCGCTCATCCCGGTGCTGATGCTGGTCGCCGCACGTTCCCCTCGTCGGGCTTCCGTACGCTGACATCTCCTGCACACCCGCCGATATCGTCGATCCCTTCACGGATGCCGGAATACCGGAGCACCCACCCGCGAGTCCGGCGTAACGTCGACGACACACCCATCCGCAGCGAGGAGAGCACGCGTTGTCCACCGAGGTCCTGGCGATCATCATCAGCGCGATCGGCGTCGTGCTCACGATCACCGCGAGCCTCTTCGCTGCTGGCGCCTGGATGGTCCGCCGCATCGATGACCGCATCGATGCCGTCGACGAGAAACTCAGCACCCGCATCGATGCCGTCGACGAAAAGCTCAGCACCCGCATCGACGCCGTCGACGAGAAGCTCAG
Source organism: Microbacterium aurugineum (assembly GCF_023101205.1). Lineage (NCBI taxonomy): Bacteria > Bacillati > Actinomycetota > Actinomycetes > Micrococcales > Microbacteriaceae > Microbacterium > Microbacterium aurugineum. Next base: position 275,664 of record NZ_CP078078.1, on the reverse strand, counting down.
CACCCGCATCGACGCCGTCTCCGAAACTCTGACCGCCCGCATCGACGCCGTCTCCGGAACTCTGACCGATCGCATCGATGCCGTTTCCGAGACTCTGACCACCCGGATCGATGCGGTCGCGGCCGATGTCACCGACCTGAAAGTCGCCGTCGCCCGGCTCGAAGGACCACCCCGGCACCTGCTCACTGTGCGCCGGTGAGCAGGGCGTGCGGTGCCTACCGGAGCACGAGAGCAGCGGCGCCGATGAGCGGCCCTTCGTCGCCGAGCCCCGAGCGCACGACGCGGGTACGGCGCGAGTACTCGTGGGCCGCGCTCGCGGTGAGTGCCTGCTGCACGAGGTCGATGTAGTCCGACGACACTCGCGAGAATCCGCCGCCGATGGCGACCACGTCGAGGTCGACGAGGGTCGCGGCATCCGCCAGCGCCTCCCCCACCTCGCGGGCCGAACGCTCGATCGCCGCCCGCGCGAGGGGATCGCCGGCCGCCGCGTCCCGCGCGAGGTCTTCGCCGGTGGCGCCGGTCCACCCCTGTTGCTGGGCCCACGCGGCGCTCGCGGGACCCGAGGCGATCTCCTCGAGCGTCAGGCCGCCCTCGCGACGCACCTGACCGAGGTGACCGGCATTGCCGGTGGCTCCGGGAATGTAGGCGCCGTTCGCGACGAAGCCGCCGCCGACACCGGTCGAGACCACGATCGACAGCGAGGCGCCGGCGCCCTGCGTGGCGCCGAGCCACGATTCCGCGAGCGCGAGAGCACCGCCGTCGTGGCCGAGCACGGTGCGCACGTCGCCCCCGAGGACGGTGGACGCCGCAGCGCGGACCGCCTCTTCCAGGACGAAGCCGCGCGCGAGCGGCATGTTCACCGGCATGATCGCGCCGAGGGAGCGGTCGACGGGACCGGCACTGCCGATACCCGCACCGACGAGCTCCGCGTCGGCCGGAAGCGCGGCGAGCGCGTGCTCGACGATCGCGACGACGGCCGCGTCCAGAGACTCGAACGTGGCGTCCCGACCGGTCGGCTGGCGACTGCGACTCCCCGGGAGCAGTCGGCCGTCCTCCGCGACGAGCGCGGCCTCCATCTTCGTGCCGCCCACATCGACGGCGAGCGCGTAGCGCGTCACTGGGGGTCGAGCCCGAGGTCGTCGAGGTCGAAAGCCGCGCGCCATTCCAGGCCCTCGGCTTCGATCGCGGCCTGTGCGCCGGTCTTCCGGTCGACGATCACGGCGACCGCGACGATCTCGGCGCCTTCTTTGCGCAGGGCTTCGACGGCCTTGAGCGCGGACTGGCCCGTGGTCGAGGTGTCTTCGAGCACCACGACGCGCTTGCCCTTGACGTCTGCGCCCTCGATCTGACGACCGCGTCCGTGGTCCTTGGGCTCCTTGCGCACGACGAAGGCGTCGAGCGGGGTGTCGGTGGCGACCGACGCGTGCAGCACCGCGTTCGCGATGGGGTCGGCGCCGAGTGTCAGCCCGCCGACCGCCACGACGTCGAGGTCGCCGATCAGGTCGAGCATGATGCGGCCGATCGCGGGAGCGGCACGGTGGTCCAGGGTGAGCTTGCGCATGTCGACGTAGTACGTCGCCTGCTTGCCGCTGGAGAGGGTGAAGTCGCCGTGGAACACCGCCTCATCCTTGATGAGGTCGAGGAGTGTCTGGCGGTCTGCGTCGAGTGCGGTCACGGCATCCAGTGTAGGAGGCACACCCTAGGCTTGAGGCATGCGCTTGGCCACCTGGAACGTCAACTCCATCCGCACCCGCGTCACCCGCACCGTCGAATTCGCCGTCCGCGAAGACATCGACGTGCTGGCGATGCAGGAGATCAAGTGCAAGCCGGAGCAGTTTCCCTACGCGCCGTTCGAGGAGGCCGGGTACCACGTCGAGGTGCATGGGCTGAACCAGTGGAACGGGGTCGCGATCGCGAGCCGCCTGCCGATCACCGACGTACGTACGGCCTTCGACGGAATGCCGGGCTTCGCCAAGGGCCATGAGGGTCCGGATGCTCCTCTCGAGGCGCGCGCGCTCGGCGTCATGGTCGACGGAGTCAGGGTGTGGAGCCTGTATGTGCCCAACGGCCGGTCCCTGGAAGACCCGCACTACCTGTACAAGCTGCACTGGCTGGAGCAGCTCAAGAAGTCGACGGCGGCCGAGCTCTCGGCGAACCCCGACCTCCCGCTCGCCCTGGTCGGCGACTTCAACATCATCCCGTTCGATCACGACAACGGCGACCCCGACATCGTGATCGGCCGCTCCACCCACGTCTCCCCGCAGGAGCGCGACGCGTTCTTCGCGTTCCAGGATGCCGGGGTCACCGATGTGGTGCGCCCGTTGATCCCCGAGGGCTTCACCTACTGGGACTACCAGCGGCTGAAGTTCCCCCGCAACGAGGGCGTCCGGATCGACTTCGTCCTGGGCTCGCGCACGCTGGCCGAAGCGGTCACCGGAGCCTCCATCCACCGTGACGAGCGCAAGGGCGAACAGCCCAGCGACCACGTACCGGTGGTGGTCGACCTCGATGGGCGCCGGTTGGGCACCGGTGGCGCTGAGGACGACGACGACCTGCCGATGATCTTCTCCTGAATGCCGATCCGATGAGCGTGCGGCTGATTGCCACCGACCTCGACGGCACCCTCCTGGACTCGACGTCGTCGGTCAGCACGCGCACCCGCGCGGCGCTCGACGCGGCACGGGAGCGCGGCATCCACGTGGTCCCCGTGACGGCCCGCCAGCCGATCGGGCTGCGAGCCATCGCCGCGGATGCGGGTTTCGACGGATGGGCCCTGTGCAGCAACGGCGCCTACGCCGTGCGCCTCGACGACGGACGGATGCTTTTCGCGGAAGAGCTTCCGCCCGAGACGATCCGTGCCCTCGCCGAGGCTCTGCGCGCAAGCATCCCTGGCCTGTTGTTCGCGAGCGTGCGCGAAGCCGGCGAGACGTTCGTGGCCGAAGACGGTTACGCCGCGATCGCTGCACTCACCGACCACAAGCGGGACCCCGCCACGATGGGCGGCGTGCCGCTGGAGCAGGTGCTCGCCGCCCCCAGCCTGAAGTTCGTGATCCGCCACCCCGAACTCGCGCCCGACGCGCTGTTCGACACGGTACGTTCCCTCGGGCTGACCGGCTTCGAGGCGACGCTCTCGGGCGCTCCGTTCGTGGAGGTCATGGCCGAGGGCGTCACCAAGGCCACCGGCTTGGCCCGACTCTGCGAGCACCTCGGTATCGACCGCACCCACGTGGTGGCCTTCGGCGACGCGCTCAACGACGTCGAGATGCTCCGCTGGGCAGGGCGCGGGGTCGCGATGGCCGACGCCGAACCCCTCGTGCAGGATGCGGCCGACGAAACGACCTCCTCCAACGATCAGGACGGTGTGGCGCGGGTGATCGAGCGGCTTCTCGGCTGAGACTCACTCGAACGTCCCGACCTGCGGCACCCGATCGGTCCGCGCGTAGCGGAGCAGCGTCACTCCGGCCTCGTCGACGATCGGCGGCTCCAACAACCGCAGCACCGAGGGAAGCGCATCGTCGTCGAACACCTTCTTGCCCGCGCCGAGCAGCAGCGGATACACCCAGAGGTTCAGCTCGTCGAAGAGCCCCTCGGTGAGCAGCGTGTGGACGAAGTCGATGCTGCCGATCACGTGCACTTCGCGGTGGGCCGCCCTCATCGCGGCGACCTCCGCGGCGAGGTCGGCACCGACGCGCGTGCTGCCCTCCCAGTCGAGCGTGAGATTCGCATCCCGGGTCGCGACGTACTTGGGCACGCGGTTGAAGAGCCTGCCGATGTCGCCGGACTCGCCCGAGGTGTGATGCGGCCAGTATGCGGCGAAGATGTCGTACGTGCGCCGGCCGAGCAGCAGCGCGTCGAGCCCGCGCATTCCCTTCTCGATCTCGGGCCCGACACCGGACGAGGGGTATCCGGCCTGCCAGCCGCTGAACCGGAAACCGCCGGAGGGGTCCTCATCGGTGCCGCCCGGCCCCTGAGCGACGCCGTCGAGGGAGGTGAAGAGATCGATCAGGATGCGGCCGGACGCCTGTTGTTCATCGGGATACGGGCTGTTCATGTCGTGCTCCCTAGGTCAGTCGTGCGATGCGGAAGGTGTCGGCGAACGAGTCCAGCAGCGATTCGTCACCCCGGACGACCGCGACGATGTCCTGCGCGAGGGCCTCTGCCGGGGTGACATCGCCGCCGATGAGGCGACGGATGCCGGGTCCGGCGACGATCACCGCGTCCGGAGCACCGTCGGGAAGACGTCCGCCGACCGGCGGCGCCGGAGGTGCGATCTGCGCGACCCGGAGCTCGCCGTCGTGCACGGACGCGCGGAGGGCGACGTCGCCGACATGCAGCTCGTACTCGGCATCCACGGCGGATTCCGCCTGGAACGCCGTGCGCAGGGCCATCGTGAGCGAGTCAGGCGTGACGACCTCACCCTCTGCGGGATCCCCCATCGCCTGGAACCCCCATCGTCCGAGGGCGAGCATGATCGGCTCGAACGAGCGCCCGTACGGGGTGAGTTCGTACACGAGCCCGCAATTGAGCAGCGGCACCCGCCGTACGACCCCACCCTCCTGGAGGTCCTTCAGCCGGGTGGACAGGATGTTGGTCGGAATGCGCGGCAGGCCCTGCTTGAGGTCGGTGTAGCGACGGGGTCCGACGAGCAGATCACGGACGATGAGCAATGCCCACCGCTCCCCGATCAGCTCGACCGCCGTCGTCACACCGCAGTATTGACCGTAGCTGCGCGCCGCCATGTCAGGCCGACGCGGCGGTGTCGGCCACGTGGTCCGGCCCGTTCTCGACGGCTTCGGGGGTCATGTAGAGGAAGCCGAGGGAGTTGCCGTCCGGGTCGTCGAGGTCGCGCGAATACATGAAGCCGTAGTCCTGCGCGGGCTTAGGCTCGGATCCACCGGCGGCCAGGCCCTTGGCGAGGATCGCGTCGACCTCCTCGCGCGAATCCTGGCTGAACGCGACCGACACCTGCAGGACGTCGTTCGGGTCGGCGATGGGCTTGTCGGTGAACGTCTCGAAGTACTCACGCCGGAGGATCATGAAGTAGATGTCCTCGCTCCACACGACGCACGCGGCGTTCTCGTCGGTGAACGGAGGGCTGATCTCACAGCCCAGCGCCACGTAGAAGGCCTTGGCGCGTTCGAGGTCACGGGTGGGCAGATTCACGAAGACCTTGGTCATGTCGACTCCCTTGTCGGTGTGGATATCGGTGTGGACCCATCGATCGTGAGCCCCTGTCGACAAGCTTGCAAAAAACAACTTTGCTTGTCAATAGCAAGTAACCGCTGGCAAGCAATCGTTCCTACCCACCGATCCGCCGCCAGGGGGATGCCGCGGCAGACGCCCCGCCCTACGGTGGAGGGATGGCCGCCGAACCGTTCACCCGCACGCCGACCGAACGCGAACGGCGCAACGACCTCTTCCTGGCGCTCGCGCTCTTCGTCGGCGCGATCCTCAGCGCCGCCCTGTCCTCGATCGCGCAGGTGTACGGCGACGAGCAGGCCGACCTGTGGACCGCGCTCGTGTACGCGGTCGTCGTCGCCATCCCTCTCGCCTTCCGTCGTCGTTGGCCCGGCACCGTCGCGGTGGTCGTCTCCGTCGCCTACTTCGCCGCCGTCACCGTGCGGGTTCCCGAGATCTATGTCGGGAACATGGCGATGTTCATCGCCCTGTACACGGTCGGCGCCTGGATGAACGACCGCCGGCGTGCACTGATCGTGCGGGTGGCGATCATCGTCGGCATGTTCGTGTGGCTGCTGATCACGATGTACCGCGATGCGATCACGGAGGCGGACGACGCCGATGTCATCGCCGGGGCCATGTCACCCTACGTCGCGTTCATGCTCATCCAGCTCCTGCTGAACGTGCTCTACTTCGGCGGTGCGTACTACTTCGGCGAGCGCTCGTGGGCGGCCGCGGAGCAGCGGTCGGTGCTCGAAGATCGCACGGTCGAGCTGGAACGCGAGCGCGAGGTCACGGCGGCACAGGCCGTCGCCCTCGACCGGGTGCGGATCGCCCGCGAGCTGCACGACGTCGTCGCCCACCACGTCTCGGTGATGGGCGTGCAGGCGGGGGCGGCGCGTCTGGTGCTCGATCGCGACACCACCGAGGCCGCACGCATCCTCTCCGGCATCGAGGGGTCGGCGCGCGACGCGATCCACGAGCTGCGCCAACTGCTGGAGACTCTGCGCACGCCCGGCGGCGAGGCCACCGACACCGCCTCCACGCTCACCCTCGACGACATCGCCGCGCTCGCCGAAGCATCGACCGAGGCGGGGCTGCCGACCGACTATGCCGTGATCGGCGACCCCGTCCCGGTTCCCTCCCTCGTCGCCGTGAACCTGTACCGGATCGCACAGGAGTCGCTGACGAACGCCCGTCGCCATGCGGGCTCCGGTGCCACCGCCGACGTCCGTGTGCGCTACGACGACGACGGCGTCGAGATCGAGATCGTGAACACGGGGCGCGCGGTCACCCACGTGCGTCCGGGGCTCGGTCAGCTGGGAATGCGAGAACGCGCCGCGGCATCCGGCGGCACTCTCGAGGTGACCTCCCGGCCGCTCGGCGGGGTGCGCGTGCGGGCCAGGGTGCCGCTTCCGACCCCGGACCGGGCGGGAGCGCGCCGATGAACGGCCCGATCCGTGTGCTGCTGGTCGATGACCATGCGCTGCTGCGCGCGGGCTTCCGCACCATCCTCGACACCCAGCCCGACATCACCGTGGTGGGCGAAGCGTCCTCGGGCGCGGAGGCCGTCGCTCAGGCATCCGCGCTGCGCCCCGACGTCATCACGATGGACGTGCAGATGCCCGACATGGACGGCATCGAGGCGACCCGACGAATCGTCGCCGACCCGGAGATCACCGCGGCCATCGCGATCGTCACCACGTTCGATCGCGACGACTACCTGTACCAGGCACTGGATGCGGGAGCCAGTGGCTTCCTGCTCAAGAACGCCGGTGCCGAAGACCTGATCGCCGCCGTCCGCGCGCTCGCCGCCGGCGACGGGATGCTCGCCCCCGAGGTCACACGCCGCGTCCTGGCACGGTTCGCCGCCGCCCCCGCACAGCCGATCGCGGCCCCCTCGATCGAGAGCGCCGCGATCCCGAAGCTCACCCTCGCCGAACCCCTCACCGAGCGCGAGGCCGAGGTGCTGACGCTGCTCGCCGACGCCCGCAGCAACTCCGAGATCGCCAGGGCGCTGTTCATCGGTGAAGCCACGGTGAAGACGCATGTCTCGCGCATCCTGCAGAAGCTCGGCGCGCGCGACCGGGTGCAGGCCGTCGTCCTCGCGCATCGCATGGGTCTGGCGTGAGCACCGCGGCCCGCCGCGCGCGCTAGCCTCGGAGCCATGCCCGAAGCCGTACCCCTGTCACGTCCGATCCTGGCGGGGGTCGTGACGGCACTCGTCGGATTCACCAGCTCGTTCGCCGTCGTGCTGACCGGGCTCGACGCCGTCGGTGCGGACGCGGCGCAGGCGGCGAGCGGACTCCTCGCGGTCAGCCTCACGATGGGACTCGCGTGCGTGGTGCTCGCGTGGCGGTATCGGATGCCGATCACGGTCGCGTGGTCCACACCGGGTGCGGCACTCCTCGTCGCGACCGGCACCGTCGAGGGCGGCTGGTCGGCGGCGGTCGGCGCGTTCCTGGTCACCGCCGCCCTGATCCTGCTCACGGCTCTCTGGCCCGCGCTCGGCGCCCTGATCGCGCGCATCCCTCCGTCGATCGCGCAGGCCATGCTCGCCGGTGTCCTGCTGCCGCTGTGCCTGGCGCCGATCACGGGCATCGTCGCGAACCCCTGGGGCGTGGTGCCGGTCGTGCTCACCTGGCTGGTGTTCGCCCGCCTCGCGCCGCGCTGGGCGGTACCTTTCGCCTTCGTGGCGGCGACCGTGGTGGTCGCGGTGTCACTGATCGGCGCGGGCAGCACGTTCGACGCCGCGCTGCTCCTGCCGCGCCTCGAGTTCACCGCCCCGACGTTCACGGTCGGCGCGCTGGTCGGTCTAGCCCTCCCCCTGTTCATCGTGACGATGGCCTCGCAGAACGTCCCGGGGATCGCGATCATGCGCAGCTTCGGGTACGAAGTGCCGTGGCGTCCGGCGATGCTCGTGACGGGTGTCGGCACCGCGCTCGGCGCCACCGCCGGTGGGCACGCGATCAACCTCGCCGCGATCAGCGCCGCCCTCGCCGCCTCACCGGATGCCGATCCCGACCCGAAACGTCGCTGGGTCGCCGGCGTCTCGACCGGGGCGTCGTACCTCGTGCTGGCGGTGTTCTCCGCCGCGTTCGCCGCGCTCGTGGTGCTCGCGCCCACGGCGGTGATCCCCGCCGTGGCCGGTCTGGCGCTCTTCGCCGCCTTCGGATCATCGGTGCAGCAGGCCATCGACGATCCCGGCGAGCGCATCCCCGCCGTGGTGACCTTCCTGGTGGCCGCCTCCGGGATCGCGGTGCTCGGCGTCAGCGCCGCGTTCTGGGCGCTCATCGCCGGGCTCCTGGTGCGCACGGTGCTGCACGCAGGGCGCTCCTGATCCCCGCCTCCCCCGGACGGGTGATCCCAGGGACTCCGCCACAGGGGGGATGCCCTGGAATGCCCACGGTCCGTAGCGTGAAGCCATGACCACAGGAATGCTCGAACTCTCCGGCATCACCAAGAGCTACGGCTCTCGGCGCGTGCTCGATGACGTGTCCTTCACGGTCGCCCCCGGGCGACTGACGGGCTTCGTCGGCGGCAACGGCGCCGGCAAGACCACCACCATGCGCATCGTCCTCGGCCTGCTCTCTTCGGACGGTGGCGACGTCACCCTGGACGGGGCACCGGTCACCGCGGAGGATCGCCGGCGCTTCGGCTACATGCCCGAGGAACGCGGTCTCTACCCCAAGATGAAGGTGCTCGAGCAGATCGTGTACCTCGCGCGGCTGCACGGCTTCGGCAAGCAGGATGCCACCGAGCGAGCGACGACTCTGCTCACCGAGCTGGGCCTCGGCGAACGGCTGAACGACACGATCGAGTCCCTGTCGCTGGGCAACCAGCAGCGTGCGCAGATCGCCGCCTCACTCGTGCATGACCCCGAGGTGCTGATCCTCGACGAGCCGTTCTCCGGCCTCGACCCCCTCGCGGTCGACGTGGTCGCGGGCGTCCTGCAATCCAGCGCGGCGAAGGGTGCGTCCATCCTCTTCTCGTCCCACCAGCTCGACGTGGTCGAGCGCCTGTGCGACGACCTCGTCATCCTCGCCGGTGGCACGATCCGCGCGGCCGGTTCCCGCGACGCACTGCGCGCCGAGCACGCCCGTGACCGCTACGAGTTGGTCTCGGCAGGTGACGCCGGCTGGTTGCGCACCGAACCCGGCGTGACGGTCGTCGACTTCGAGGGCGGGTACGCGCTGTTCGACGCGGACGGTCCCGAGACCGCTCAGCGGGTGCTCCAGTCCGCGGTGCAGCGCGGAGACGTCGCGAGCTTCGCCCCCAAGCATCCGTCCCTCGCCCAGATCTTCAAGGAGGTCATCCGATGAGCGCTCCGACCCCCGTCCGCAGCCCCAACGGCATCTGGCTCGTCGCCGAACGCGAGATCGGATCGAAGCTTCGCAGCAAGGCCTTCCTGATCTCCACCGGCATCCTGCTGGTGCTCGCCCTCGCCGGCATCATCCTCGGTGGCTTCGCCAGCAAGAACACCGACGCGATGCCGGTCGCCGCGACCGCCGAGACCGCGGCCGCCGTGTCCGCAATCCCGAACGTCGAAGTCACCGAGGTGTCCGACCAGGCCGCCGCCGAGAAGCTCGTCCGCGATGACGAGGTCGATGCCGCGGTGCTCCCGGGCGACGGCCCCTCCGGCTACACGATCATCGCGCTGCAGGACGCTCCCGGCTCGCTCGTCTCGGCGCTGTCGATCTCGCCCGAAGTCGTCATCCTGGAGCCGGCGACGACCAACCCTCTCCTGCGCTACTTCATCGCGATCGCCTTCGGACTCGTGTTCATGATGGCGGCGGCGACGTTCGGCGGCACGATCGCGCAGAGCGTCGTGGAGGAGAAGCAGACGCGCGTGGTCGAGGTGCTGCTCTCGGCGATCCCGGCGCGGACGCTGCTCGCCGGGAAGGTGATCGGCAACACCGTGCTGGCGATGGGGCAGATCCTCGCCCTGGCGGCGGTGGCGACCATCGGTCTGATCGTCACGGGTCAGCGCGAGGTGCTCACCACGCTCGGGTCGCCGATCATCTGGTTCGCGGTCTTCTTCCTGTTCGGGTTCATCCTGCTGGCGGCGATGTTCGCGGCTGCGGCGTCGATGGTCTCGCGACAGGAGGACATCGGCTCCACGACCACACCGATCACGATGCTGATCATGGCCCCGTACATCCTCGTCATCGTCTTCAACGACAACCCGCTGGTGCTGACGATCATGTCGTACGTGCCGTTCTCCGCTCCGGTCGGTATGCCGATGCGCCTGTTCGTCGGTGAGGCGCAGTGGTGGGAGCCGCTGCTGAGCCTGGTGATCCTGCTCGCCAGCTGTGTGGCGGCGATCGTCATCGGCGCGAAGATCTACGAGAACTCGCTCCTGCGCATGGGCTCACGGGTCAAGCTCTCGGAGGCCCTGCGCGGCTGACACGCACCCACCGCCGACACCCCGTCTGAGTGTCGAAACCCCCTGCTGCCGACGTCGGCAGCAGGGGGTTTCGGTGCTCAGCGGGGGTCTCGCGCGATCAGATCACGTCGTCGCCGAGGGTGGTGGGGTTGCCGAACCGATGGTTCGTGATCGACACGGCCTGCTCGTGCAGGAACGGGAGCATCTCGACGCGGCCGGCGCCGGTCACGGCATGCGACCACACCGCCACGTCCGGGCTGCCCTCGAGCGCCTCGAACAGCGCCGAGGCGTCGCCACCGACCAGACGGACCCGCTGCCACGTGTTCGCCGCCTTGGCGTAGCGCGTGGTCCACGCGGCATCCGACTCGCGCTTCACGGTCACGCCCTGCGCACGCAGCATCTTCTCGATACGGGCGGGCAGCGACGGAGCCGACACCGTGAACGGGCTGCCACTGCGGAGGGCGGCGGCGAGCACACGGACCCCGTCGGCGAGCACCGCGTCCTCGGAGATGCGCACGTCGACCGCGACCGGGCGGTAGCGGAAGAGGTTGCGCTCCACCCCGAGGCCGGACTTGTCCGACACGGCGCCGAACTCGTCGATCCAGGCGCGCTCATCGGATGCGGCGGCGCGCCGCAGCCAGTCCGACGCGGTCGCATCGACATCCGCCCCCGCGGCGTCGAGCAGGGCGGCGACGGCCGGAGCGATGGCGGCACCGGGGGAGACAGCGGGAAGCTCCGCCGGAACCCACTCGCCGAGGCCGTGGAGATAGTTGGGTCCGCCGGCCTTCGCGCCCGCCCCCACGGCCGAGCGCTTCCACCCGCCGAACGGCTGACGCTGCACGATCGCACCGGTGATGCCGCGGTTCACGTAGAGATTGCCCGCCTCGACGCGGTCGAGCCACGTGGTGACCTCACCGGAGTCGAGCGAGTGGATGCCGGCCGTGAGGCCGTAGTCGACCGCGTTCTGCAGGCGCAGCGCCTCGTCGAGGTCCTTGGCGTGCATGATGCCCAGCACCGGGCCGAAGAACTCGGTCAGGTGGAAGTACGAGCCCTCACGCACCCCGGTCTTCACACCCGGCGTCCACTGCCGACCCTCGGCGTCGAGCTTTCGCGGCTCCACGAGCCAGCGCTCACCCTTCTCCAACGTCGTGAGCGCCCTGAGCAGCTTGCCGTTGGCGGGCTCGATGATCGGACCCATCTGGGTGGCGGGGTCATCGGGCAGACCCACGCGCATCGACGTGACGGCATCGACGAGCTGTCGCTCGAACCGCTTCGAGTCGGCGACCGATCCGACGAGGATCGCGAGGGATGCCGCGGAGCACTTCTGCCCCGCGTGCCCGAACGCGCTGCGAGCGACGTCGGCGGCGGCCAGGTCGAGGTCGGCGGACGGCGTGACGATGATCGCGTTCTTCCCGCTCGTCTCGGCGAGGAGCGGAAGGTCGGGGCGGAAGGAGCGGAACAGCTGCGCCGTCTCGTATGCCCCCGTGAGGATCACCCGATCCACCGCGGGTCCGGCGACCAGGCGGGTGCCGAGGTCACGGGAGGCCAGGTCGACGAGCGCGAGCAGATCGCGCGGCACACCGGCGGCCCACAGCGCTTCGACCATCACGGCACCGCAGCGCTGCGTCAGCTTCGCGGGCTTGATGATGGCGGCCGAGCCCGAGGCCAGCGCCGCGAGCACACCGCCGGCGGGGATCGCGACCGGGAAGTTCCACGGCGGCGTGACCACGGTGACCTTCGACGGCACGAACTCCGCACCCGAGACGGTCTCGAGGTCCTTCGCACGCTCGGCGTAGTAGTGCGCGAAGTCGATGGCCTCGCTCACCTCCGGGTCGCCTTCGGCGATGGTCTTGCCCGCCTCGTGGGCCATGATCTCCAGGAGTTGCCCGCGACGAGCCGCGAGTTCGTCTCCGGCGCGGTGCAGCACGGCGGCGCGCTCGGCAGCGGGGAGGGCGGCCCACTTCTCGGCCGCGGCGGTCGCCGCAGTGAAGATGCCGTCCAATTCGGCTTCCGTCTCGACCTTGGCGATCGCGATCGTGTCCAGCCCCAGGGTCGATCCGACCGATCGACCGAGGATCGCCCGTCCCCACGCGCGGTTGGCGGCGATCGCGGGATCGGTGTCGGCCTGGTTCCGGAAGCCGTCGGTCGTTGCGGCGTCTGCCTCTGCGGTGCGGTCCTGCACACGGTGCGGACCGGGGACGAACCCGGGCTCATCCGTCGCGAGCGCGGCGAGCGAGCGCTCGAAGCGCTCCCGCTCCCGGGTCAGCAGGGTCGGGTTCGAGGCCAGTTCGAACACCGCCGACATGAAGTTCTCGGAGCTGGCGTTCTCCTCGAGACGACGCACCAGGTAGGCGATCGCCACATCGAATTCGGCCGGGTTCACGACCGGCGTGTAGAGCAGCAGACGACCGACGTCCTTGCGGACGGCCTCGGCCTGCCCGGTCGCCATGCCGAGCAGCATCTCGTACTCGACCAGCGGGTCCGCACCCGTCGGATCCGCCACTCCCCGTGCCTGGGCGAGCAACCATGTGTAGGCGATGTCGAACAGGTTGTGACCCGCGATGCCGATGCGCACGGCGTCCAGGCGCTCCGGCGTCATGGCCCAGTCGAGCACCCGCTTGTAGTTGGTGTCGGAGTCCTGCTTGGTGCCGTAGGTGGCGAGCGGCCAGCCGTGGATCGCCGCGTCGACCTCTTCCATCGCGAGGTTCGCGCCCTTGACCACGCGCACCTTGATCGGCGCTCCGCCCTTGGCGCGGCGGGCCGCGGCCCACTCCTGCAGGTGCTGCATGGCACCGAGCGCATCCGGCAGATACGCCTGCAGCACGATGCCGGCTTCGAGGTTCTCGAGCCCCGGCTGGTCGAGGATGCTCGTGAAGGCCGCGATCGTCAGGTCGAGGTCGCGGTACTCCTCCATGTCGAGGTTGATGAACTTCGCCTTGCCCTCGGCCTCGGCCGCAGCCGCCAGTTCGTAGAGCGGGGTGAGCTTCTCGACGACGTCTGCGACGGCCTCGTCGAACGACCACATCGAGAGCTGGCTGACGACGCTCGAGACCTTGATCGAGACGTAGTCGACGTCGTCACGGGCGAGGAAGTCACGGGTGCCGCGCAGACGGTGTCCTGCTTCACGTTCGCCCAGCACCGCTTCGCCGAGGAGGTTCAGGTTGAGGCGGTTGCCGCTCTTGCGGAGCTTCGCGATCGCGGGGCCCAGCTTGGCGGGGGTCGCGTCGAGCACCAGGTGCCCGACCATGGCGCGCAGCACACGACGGGAGATCGGCACGACGACACCGGGCAGCTTAGGCGCCCAGAAGCCGCCCGTCTTGATCGCGGCGCGCAGGTAGCCGGGCAGCAGACCCGGGGTGATGTCGCTCAGCTCGGCGAGCGTGCGCCCGGCGACGCGCAGATCTTCGGGACGCATCACGCCGTCGACGAAGCCGACCGTGAACGCGAGCCCGTTCGGGTCTTTCAGGACCTCGGAGAGGCGCTGGGCGGCGGGCTCGACGGGGTGGGTCTCGCTCTCGGCGAGCCAGCGCTGCACGAGGGCGGCGACCTCTTCGGTGCGGGGAGTGGTGGTGTCGGCGGCGACAGGCATCGGTGGGACCTTCCAAGAGAGCGCACACCGGGGTTTCGTGTGCGGCTGGATCATTGTCCTGCCACTCGGTAGGCTCCGTCTATCAACCGATTCGAGTGGGTTCTGTTCACTCTGACTGAACGGATGGAACGCGCGTGCTGGACGTCAATCGGCTGCGGATGCTGGTGGAGCTGTCGCGTCGCGGAACGTTGTCGGCCGTCGCCGATGCACTCTCCTACAGCAAGGCCTCGGTGTCACAGCAGCTGAGCGCACTGGAGCGCGATGTGGGCGTGCCGCTGCTGCGCCGGGTGGGGCGCGGAGTGCAGTTCACCCCGCAGGGGAACGTGCTCGTCGCCGAGGCCATCGGCATCCTCGATCAGCTCGAACACGCCGAGGTCGCCGTGGCCGAATCACTCACCGAGGTGACGGGGACCGTGGGCATCGCGGTGTTCCAGTCGACGGCGCACTCCCTCCTCCCCCGCGCCCTCCGGGCCCTGAAGGATCGGCATCCCGCATTGCGCGTCGAGGTCACCGAGTGCGACCCGGAGACCGGCCTCATCGGGGTGTCCAGCCGGGACTTCGACCTGATCCTGGCCGAGCAGTACCCCGGACGCACCCGCCCGATCCACGCGGATCTCGACCGGGTGGAACTCGCGCATGATGCGATCGCGCTCGCCCGACGCCCCGGAGCCCCGACCCCTGCGGATGCCTTCGCCGCACTGTGGTCGACCCGCGGGGAGCCCTGGGTGCTCGAGCCCGCCGGTACCGCTTCGCGAGCGTGGGCGGAACAGCTGTGCCGCACGGCCGGCTTCGAACCGGACGTGCGCTACGAGATCGCCGACCTCACGGCACATGTGCGACTGATCCATGCGGGGCTCGCCGTCGGGCTGCTGCCCGACCTGGTGTGGGCGGGTGACACCCCGACCGTCGACCTCACCCCGCTCCCTCATGACCCGCGGCGCGAGATCTTCTCCTCGGCGCGCCGCGTGTCGGCGGATGCCCCGTCGATCCGGGCGGTCCGCAGCGCGCTGGCTGACGCGGCCACGCACAACCTCCCGGACTGAGGCGCCGGGAACCGGACCGCGCACCCGGGAATATGCATGCACATGCATCTGTTCAGTCCCGTGTACCCGGACGATGGAGTCCGATCCACTCCGTCCGAAAGGCACTTCTGTGAGCACTCCCGTCATCGACCGCACCGCACCGACCGAGCACCCCGTCCTCGACGTCCTCGCCGGCCGCTGGAGCCCTCGCGCTTTCGACGCGCAGAACAGGATCGACGAGGCCAAGCTCGCCACCGCACTCGAAGCGGCCCGTTGGAGCCCATCCGCCAACAACACGCAGCCCTGGCGCTTCATCGTCGCCCGCCGCGGCACCGCCCTGCACGCGCAGGTGGTCGACGCGCTGATGGGCTTCAACCAGGCCTGGGCGGGCAACGCCGCCGTCCTGGTCGTCGCCGTGGCCGAGACCGCGACCGCCGACGGCACGCCCCTCACCCACGCCCTCTACGACCTCGGCCAGGCAGTCGCGCACTTCTCGGTGCAGGCACACCACGACGGCCTGCTCGTGCACCAGATGAGCGGCTTCGACCCCGACGTCGTCCGCGAGTTCGCCGACCTCGAACCGCGCTTCGTCCCGGTCACGGTCTTCGCGGTCGGCGAGTTCGGTGATGTGAGCGCGCTCCCCGAGGTGCTGCAGGAGCGCGAGGTCGCACCGCGCGTCCGTCGCCCCATCACCGAATCGGTCATCCTCAGCGCCTGACACCCGGTCGGGCACCCGTTCTGGGGGTGCTGCCACAGACACCCCCCAGGCTGCGCAGAAGCGTCGAACCTAGGGTTGCTCGGGTGCTCCACCCTCACCCTCAGCTTCCTCCCGCTCGGCACTTCGCGCTCACCTGGGGGATCGCCGACCAGCACGGGGGGATGACGAGCGCGATGCTGCGGCGCTCGCGGGCGTTCCGCCGTCTCGGCGGAGTCGACGTGGACATCCTGACGCTGGACGACCGCCCCGACTATCCCGAGTTCGCGGATCGTCTCCACGCCGCAGGTGAGCTCATCGACGGGCTGCGCATCCGCAACCTCTGGGACGAGCTGCGTCGGGAGTCGCCCCGGCCACGCGGGACCACGCCGACCGCCGCGGAACTGCTGGTGCCGCAGGCGGGCGACGTGGTCGCGTCCCACGACGGCACCGTCCTGAGCCGCGCACGCCGCGACGATGCCGGCCGGATGCTGGTGGATCGGTTCCGCCGCGACGGCTCGCTGCTCGCCACCGAGCGCCCCGGCGACGACCGGAAGGTCGTGCTCTACTCGACGGACGGCGCACCGCTGCGGGGCTGGCGCACGACGTGGGGCCTGTACCGCTGGTGGTTCGACCGCCTGACCGGCAAGGCGCCCAGCTTCCTGCTGGTCGACTCGAAGACGGCCGCGCGCTCGGTCGCCGACTATCGACGGGACAATGTCGTCACGGTGCACATCGTCCATGCGTCGCATCGCGTGGGCGGGCGGCCGGGGACGCTCCGGGCGACACGCGAATCCGTGCTGCGTCGCGCCGGGGAGTTCGACGAGATCGTCGTCCTCACGTCGCGACAGCGCACCGATCTCATCGAGGATCTCGCCGCAATCGACGTCACGGCCCGGATCCGCACGATCCCGAACGCTGTCGCCCTGCCCCCGCGCGCTGCCGTGACCCGCGACGCGTCACGCGGCGTCGTCGTCGCCTCACTCACACGCCGCAAGCGACTCGAACACGCGGTGGAGGCCGTCGCTGTCGCCCACGCCGCCGATTCGACGATCGATGCCGACATCATCGGAGAGGGCCCCCGCGAAGCAGCCCTGGAAGAGCACATCCAGCACCTGCACGCCGACGGTCATGTGCACCTGCGCGGATACGACCCCGACGCACGCTCAGCGTTCCGTTCCGCGGGATTCAGCCTGCTCACGTCGACCTCCGAAGGGCTGCCGCTCGTGCTCGTGGAGAGTATGGCCGCCGGCTGCATCCCGCTCGCCTACGACATCCGCTACGGCCCTGCCGACATGATCAGCGACGGAGTCGACGGCTTCCTCGTCCCGGACGGCGACGTCCAGTCCCTCGCGCGACGCATCGTCGACCTGCAGGCCATGCCACCGGCGGCAGTCGAGGCGATGCGTCGTCGCGCGGTGGCCCGCGCCTCGGAGTTCTCCGATGACGCCGTCACCCGACGCTGGTCGCGGGAGCTGCGGGCCGTGTACGACGCGAAGCTGTTCGCCGCCGCACGCGATCAACCCCTGCCCGTGCGCCTGCGTCGTCGTGCGGGCGCGCTGCGACGCCGGGCGCTCTGGATGCTCGGCCGCTGAGCGGCGCGGCGCCGCCCACATACACACTTCCCGCATACCCCCGCGCGCGCACACGCCGCGAAGGAGAACTCACCCTTTGAAGGAGGCTTTGACGCATCTCCTCCTTCTTAGCGTGAGTTCTCCTTCAGACAGTGAGGCGGGCGAACACCACGGCCCATGCAACTCAGTCCTGATACCACTCAGCCCTGATACCACTCAGTCCTGATAGAACTCAGTCGTCGAGCAGCTCGGCCTCGATCACCTCGTCGTCTTCCGGCTCCGGCTCCGGGTCCGGTGTCGTCGCGGTGAGCACGAGGCCCGAGCCGTCTGCGGCCACGTCGACCCGCACCGTGTCGCCGTCATGCACGCCGCCCGAGAGCAACGCCGTCGCCAGCTTGTTCTGCACCTCGCTCTGGATGAGGCGGCGCAGCGGTCGGGCTCCGAACATCGGGTCATAGCCGCGCTCAGCGAGCCAGGCCCGCGCATCGGGGGTGACCGCGAGCGTGAGGCGACGGTCGCGCAGCCGGTCGTGCAGCTGGTCGACGGAGAGCTCCACGATCTGCGCAAGGTCGTCTTCGCTCAGCGCCGAGAACATCACGATGTCGTCCAGTCGGTTCAGGAACTCCGGACGGAACGCCTGCCGCACGAGCGCCATCACCTGGTCGCGCTTCTCGTCCGGCCCGAGCACCGGGTCGATCAGGATCGGCGATCCCAGGTTCGATGTGAGGATCAGGATCACATTCGAGAAGTCGACCGTACGACCCTGGCCGTCGGTCAGGCGACCGTCGTCGAGCACCTGCAACAGCACGTCGAACACCTCGGGGTGGGCCTTCTCGACCTCATCGAGGAGGATCACGCTGTACGGCCGACGACGCACGGCTTCGGTCAGCTGACCACCCTGCTCGTAGCCGACGTATCCCGGAGGGGCGCCGACGAGTCGGGACACCGAGTGCTTCTCGCCGTACTCCGACATGTCGATGCGCACCATGGCGTGCTCGTCGTCGAACAGGAACTCCGCGAGCGCCTTGGCCAGCTCGGTCTTCCCGACACCGGTCGGGCCGAGGAACAGGAACGAGCCGGTCGGGCGACCGGGGTCGCTGATCCCGGCACGCGAACGACGAACGGCGTCGGACACGGCCTTGACGGCATCCTTCTGTCCGATCAGCCGCTTGCCGAGCTCGTTCTCCAGGTGCAGCAGCTTCTCGCTCTCGCCCTGCAGCAGTCGACCGACCGGGATTCCGGTCCACGCCGCGATCACGGCGGCGATGTCCTCTTCGGTGACCTGCTCGTTGACCATGCGCGGCTCGGCGGGTGTCGCGGCTTCGGCCTGCTCCGCCTCGGCGATGTCGCGCTCCAGGCGCTTGATGGTCTCGTACTCGAGCTTCGAGGCCTTCGTGTAGTCCGCGTTGCGCATCGCGAGATCGCGCTGGGTGATCGCATCGTCGAGCTGCTTCTTCAACTCACCGACCCGGTTCAGGCCCTGCCGCTCGCGCGCCCATCGGGACTCGAGGCCGGCGAGTTCCTTCTCCATCTCGACCAGGTGCTCGCGGAGCACACCGAGGCGCTCCTTGGAAGCGGCATCCTTCTCCCGCTTGAGCGCGAGCTCCTCGAGCTTCATCCGATCGACCTGCCGCTTGAGCTGGTCAATCTCGACGGGCGAGGAGTCGATCTCCATCTTGAGCCGGGACATCGACTCGTCGATCAGGTCGATCGCCTTGTCGGGCAGCTGTCGGGCCGGGAGGTACCGGTTCGAGAGCGCAGCGGCCGCCACGAGGGCACTGTCGGAGATCGTGACCCCGTGGTGCGCTTCGTACCGCCCCTTGAGGCCACGGAGGATCGCGATCGTGTCCTCGACCGTGGGCTCGCCGACGTAGACCTGCTGGAAGCGACGTTCCAGGGCGGCGTCCTTCTCGATGAACTCGCGGTACTCGTTGAGCGTGGTGGCGCCGATCAGCCGCAGCTCACCACGGGCCAGCATCGGCTTGAGCATGTTGGAGGCGGCGACGGATCCTTCTCCCCCGCCGGCACCCATGAGCACGTGCAGCTCGTCGATGAAGGTGATGACCTGTCCGTCGGACTCGGTGATCTCCTTGAGCACCTGCTTCAGCCGCTCCTCGAACTGCCCGCGGTACATGGCACCGGCCACGAGGGCGGAGATGTCGAGGGTGACCAGCTCCTTGTCCTTGAGGGATTCGGCGACGTCACCCGCGACGATGCGCTGGGCGAGTCCTTCCACGACGGCGGTCTTGCCGACGCCGGGCTCACCGATCAGCACGGGGTTGTTCTTCGTGCGGCGGGTGAGGACCTGGCTGACTCGACGGATCTCGCTGTCGCGTCCGATCACGGGGTCGAGCTTCCCCTGGCGGGCGCGGTCGGTGAGGTTGATGCCGAACTGCTCGAGGGCGGACTGCTGTTCTTGATTCTGGCTACCGGTCTGCGGGGTGGTCATGCGCTCCTCCTGGAGATGCTCCTTCTGGTCGTCCCCCGCCTGCCGGGTCGGAAGGCGGGATCAAAGTTGAGTGTTGTTGACTCAAGTTTAGCATTCCTTCAGCGCGCGCGTGCGATCGCATCCCAGATCGCGGCCGCGACCGCGCGCTTCGACCCCGATGCACTGCCCGCGTCGGCACCGTTCGGTCCAAGGATGTGCACGGCGTTCTCGGGGCTCTCGAATCCCCGCTCCCACCCGACCTCGTTCACGATGAGCAGGTCCACGCGCTTGCGGTGCTGCTTGCGGCGGGCACGGGCGAGGAGCTCCGATGCATCCTCCGGAGTCTCCGCGGCGAACCCGACCACGAGCTGACCTGATCGCCGCTGCGAGGCGAGCGCCGCGACGATGTCCTCGTTCTCGACCAGCTCGATGGCGGGGATCCCACCCCCCTCCTTGGTGAGCTTGCGCTCCGACACCGCCGCCGGTCGATAGTCCGCCACCGCCGCCGCCATCACGACCACATCGGCGAGGGAGGACTCGTGCGTCATCGCCTCGGAGAGCTCTGCCGCCGTCCCGACCGACACGACACGGATCGACGGGTGCCGCACCTCGGCGAGCACCTCGCCCGAGATGTTGGCCGACACCAGGGTCACCTCGGCCCCTCGGGCGGCGGCCTCCGCAGCGAGCGCCGCCCCCTGCCTGCCACTGGAGCGGTTGCCGAGGAAGCGCACCGGATCGATCGGCTCACGGGTGCCCCCCGCCGAGACGACCACGCGCACACCGGCGAGATCACCGGGAGTCAGCAGCGCCTGGGCGGCGGCGAAGATCTCCTCGGGCTCCGACATCCGGCCGGGGCCGCTGTCACCGCCGGCGAGCTCTCCGTCCGCGGGGCCGACGACGTGCACACCGCGCTCCCGCAGCGTCGTGATGTTCGCCTGCGTCGCGCGGTTCCGCCACATCTCCGCATGCATCGCCGGGGCGATCAGCACCGGAGCCTCGGTGGCGAGCAGGGTCGTGCCGAGGAGGTCGTCGGCGAGCCCGGCGGCCATCTTGGCGATCGAGTTCGCCGTCGCCGGCGCGACGATCACCAGCTCGGCGTTCTGCCCCAGGGCGACGTGCCGCACCTTCGCGACGTCGTCGTGCACGCTCGTGGTGACCGCATGACGACTGATCGCCTCCCAGGTCGGGAGCCCCACGAAACGCAGGGCGTCCTCCGTGGGCACCACGGTCACGTCGTGCCCACCCTTCGTGAGCAGGCGCACGAGGTGCACCGTCTTGTACGCGGCGATGCCGCCTGTGACTCCGACCACGATGTTCACGTCTCGATTCTGCCCCAGCATCCGCCGCCATGGGCCGACACCTCTTCCTCGACCTAGACTTGGATGCGTGTGCACGGTTGTCATCGATGTCGAGAAGGCCGGCTCGGCACGACTCCTCGCGGTCCGCGACGAAGATCCGCTGCGGGCGTGGGACTCCCTCGGACCGTGGTGGCCGGAGGACCATCCCGGTGTGATCGGGATCCGCGATCGGCGCGCCGGGGGCGCCTGGCTCGCCGCGAACCCCGCCGAACGCCGGCTCGCGGTGCTGCTGAACCGGGCGGACGTGAGCGACCTCCCCGCCGCGCGGGCCGTCTCCCGCGGCGCCCTGGCACTGGAATCGGTGCAGGGGCGCTCCCCCGTCGCGCCCCTCTCCATGCACGGCTTCAACCTGCTCGAGGTCGGCCCCGAAGGCGCGCGCGTGCTGTCGTGGGACGGCGTCGAACTGCGCGAGACACGCATCGATCCCGGCACGCACATGATCGCGCACGATGACCTCGACGATGCCACGACCCCGCGGATCGAAGCCTGGCTGCCGGAGTTCCGCGCCCTGGGCCCGACCGCTGACAGCGCCGACTGGACGGCTGAGTGGACCGCGCTCCTCGCCTCCTCCGCCGAGCTGCCGCCCGAAGACGACCGGGCCATCATCCGCGACAACCGCCCGCACGGCTATCCCACCCAGTCGCTGCTGTACTGCATCGCCACCGTGACCCCCGAGGGCGTCGAGGTCCGCGACGTGACACTCCCCTCCCCCGCGCACCTTCCGGAGTGACACTCCCCTCCCCGCCCCCACCCCCGCACTCCCCCACTCCCGCACTCCCCCACTCCCGCCGAGACCCCCGCCTGTCGTCGACGCCCCTCCTGTGTCGCGCCGCCCAGCGGGGGCGTCGACACTCAGCGGGGGCGTCGACCTGATCACGCACCGAGGGGAAGAGGGGAGGGGGGTCAGGCGGCGGGAAGCGCCGGCTCCTCGACGCAGGAGAATCGCGCGCGGTAGGCCGTGGGGGTGAGGCCGAGGACGCGGGCGAAGTTCTGCCGCAGCACCGCCGCCGACCCGAAACCGCATTCATCCGCGATGTGCTCGAGCGGAAGACCGGTGCGCTCCAGCATCCGCTGCGCGTGGATGATGCGCTGACGGGCGAGCCAGGCCGCGGGTGTCGCGCCGTACTCGGCCTTGAACCGCCGGGCGAAGGTCCGCGGTGACATCAGCGCCCTGGCGGCGAGCTGCTCGACACCCAGATCGTCTCGCAGGTGTTCGACGGCCCAGTCCGCCACCGCGGCGAGCGAGTCGGTGGGGACCTGCGGGATCGGTCGGTCGATGAACTGCGCCTGTCCGCCGTCACGCTGCGGCGGAACGACCATGCGCCGTGCGATGCGGTTGGTGAGCTCGGCGCCGACCTCCTGACGGAGCAGGTGCAGGCAGGCATCGATCCCCGCTGCCGTGCCCGCGCTGGTGATGACCTTCCCGTCCTGCACGAACAGCACGTCGGGGTCGATGTCGATCTGCGGGTACATGTCCGCCATGGTGTGCGCGTACATCCAGTGCGTGGTGGCTCGACGCCCGTCGAGCACTCCGGCCGCCGCGAGGATGAAGGATCCGCTGCAGACGCTCATCACCCAGGCGCCACGCGCGACGGCGTGCCTGGCGAGCTCGAGCAGCAGCGGATCGATGTCTCCCCAGTGCTCCCGGGGAAGGGGGCAGAACACCACCAGATCCGCCTCGTAGGCGAACGTCAGATCGTGCTCGACGTTGACCGAGAAACCGATCTTCGACGCCACGACGCCCGCGCGGGGGGCGACGATGCGGAAGTCGAAGTTCGGCACACCATCGTCAGCGCGATCGAGGCCGAACGCCTCGCACGCGACGCCGAACTCGAAGGGTGCGAACCCGTCCTGGATGACGCAGGCGACCGTCTTCATGTACACGCTCCCGAATGGCAGTTTTCATACGCTCAGAGTCTTCTCTGCCACTCGTGGCGGTTCAACGATGAACGTAGCGTTTCTGCCATGATACTCGTCATCGCACTTCTCGCCCTCGCCGCCTGGGCGACGATCGCCACGTTCGTCGAGCTCCGCCGCGACGGCTACCGTCGCGTGCCGACGGACTGGAGACGCCTCGCCGGCCGCGACCTCCACCAGGAAGCGGAGTCCGGACGCCTCTACCGGTGACCTCGGTGCAAGGCGAGGCGCGGTGCACATCCGGCAATCCACGGCTACGCTCGACGTCATGAGCGAGCCCGTGCAGCCTCCCGTCCCGCCTTCCGGACACGACCTCCCGGCCGCTCCGGCGGCACCGCCGCCAGCCGCCACGCCTCTGCCCGCCGCGCCTCAGTACCCCGCGACGGCGCAGGGGTACCCGAGTGCTCCTCCGTATCCGACAGCACCGCAGGCGGCCGCCCCGCCACAGGCGTATCCGACGGCGAACCCGGCTCCCCAGGCCTATCCGCTGGCCCCTTCCGGCCGACCGGCACCCGTCCGCGAGAGCAATCCGCTCGCTCGCGCGGCCTTCATCATCGCTGTCGCCACCTTCGCGATCAATCTGTTCGGATCCATCGTGCGGCCATTCGTCTACAGCGGTGGCGGCGTCGGCGGATACGAGTTCATGCTCGCGTTCGACAACGGGATCGGCATCCTGAGCTTCTTCGTCTACGTCGTGGCGCTGATCCTGGGTCTGATCGCGATGCGCCGCGCCGGGTCGAGACTGCTCACCGGCATGGCGATCGGCATCGCGGGAGTCGGCGCCATCGGGTTCGTCTTCACCAGCATCGCCATCACGCTGCTCCAGTTCATCTGAGAGCGGACGGCGTCTCCACCGAGAACGGACAGCATCGCCCCGTCACCTCGACGCGTGCTCGGGATCGCGAGCTCTCAGGGCCTCGCGAGCACCCGCTCGTAGACGGCGATCATGGCGGCCGTGCGCGAGGACTGCCGGAACGCCTCGGCGACCTCGGGGACCGGAACGGGGGCGGTGCCGCCCGCGATGTCGGAGGCGGCCCGCCGCAGGGTTTCCGCGAGTGCGGTGACCCTCTGCACCTCGATGTTCCGGCTCGACGCCGCAGGGTCGACATCCGGTACCGCCCAGAGTCCGCCGCCGAGTTCCGCGCCGATGTCGGGGTCGCAGATCACGGAGGGCGTGCCGAGCGTGGCCGCCTCGAAGGGGGTCATCCCCTGGGTCTCGAAGCCGATCGACGTCTGCACGAGCGCGTCGGCGGCGGCGATCCGCTCCAGCGTCTGCGCGTAGGTCAGCCGTCCGGCGAATCGCACGCCGTCGATCCCACGGACGACCTTCTCGGCGGCCGCACGCTGAGCGCCGCCGCCGATGATCTCCAGGTCCGCATCGACGCCCGAGGCGACGAAGGCCCCCAGGAACGGGAGCAGGCGCTTCTCCGGACTCATCCGTCCGAGCCACACGAATCGCGGCCGTCCCGGTTCCCGAGTCGCAGGACGCGCGGCGAGCGTCTGCGCGCGCAGGTCGTCGTCGATGCCGTTCCAGATCACGTCGACCTGCGGGAAGACGTCGTGCTGTTCCAGGCGCCGGGCGAAGTGGGTCGACGGCGCGGTCACGGCCGATGCCCCGGCCGCGAGTCCGCGCAGGAACGCCCACCCGTCCCGCCCGCGCACGGATCGTCCGATGCCGCGCATCGCGATGCCTCGCCACGTGTTCAGCACCGCGAGCACGGGCCGGTGCAGCGGGGTGACCGCGGCGATCCCGACGTCCACGCGGTTGTGCATGGTGTGCACGACGGGGAGTCCGTGCCGCTGCGCGTAGCGATGCCCGATGAACGCACCCCAGAAGTCGGCCTGCACGTGCACCAGGTCGACGGGGGGACGGCGGGTCATCGCCCGGTCGAGGAAGCGGTCCGTCGCCCGGCCCGGCCAGCTCATCGAGTACTCGCGATCGACCGTGATCGGCATCGACGGCAGATCGACGAAGGCGCCGCCGTGAGAGCCGGATGACGCCCGCGAGCCCTGCATCCTCGGCGCGACGACCGTGACGGTGTGCCCGGCTCGTTCGAGGAACTCGCGTTGGAGCCGCATCGACACCTGGGCCCCGCCGAGGGAGTCGAGGTGCTGATCGCCGAAGAAGACGATGTGCATGGCCGCTACTCCGGCAGCGGCTCGTCGCGGTACAGCGCCTCGAAGGTGTCGAGGGTGCGGTTGATGTCGTGGATCGCGACGCCGTCGAGCGAGGCCCGCTGCATCCGCTCGTACTCCGCAGGCTCCGCCGTGAGCACGTCGGTCAGACGCGCGGCGAGCTCGTCGACGTTCCCAGGCTCGAACAGGTAGCCGTTCTCGCCGTCGTGCACGAGGTGCGGGAGGGCCACGGCGTCCGCGGCGACGACCGGCAGGGCCGAGGCCATCGCCTCCATCGTCGCGATGGACTGGAGCTCCGCGATCGAGGCGATCACGAACAGGCTGGCACGGGACAGCAGGGCCCGGAGCTCCTCATCGCTCGTGCGCCCGTGGAAGGTCACTCGATCGGCGAGTCCGAGCTGGGCGGTCAGGTGCTCCAGCTGCTTGCGCTGGTCGCCGCCGCCGACGATGTCGAAGGTGGTGTCGAGTGCGGGGTCGAGCTTCGTCATCGCCTTGAGGATGACCTCGACCTGCTTCTCGGCGGTGAGCCTGCCGACGAAGATGATCCGGTTCTCGTCGCGCGGGGCGAGGACAGGCGTGTACTGGGTGCGATCGATACCGCAGCTGACCGGGATCACGCCCTTCACCTCGACCGTCTTCTCGAGGAAGTCGGCGGCACGGCGGGTGGGTGTGGTGATCGCACGGGTCTTGTCGAACGTGCGCTTGGCGTCCGCCCACGCGAACTTCAGCACGAGGTCGTCGATGAACTTCGGCATGGTGGTGTGGTCGAGGATGTTCTCGGCCATGACGTGGTTGGTCGCGATGACCGGGATGCCGCGCTCGTTCGCGATGTACGCGAGTCCGCGCCCGATCACGATGTGCGACTGGATGTGCACGACATCCGGCTGCACCTGATCCAGGACCTTGCGGGCATAGTGCTTCGATCGCCACGGCCACACGAACCGCAGCCAGTCGTGCGGCGCCCAGCGCACCGACGGCAACCGGTGCAGGGTCATCGGCTCGCCCTCGATGACCTCGGTGTGCGGCTGGGCACGGCGATACGCCTGGTTGGGCGCCACGACGTGCACGTCGTGGCCGCGCTGCACGAGGCCGGCGGCGAGGCGCTCGGCGAAACGGGCGGCGCCGTTGATGTCGGGCGCGAACGTGTCGCAGCCGATCACGATCTTCAACGGTCGGGGCGCGGATTCGGCGGCGGGGCCGCGCGACGGATCGGTCGGATCGTCGGAGGAGGTCACAGACATGCTGCCTTACGATGTGGCGGCCAAGGAGGAGCCCTGGTCGGGCGCTGGCCACTCTACCCGAGCGCCCTGATTCCACGGCCGAGGCGTACCGGCATCCCCTCAGCCTCAGCCGTTAACGTGGGAGCATGCGACTGACTGCCGAGGCCGATCCCCAGCTGTGGATTCCCGTGACGGACTCGCTCGGATGGAAGGGGCGCCGGCACCGGAAGGCGGCGATCCGGATGCTGCTCGGCCAGGTCAACGCCGCCGTCGGTGCGACCGAGCGCCCCGGCTCGAGGTTCGGTGCCTGGGCGATGAGCCAGGCGGCACCGATGCTGATGAAGCGGGCCGACGGGCGCGTGCTGGTGTGGACGTGGAAGGCGGAGCCGGAGCTGGTCGTGGCGATGGCGACGGCGCAGGTACTGACACCGGAGGTCCGCATCGCCCGCGCCTCGATGCCGATGGACTACGACGACACCGAGTCTTTTCCGAGCCGACTCGGCGTGGGCGAGAAGCTCCTCGTGCCGATGCCGCCGTCTCCCGCGTCTCCCCCGTTCGCCACCTACACCTGGGACACCGGGACGCATCTGGTCACGCTGACGGCGGTGTGCAGCGACAAGGAGCGGTTCGGCACGCTGACCGGCGCGCTCGACGACCTGGCCCGCAGCCTCCGCATCGCCGACGACCTCACGGGCGGCGAATCACCCGAGGTCCTGCGCCTCGACCCCGCCTGACCGACCGCGGGAGTCCCCCGCGACCCCGTCGGCCGCGTCGTACACCCGCACGCCTTCGACCCAGGTGCCGTGCACCTCGGTGAGCCCGATCTCCTCGACGGGGTGCGCGAACGGGTCGCGGTCGAGCAGGGCGAGGTCCGCCCGCATCCCCACCGCGATCGTGCCGGTGTCGTCGAGGTGGTTCACGTACGCGGATCCCGAGGTGTACGCGGCGAGCGCGGTCCCGAGGTCGATCGCCTGCTCCGGCAGGAACGGCGGATAATCCCCCTCCCACTCGGTCGGAGCCGACCGGCGGTTCACGGCCACGTGCATCGCGGCGAGCGGATTCGGGGTGCTCACCGACCAGTCGCTGCCCGCGGCGAGCACGGCTCCGGAGCGCAGCAGATCACCGAAGGGGTACTGCCAGGCGCTGCGCGTGTCCCCGAGGAAGGGGATCGTGAGGTCGACCATCTGCGGCTCCAGTGTGGCCCACAGCATCTGCATGTTCGCCGTCACGTCGAGCGCTCGGAACCGGGGGACGTCGTCCGGGTGCACGACCTGGATGTGCGAGATGTGGTGCCGGTTCCCGCGCGGACCGTTGTGCAGGAGGGCGGCTTCGACCGCGTCGAGGCACTCGCGCACGGCACGGTCGCCGATGGCGTGGAAGTGCAGCGTGAACCCGAGGGCATCGAGCCGGGTCGCCGCTTCCTTGAGCAGCTCCGGCTCGACGAACGAGATGCCGGAGTCCTCACGCGGATGCCCGTGGCCGTCGCAATAGGGTTCGAGCATCGCGGCGGTGAAGTTCTCGGCCACACCGTCCTGCATGATCTTCACGCTGCGGGCACGGAAGCGACCGACGGAGCTGGCAGCGCGCCGTTCGACGATGTCCTCGATCTGCTCCAGGCCGCGCGAGCGGTCCCACCACAGGGCGCCCACGACCCGACCGGTGAGTTCCCCGGTGGCTGCCGCGGCACGGTACGCGGGCAGCGGGTCACCCGCGTCGCCGTACTCGGTGCCGACGATCGCATCCTGCCAGGCGGTGACGCCGAAGGAGTGCAGGTACCGCTGCCCCTGGACGAGCGCCTCCACCAGACGCTCGACGGGCTCGGCCGGGAGCAGCCGGTTCACCAGGCCCATCGCTCCCTCGTGCAGGGTTCCGCTCGGGGCACCACCCGCGTCGCGTTCGATGCGTCCGTCCGCGGGATCCGGGGTCTCCGCGGTGATCCCGGCGAGCGCGAGCGCCCGCGAGTTCACCCAGGCGCCGTGCCCATCGCGATTGGGGAGGAAGGCGGGGCGATCGGGCACGACCGTATCCAGATCCGCGGCCGTCGGCGTACCTCCGGGAAAGGCCGACATCTGCCAGCCACCGCCCAGGATCCATTCGTCGTCGGGGTGCTCCGCGGCGTACTCCGCGATCCGCGCCAGATACTGCTCACGCGTCGCGAGGCCCGAGAGGTCGCACCGGAGCATGTCCAGTCCGCCCCACACCGGGTGCACATGCGCGTCCTGGAACCCGGGCACGAGGAGCCCACCGGCCAGATCGACGACCTCGGTGTCCGGGCCGATCATCTCCGACAGGTCGTGGCCGATCGCACTGATGCGGCCGTCGGTGACCGCGACGGCGCGAGCGGTGGACCGCGCTGCATCGGAGAGGAACGCCCTCCCGCCGCGGGAACCACCGGTGAAGACGAGGTCTGCCACTCTCATGCTCAGCCTCCCGCCATCGTGCGGGCGATCTCGGTCGCCGAGTCACCGGCACGCTTGAGCACCACCGCCACCAGCGCCAGAGCGAGGAGGGTGAGCACGAGCATGATGGTCGACACCGCCGCGATCTCAGGACGGAGTCCGCTACGCAGTGCGCTGAGCACGTACACCGGCCACGGTGTCGTGCCGGACACCTGCACGAACGCCGACACGACCGTGTTGTCGAGGCTCAACGTGAACGAGAGCAGGAACCCGGCGAGCACGGCCGGCATCGCCAGCGGCAGCGTGATCTTCAGGAAGGTCCGCACCGGCGGGGCGTACAGGTCGGCGGAGGCCTCTTCCAGGCGGGCGTCGAGTCCGACCAGTCGCGCCCGGACGATGTACGACACGATCGCGATCGAGAACAGCGACTGCCCGACCACGAGCCTCATCGTTCCGTCGTTGAAGATCCCGATCCCGGCGTCCTGGCCGAGGAAGACCAGCCAGGGCAGCAGCGCGACGGCATCCACGATCTCCGGGGTGACCGAGACGAGCAGCAGGAGCCCGAGGAACCACCACACCCACTTGCCGGGGTTGCGGGCCATCGCGATGCCGGCCAGGGTTCCGAGCGCGGTCGCGAGCAGGGCGGCCAGCAGGCCGGTGCGCACCGACACCAGCACCGCGTCGCGGATCGCCGGCTTGTTGACGATCGCGAGGAACGAGTCGAAGCCGAAGTGGTCCCACGAGACCAGCAGGCGGCCGACGTTGAACGAGTAGACGATGATCACCAGGATCGGCAGGAACAGGAACAGGAAGACGAGTCCTGCCCAGATCGGCAGCAGGAGACGTGCTGCTCCACGACGTGAACTCATGAGCTCTCCCCCAGGACGAGTCGGTTGCGTTGTCTGAGCGGCAGTGTCACGAGCCAGAGGAGCCCGGCCGCGACGGCGATCGAGATCATGATGACGATGATCAGCAGCACCGCCATCGCCGAACCCAACGCCCAGTTCTGCGCGGTCTGGAACTGACTCGCCACGACCTGCCCGATCATGTTGCCCTTCGCGCCACCGAGCACGGTCGCGGTGATGTAGTCGCCCATGAGCGGGATGTACACGAGCAGCACGCCCGCGATGATGCCGGGTCGGGCCAGGGGCACGGTCACCCGGACGAAGGTCGTCGCGCTGTTCGCGCCCAGGTCCTTGCTCGCCTCGCGCAGCGGACCCGAGACCCGGTCGAACGCGACGAACAGCGGGAGGATCATGAGCGGCAGGTAGTTGTAGACCACGCCGAGCAGCACCGCACCCCGCGAATACAGCAGGTCGAGGGGACCCGGGATCACGCCGATGCCCTGGAGCAGCTGCGACAGCCAGCCCTCCGGGGCGAGGATCACCTGCCAGCCGATCGTGCGCACCAGGAAGTTCGTCCAGAACGGCACCATGACGAGGGCCAGCAGCAG
This sequence comes from Microbacterium aurugineum, assembly GCF_023101205.1. Classification (NCBI taxonomy): domain Bacteria; kingdom Bacillati; phylum Actinomycetota; class Actinomycetes; order Micrococcales; family Microbacteriaceae; genus Microbacterium; species Microbacterium aurugineum. Next base: position 245,310 of record NZ_CP078078.1, on the reverse strand, counting down.
TCCGCGCTTCGACGGCGGCGCCTTCACGGCGATCCAGTACGCGACCGGCGCCCCGATCACCAGGCACAGCAGCGTGCCGAGGATGCCGATCCACAGGGTGTTCAGGAAGGTGCTGAAGAACGTGGGCGAGAGGGCCTCGAGGTAGCGGTCGAAGGAGAGGTGGTCGAGGGCGTGGGTGGCGAAGATGCTCGGCTTGTAGCCGAAGCTGAAGACGATGACCATGCCGATGGGGGCGACGAAGAAGATCAGCAGCCACACCCAGGCGGGGATCGCGAGACCGAACTTGAGCTTAGGCACCGGCGGCCGCCTTCATCGAGTTCCAGATCGCGACGACCCGGTCCTGAGCGTCCGTCAGCTTGCCCTCATGCATGGTCTGCACCTGCTCCTCGTCGAAGAACACCATGTCGAGCCGTTCCAGACCCGCGGCCTCCGCGGCTTCGCGGACGCCGGAGATGCCCGTGTCATAGCCGATGTAGTCGACCTGCGCGAGCTGCACATCGGGCTGCAGGACGAAGTTGATGAACGCGTGCGCCGCCTCGGGGTGCGGCGCGCCCGCGGCGATCGCCCAGTTGTCCATCCATAGTTCGGTGGCCGGACTCCCGAGCACCCATTGCCAGCGGTCGGGGTCGTCGGACTCGAAGATGCCCAGGCGCGCGTCGCCGTTGTAGGACTGCAGCAGAGCGTGCGACGCCTGCGGGATCGACGAGCCCCCCGGGTAGGAGTCGAACGCCGAGATGTGCGGCGCCAGATCCTTCACCAGGAAGTCCTCGACCGCGTCCAGGTCGTCGGGGTCGGTCGTCGTCCAGTCGATGCCGTTCGCCCAGAAGTAGATGCCGAGCAACGGCGCCGGGTCATCCAGCACCGAGGTGGAACCGGACGCCTCGTTCTGTGCGGCGTCGATGAAGTCGTTCCAGGTGGTCAGCTCCCGCGAGATCACCCGCTTGTCGTAGACGAACCCCGTGGTGCCCCATGCCTTGCACACCGAGTACTCGTTGCCCGGATCCCAGGCGCGCCCGCGGAACTCCGGGGCGACGTGCTTCATGTTCGGCAGCAGGTCGAGGTTGAACTTCTGCAGCAGCCCGTTCTCGGCCATCGGCCCCACGAAGACTCCGGTCGGCACGACGATGTCGTACCCCGACGTGCCTCGGGCTGCGACCAGCTTGGCGATCAGCTCCTCGTTCGAGTTGAAGGCGTCGAGCACGATCCGCGGACCGTTCTCGGCCGTGAACTGCTCGAGCACCTCCGGCGCGTCGTAATCGCCCCAGCTGTAGATGGAGAGCTTGTCCTCCAGCGGTCCGCCCTTGGCGTGCACCGCCGCAGCGTTCTGGCCGGGGGTGCAGGCGGTGAGCACGACGGCCCCGCCCGCCAGCAGCGCGGTGGCGAGGAACCCGCGACGGGAGAGTTCGGTGCGGATCACGCGGGCGGCGCTCCGGTGCGCGAGCACGCGGACCGGAGGAGCGCCCGTCACCGGCCTCCCTCCTTGGGAAGCGCGATCACGTGCGTGGCGGTGGTCGGGATGCCGTCGGCGGCGAAGAGTCGCACATCCGCGGGATCCCACACGCAGCGAACCTCCTCGTCGACTCCGACGCGCGGCGCGGTGGGCGCCGGCATCCTCGAGAGGAACGTCGCATCTTCGCCGACGCGCACGGCGACCTGCATGGTCTCGCCGAGATGCGAGACACCGAGCACACGACCGCGCGCGCCGGTGCCTTCCCCCTGCTCGAGCCGCACATACTCCGGGCGGATCGCGGCGACGGCGGGCTGCCCGGCAGCGACCCGCTCCCCGCCCCAGCGCCCGGAGATCGCACCGATCGCGGTGTCGACGGCATCTTCGTCGGAACGGACGGTGCCGTGTACGAAGTTCTGCTGGCCGATGAACGAGGCCACATACGCGGATGCCGGTTCCGCGTAGATCGCCGCCGGCTCATCGAGCTGCTCGATCCGGCCCGCACGCATCACGGCGATCCGGTCGCTCATCGACAGCGCCTCGGCCTGATCGTGCGTGACGAAGACGAACGTGGTGCCGAGTCGCGCCTGCAGGAGCTTCAGCTCGAGCTGCATCTCCTCGCGCAGCTGCCGGTCGAGGGCGGCGAGCGGCTCATCGAGCAGGAGCACGCTGGGGCGGTTGATGAGGGCTCGCGAGAGGGCGATGCGCTGCTGCTGACCGCCCGACAACTGGGTGGGCTTGCGATCGGCGAAGCTGCGCAGCTGCACCATGTCGAGCGCCTCGCTCACCCGGGTCCGCTGCTCCGACTTGGGAACGCCTCGCTGCTGCAGTCCGTACGCCACGTTCTCCGCGACCGACAGGTGCGGGAACAGCGCGTAGGCCTGGAAGACCGTGTTCACCTCGCGTCGATACGGCGGCAGACTCAGCACGCTCCGGCCCGAGATGCTGATGTCACCGGCGTCCGGATACTCGAAGCCCGCGATCATGCGCAACGTCGTGGTCTTGCCGCAGCCCGAGGGTCCGAGCAGCGAGAGGAATTCCCCCGGCTGCACGTCGAGGGTCAGATCGTCGACGGCCACGGCGGTGCCGTAGCGCTTGGTGACGCGGTCGATGCGTACCGCACCGGTGGCTGTGGGTGTGTCGAGCGTCGCCGAAGACGCGGGCAGAGTGCCGGGCATGGAGCCTCCCCATTGAGAATCGCTTGCGGCGAGTCTGTCACAGGAAGGGCCTCAGGTATAGCGAAATCGGAAGTCTCTTGATCAATTCGCAACGGTATCCGTTGCAATTCTCGAAACCTGCGACCGATTAGCGCCTCGGGGTGATCTCCTACTTGCGGTCGAAGTCGAAGGCCTTGAGCAGTTCGAGGACGGCCTTGTCGCGCTCCTCGCCGCCCTCATCGAACATGTGGGTGACGTGCGTGCGCAGGTGGTTCTCGAGCAGCAGCCGGTTCAGCGATTCGAGGGAGCGCTGGATCGCCCGGGACTGCGTGATGATGTCCATGCAGTACTCCTCGTTCTCGATCATCCGCGCGACACCGCGCATCTGCCCCTCGAGGATGCTGGTGCGGTGCAGAGCACGCTTCTTGATGTCTTCGATCACCCCTTGAGGGTACTCCGCCCGCTGCGAAGCGAGACCTCCCGCCCACGCCCACCGTGAAAGGATGACGTCATGCCGCGAACACCGATGACGCAGCTCTCGCCCTCCGACCAGGAGCGCCTCCGCGCGCTCCGGCGCATGAAGGCGGTCGCCCTCGGAGCACTGCTGTTCATGGCCGTCGTGTTCGTGATCGCGTTCGCCTTCCAGCAGCGGGTCGGCTGGCTCGGCTATGTCCGCGCCGCCGCCGAGGGAGGGATGGTCGGCGCGCTCGCGGACTGGTTCGCCGTCACCGCGCTGTTCCGCCGTCCGCTCGGGCTGCCGATCCCCCACACCGCGATCATCCCCAACCGCAAGGACGAGATCGGACGCACGCTCGGAGAGTTCGTCGAGACCAACTTCCTGGCCGGAGACGTCGTGCGCACCAAGCTCTCCAGCACGCACATCGCGCTGCGCGCCGGAGAGTGGCTGCGCGAGCCTCCGCATGCCGAGCGGGTGGGTGCCGAAGGAGCCACGATCGCGACCGCCGTCTTGGGCGCGCTGAGTGACGACGACGTGCGCGACCTCATCACCGACCTCGCCCGCGAGCACCTGGTGGCTCCGGAGTGGGGGCCGCCGGCCGGCGCCTGGCTCGAGAAGATCGTCGACGCGGGGGCCCATCACGGCGCGGTCGACCTCGCCGCCGACAGCATCGCCCGGTGGCTCGACGCGAACGCCGCATCGTTCACCGGGCTCGTCTCTCGGCGTCTCCCCGGCTGGGTGCCGAAGCTGGCCCATCGCTTCGTCGACGACACGGTCTACCACGAGGCGGTCAAGTTCGTGCATGCGGTGCAGGCCGATCCGCATCACCCCGCACGCATCGCGGTCGACGGCTACCTGACCCGCCTGGCGGACAACCTGCAGAACGATCCGGCCACGCGCGCCAAGCTCGAGAACGCCAAGGCCTCGCTCTTCGACAGCCCGCGGGTCGGCGCTCTGGCGGCTGAAGCGTGGAACACCGCGAAGAACGGCCTGCTGACCGCTCTCGCCGACCCCGACAGCGGGCTGCGTCGCCGTGCCGTGCAGGCGCTGCAGGAAGTCGGCGAGCGCCTGACCACCGACGTCGCGCTGCAGCACCGCGTCGACACCTGGGTGTCGGACGTCGCCGTGTTCCTCGTCGACCGCTACCGGCACGACATCGCCTCGATCATCACCGACACCGTCGAACGCTGGGACCCCGCCGAGACGACCGAGAAGATCGAGCTCATGGTCGGCCGCGACCTGCAGTACATCCGCCTGAACGGCACCTTCGTCGGCGCCCTCGCGGGTCTCGCCATCTTCTCCCTCGCCCACGCCCTGATCCCCGGAGTCTGACCATGACGCCCACTTCCCGACCGTTGAGTCACGACCCGCTCTGGCCCCGCGCCGGCTCCTGGCCCGCTTTCACGGCTACGGCCGATGCCGTGCTGCTCGGGGTGCCGACCTGGCGCACGTCACTCTCGCCGACCGGAGCCCACGCGACCCCGGCCGCCATCCGCGAAGCGCTTCCCCGCTACGGGACGACGCTGATGGGTCCGCCGGTGCTCGAACTCGACGAGGTTCTGCGCATCGCGGATGCCGGCGATGTGAGCGATCCGGACGGCGCGGACGGCGAGGCGAGGGTCATCTCCCGCGTGCGTGAACTCGCCGAGGCGACGAAGCTCGTGATCGCACTCGGCGGCGACAACTCGCTCACGTATCCGGTCGCGCTCGGCGCCGAAGCCACGGGCCTCATCACGTTCGACGCGCACTTCGACCTGCGCGACGGCGTCTCCAACGGCACACCGGTACGACGCCTCGTGGAAGACGTCCCGACCGCGTCCGCACTGACGACCACCCGGATCGACCCGACCAGGATCGTCCAGATCGGCATCGCCGACTTCGCGAACTCCGCCGCCTATGCGCGGCGCGCGGCCGACTGGGGCATCCGCGTCGTCACGCTCGACGAGGTGCGCCGTCGCGGCATCGACGACGTCGTCGCCGAGGCGCTCGAGCTCGCCGGTGCGGGGGCGGCCCCGCGTGTGCACCTCGACATCGACGTCGACGTCTGCGACCGGTCGGTCGCGCCCGGCTGCCCAGCGAGCGTCCCCGGTGGGCTCCACGCGTGGGAGCTGCGTGCCCTCACGCGTGCCGTCGCCGCGGATGGGCGCGTCGTCAGCGCCGACCTCGCCGAGGTCGATGCGACCACGGACGCGGAGGACGCCCGCACCGTCCGTCTGGCGGCGCTGTGCGTGCTCGAGCTGCTGGCCGGCCTCGCGTCCCGCCGATGAGGATCGTCGTCTCCGGTACGCACGCGAGTGGCAAGAGCACTCTGATCGCGGACTTCCTCGCCGCGCATCCGGAGTATCTCTCGCTCGGGGACCCGTTCGACGACCTCGAGGAGGAGGCGGTCGACCCGTCCGGGGAGGCGAGCTTCGCCGGCCAGCTGCGGATAGCGGCCGGACGCCTGCACGCCACGGCGGGTCAGCAGGACGTGATCGCCGAGCGGGGACCGCTGGACTTCGCCGCCTACCTCATCGCCCTCGAACGGCTCGGGCGGAGCGACGGCGCACTCGTGGAACGTGCGATCGCGATCGCCGAGGACTCTCTCGCTCGCGTCGATCTGGTCGTGCTCGTCCCGCTCGATGAACGCCGGTCGATCCGCATCCCCGCGGACGAAGACCCCGCACTGCGCGAGGCGATGGACCAGGCTCTGTTCGACCTCGCGGACGATCTCGCGCAGGACACCGGAGTGCGTCTCCTCACGGTCGCCGGGGACGGTGAGACGCGGCTGGCCACGCTGGTCGAGGCCATCGCGGAGTGACGGCGTCACCCCACCGGGTCGCCGTCCTTCCACACCTGCCGCACGAGCGGGACCCCCGGCCGGTACGCGAGGTGGATCCTGGTCGGTGCGTCCAACAGCACGAGATCGGCCCTGGCACCGGGGGCGATCACCCCGACGTCGTCCCGGCGGAGTGCCTTCGCTCCGCCGGCCGTCGCCGCCCACACGGCTTCCCCCGGGGTCATCCCCATGTCCCGGACGGCCACGGCGATACAGAACGGCATCGATGAGGTGAAGCTCGACCCCGGGTTCGTGTCGCACGCCAGCGCCACGGTCACGCCCGCGTCGATCAGGCGCCGCGCGTCCGGATACGGCTGCCGCGTCGAGAACTCGACACCCGGCAGCAGAGTGAGCACGGTGTCGGAGCCGGCGAGCGCTCCGACATCGGCATCCGTCAGATACGTGCCGTGGTCGATCGACGCCGCGCCGAGCTCGACCGCCAGGCGAACGCCGTCGCCCGGGCCGAGCTGGCTCGCATGCACCCGGGGCGCGAGTCCGCGCGCGATGCCGGCCTCCAGCACCCGACGCGACTGCGCCACCGTGAAGGCTCCGGTCTCGCAGAACACGTCGATCCACTTTGCGTGCGGAGCGCAGGCATCGAGCATGGGCCCGGTGACCAGATCGACGTACTCGTCCGACCGCTCGGCATACTCGGCGGGGACCACGTGCGCGCCGAGGAACGTCACCTCGGGCGTCACCTCGGCGGCCAGGCGCACCAGGCGCTCCTCGTCGACGACGCTCAACCCGTAGCCGCTCTTGATCTCGACGGTCGTCGTGCCCTGCGCGAGCATCTCGTCAAGGAAGCCGCGCAGACGTGCACGCAGCTCATCCTCGGTTGCGGCACGCGTGGCGGCCACGGTCGAGCGGATGCCACCGGCGGCGTACTTCTGCCCTGCCATGCGGGCCTCGAACTCGGCCGCGCGCTCGCCGCCGAAGACCAGGTGGCTGTGACTGTCGACGAACCCGGGGATCACGGCGCGCCCGCCGGCATCGATCACCTCCTCGGCCGCGGGCGCATCCGCAGCGGCGCCCGCCCAGGCGATCCGTTCGCCCTCGATCAGCACGGCCGCGTCGGTCAGGGTTCCGGTACGGTCACCGGGCCCGTCGCCGTGCAGCGCGACGTTGGTGGTCAATTCCGCGATGTTCGTGAGGAGCGTTGCCATGTCCTGAGCCTCTCAGAGCATCGGTATGTTCAGACCACGCTCGCGCGCGACCTCGCGGGCGTGCTCGTAGCCCGCATCGACGTGACGCATCACCCCGGTGCCGGGGTCGTTCGTCAGCACGCGCTCCAGCTTCTCCGCGGCGAGCGCAGTGCCGTCGGCGACGGTGACCTGACCGGCGTGGATCGAGCGGCCGATGCCGACGCCGCCCCCGTGATGCAGCGACACCCACGAGGCGCCGGAGGCCGTGTTGAGCAGCGCGTTCAGCAGAGGCCAGTCCGCGATCGCGTCCGAACCGTCGTTCATCGCCTCGGTCTCCCGGTACGGCGATGCCACCGACCCGGAGTCGAGGTGGTCGCGACCGATCACGATCGGCGCCGACAGCTCACCCGAGGCGACCATCTCGTTGAACCTGAGTCCGGCGAGGTGACGCTCCTTGTAGCCGAGCCAGCAGATGCGTGCGGGCAGCCCCTCGAAGTGGACCTTCTCGCCGGCCTTCTCCAGCCAGCGGTGAAGGGCGGCATCGTCGGGGAAGAGCTCGGCGATCGCACGGTCGGTCTTGTAGATGTCCTCGGGATCGCCGGAGAGGGCCGCCCAGCGGAACGGTCCGCGTCCTTCCTCGAACTGCGGGCGGATGTATGCCGGCACGAACCCGGGGAACTCGAACGCCCGATCGAAGCCTCCGAGCTGAGCCTCGGCACGGATCGAGTTGCCGTAGTCGAACACGGCTGCACCGGCATCCTGGAACGCGACCATCGCCTCGACGTGCGCGGCCATCGACGCGCGCGAACGGCGCGTGAACTCTTCGGGGTCGCGTTCCGCCTCGGACTTCCAGTCCGCCACGGTGATGCCGACCGGGAGGTAGGCGAGCGGATCGTGGGCGCTGGTCTGATCGGTCACGATGTCGATCGGAAGGCCCCGACGCCGCAGCTCGGGGAACACCTCGGCCGCGTTGCCGACCACTCCGACCGAGAGGGCTTCGCCCGACTCCTTGGCCGCGACCACTCGGGCGACGGCCGCATCGAGGTCGGTCGTGTACTCGTCGAGGTAGCCGTGCTCCACGCGCCGGGCGAGACGCGACTCGTCCACGTCGACGATCAGCACCGCGCCGTCGTTCAGGGTCACGGCGAGTGGCTGAGCGCCGCCCATCCCGCCCGCGCCGCCCGTGAGGGTGAGTGTGCCACGCAGAGAGTCACGACCGAGGGAACGGGCCACGGCGGCGAACGTCTCGTAGGTCCCCTGCAGGATGCCCTGCGTGCCGATGTAGATCCACGATCCGGCCGTCATCTGTCCGTACATGATGAGCCCGAGTTCCTCGAGCTTGCGGAACTCCGGCCAGGTGGCCCAGTCCCCCACCAGGTTGGAGTTGGCGATCAGCACGCGCGGCGCCCACTCGTGGGTGCGGAAGACACCCACCGGCTTGCCCGACTGCACCAGCAGCGTCTCGTCCGGTTCGAGCTCGTCGAGGGTGCGCACGATCGCGTCGTACGCCTCCCAGCTACGGGCCGCCTTACCGGTGCCGCCGTAGACGACGAGGTCTTCGGGGTGCTCTGCGACCTCGGGATCGAGGTTGTTCATCAGCATGCGCTTGGCGGCCTCGGCGCCCCAGCTCTTCGCCGTGCGCTGATTGCCCCGGGCGGCGCGGACGACGCGGGATCCAGTAGCGGTGGGCTCAGGTGCGGTGGACCCAGTAGCGGTGGGCTCAACCATGGATGTGCTCCTTTGCGATGCGGGCGACGGCGCCCGATTGGACGAGGGCGGTGACGGCCTCCATCTCCGGGGAGAGGAAGCGGTCGGGTCCGGGACCCGCTGCGACGGTGCGGACGAGATCGCGCACGGCGCCGGTCACGGGTCCGGCTTCCAATGGCGCCCGCAGGTCGAGAGCACGCGCGCCGGTGAGGATCTCGATGGCGAGCACTCGGCCGAGGCCGTCGATCGCGCGCCGCAGCTTGCGGGCGGCGGCCCACCCCATCGAGACGTGGTCCTCCTGCATGGCGGAGGACGGGATCGAGTCCACCGACGCCGGCACGGCCAGGCGCTTGAGCTCGGAGACGATACCGGCAGCCGCATACTGCGCGATCATCAGGCCGGAGTCGACACCGACCTCGTCCGCGAGGAAGGGGGGCAGACCGTGGTTGCGGGCGGGATCCAGGGCGCGGTCCGTGCGCCGCTCGGAGACGGAAGCGACATCGGCGACCGAGATCGCGAGGAAGTCGAGGACGGCCGCGACCGGAGCACCGTGGAAGTTCCCGTTGGACTCGATGCGTCCGTCGACGGTGATCACGGGATTGTCGATCACGCTGGCGAGCTCGCGGTCGGCGATCATCGCGGCGTGTGCCATCGTGTCGCGCGCCGTGCCGTGCACCTGGGGCGAGCACCGCAGCGAGTACGCGTCCTGGACACGCCCGTCATCCGGTCCCTTGTGGCTGGCGACCATCGGCGAGTCCGCGAGGAACCGGCGCAGGTTGCCGGCCGACTCCGTCTGACCTCTCTGCGGTCGCAGCGCCATCAGGTCGGCAGCGAACACCGCGTCGGTCCCCAACTGGGACTCCACCGACATCGCCGCGGCGACATCGGCGGTGACGAGGAGCGTCTCGAGATCGTGCAGGGCCAGCACCAGCATGCCGAGCATGCCGTCCGTGCCGTTGATGAGAGCGAGCCCTTCCTTCTCGACGAGGGTCAGGGGCTCGATCCCGGCGCGTGCGAGGGCAGCGGAGGCCGGTACCAGCTCCCCGGAAGCATCACGCACCTCCCCCTCTCCCATCGCGGCGAGGGCGATGTGGGCCAAGGGGGCGAGATCGCCCGAGCAGCCGAGCGAGCCGTACTCGCGAACGACCGGCGTGATACCGGAGTTCAACAGCGCCGCGTAGGTCTCGACGACGATCGGCCGGACGCCCGTGCGCCCCGAAGCGAGGGCCTGCAGACGCAGGAGCTGAAGCCCGCGTACGACCTCGCGCTCGACCTCGGCGCCGGTGCCCGCGGCGTGCGACCGGATCAGACTCGCCTGCAACTGGAAACGACGGTCCGGCGCGATGAAGGTGGTCGCGAGGGCACCGAAGCCTGTGGAGACGCCGTAGTGGGGATTCGGATCGGCAGCGAGACCGTCGATCACTCGACGGGTCTCGGCGACCCGAGTGAGTGCATCCTGGAATATCGACACAGGAGCGTCGTGGCGGGCGACGGCGACGACGTCGGCAGGCGACAGCGGGGCCGCTCCGACAAGCACGGGGGCGAGTTCGGTCATGACTCGATTCCACACCCGGTGGGGCCTGCAGGACACCGGTTCGTGCCATGCTGTGTCTGTGATCCCAGACAAGCCAGAGGCCGCGAAAGTCCCCGCCGCCGACCACACGCTGCGCATTCTGAGCTATCTCGCGGGACGCCCCGCCCCGGTGGCGGCGTCGGCGATCGCGCGGGAGCTCGAGCTGCCCCGCTCGACCGTGTACCACCTGCTGTCCACGCTGGCGGCTCACGGCTTCGTGCTCCACCTGCAGGAGGAGCGCCGCTGGGGCCTCGGCACGTCGGCGTTCGAGCTCGCCGGCGGGTACACCCGACAGCAGCCGCTCGCTCGGCGAGGCGCTCCCCTGGTCGCGGCGCTGTCCGACCGCCTGGGCGAGAGCGCCCACCTGGCAGTGATGAGTGGTGGGGACGTGCTGTACATCGTCGAGGAGCGTGCGCCACGCCGCCCCGCACTGGTGACCGACGTCGGAGTCCGCCTTCCGGCTCACCTCACCGCGTCGGGCCGGGCCATGCTGGCTGCGCTGCCCCGCGAACAGGTGCGCGCGCTCTACCCCGATACGTCTGCGTTCCCGGTTCGCACGGGCCAGGGGCCGCAGACACCACGCGAGCTGCGGGAGCTGTTGCGCGAGGTTCGAGCGCGGGGATACGCGACCGAGGACGGTGAGGTCGCGGTGGGCCTGCGCAGCGTCGGCGCAGCCGTCCTCGATGCCTCGGGATGGCCGGTCGCAGCCGTCGCCGTGACCTGGGGCATCGAAGAGTTGGACGAAGCTCTTCTGGCCAGGGCTGTGCAGGAGACCGCAGCCCTGCTGGAGTCTCGGCTGAGACGGTGAGACTTAACGCAAAATGGCCACCCAGCGTTGGGTGGCCATTTTGTTTAAAAGGAGTCCGGCGGTGTCCTACTCTCCCACAGGGTCCCCCCTGCAGTACCATCGGCGCTGTGAGGCTTAGCTTCCGGGTTCGGAATGTAACCGGGCGTTTCCCTCACGCTATGGCCGCCGAAACACTATTGATGTTTCAATCAAACACATAACAAAGTCATTGTTGTTATGCGGTTCTCGACCGTACATCGAGAACCACTCAGTGGACGCGTAGCACCAACAAACGGTGTGTTATCAAGTCATCGGCTTATTAGTACCAGTCAGCTGCATGCATTACTGCACTTCCACATCTGGCCTATCAACCCAGTAGTCTGGCTGGGAGCCTCTCACCCGAAGGTATGGAAATCTCATCTTGAGGCCGGCTTCCCGCTTAGATGCTTTCAGCGGTTATCCATCCCGAACGTAGCTAATCAGCGGTGCTCCTGGCGGAACAACTGACACACCAGAGGTTCGTCCAACCCGGTCCTCTCGTACTAGGGTCAGATCCTCTCAAATTTCCTACGCGCGCAGCGGATAGGGACCGAACTGTCTCACGACGTTCTAAACCCAGCTCGCGTACCGCTTTAATGGGCGAACAGCCCAACCCTTGGGACCTACTCCAGCCCCAGGATGCGACGAGCCGACATCGAGGTGCCAAACCATGCCGTCGATATGGACTCTTGGGCAAGATCAGCCTGTTATCCCCGAGGTACCTTTTATCCGTTGAGCGACAGCGCTTCCACAAGCCACTGCCGGATCACTAGTCCCGACTTTCGTCCCTGCTCGACCTGTCAGTCTCACAGTCAAGCTCCCTTGTGCACTTACACTCGACACCTGATTGCCAACCAGGTTGAGGGAACCTTTGGGCGCCTCCGTTACTTTTTGGGAGGCAACCGCCCCAGTTAAACTACCCACCAGGCACTGTCCCTGAACCGGATTACGGTTCGAAGTTAGATATCCAGAGTGACCAGAGTGGTATTTCAACAATGACTCCACACGAACTAGCGTCCATGCTTCAAAGTCTCCCACCTATCCTACACAAGCCACACCGAACACCAATACCAAGCTGTAGTAAAGGTCACGGGGTCTTTCCGTCCTGCTGCGCGTAACGAGCATCTTTACTCGTAATGCAATTTCGCCGAGTTCGCGGTTGAGACAGTTGGGAAGTCGTTACGCCATTCGTGCAGGTCGGAACTTACCCGACAAGGAATTTCGCTACCTTAGGATGGTTATAGTTACCACCGCCGTTTACTGGGGCTTAAATTCTCAGCTTCGCCTTACGGCTAACCGGTCCTCTTAACCTTCCAGCACCGGGCAGGCGTCAGTCCGTATACATCGTCTTGCGACTTGGCACGGACCTGTGTTTTTAGTAAACAGTCGCTACCCACTAGTCTCTGCGGCCTCCAAACGCTTTCGGGAGTAAATCCCTATACGCCGAAGGCCCCCCTTCTCCCGAAGTTACGGGGGCATTTTGCCGAGTTCCTTAACCACGATTCTCTCGATCTCCTTGGTATTCTCTACCTGACCACCTGAGTCGGTTTGGGGTACGGGCAGCTAGAACCTCGCGTCGATGCTTTTCTCGGCAGCATAGGATCACCCACTTTTTATCCGCATCGTGTCTCAGCTTCAATGAATCGCGGATTTGCCTACGACTCTGCCTACGCACTTGCACCAGGACAACCATCGCCTGGCTTGGGCTACCTTCCTGCGTCACACCTGTTAATACGCTAACCGCACCAGAATGGGGTCGTACGCTAGGCCCAGAGCGTCACCCCGAAGGGATCAGTCACTGGGATTCAGATACTTAGCACTACTGGATTAGCTTGGGCGGTTCTTCGCCGGTACGGGAATATCAACCCGTTGTCCATCGACTACGCCTGTCGGCCTCGCCTTAGGTCCCGACTTACCCAGGGAAGATTAGCTTGACCCTGGAACCCTTGGTCTTTCGGAGGACGTGTTTCTCACACGTCATTCGCTACTCATGCCTGCATTCTCACTCGTGTAGCCTCCACGGCTGGTTTACACCGCCGCTTCGCTGGCCACACGACGCTCTCCTACCCATCAACACGGCTGGACCACGAAGGCCTACCAATAATGTCAATGCCACAACTTCGGTGGCGTGCTTGAGCCCCGTTACATTGTCGGCGCGGAATCACTTGACCAGTGAGCTATTACGCACTCTTTCAAGGGTGGCTGCTTCTAAGCCAACCTCCTGGTTGTCACAGCAACTCCACATCCTTTCCCACTTAGCACGCGCTTTGGGACCTTAGTTGGTGGTCTGGGTTGTTTCCCTCTCGACTATGAAGCTTATCCCCCACAGTCTCACTGCTGCGCTCTCACTTACCGGCATTCGGAGTTTGGCTGACGTCAGTAACCTTGTAGGGCCCATCGGCCATCCAGTAGCTCTACCTCCGGCAAGAAACACGCAACGCTGCACCTAAATGCATTTCGGAGAGAACCAGCTATCACGAAGTTTGATTGGCCTTTCACCCCTATCCACAGCTCATCCCCTCAGTTTTCAACCTAAGTGGGTTCGGTCCTCCACACGCTCTTACACGTGCTTCAACCTGGCCATGGATAGATCACTTCGCTTCGGGTCTAGGACATGCGACTGAATCGCCCTATTCAGACTCGCTTTCGCTACGGCTACCCCACACGGGTTAACCTCGCCACATATCGCTAACTCGCAGGCTCATTCTTCAAAAGGCACGCTGTCACCCCTACTAAGGAGGCTCCAACGGTTTGTAAGCAAACGGTTTCAGGTACTATTTCACTCCCCTCCCGGGGTACTTTTCACCTTTCCCTCACGGTACTTGTCCGCTATCGGTCATCTGGGAGTATTTAGGCTTATCAGGTGGTCCTGACAGATTCACACGGGATTTCACGGGCCCCGTGCTACTTGGGATACTCTTCGCGCCAAGAGAAGCATTTCGACTACGGGGTTGGCACCCTCTATGACCGGCCTTTCAAGACCGTTCGTCTATACCTTCTTGTAACGCCGCCACCTCGGCAGAGATGACTGAAAAGTCCCACAACCCCCAACGTGCAACGCCTGCCGGCTATCACACACGCTAGGTTTAGCCTGATCCGGTTTCGCTCGCCACTACTAACGGAATCGCGGTTGCTTTCTCTTCCTGTGGGTACTGAGATGTTTCACTTCCCCACGTTCCCTCTACCCGCCCTATATATTCAGGCGGGAGTCACTAGGTCGGCACGCCGCCCAGCGGGGTTTCCCCATTCGGACACCCTCGGATCAAAACTTGCTTATCAGTTCCCCGAGGCTTATCGCAGATTGCTACGTCCTTCTTCGGCTCCAGATGCCAAGGCATCCACCGTTTGCTCTTAAAGACTTGAAATCACATGAGTTTGAATCAAAAACTCGACCCCATCCGAAAATGGAATCAGAAATTGACTAATGATCTTTAAGATCATCTTGTGCAACAACCCGAAGGCTGCTGCAAGATGCTCGCGTCCACTGTGTAGTTCTCAAAGTACGGGCGGTACCCCTCACCGCTTCCCCACCGGGGAAACAACGAAAGGCCCAGAGTAACCAAATGCTTCCAACCCGAAGGTCAAAGCGCATCCGGTCCCTCAGGACCCAACAGCGTGCAGGCACCGACCCCCTCACCCAGAACCTTCCAACCGCAAGCGGCGTACTCATTCCAAGATCAGATCTCGATGCCATGTCAAATGTTCCACCCATGAGCTCCCAGCGAGAAACGAACGTTCCCGAACTGGGTTCTGGACGCCGAAGCGTCAGATGCTCCTTAGAAAGGAGGTGATCCAGCCGCACCTTCCGGTACGGCTACCTTGTTACGACTTAGTCCTAATTACCGATCCCACCTTCGACGGCTCCCTCCACAAGGGTTAGGCCACCGGCTTCAGGTGTTACCGACTTTCATGACTTGACGGGCGGTGTGTACAAGACCCGGGAACGTATTCACCGCAGCGTTGCTGATCTGCGATTACTAGCGACTCCGACTTCATGAGGTCGAGTTGCAGACCTCAATCCGAACTGGGACCGGCTTTTTGGGATTCGCTCCACCTCACGGTATTGCAGCCCTTTGTACCGGCCATTGTAGCATGCGTGAAGCCCAAGACATAAGGGGCATGATGATTTGACGTCATCCCCACCTTCCTCCGAGTTGACCCCGGCAGTATCCCATGAGTTCCCACCATTACGTGCTGGCAACATAGAACGAGGGTTGCGCTCGTTGCGGGACTTAACCCAACATCTCACGACACGAGCTGACGACAACCATGCACCACCTGTTTACGAGTGTCCAAAGAGTTGACCATTTCTGGCCCGTTCTCGTATATGTCAAGCCTTGGTAAGGTTCTTCGCGTTGCATCGAATTAATCCGCATGCTCCGCCGCTTGTGCGGGTCCCCGTCAATTCCTTTGAGTTTTAGCCTTGCGGCCGTACTCCCCAGGCGGGGAACTTAATGCGTTAGCTGCGTCACGGAATCCGTGGAATGGACCCCACAACTAGTTCCCAACGTTTACGGGGTGGACTACCAGGGTATCTAAGCCTGTTTGCTCCCCACCCTTTCGCTCCTCAGCGTCAGTTACGGCCCAGAGATCTGCCTTCGCCATCGGTGTTCCTCCTGATATCTGCGCATTCCACCGCTACACCAGGAATTCCAATCTCCCCTACCGCACTCTAGTCTGCCCGTACCCACTGCAGGCCGGAGGTTGAGCCTCCGGATTTCACAGCAGACGCGACAAACCGCCTACGAGCTCTTTACGCCCAATAATTCCGGATAACGCTTGCGCCCTACGTATTACCGCGGCTGCTGGCACGTAGTTAGCCGGCGCTTTTTCTGCAGGTACCGTCACTTTCGCTTCTTCCCTGCTAAAAGAGGTTTACAACCCGAAGGCCGTCGTCCCTCACGCGGCGTTGCTGCATCAGGCTTGCGCCCATTGTGCAATATTCCCCACTGCTGCCTCCCGTAGGAGTCTGGGCCGTGTCTCAGTCCCAGTGTGGCCGGTCACCCTCTCAGGCCGGCTACCCGTCGACGCCTTGGTGAGCCATTACCTCACCAACAAGCTGATAGGCCGCGAGCCCATCCCCAACCGAAATTCTTTCCAGACGCAGACCATGCGATCACGTCACATATCCAGTATTAGACGCCGTTTCCAGCGCTTATCCCAGAG
Source organism: Microbacterium aurugineum (assembly GCF_023101205.1). Lineage (NCBI taxonomy): Bacteria > Bacillati > Actinomycetota > Actinomycetes > Micrococcales > Microbacteriaceae > Microbacterium > Microbacterium aurugineum. The sequence goes on along the minus strand of NZ_CP078078.1, from coordinate 229,017 downwards.
TCAGGGGCAGGTTGCTCACGTGTTACTCACCCGTTCGCCACTGATCCCACAGAGCAAGCTCCGTGTTCACCGTTCGACTTGCATGTGTTAAGCACGCCGCCAGCGTTCATCCTGAGCCAGGATCAAACTCTCCGTAAAAAAGAAATGCATACGAACACCGGGAAAACGATGAACGCAGCGAGTTTGATGCTGACCAAAGAGACAAATTCATTGCTGACTTCATCCATTGCCAGCCCCCGGAAGGGCTGGTCTTTGATCCAAAGGAATTCTCACCCAGCCGAAGCTAGACGAGGATAATTTGGCATTTGACAAGTGCACGCTGTTGAGTTCTCAAGGATCGGATGCTCCCACGACCCAGTCATCACAACCAGGCCCGCAGGGCAACTTCTCTATCTTACCGATCTCATCTCCGTTGTCAAGTCCGATTTTCTTCGGCCTGAGTGAGGGAACGAGTCAGCACCTTCATCCTGTTCACTCAGTGAGTGTCTGGGATTCGGGAGGTGTTAGCTGCTTGACGGGAGCCGGTCCGAGGACCTCCGCTCAACCGTTTGGGGCGAACAGGTAATAAGTTACGCGGATCCCGGGGATCGGGCAAATCAGGCTCAACCGCCGGGCGTGTCGTGCACGTCCCCGCGCCGCATGCGGGATCGAAACCGCTCCTCCGCACCGGTTTCCCGGCGCGTTTTCGATCCCGCACGCCGCGGATATCCACTCAGCGGGCGATGCGGAGCGTGCGCACCTCGAACGGACGCAGTCTCAGGTCGCCACCGGTACGCGCGTCCTCGATGTCGTCCTCGATCAGACTCACCTCGCGCACCCCGTGGTGCTCGAACCCGACCGTCAACTCGCCGGCCGTGCGTCGCCCGAGCGCCTCGTACACGCGCACGATCACGTCGCCCGATCCGTCGTCGGCGAGCTTGACCGCCGACACGACGATCCCCTCACCCCGGACCGACACCAGGGGTTCGACCTCGCGCGCACCCCGCACGACGGTGGGGAGCGCGTTGATCCGGATGCCCTCGGCCGTCGCGATCTCGGCGTCCGCCCCGATCACGAAACCGACCTCGATCTCGTGGTGGCCGTGGTCGGTGTCGGGGTCGGGGAACCGCGGGGCACGCAGCAGCGAGAGCCTCACCGTGGTCGTCACCGCATCATCCGACACCTCGCGGGATGTGTCGTAGCCGTAGATCGAGTCGTTCACGAGTGCGACGCCGAAGTCCTGCTCGCGCACCAGGACGAACCGGTGCATCGACGTCTCGAACTTCGCCGCCTCCCAGCTGGTGTTCGTGTGCGTCACCCGCGACTGGTAGCCGAACTGCGTCTCGGCCTCGGTGTGCGCCGCCTGGATGTCGAGCGGGAAGGCGAGCTTGAGCAGCTTCTCGGTCTCGTGCCAATCGATCTCGTTGCGCAGCAGCACGGTCCGCGAGCCGGGTGCGAGAAGGATCGTCTGCGTGATGGTCGACTCCGAGAACGGGCGCACGACCACGATCTTCGCCACGGTGCCGACCATGGTCGCCTCGATCGACGTGACGGCGGTGAGGTCGTCGACGCTGTTGCGGTAATAGCGATCGATGTCCCAGGCGTCCCACATGTTCGGGAAGTCCTGGTGGAGCTGGAACAGGTTCGCAGCCTTTCCCGCAGTGACCGCCTCGCGCCCCGATGCCTTGTCGACGGCGGAGACGATCAGACCGTCGGCGGACACGCGCACCGAGACGAGCTCGTTCTCCAGCCGCCAACCGTCGTCCTCCTGCGAGAGCGAGACGGCAGCGGGGGTCGCCTCGGGAAGGAACGCCGCGCCGAGAGCGTGCCCCTGTCCCCCCGCGCGCCCGACCGAGGTCGGCTCGAACCGCAGTTCGCGATCGCCCTCGCCCGCGAGCGAGCGTCGCGCGGCACCCGCGATGTCCTGCGCATCCGAGAGCACGTCCGTCAGCACGGCGACGGCCTCGCGGTGCACCCAGGCGATCGAGGTCCCCGGGAGGATGTCATGGAACTCGTGCAGGAGAACGGTCTGCCACAAGCGGTCGAACTCGGCCTGCGGGTAGGCGGCACCGGTGCGCACCGTATCCGTCGCCGCCCACAGCTCCGCCTCGATCAGCGCGTGCTCGGCCCAGCGGTGCAGTGCCTTGGTGGCGTGCTGGCTGGTGAGCGTCCCGCGGTGCAGCTCGAGGTACAGCTCCCCCACCCACACCGCCGGATGCGGCAGCTCGGCTCTCGCGGCATCGAAGAAGTCGTCCGGATGCTCCCACACCACCTGCGCGCTGCCCTCGAGGTCACGGAGGCGTTCAGCCTTGCCCGTCATCTCGCGGGTCGTCCCGCCACCGCCGTCGCCCCAGCCGACCGGGGCGATCGAGCGCGAGCTGACCCGGTTCTCCTTGAACTGCCGGGCGGCCTTCGCGACCTCCATGCCGCTCAACTGCGAGTTGTAGGTGTCCATCGACGGGAAGTGCGTGAACACCTGCGACCCGTCGATGCCCTCCCAGAGGAAGGAGTGGTGCGGGAAGACGTTCTGCTGGTTCCACGAGATCTTCTGCGTGAAGAACCACTCGAACCCGGCGCGGCGCATCAGCTGCGGCAGGGCGGGCGAGTACCCGAAGCTGTCCGGGAGCCACACGCCCTTGGACCGGATGCCGAACTCCCGCTCGAAGAACCGCTGCCCCTGCGAGAACTGCCGCACGAGCGACTCCCCCGTCGGCATCACGGTGTCGGACTCGACCCACATGCCACCCAGGGGCAGGAAGCGCCCTTCGGCGACCGCGGCCTTGACCCGCTCCCAGACCTCGGGGCGGTGCTCCTTGATCCAGGCGTACTGCTGTGCGCTGGACATGCCGTACCGGAATTCGGACTGCTCCTCCAGCAGAGCCGTCATCGACGAGGTGGTGCGTGCGACCTTGCGGATCGTCTCGCGCACGGGCCACAGCCACGCCGAATCGATGTGCGCGTGACCGACGGCCGAGATCCGGTGCGCACTCGCCTCGGCGGGTGCGGCCAGCACTTCGGCCAGGCGGGCACGGGCATCGGAGGCCGTGGCGACGATGTGCTGCAGGTCGAGGACGTCGAGCGCATCGTCCATGGCCTGCAGGATGCGCATGCGACGGGGCGAGGTTGCCGGCAGCTCCGCCTGCAGCTCGAAGAGCACCTCGAGGTCGAGCGCCAGGTCGAACACTTCCTGCTCGAACACCGCCAGATCCATCCGCCGGGCGCGGTAGAGCGGTTCCTTCGAGGATGTGAGGATGTCGCCCTCCTGCGTCGGGAGGAAGGGGTGGTAGTCCAGGAGCACCGGGTTGGAAGCCGCCTCGAGGTACAGCTCGACCGGCTCGTCGCCCGCTGCCGTCTCGACGATCGGGACCCACTGGTTTCGCGGGTTGATGCTCTTCACCGGGATCGGGTCGGACCCCGTGCCGCCCGGTCGGTAGGCGAGGGCCTCGCATTGGAAGCCCGTCATGTTCACGTCGAACCCGAGGTCGATCAGCGCCTCGACCTTGCGGCCGGCCCACTCGGACGGCACCCGCCCGGTGAGCTTGAACCACGTGGTTCCCCAGGCCGGTCCCCACGGGGCGCCCACGGAGCCGGCGGTGTAGTCGAGGGCGAGCCCTTCCGCCGGTGCGATCGGCTCCCCGGGCAGTTCGTGGATCTCGACCTGCAGCGGCACCGACGCCGAGTGGATCGACGGGCGGATGCGCTCCTCCAGCACACGCTTGACGCGGCCGACGGTGAGCGAGGTGTCGTCATGCATAGGGGATCTCCGACTCGACGGTGAGGGCAGGTTCGCGGGACGTCGCCGCGAACCCGTGTGATGAATGCTATCCGATTTACTAAAACGATCTAGTGGCGAGTCTAGAACACACCCGATCCGCCTTCCACCGGGCTAAACCGATCAAGTAGGGTGAGGGACTATGAGTCCGGCGAAGCGCGTCACGATCGCCGACATCGCGCGCATGGCCGGGGTCTCCCCCGGCGCCGTCTCCTTCGCCTTGAACGGGCGCCCCGGAGTGAGCGAGGAGACCCGGCAGCGGATCCTCGCCGTCGTCGAGGAGAACGGCTGGCAGCCGAGTTCGGCGGCACGCGCCCTCGTCGGCGCGCGGGCGAACACCGTCGGCTTCGCACTCGCGCGCCCCGCCCGTTCCCTCGGATCGGAGGCCTTCTTCACCGACCTCATCGCGGGCATCGAATCGCGCCTCTCCGAGAGCAAGGTCAGTCTGCAGCTGCGTCTGGTGGCGGACATCGCGGAGGAGATGGAGGTGCATCGGCAGTGGCGCTCGTCCAACCAGGTCGACGGTTTCATCTTCATCGACCCGCGCGACGACGATCCTCGGGCCGACCGCATCGCCGCTCTCGACGCCCGCGCCGTGATGATCGGGTCGAAGCCGTCTCCCGACGGGACGGTGCCCAGCGTGTGGATCGGCGACGACACGGTGGCGGAGACGCTCTACTCCTATCTCGCCGCGCTCGGGCACGTGCACATCGCCTACGTGGCAGGACCGGCGGAGCTCGAACACACCCGGCTGCGGGCCGAGGTCTTGGAACGCCTGTCGGCCGATGGCGTGGAGGGCGAGGTCATCACCACCGACTTCTCCCCCGCCCGCGCCTCCGCGGTGACGCGGGCGCTGCTCTCCGGACGGCGGCGGCCCACCGCGATCGTCTACGACAACGACGTGATGGCGGTCGCCGGTCTCCGCGTCGCACAGGAGATGGGACGCAGGGTTCCCCGCGACGTCTCGCTGGCCTCCTTCGACGACTCGGTCATCGCGGGGCTCATCAACCCGTCGATCACGGCGATGACGCGCGACACCTTCGAACTCGGCGAGCGCGCCGCCACCCTGCTGCTCCAGCAGATTGAAGCGGGCGCGAACCTGCCGAGCGTCGAAGGCCCGACTCCTGTGCTCACGGCGCGCGAGAGCACGGCCCCGCCCACGCGCACCGACTGAACGTCAGGCGTCCTGAACGTCAGGCGTCTTGAACGTCAGGCGTCGACCACGGTGTTGACCGACCCGTAGGGATCGACCGCGCCCGCCCGCAGATCGGGGCGGATGAGCCGGCGGATGCCACGGGCCTCCCGCACGGCGGGATCGAGCGCGTCACGCGACGTGATCACGGCCGGGTCGAGCCCCGCGGCGCAGGCGTCGACCCAGGCCTGGAACACGGGACCACCCGGGCTCAGCGCCGCCCGGCTCACGGGCACCTCGCGCTCGTCGACCTCCACCACGATCGCCGTCTCCCGCGCCGGTGCCGCGACGCGCTGCCGCAGCTCGGGGATCACCTCGGCGAAGCGTCGGCCGAGGGGCTTCGCCGCACCGTTCTGATCGATCAGGCCGAGGGTGTACTCGAGTTCGGGGAAGTCGCCCAGGTCGCGACTGACGTCGTGCGAACACCACCACGTGACGCCCCAGAGGTTGTCGGTGCGCAGCGCGGAGCGCACGGTCGCCTCCAGGAAGTCCGGCATCTCGTCCTCCGTCAGGCAGTTCGACGGGGCGCCGACCTCCTGCAACCACACCACCCTGTCCGGATCGGTGGCGAACGCGCGGGAGAGCTCGATCAGGTACTCGGCGTGCCGGTCGGAGGCGATCGATCGTCCTCCGTAGCGCTGGGCGGTGCCGTTGAAGATCCAGGAGTGGATCGTGGTCATGGCGCCCAAGCGTGACGCGTGGGCCGGCGTGAAGCCGTGGCCGTCCATGTACCAGACGGCGTCGTACTCGCTGTGGACGTGCGGGAAGCCGGGCGCTGCGGCGTCGGCTGCCGACAGCAGGGCGGAGAGCCAGCCGCCCGCCTCGTCCGGCGTCACCGGCCAGGGCGACGGATGGGTGTGCGCGGAGAACTGGTTCGTCTCGTTCCCGAGGGTGAGCCCGAGGAAGTTGGGGGCATCGCGCAGCGCCCGGCCGAGCCTGTCGACGAGCGCGACCTGACCCTCGAGCGCTCGGGGATCGGTGAACATGTTCTTGTCGTGCCACGTGTACAGCCACGACGGCACGAAGTCGAAGCTCGACAGATGGCCCTGGACCACGTCGATGCTCGCATCCATCCCGAACTCGCCCGCGATGTCGACCACCGCACGCACGTCGTCGACCGCCTTCTCGCGGATGAGGGTGCGATTCGGCTGCAGCACGGTCCACAGCGGGAAGACCCGGACGTGATCGAGCCCGAGCTCCGCGAGAGCCGCGAAGTCGCGACGCACATCGTCCGGGGTGAAGTCGAGCCAGGAGTGCATCCAGTTCTTCGACGGCGTGTAGTTCGCCCCGAATCTCAGGGGAGCATCGAGGGCGCCGCGCTGCGTCATGTAGGACCTTTCGGACAAGCCCCGAGGGGGACGGATCTGCACCACTATAACGCTTGAGCGCCGACGATCGCACACACTTCTTGACAGAAGGAGAATCGGATGGTTTCATCTGCTAAAGCGTTGTAGTCCATCGACCGGACACCACGCGGAATCGCCCGCCTCGAGGAAGAAGCACGATGAAATCTCCCACACGCATTGTCGCTCTGGCAGCCTTCAGCATCGGCGTTCTGGCGCTGACCAGTTGCACGGGAGGCGGAGGGGCATCCGGCGCCTCGGGCCCCATCGACACGTCGGGCGAGCTGAGCGGCACGATCCAGTTCCAGACGTGGTCGCTCAAGAACGAGAAGTTCACCCCGTACTTCGAGGATCTGATCGATGCGTTCGAGAAGGAGCACCCGGACGTCACCGTCGAGTGGCTCGACCAGCCGGGAGACGGCTACCAGGAGAAGATCCTGAGCCAGGCGAACGCCGACACGCTCCCGGACGTGCTGAACCTGCCGCCGGACATCGCGTATCCGCTGGTCGCTGCGGGCAAGCTCGTCGACCTCCAGACCGCCGATCCCGAGCTGGAGTCCGCCTACAACGCCGGCGCGTGGGAGGCGTACAGCGCGTACCCGGGCATCGACGGCACCTACGGCCTGCCCTGGTACCTCTCCAGCGACGCCTCGTGGTGGAACCTCGCGCAGCTCGCCCCGTACGGCGTCACGGAGGACAACCTCCCGACCACGGTCGACGAGCTCCTCACCCTCGCCGAGGAGGTGGCCACGGAATCCGGCGGCAAGGTCCAGCTCCTGTCCTCCATCCCCGCGCTCGACACCTTCACGGCGGCGGGCATGGAGGTCATCAACGCCGACGGCGAGTTCGACTTCAACACCGACGAAGCCGCCGCGATCATCCAGAAGTACGCCGACGCCTACGCAGCCGGAGCCATGCCCGCCGAGGCCCTGACCGGCGACTACGGCGGAAACGCCGAAGCCTACATCCAGGAGAAGGTGGCCTTCACGACGGGCGGCACCGGCTTCACGACCGACCTGCAGAAGGATGCACCCGCACTGCTCGAGAACACGGTGGCGACCCCTCGCCTCGGGGTCGCACCCCTCTATGTGCAGGGTCTCAACGTCTCGGCCGACTCCGACAACAAGGAGGCCGCACTCGCGTTCGCCGAGTTCGCGACGAACCAGGAGAACCAGGTGGCCTTCTCGTCGCTCGCCGTCGGCACGGCTCCCGGCACCGCGAACGGCGGGGATGAGGTCGTCGAGAACATCGCGTCCTCCGTCACCGACGAGAAGCAGCTCGCGGCGATCGACACCGTGTTCGGCGCGATGAAGGATGCGAAGGCCCTGCCGTTCCAGTGGACCTCCGACATGGCGACCTACATGACCCAGCAGATCGCCCTCGCCGTCAACGGTGAAGCGGACGCCAAGGCCCAGCTCGACAAGATCGTCGAGTACGCCAACGCCAACCGCGTGGACCAGTAAGCCATGCGCGCGAACACCGGCATCCGCGACCGCGGATCGTCGATGAGATCCCACCGATGGTTCACTCCGTGGCTGCTGCTGGGCCCCGCCGTCGCCTGGGTGCTGGTGTTCGCGCTCTGGCCGTTCCTCAACACGGTCTTCCTCAGCTTCACCGACGCCCGGCCGCTGCGGACGCCCGAGTTCGTGGGGGGAGCGAACTACGAGCGCATGTTCGGCGACGAGATGTTCTGGAATGCGCTGACCACGTGCCTCATCTACGTGGTCGTGTGCGTGCCCCTGCTCACGATCCTCCCCCTCCTGCTCGCCCTGCTGGTGCAGAAGAAGCTCCCGGGCATCTCGTTCTTCCGCACCACGTTCTACTTCCCCGTGATCGCCTCGGTGGTCGTGGTCGCCCTCATCTGGACCTGGCTCTTCGACAGCCGCGGCATCATCAACCAGACGCTGGAGTTCCTCGGTCTGATCGACAAGCCGATGGCCTTCCTCGTCGATCGCTGGCTGCTGCTGGGCTGCGCGATCCTGCTCACGGTCTGGAAGGGCTTGGGCTACTACATGGTCGTGTACCTCGCCGCGCTCGGGAACGTCGGCAAGGAGCTGCACGAGGCCGCGATGCTCGACGGCGCCGGGGCCTTCCGCCGCTTCCTCTCAGTCACGATCCCGTCGGTGCGAGGAGCCATGCTCCTCATCGCGGTGCTCATCGCCGTGTCCGCGATGCGCGTCTTCGCCGAACTCGACGTGCTGTCAAAGAGCACCGGAGGGCCCGGCGGGTACGACATGTCGCTCGTGATGCTCATCCGCCAGGTGGGGTCCGGCCTGAACGGGAACATCGGCTACGCCTCCGCGATCAGCGTGGCGCTGTTCCTGCTCACCCTCGTGCCCCTCGCCGCGATCGCCGTCATGAACCGTGAGAAGAAGGCGAAGGTCTCCGCATGAGCACCCTCACCCCGCAGCGCCCGGCCGACGACACCCGGTCCACCGACGGCCCTGTGTCGCCCACGCGCGAGCGCATCTTCCGCCGTCGCGGCTCCGGAGACTTCAGCACACCCAGCCTCGGCGGACTGATCGGGCGCTATGCGCTGCTGCTGTTCGTCCTGTTCCTCGTGATCGGGCCGTTCGTCTGGCAGCTGTCCACCTCTTTCAAGGGCCCTCAGGAGAACATCTACTCCTTCCCGCCCGAGCTCATCCCCCGCGAACCCACGCTGCAGAACTACAGCAAGGTCGCCGACATCGTCCCGGTCTACCTCTACGCCTGGCACTCGCTGCTCGTCTCGGTCGGGACCGTCGTGAGCAACGTCGTGCTGTCGACGTTCGCCGGATACGCGCTGGGATGCATGAGATTCCGGGGCAAGTGGATCGTGATGGGGATCCTCCTGTCCACTCTGCTCTTCCCCGGCGAGGTGACGGTGACCAGCAACTTCCTCACCATCCGCGCACTGGGACTCGCGGACACCCTCTGGGGCGTCTTCCTCCCCGGAGCGATCAGCGCGATGAACGTGCTCCTGATCGCCACCGCGTGCCGCATGATCCCGAAGGACGTGCTGGACGCCGCGACGGTCGACGGGGCCACCACGTGGCAGCGCATCCGCCACATCGTCTGGCCGAACATCCGCGGCATGGTCTCCGTGGTCGCGATCTTCGCCTTCATCGGTGCCTGGGACGACTACCTGTGGCCGCTCATCGTCCTGTCCGATCCCTCGAAGTACACACTGACGGTGGGCATGGCCTACCTCAACAGCAGCTTCTCCGTGGATCCGCGCCTCATCGCGGCCGGCACCATGATCGCCCTCGTGCCGATCGTGATCATGTTCTCCTTCACGCAGCGGTTCTTCTTCAAGGGCGTGCAGGAGGGCGCGATCAAGGGGTGAACGCCGTGCAGCTCCTCCCGGCGGACGGGCCGGCCGATCCCCCGTCCTCCCGACCGCGCTCGGGAGTGCTCCCGGGTGCGGTGTTCGCCTTCGCCTTCGACCCGACCGGCGGGGTGCAGCGGATCGATGCCCCGGGTCTCGCCGACATCGAGATCACACCCCACACGGTGCTGCACTGGACCTTCTACGCCGACGGCCCGGCAGCGACCCTGGCGCCGCACGCCGCCCTCGCGGTCTCGGCCGACGTGCGCTTCGACGACGGATCACGGCTGAGCGACGACTCCGCGGTCCGCGACCGCTACGACTTCCCGATCACCGCCGATGCCCAGTTCGCCGCGCGCTGGAGCATGCCGGAGCAGTGGAATGCGAACACCGTCTCGCTCGCTCCCCGCACCGGAGGACGCGGCACGGTCGAACTCGTGCTCGGCGCCGACGCGCTGTCCGACGAGGCGGATGCCGGAGGCGTCACCGGCTTCGTGCAGGTCCTGGCCGAGGAGCGGATCGCGCCGGGCGATCTCACCCCCACCCCCGTCGAACGCGTCGACACCCGACGCGGCACGCATGCGGGACCGCGCTTCTCGCGGGGCAACACCATCCCCGCCGTGGCTCTCCCGCACGGGTTCACCTTCGTCACGCCGGCCACCGACGCAGCCGACTCCCGGTGGCCGTACCGGCCCTTCGTGCACGACGACGCGCAGGGACGCCGACTCGAAGCCCTCCAGTTCTCCCACCAGCCGAGTCCCTGGATCGGTGATCGCTCGGTGCTGCAGCTGATGCCCTATCTGGCAGATCCTGTGTCGAGCCGCGAGCGACGCCGGCGCTGGATCGTCCCGGGGTCCGAACGCGCGCGTCCGCACGAGTACGCGGCGGACCTCGGCGATGGTCTGACCGTCGAGATGACCGCGACGATGCACGCTGCCGCCTTCCGGGTGCGGTGCGCGGACCCCGACGCCCCGATCGGCTTCGTCATCGATCAGCTCACCGGTGAAGGCCAGCTCGCCTGGACCGGCGCAGACGGGTTCGAGGGATGGATCCCGGAGGGCTCGGCGGACTGGGGCAACGCTCCCCGGTGCTTCTTCGCCGGCACCGCCCTGCGCCGCACGGACGACGGCGTGATCGAGCGCGGACCGCTCGACGACGACGGACGCGGTCGGGTCGCCGGGTATGTGGGCGGACGCGGATCGCTCGAACTACGGATCGGGATCTCCTTCCTCTCCGTCGCCCAGGCCAGGCATGCCCTGGAGACCGAGGCGCCCCCGACCCGTCCCTTCGAGGAGTTGCGCGCCGAGGGCGCCGCGATCTGGAATCGCCTGCTGGGCCGGGTGTCGATCCCCCCGCTGCCGGCGGAGGAGATCCCCTACCGCGGTCTCGCCGATGAGGAACACCGCGCCCGGATCGCCGCAGCACTGCATCGGATGCACCTGTACCCCAACAGCGCCGGGGAGAACCTCGGGACCGCGGCGGAGCCGCGCCGGCGATTCGCGGATGTCTTCTCCGACTCCGTCGACACGGTCGCCGACGGAGAACTCGTCGTGAACAACGGCTACTGGGACACCTACCGCACCGAGTGGCCGGCACTCGCCCTGCTCGATCCCGCATCGACCGGCAGGCTCCTCGACGGCCAGCTCGAACAGTATCGACGCGGAGGATGGATGGCGCGGTGGAGCGCGCCCGGTTACGTGGACAGCATGGTCGGCACGTCCAGCGACCAGATCTTCGCCGATGCCGCGCGCTGGGGTGTGAGCTTCGACCGTGAGACCGCGTTCGACAGCGGATGGCGCAACGCGTGCGAGCCGGGTCCGGATGCGCGACGGGGACGCAAGGGCATCGAACGCGGCCGATTCACCGGCTACATCTCGTCGGAGACGCCCGAGGGCATGAGCTGGAGCATCGAGAACGCACTCAGCGATGCCGCCCTCGGCCGGTTCGCCCTGCAGCTCGCCGCCGGCGCCGGACCGGCCGAGGAAGCCGCTCGCTACCGTTGCTTCGCACGCTACTTCGCCAACCGCTCCCGGTCGTATCGACAGCTCTTCGACGACGGCACCGGGTTCTTCCGCGGGCGGGATTCGCGCGGGGCGTTCGCTCCGGAGTTCGACCCGCGGGCCTGGGGCGGGGACAACGTCGAGACGAATGCCTGGGGGATGTCGGTGGGGGCGGTGCACGACGGAGCCGGGCTCGCCGCCCTCCACGGCGGACCTGTCGGGCTCGGCCGTCACCTCGATGCCCTGTTCGCCGAACCCGAGACCGCGGACGAACGGTTCGCCGGCGCATACGGCACCGTGATCCATGAGCAACGGGAGGCCAGGGCCCTGCGCTCCGGGATGTGCGCGCTCTCCAACCAGCCGGCACACCACATCCCGTTCATGTACGCGTTCAGCGACCGTCCGTGGCAGTCGGCTCCGCTCGTCCATGAGTTCGCGGGGCGGCTGTTCGCCGGGGCCCACATCGGTCAGGGCTTCCCGGGCGACGAGGACAACGGGGAGATGAGCGCCTGGTGGCTGTGGGGCGCACTCGGGCTGTACCCGCTGGAGCTCGCATCGGGCCACCTGCGGATCGGCTCGCCGCTCTACGACGACATCCGGGTGGATCGGGGGGACGGCTCCTCCCTCCGGATCCGCTCCCGGCGACGGTCCGCCGGGGCCCACATCCTGCAGGAGGCGTCTCTCGACGACGTGCCCCTCGCCTCCGCCGACCTCCCGATCGATGCGCTCGTGGGGGATGCCGTCCTCGACCTCACGTTCGGGGACGACCCGGCGTCCGCGCTCGAGATGTCCGGGCGCTCTCCCGTCCTCCCTGCGGTCCCATGGTGCGCCGATCTGACCGCGACCGAGGGCGAGGTGATCGCCTCGGCTCTCGTCGCCCACCCCGAGCGGGTGTTCGACGACGGGGCCCCCTCGGGTCGTCCGGGCGTCGTCCTGCGCCCCGGCGACTGGGTGGGGTGGCGGTTCCCCGAGGCTCGCGGGGTCAGCGACGTCACGGTGACGACGACCGGCTCCGCCTCCTCGGCCGCGCTGCACTGGGAGGTCCTCGGCCCGGATGGGCACTGGCGGCCCCTGGCGCTGACGCATCGGGAAGAACTGCGGGCCGACCGCACGACGCCGTTCACCCTGGTCGAGCGGACCGTGACCCCGGCGCTCCGCGTGCGTGCGGAGTCCGAGGTCACGATCCGTCAGATCGAGCTCTTCGACCTCGTGTGATCACCCGGTGAGGGTGAAGAGCACCTCGGTGCGGTTTCCCGACGCATCGAACACCTCGAGCACGTTGGTTCCGGCCACCGCACCGAAGACACCCGGCTTCACGAAGTTCAGGTCGCTCCAGGCGTTGTCGGTCAGGTCCTTCGGCACACCGTTGACCGACAGCCTGTCGACGTTGCCGGCGTCGTACAGCTTGAAGCTGACTTTCGAGTACGCGTCGGGAGATCCCGTCGTGAACGCCTCCCCCGGCTTCACGGTCACGGTCGGAGCCGTGCGATCCCGCGGAACGGCGCGATACTCGGTCCGCTCCCCCTTGAGCTCCTGCGTGATCCCCGAGAGGTACGCCGACTGATCCGTCGCGGTGAGGTTGTACGCCACGTAGACCCCGTATCCGTCGGCGACCGTGCGGCGGGCGAAGTCCGCGGCGGTCGCCGCGTTCGTGTTCGCCAGGTCGATCGCAGCGGCACCGAGGCGGGTGCGATCTTCGAGCCCGGGCACCGTGGGGGCGTCGTACGTCGGGTAGTAGGGGTTCCAGGCGTAGTCGATCACGCCGTCGACGTCGAACGCATCGAAGTCGGTGGTGGTGTAGGACGGGCCGATCGCGTAGAGGCTGATGATCTTGTCCGATCCCAGGCGCTCGCGCAGCGCGGTCGCCAGCCAGCCGAACGACTGCGCGTTGGGCTGCGGGGTGCCGTTCGCGCCGTAGTTCGTCCACTCGTCGTCGAAGTCGATCCCATCGAGGCCGTAGGTCGTCACCGCATCGGCCAGCTCTGCGGCGAAGGCGTCCGCCGCGGCGAACGAGGTGAAGTTCGCGAAACCCGCACCCTGGTGGTTGCCGAGCACGGAGAGCAGCACCTTCGTGCCCTGTGCCTGCAGCGGACGGATCTGGTTCTCTGCGTCCTGGAGCGTCTCGGTGACCCGATCATTCAGGTGCAGATACGCCTTCTCTCCGTCGTAGTTGATGTTGGCGGCGAAGATCATCGCGAGGTCGACGGCGGCGCGCCCGGAATCCGCGAGCGTGTAATCGGCGACGTTGGCTAAATCGTTCGAGTTCACCTCGACATAGACGGCGAGCTGGGGATCCGCCTCCGCCCCCACGGCGGCGGTCGCGGGTGAGGCGGTCGCGACGAAGGACATCGCGATCACCGCACTCGCAGCGACAGTGAATCCCTGTCGTAGACGGTGAAGCTTCCTGGAATGTGGCCGACTCATGGCAGATCGTCTCCCTCTTCATCGAAATCGAGATCAGGCCGCATCAGAGCGACCTGCCGCCGACTATATCGATTAAGTAGAAGCCCGTACAGACCGGACGGAGGACGACACCTGTCTGTTCCTGCACCCGGTCAGCGATCCGTGGGTTGTGCACGTGCGCCGGGTTCTCCACGCGCCGGAACCGGAATACCGTGACATCGTGACCTTCCGGAACGACACTGGAGGCATGCGCTTGAACGACCCGCAGGTATGGACGCTGATCGGAGTGTTCGCCGCCGTCATGCTCGGCGGGATGACGCTCATGACCACGCAGCTCAGTCGCATCATCCGCGCCGAGACCGATCGCATCCACGGCACGCTCTCCGCGCGCATCGACGCGGTCGTCGACCGCCTCGACCGCATCGAGGCGAAGGTCGACGACCTCGACAAGGAGCTCACGAACCTCGCCGTGCGGTTCTGGCGCTCGCAGTGACCCCTTCAGGCTTCCCGTGTTCTCTCAGAGGGTGACGTCGCCCACCAGATTCACCTGGATGCCCATCCCCGCGAACATCGAGGCTTTCGCGATGAGTGCCCGGTCGGCCGTCTCGGCATCCGGTGCGTAGACGAGCTGCGCGTGGTTGGCCTTGTGGCGGGCCATGAACTGATCCCGTGAGACGCCGTGCAGCACCACGTGCGCGATCGGCCACTCCGGGTTCGTGGCATCCTTCCGGCGCTGCGTCTCGTCGGCCGGGAGCTCGACGACCGAGGCACGGAAGATGTCGGCCTGCAGGACGCCGTCGGCGATGAACACCCGCGACAGCACGATCTCCCCCGGCTGGGAGACCCCGTTGATCGTCGCACCGCCCGCCGGGAAGAACACGTGGCCCTGACGCCATCCCTCCGCGTTCTGCCACCCGCCCACGTGCGAGGCGGGGACGGAGCCGGAGATCTCGTAGACCCACACGAACTCCCCGTCGTAGTCCTCACCCCACCGCACGTCGTGCAGCGTGTTGTCCGGCACGAGTCCCATCGCACGCCACACGCGGTCGGTCACCAGCGCGTCGACCGCCACGCCCTCATCCGCTTCGTTGAAGTGCGGGAAGGCGCGTCCCTCGTGCAGCACCCGGGCACCGTCGCGCGACCTCACCGGCGGGCGCTCCGTCGAGTTCAGGATGCCCTCGGCCAGGTCGGACGCCGGTACCAGGTCCTTCAGACCCTGCTGGTACTGGATCCCGACGGCGTCGAGGCCGAAGTCGTCCGCGATACGAAGCGCGGCGATGTACATCTTCAACTGCCACTGCACCTGCTCGCGCGTGAGCTCGGTGGCGGCATCCGGCCCGAAGCGGAACGTCATGCCCGCATCGATCAGCCAGTCGTACGCGGCGTCCGCCTCGTCTTCGGTGACGGTGAGCATCTCGGCGTAGAGCGCCGACTGCGACAGCCGCTCCTTGTAGATGCCCGTCTTGTTGAGCAGCTCGTCGTCGAAGATCGCGTTGTACATGCCCATGCAGCCCTCGTCGAACACGCCGATGATGGCCTTCTCGGCGAGCAGCTCCGCGGCGAGCGCCTCGCCCAGCTGCTTCTCGGGGCTGTCCGGCAGCTCCGGCAGGGGACGCACGTGCGAGGCGTCGTGCGCGATGGAGCCCGTCTCGGTCCACTCCCGGATGCCGTTGCGGAACCACTCGTCGGTGAAGTCGACCGACCAGGTCGTGGCGTACGGCTTGCCCATCTTGGTGAGGCCGGCGTTCAAGCCGAGGAGGCCGACGAGGCCGGGCCAATCGCCGGCGAAGTTCGCGACCGTGAGGATCGGGCCCTCGTGGGTGCGCAGACCGGCGAGCACATGGTGCGAGTACTGCCAGTTGGCGATCGCGACGATCAGAGGCGCGTCGACCGGGATGCTCCGGAAGACCTCGAGCCCCATGCGCTGGCTGGAGATGAACCCGTGACCGGTGGCGGGGTCGACGCCGAAGGGACGGATCACCTGCCATCCGAGGTCGTCGAGCACATCGGTGACCCCGATCTCGAGCTCGACCTGGGTGGGCCAGCCCGCGACGTTCGCCGACTCTCGCAGATCGCCCGAGGTGATGAGGTAGGCCGTCTTCGGGGCGGCAACCGGACGCGATGCCGGGGCCGGCAGGGTGTAGGTGGTCATGATTCCTCCGGTGTTGGGGTCGGGGTGAGCGGGGAGCCGCCTCGCTGTGCGGCCGCGAGTTGGTGCACCACGGGTCGGGATCCCTCATAGAGCCGCCGGTAGCGCGCGAACAGGGAGTCATAGAACGGTCGCAACCCGTCATCCGGGCGGATCCGCTCTGACATGGGGTTCCACTCCGTGATCGCCGGGCGCTCGTCGGGCACCGCCGTCGCGGTCGCCGCGAGAAAGGCCGCTCCGTAGCTCGCGCCGATCGTGGTCGCAGGCACCTCCTGGACGAGGCCGGTGACGTCGGACACGACCTGGAGCCAAAGCCGACCCTGTGTTCCGCCCCCCACCGCGACGATGCGGCGGATGTCGGCGCCGGCCGCCCGCATGGTCTCGACGTTGTGCCGCACACCGAGTGCGGTCGCTTCTAGCATCGCTCGGTAGAGGTCGCCGCGCGTGTGCTCGAGTGTGAGCCCGGCGATCACGCCCCGGGCGTCCGGGTCCTGGATCGGCGTGCGCTCGCCCGCGAAGTAGGGCAGCACGAGAAGGCCGCGCGCTCCGGCACCCGACGCGGCAGCCTCGGCGAGCAGTTCAGGATAGTCGGCACCGGTCAGCCCTTTGAACCAGGCGGTCAGAGCCCCGGATGTCGACAGCCCGCCGGCGAGGCTACGCGTACCGGCGAAGGCCCCCGCCGTGGTCCACATGGACGGGGTCCGCAGGGTCTCTTCACCGGTGGCCACGAGGAACATGGTCGTGCCGTACATCAGCATCAGGTCGCCGGGCTCGTGCGCGCCGACGCTGACAGCTTCCGTCCAGGCATCGATCGTCCCCGCGATCACGGGCGTTCCCAGAGGGATCCCGGTGACCGATTCTGCCTCAGCCGTCACCTCTCCGGCGATCTCCCCCGCCCACTGCAGGCGCGGCTGCTCGATGCCCCCGGCGTACCGCTCCCACCACGGGTCGTGCCACCGCTCCCCCTCGATGTCGTAGAGAGGAGAAACCTGGCTGGCGGACTGGTGATCGAGCACGTACGCTCCCGTGAGCCGACGGACGAGCCAGGACGCCGGCATGTACAGACGTCGTGCGCGTTCCCAGGCCTCGGGCTCCTCCTCCGCAACCCACGCGATCTTCGGTCCGCCCGCCTGCGAGGTCAGTGTCGACCCTCCGACACGCGTGATCTCCTCGACACCGAGCTCATGCGTGAGACGCTCGATCTGCGCGGTCGAACGGGTGTCGACCCCGTACAGGATCGCGGGGCGCACGGGGGCGTCCCGTTCATCGACGAGCAGGACACAGGGTCCCATGCCACTGACCCCCACCCCCACGATCTCGGCCTCCGGGACTCCGGCGAGCAGTTCGCGCACGATCGCGACGAACTCTTCCCACCAGATCGCGGCGTCCATCTCGACCCAGCCGGAGTGCGGTCGTTCCACGTCATGCGCCCTGGTCGCGGATGCCGCGATGACGCCGTCGGGCCCCACCAGCACGCCCTTGCTGCTGGACGTGCCGATGTCCACCCCGAGGGTGCAGCGCATGGAGTCCTCCTCCTGCCGGGACGACCGAGTCCGTGGCTTGTTCGACACTGTACGCGAAATCGATTTCATGATGCAAGGGCGTGCGCGCTCCCGCATCGACCCTTCCGGTCGCGGTCCGCTCAGCGCCGGGTGGCGCTGGCCGGCTGGACCTCGTTGCGCAGCACGACAGTGCGAGCCGGTTGCGTATCGCCGTCGATCCGATCGAGCAGCATCCGCGCCGCGGTCACGCCCATGTGCCGCGCGGGCAGTCGCACCACCGTGACCGCCGTGGGTGACAGCGTCGTGAACGGCAGCGAGCCGATGACCGCGACGCCGACCTCAGGAGGGGTGAGACCGTGCTCGGTGAGCACCTGGATAGCTCCCACACCGATGAGGTTGTTGCCCGCGACGACCGCATCGGGCGGTTCGCGAAGCGCGAGCAGCTCTTCCATCGCCGACCGACCACCGTCGACGCGGAACGTCGTGAAGCGCTCGAGCTCGTCGAGGGCGTGACCGGGGTGCGCCGAGGCGAGCACAGAGCGCCAGCCCGCGGCGCGTTCAGCGGCGGTGTCGATGTGCGCGGGGCCCCCGATGTAGGCGATGCGGCGGTGCCCGGCGTCGATCAGGCTCCGCGTGGCTGATGTTCCCGCCGACCGATTGGCCATCGTGACGCTGTCGATGTCGTAGCTCGTGCTGCGATCGACGGCCACGACAGGACGGCCGGTGGCGAGGACACCGTCGAGGTCGGAGCGCTCATCGGCCGTCGCGATGATCACTCCGGACATGTTCTCGGCGATCGCGATCCGCAGATAGGTGGCCTCCTTCTCCACCTGCGCGTCCGAGTTGCAGAGCACGACCGAGTATCCGGCCTCGGAGGCGACATCCTCCACGCCGCGCGCCATCTCGGTGAAGTAGGGATTCTCGATGTCGGGGATCACGAGCGCGATGACCTCGGAACTCTGACGCCGTAGCGTGCGGGCGGTGCGATTGGGAGTGAACTTCAGCTTCTCCGCGGCGTTGCGCACGGCTGCCACCTTCTCCTCGGACACGTTCGTCCCGTTGAACACGCGCGAGACTGTCGCGGGCGAGACCCCCGCGAGTTCGGCGACGTCGTAGATCGTTGCCATGCGCTCCCCTGCTCCCCGCTGACACCTACTCCCACCGACCGCGGCCGGTGCTGCAACAGTATCGCGCGGGGACCGGAATTCGTTGCGTGGGTGAAATCGATGCCAGGGTCGCAAAGCCGCTACCGAGAGCTCTCCGCCTGCGCGTGCGCACCAGCGTCGTCTCACCGGCAGCCGTCTCACCGGTGCGCGGCCACCACCTCGGCGACGGCGGTGCGCTCGGCGGCACTCGGCTCGGCGATCGCCATACGGCAGTGCGTGTCGACCACGTCGAGCACGCGGTAGGCCTCCTTCATGCGCGCCATGTCGCCGCCGATGAGGGCGACCACATCGTCGACCGCGGCCTGCGCAGCGGTGATGGCTGCCGCATCCCCCGACCGCCCGGCGTCGGCGAGCGCGCGGAACGGTTTCGGCGTCACGGATGACACCCCGGAGACGACACCCTGGGCGCCCACCTCGACGGCAGCGATCAGGTCGCGGTCGG
Organism: Microbacterium aurugineum; assembly: GCF_023101205.1. Lineage (NCBI taxonomy): Bacteria > Bacillati > Actinomycetota > Actinomycetes > Micrococcales > Microbacteriaceae > Microbacterium > Microbacterium aurugineum. Next base: position 209,762 of record NZ_CP078078.1, on the reverse strand, counting down.
CGCCGGTGTAGAGCTCGAAGTCGGCGGGCACGACGGCACGGTAGGCGGCGATGTCGTCGAGTGAGAGCTCGCTGATCTTGGCTCCCACGACGTTGGGCAGCTCCGCGAGCCGCACGAGGAGCTCCGGCGACACCGGGTTTCCACTCCGCGCCGGGTAGATGTACACGTACAGGCGCCCGTCGCCGACGGCGTCCGAGACCGCACGGTAGTACTCGAAGATCGAGTCGTCCGTCGCCTTCAGGTAGTAGGGCGTGAGCGCGGCGAACTCGACAGCGCCCAGCTCACGGGCGATGCGGGTGAGGCGCACGGCCTCGAAGGTACTGGGCCGACCGACATGCACGACCACGCGCATCCGCTCCTTCAACTCGGCCAGAGCGGCTTCCACGATGGCCGCGAACTCGCCGGCGTCCACAGCGGGGAACTCCCCCGTCGTTCCGAGCACGAAGGCCCCCTCGTTCCCCGAGTCGGCGACGAATCGGAAGATCGCACGCGAACCCTCGATGTCGAGGGTGCCGTCGCGGTGGAACGCGGTGGGCACGGCGGTCAGGATGTCGTAGCGGGTCACTTCTCGGTCTCCTCGGAGTTCTTGCGGGACGTGCGGGCTCGACGCTTCGGGGCGTCGATGTTGCGGACGGTGGAGGTGAGCAGGTCGGGCTGCGCGGCGAGCTCGTCGTGCGCCTTCTCGATCTGCTGGATGCTGTCGTCGTGGAGGATCGAATCCGCGAGGGAGCCGCGGTCGGCACGGGGGCGACGAGCGGCACGGATCGCCGGCATCACGATCGAGAGCACCGCCAGGGCGAGGAGCACGAGCGCGATGGGGCTGACGACCTCGAAGAACGGACGCGTGGGCAGGATGGCCAGCGTGCGGGCGAGGTTCTCTTCGGCGAGCGGTCCGAGCAGGAGCCCGAGCACCACGGGGCCGGCCGGCACCTGCATGCGCTTGAGCATCACCCCGATCACACCGAAGACGAGCATCGTCACCACGGTCGAGAGGCTGTTGGAGGTGGCGTAGGTGCCGATGATGCAGAAGATCAGGATGCCGCTCCACAGGTACGGCTGCGGCACGTCGAGCAGCTTCACCATGCCCTTCATCCGCACCAGGCTCAGAGCGAGGGACAGGATCGTCGCGATCAGCATGATGCCGACGATCGAGACGACCAGGTCGGGGCGGTTCGTGAAGAGGGTGGGTCCGGGTGTGATGCCCCAGATGATCATGGAGCCGATCATCACGGCCATCACGGAGTCGCCGGGGATGCCGAGTGCCATGGTCGTGGTGAGGGAGCCGCCCAAGGTCGCGCTGGAAGCACTGTCGGACGCGGCGACGCCCTCGATCGATCCCTTGCCGAACATCTCCGGACGCTTCGACACCTTGCGTGCCCGTTCCCACCCGATGAGACCGGCGATGTCACCGCCCGCGGCGGGGATGAGACCGACACCGAGTCCGACCGCGCCGCCGACCGCCGTGGCACGACCGCTCTGCTTCAGCTCGGACCTGTTCGGCAGCCAGCGACCGAGGCTGGAGATGGGACGCACGCGGGACGCGCGATGCGTGAGCAACTGGTCGAAGAGTTCCGCGATGCCGAAGAGGCCGATGATCACGGCGATGAAGTTCACGCCCTCGACGAGGTCGAGCACCCCGAAGGTGAAGCGCTGATCGGCCGTCGCGGCGTAGGTGCCGACGGTGCCGAGCATGAGGCCGAAGAGCCCGGCGAGGATGCCTTTGAGCATCGACTTCGACGAGATGCCGATCATGATCGAGATGCCGAACACCACGAGGGCGAACAGTTCGGGGGACTTGAAGTAGTCGCGGGCGAAGCTGGCGATCGGGACGGCCGCGACCGCGAACAGCACCAGCGAGGCGAGGATCCCGACGGCCGAGACGATTGCGGAGATGGTGAGTGCGAGACCTGCCCTGCCCTGCTTGGCCATCGGATAGCCGTCGAGGGTGGTGGCGATGGAGGCGGGCGTTCCCGGAGTGTTGATGAGGATGGACGGCACCCGATCGCCGAAGTTCGCCGCGACGTAGATCGTCAGCAGCACGGCGAGGCCCTGCACGGGCTCGAGGGTCATGGTGAATCCCGCGGCGAGGGCGACGGCCATGGTCGCGGTGATGCCGGGGAAGGCGCCGACCATGAAGCCGAGCATGAGGCCGACGAGCATGTAGAGCAGGATCGAGATGTCGAGGAGCGAGTTCAGCCCCTCCAGGAGCGCGTTCACAGGGGGATCCTCAGGAGCAGCCCGAACACGACGTAGACGAACGCCGTGACGGAGGCGGAGTAGATGATCAGGCTCAGCCAGCGGCGGTGACCGTAGAGGAGCATGAGGGAGGCCATCAGCAGGGCTGCGGCGATCGGGAAGACCTCGATGCGGTACCCGAAGAGGATGACCGATCCCAGCGACCACAGTGCGATGAAGGCGCCCGTGATCACCAGCGTGGCGATCACGCGCAGGAAGCCTCCGGGCTGGATGCGCTCGAGGTCGTCACGGCCGGGTGCGGGGCGGGTGATCGCGATGGCGAGCAGCGCGATGGCGACGACGACTCCGGTGACCCCGATGACGAGCGGCCAGAAGCGGGCATCGATCTGACCCGGAGCAGCCTCGCGGCGCAGCGGGATCTGCGTCGAGAGGAAGAGATATCCGGCGGTGAACGCCAGGGCGAGCACGGCGAAGACGATCTCGAGCGGTCGCGAGGCGGTCGCACCCTGGTACTCGTCGCCCGCGGAGACATCGCCCGCGGAGGCGTCCGATGCGGAGACGTCCGCTGCGGAGGCGTCCGATGCAGAGGTCGACATGATGCTCCTTTCGTGATCCGAGAAGTGAAGGAGAGCACTGCGGGGCCGGTGATGAGCCCGGCCCCGCAGTCTTCTCTACCGGGCTTCTCAGCCCAGGAGGTCCTTGAAGAGGTCGAACTGCTCGTCGACGAACGTCGTCCATTCGGCGGAGTCGCGGTACACGACCAGGTTTCCGGCGTCGGCCTGGAACTTCTGGTAGCTGTCGGATTCGACGGCCTCCTTGACGGCGGCTTCGAGCGTCGACTTCACGTCGTCGGGCAGACCCTTGGGCGCGTAGATGCCGCCCCAGCCCCCGAAGACGACGTCTTCGCCGATGGCCTCTTCGACCGTCTCGACGTCTTCTGCGTCGGGGTGGCGCTCGTCGTTCATGACGGCGAGGATATGCACCGCGTCGCCCTGGGCGAGAGCCTCGCCGAGGCCGGAGACGGCCGCGACGGTCTCGCCGGATGCGGCTGCGGCGACGGCCGTCGCTCCGCCGTCGTAGGGCACCGGGGTGAAGTCGGCGTCGGTCGCGGCACCGAGTCCGAGGGTCGCCGCCTCCCAGATGGAGCCGGCGCCGGAGTTCGCGACCGTGACGGCACCGGACTGCGCCTGGGCGACGAGGTCTTCCAGCGTCTCGATCCCGCTGTTCGCGCCGACGGTGACGACACCGGGCGCGAGCATGATCTGGCCGAGCAGGTCGAAGTCGTCCGGCAGCACGTCCGCGCTCTGCGTGGTGTTCAGCATCGCGATCTCGACGGGCGCGAATCCGATCACGTAGCCGTCGGGATCCTGCGCACCGACGTACTCCATCGCGAGCGCTCCGGCGGCACCCGGCATGTTCTCGGGGATGACGCTGACGTCGAGGATCTTCTCGAGCTCCGTGGCGAGTGCGCGCGACGAGAGGTCTGATCCTCCCCCGGGGTTGGCCTGGATGATGAGCCGGATGTCCTTCTCCGGGTAGGTCGATTCGGCGCCCTCGCCCTCTTCGACCTTGGTGCAGGCCGAGACGATGAGAGCGGTGGCTGCGAGGGCGGCGATCGCGGCAGCCGCCCGGGTGATGCGCTTGCGGGGCATCTTTGCTCCTCTACGTGGGTCGACCTTGTTGTCGACTCCCCCGACCGTAGCAGTGTTGACTGTTAACAGTCAACACTCGGACGACAGGTGCGCCGCAAGGGCCGCAGGCACGGCCCCGCACTCAGGCGTGGGTGGCGATCTCGCTCAGCATGCGTCGACGAGCACCGTCGAGATGCTCGGACAGTACCTTCGCCGCCTGCGCCGGCGTGCCGGTGCGCATCACCTCCATGAGCGTCACGTGATCATCGGAAGACTCGTGCAGATCTTCGTCATGGTTGATCGTGACCTCGAGCAGCGCGGTGAACGTCGGGAGGTACTGATTCCACGCACCCTCGAGACGCGGGTGATCGGCGAGCGCGTAGATCTGCGAGTGGAACTCGAGATCCGCGGTGACGAATGCGGCATGGTCGCCGCGGTCCGCGGCCTCGCCCATGCGCTCGACGGCCGCCGCCATCGCGGCCCAGCGCGCCTCGTCGTCGACACGCATGGCCCGCGAGAGGGCGAGCTGTTCGAGCGCACCCCTCAGGCTGTACAGCTGATCGACGTCATCCCCCGTGAGTCCCACGATGTACACGCCGCGGGGACGCTGCACCTCGACGAGCTTCTCGAAGCTCAACTGGGTGAGCGCATCGCGCACGGGGCCACGGCTGACCGAGAACTCCTCGGCGAGCGCTTCCTCGGTGATCCGCGCGCCGGGGGCGAGTTCGCCGCGCACGATGCGCTGGCGGAGCACCCGTGCCACCTGGGCGCCGAGGGATTCTCCGCGCGTGACGGTCTGCGTCATGGTGACCTCCTGTTAACTGTTGACAGGATACACACCACGAGATCGGTGTCTAGGCGTGTCCGCGCGGATCCCAGAGCACGACGTCGGTCGAGCGGCGGATGCGACGGCCGCTCGGCACGGGCACCACCCCCGCGGATCCGGCGGCGAACACCCGCACGCCGGGGCGGTTCTCGCGCTCGGTGCGTAGAGCGCTCTCGAGTACCGCGATGCGGTTGCGCAGCGCCCGGTTCTCGTCTTCGAGGTCGAGCAGACGCGCGATCGCGGGGAGGCTCACACCTTCCGAAGAGAGCTGGGCGACCTCGCGCAGCTGTTCGATGTTGCGGGCGGAGTACCGACGCGAGCCGCCCGACGTCCGTCCGGGGACCACGAGTCCGATGCGGTCGTACTGCCGCAGGGTCTGCGGGTGGAGACCGGAGAGCTCGGCCGCCGCCGCGATCGCGAACACCGGGGTGTCAGCGTTCATCACGAACGCCTCCGACCCCGGTGCCCACTTCGACGCTCGGTCATCGACGCGCCTTCGCCATCAGCTCCGCCCGCGGATTCTCCGTGGGCTCGAGCTCCTGGAACTTCTCCAGGGCCTCCCGCGCGGCGTCGTCGAGGTGCGTGGGCACGGCGACCTGGAGTTCGGCGAGCAGGTCTCCGGTTCCCTTCGCCGTCGCCACACCACGGCCCTTGACGCGCAGCACCCGCCCGGAGGGGGTGCCGGGAGCGACGCGGAGCTTGACCACGTCACCGCTGAGCGTCGGGACCTCGATCGTCGCGCCGAGGGTCGCTTCAGTGAAGGTCACCGGGACCACGACGCGCAGGTTGAGCCCGTCACGCGTGAAGACGGGGTGCGGGCGCACCGAGATCTGCACCACGATGTCGCCGCTCTCCCCGCCGTCGGGTGAGGGACGGCCACGACCGCGCAGACGGATCTTCTGCCCGTCTGCCACGCCCGCAGGGATCTTCACCTTGAACGGCTTGCCGTCATCGCCCTGCAGGGAGATGGTCTCGCCCTGCACGGCGGTGACGAAGTCGAGCGTCGTGCGGGCGGTGACGTCGGCACCACGCTGCGGTCCGCCGAAGCCGCGGTAGCCACCGCTCGGCTGCCCGAAGCGTCCGCCTCCGAAGCTCGCGCCCTGCCCCTGGTTGAACATCGCGAAGATGTCCTCGAAGTCGGCCGTCTGCCCTCGGCCCTGCTGGCCGAACCGGCTGAACACGTCTTCGAAGCCGCCGGCACCCTGGCCGCCCGCCGTGAAGCGGGCGCCGGAGCCCATCGCGCGGATCTCGTCGTACTCTTTGCGCTGTTCGGCGTCGGAGAGCACCGAGTAGGCCTCGCTGATCTCCTTGAACTTCGCCTCTGCTTTGGCATCACCCTGATTGGAGTCCGGGTGGTACTTCCGCGCAAGCTTGCGATACGTCTTCTTCAGATCCGCATCACTGACGTCCTTGGAGACCCCGAGGGTCTTGTAGAAGTCCTTGTCGAACCAATCCTGGCTGGCCATCGATCACCTACTCCGCAGGGACAGCGACGACGACCTTTGCGGGGCGCAGCTCGATGTCACCGAGGCGGTAGCCCACCTCGACGACCTCGAGGATCGTCGTCTTCTCGGCGCCGGGGGTCGGCTGCTGGAAGATGGCCTCGTGGCGCTGAGGGTCGAACTCCTCGCCCTTCTCGCCGTATGCGGCCACCCCGAGACGCTCCACGACCGCACGCACCTTCTCGGCGATCACGGCGAAGGGCGTGCCCTCGACCAGGTCGCCGTGCTGAGCGGCACGGTCGAGGTCGTCGAGCACCGGGATGAGGCCCTTGGCGGCCTCGCCCTTCGCCCGCTCGATCTCGACCTGGCGCTGCTCCTCGGTGCGACGACGGTAGTTCGCGTACTCGGCCTGGAGGCGCTTGAGGTCGTTCAGCAGCGTCGACTCGAGGTCGGCGAGCACGGCGTCCTCCGCCGCGGCCTCACCGGTCTGCGTCGCTCCGAGGATGTCATCGACCGTGAGGTCATCGACACCGTCTTCGGGAGTCTCGTCCGACCCCTCGGCGGCCTTCGCCTCGGTGGAGTCCGGGTTCTGCGGCGCGGGGCCGGACGCCTGAGCGTCCGACCCCTCGCTGCGACCTTCGGCGGACTCAGGATTCTGGTTCTCGTCGAAGTTCTTGTCCGTCATGATTACTTCTTCTCGTCCTCGTCGTCGACGACCTCGGCGTCGATGACGTCCTCGTCGGAGGAGGGAGCGTCACCGGTCGGGGCCTCGCCGTCAGCCGAAGCATCGGCAGCAGCATCCGCCTGCGAGGACGCGTAGATGGCCTCGCCGAGCTTGGACTGCGACTGGTTGAGCTTGTCGAACGCGGTCTTCACGGCCTCGTCGTCTTCGCCCGCCAGCGCCGTCTTGAGCGCTTCGACGTCGGCCTTGACCTCGGTCTTCACGTCTTCGGGCAGCTTGTCGTCGTTCTCGGTGATCAGCTTGTCGATCGAGTACGCGAGCGTCTCGGCCTGGTTGCGGACCTCGGCGGCCTCACGGCGCACCTTGTCCTCAGCCGCGTGCTCCTCGGCCTCGCGCACCATGCGCTCGATGTCTTCCTTCGACAACGAGGAGCCGCCGGAGATGACAATCGACTTCTCGGTGCCGGTGCCCTTGTCCTTGGCGGACACGTGCACGATGCCGTTGGCGTCGATGTCGAACGTGACCTCGATCTGCGGGATGCCGCGGGGAGCGGGAGCGATGCCCGTGAGCTCGAACGTGCCGAGCGGCTTGTTGTCGCGGGTGAAGTCGCGCTCGCCCTGGAAGACCTGGATCGCGACGGACGGCTGGTTGTCGTCTGCCGTGGTGAAGGTCTCGCTGCGCTTGGTCGGGATGGCGGTGTTGCGCTCGATGAGCTTGGTCATCATGCCGCCCTTGGTCTCAATGCCGAGGCTCAGCGGGGTGACGTCGATGAGGAGGACATCCTTGCGCTCACCCTTGAGGACACCGGCCTGGAGAGCGGCGCCGACGGCGACGACCTCATCCGGGTTGACGCCCTTGTTCGCGTCCTTGCCGGTCTCGCGCTTGACGAGCTCGGCGACCGCGGGCATACGGGTGGAACCACCGACGAGCACGATGTGGTCGATCTCGGACACCTTGATGCCGGCTTCGCGGATGACATCCTCGAACGGCTTCTTGGTGCGGTCGAGCAGGTCCTTCGTGAGGTCCTCGAACTTCGCGCGGGTGATCGTCTCGGAGAGCGAGACCGGGCCGGACTCCGTCAGCGACAGGTACGGCAGGTTGATGCTCGTCGAGGTGGAGGAGGAGAGCTCCTTCTTCGCCTGCTCCGCGGCCTCCTTGAGGCGCTGCAGCGCGATCTTGTCACCCGCGACGTCGACGCCCGTGGTCTCCTTGAACTGCTTGATCAGGTAGTCGACGAGACGCTGGTCCCAGTCGTCTCCACCGAGACGGTTGTCACCGGCGGTCGCACGCACCTGGATCGTGGAGAAGTCGTCGTCCTTGCCCACCTCGAGCAGCGAGACGTCGAACGTTCCGCCACCGAGGTCGAAGACCAGGATGAGCTCGTCTTCCTTGCCCTTGTCGAGGCCGTAGGCCAGAGCGGCCGCGGTCGGCTCGTTGATGATGCGCAGGACGTTGAGACCCGAGATCTCCCCGGCCTCCTTGGTGGCCTGACGCTCGGCGTCGTTGAAGTACGCGGGGACGGTGATGACCGCATCCGTCACCGTGTCACCCAGGTACGCCTCGGCGTCGCGCTTGAGCTTCATGAGGATGCGCGCGGAGATCTCCTGCGGCGTCCACTTCTTGCCGTCGACGTCGAAGCTCCAGTCGGTGCCCATGTGGCGCTTGACGGAAGCGATCGTCCGGTCGACGTTGGTGACGGCCTGGCGCTTCGCGGTCTCACCGACGAGCACCTCCCCGTCCTTGGTGAAGGCCACGACCGAGGGGGTCGTGCGGAAGCCCTCGGCGTTGGCGATGACCTTGGGCTCGCCACCCTCGAGGACGCTGACCACGGAGTTGGTGGTTCCGAGGTCGATACCGACAGCACGTGCCATGTGTTCTCTCCTTTGTTGGAAGTTCGTTGGGATCGGAAATCTGCGGCGATCAGGGAAACCTGAGTCGCGATGACTCAACTGTACGCCGGCGCTCCACAGGTGTCAAATCAACTTGATACGAGTTGACTCAACTTTTTCAGAAGGGCGCGAGAATCGCCGGATCCTCCGTGAACGTGACGGTGTTCTGGGGAGGGGGCCGGTCGACGTAGACCTTCCCGGTCGGGCTCGTCCAGGCGTAGACGCCACCACCCAGGGGCTCGACCGCCCACGGCGAATGATGCTTGAGCACGTGATGGCGACGACACAGGTGACCGAGGTTCGACTCCTCGGTGGCTCCCCCGAGCGCGGCCTCGTGATGATGGTCGATGTCGCAGTCCACGGACGCGTACCCGCAGGTGGGGAATCGGCACCGCTGATCCCTCGCCCTCAGATGCCGCTTCAGTTCCGGACCGGGACGATAGCGGTCGACCGCAAGCACCGCGCCGGTGATGGGGTGGGTGAGGATCCGGTCCCACCCCACCGCCGCGCCGGCGATCCGGCGGGCGGTCGTGGGGTCGACCGGAGTGCGGCCGTTCAGCTCGGCCGGAGTCGAATCCTCGCCGACCAGCGTCGTGACGGGGACCGTGATCGACACCGTTCCGCGAATCGCCGCCAGGAGCCCCTCGCCGCGATCGTGTCCGGCCGGAGCGCCGGTGAGGAGCAGGTCGAGAGCGAGATCGGCGCGGCGCTGCGCGAGGGTGCGCTCGTCCGGCTCCGGAGCCGGGAGCTCCGGGGACTCGTGCTCCGTGAACTCACGCTCCGGGTACTCACGCTCCGGGGACTCGTGCTCCTGCACCGCCTCGGCCATCTGCGTGAGCCGCTCGAAGACCCCGTGCACGAGCGCCGACGGACCGAGCAGGCCGAGCTGCGTCATCCCGTCTCCGACGTCTTTCACCCACACGGATCTCTTCTCCCGCGCATCGAGGTGCCGCTCATCGATCGACCGCGCCTGGAACCGTTCAGCCACCCGCCGAGCCATTCGGCCGACACGAGCGGGAGACTCGATCTCGGCGAAGGGGATGATCTGAGCCGCATAGGCGGCGCGGCTCGCCGCATCGGGGAGGTGCTCGCCCGCTTCGCAGACGACTCGGGCGTGCGCCGCGCTGATGCGACCCGCCCCCTGCGCCTCCCAGACCAGCGGGAAGTGCTCCACGACCCAGGCCGCGTCGGCCATCCGGCGCTGCACCGTTCGATCACTCACACGCAGGGCCGTGGCGAACTCCGCGGCGACCGTGCGGGCCGACATGTCTCCGTGGTCGGGATGCTCCGCCTGCGCGGCTACATCGAGCGCGAGCCGCGACCCGACCGCCAGGATGCCGTCTCGCGCGGCCTGCAGACTGCTGATCGTGCGCTCGACCTCGACGAGCATCTCGGTGAGCGCAGCGAGGGCATCCACCTGCTCGAGGGTTGCATCGGCCAGCGCTGTCATACCTTCAGTGAACCAGGGACCACCGACATTGAAACACCCAGATCAGCCCCGGAAACCAAGATACCGGAATGGGGCGAGGCGGACCTTCCCCTCCGCCCAGGACGAGCCGACCTCAGACCGGATCGAGGCGATACTTGACCCTGACACGGTGGCAGACGGGAGAACAGACATATGTTGTCCATCGGAGCGTTCGCGCAGATCGGCCAGGTGACCCACCGCATGCTGCGGCACTGGGACACGGCCGGACTGCTCGTGCCCGCCCACGTGGACGAGTTCAACGGCTACCGCTCCTACGACCCGTCGCAGTTGGAAAGGCTGCACCGGATCGTCGCCCTGCGCCAGCTGGGCTTCGGCCTCGACGACATCTCGGCCATCCTCGAACGGGGAGTCGATGCCGAGCGCATCGCCTCGCTGCTGCGGATCCGCCGGGCAGAGGTCGAGCAGGAGCATCGGATCGCCGCGGAGAGACTCGTCGACGTGGAGAGGCGCCTCCACCTCATCGAGAGAGAGAAGCACATGTCACGGATCGAGATCGTCGAGAAGCCCCTGCCCGCCGTCCGGCTCGCCGCCGTCCGCACGGTCGTCCCCGATCAGCCGGCCGTCGCCGGTGTGGTCGGTTCCGCCTTCGACGCGGTGGCGGACGCCATCGGCGGCGAACATCCCCTGACCACACCGATCGCCCAGTACACGACGCTCGACGACGGACTGGAGGTCATCGTCGGCTACACCTATGCGGGCCCCGCGCGTGAGGAGTTCGACATCATCGAGCTCCCTGCGGCGGATGAAGCCGTCTGCGGCATCCACCTCGGCTCGATGGAGCACATCGCGGAGAGCTGGCAGGCGATCCACGCCGAGATCTTCGCTCGCGGCCTCGTGCACGACGGTCCGTGCAGGGAGCTCTACGTCCGCGCCGTCGGCGACGACCAGTCCGATTGGGTCACCGAACTGCAGCAGCCCGTCCGACGCGCCTGAGCGGAATCACGCACTGAAGGTGTGCGGGCTCACTTACCGCCGGGAGGACCGATCAGCAGCAGGATGACGTAGAGCGCGACGATGCCGACCACGAGCAGCACCGCGAGCACCCACGGCCGCTGCAGGAACCACCGCATCAGCCGGTCGTACCATCGTCGATCACGCGGATCCTCAGTCGCCGCGAGGCGCCAGGCTCCGGTGAGCCGGCCGGTGCGGTGCAGCCAGATCTCCATCGGGATGGTCGCGTAGGGCACGACGGCGCTCGCGACGGCGAGCACGCCGACCCCGACATGCCAGCGCTGGTTCAGGGCGACCAGGATCGCCGTCGCCGCATAGCTCAGGAAGATGAATCCGTGGATGCCTCCACCCACGGTCACCACCACGCCGGGGGCGCCGACGGCGCGGGCGATGATCGCGCCGATCAGGATCGTCCAGGTGATCGCCTCCGCGATCGCGAGGACTCGGTACAGACGGTCGGGGGTGCGGAACACGGTACTCCTCGGGTGGGGTGCTTCCACCGTATCCGTCCCTCCATCCCCCTCGAATCAACCGAATGGTTGAGTCCGTCAAGACGGTGCGACCCGTCTCGCGCACCGACGGCGGAATAGCAGCCCGCGCGACGACGTTGCCGAAGGCATGGTGACAGTGGATGCGGATGCGCTCTCGCACGTGCTCGGTGCGGTCGATCTCCGCGTCGGCATCGGACGCCGATCGTCGCTCGCCGCGGGAGCGCTGCTGCCGATCCCCACCGACACCATCACCCTGGTCTACATCGTCGCGGGCGCCGTGCGGGGGCATCCTCCGCTCGGAGACGGCTGCCGTCTCGACGTCGATCCCGATTCACGGCGACTCCGGCTCGACAGCACGGAGGCGCGCCATGACCTGCTCGTGACGGGCGATGCGTTCCTGACCCTCGGCCGGTCGCCGTTCGCGCTCGAGGCACACGACGAGACGATCCTCATGATCGCCGACATCGAGCTCGCAGATGTCGCGTCGCCCCTCCCCGCACTGCTGCCCCCGTTCCTCACCGTGACCGGCTTCGACGCCGTGGAGCCCGCCGCCGCCGCCCTCGCCCTGAACATGGGGGTGATCGACCACACGGTCACACCCGCCCGCCAGGGGGACCCGGTGATCTGCCGCCTGATGGCGACGACCGTCCTGTTGTCGGTCATCCGCGCCTGGGCGGCGAACGGCTGCGCGCCCACCGGCTGGCCTTCCCTGTCGAGCGACCCCTTCCTCGACCGCGTGGTCGACGCCATCCACGAGGAGCCGGGCCGCGACTGGACGGTCGAGCGCCTCGCCGGGATCGGGGCGATGTCGCGCTCGACCTTCGCCGAGCGGTTCCGCAGCGCTGTCGGACGCTCACCCGCCGACTACGTCACCGAGGTGCGGGTCGATGCGGCGAAGCGGATGCTCGATGCCGGACGCTCCGTCTCGGACATCTCCCGCGAGCTGGGCTACGCCTCGGACGAAGGATTCAGCCGCGCATTCCGACGCCGCACCGGGCAGACCCCCTCGTCCTGGCGCCTCGCCAACCGCACTCCCGTCCCGGCCTGAGCGGCACCCGCCCGGGTCAAGCTCTGCTGCTGACCCGATTCGATGCGCCGAACAGCACCGCGCCAGCGAGCAGCGCGACGGCACCGATCACGTAGACCAGTTCGACGTTCAGAGTGTCGACGAGCAGCCCACCGATGCCTGCGGCGAGCGTGATCGCACCCTGGAACCCCACGACGACCAGGCTGCCCCCGGCTTCGAGCCGATCGGGCATCCGGTGTCCGACCCAGGTGTTCACGACGATCAGCCAGGACGAGAAGAAGAAGCCCCACACCAGCACGACGATGCCCACGCCGACGATCGATCCGGAGAAGAGGATCATCGCGGTCACCGACACGGCGATCACCAACGGCGCGAACACCGCGAAGAAGGCGAACGTGCGGTCGATGACGAGCCCGATCGTGATGTTGCCGAGCAGTCCGCCGACGCCGAACAGCGCGAGCAGCACGACGATGGTCGAGGCGTCGACGTCAGGGATGCGCTCCAGCGCGAGGCGCACGTAGGTGTAGGCGAGGAAGTGCCCGAGGACCACGAGCACATGCCCGACCATGCCGAGGCCGATGCCCGGGCGGCGCAGGGTGTCGACGAGCAGTCGCAGACTCGACGCCTGCTCCGCCGGAACGGACGGCAGCGCGAACCGCAGCACGGCCGCGAGCACGACCATGAGCACGCCCGCGAGGGCGAAGACGGTCCGCCAATCCATGAGCTCACTGAGCATGACGCCGAGGGGCACGCCCGCGACCGTCGCCAGCGACACCCCGGCGGAGGTGAACATGACGCCGCGGCCGAGATTCGCGGGTCCCGCGAGGCGCGCTGCCACGGTGATCGACATCGCCCAGTACGCGCTGATCGCGGCGCCCAGCAGGAAGCGCGCCAGCAGCACGATGATCAGACTCGGCGCGATCGCCACGATGAGGTTCGACACGGCCGCGGCGAGCGCCATCCACAGCAGCAGCGACCGGCGGTCGAGGCGCGGGAAGATCAGTCCGACCGTCGGGGCGACGACGAGTCCGACGAGCGCGGTCACGGTGACGGTCTGTCCTGCCTGGCCCGGGGTGACCCCGAGGCCGTCGGCCATCTCGGTGAGCACACCGTTGGGCAGGAACTCGGCCGTGACCAGCAGGAAGCCCATCAGCATGAGCACGATCAACCCGCCGTAGCGGATGCGGGGCGCCGCAGAGGAAGACACGGTGGGAACGGGGGCTGTCGTGGTCATGGTTCCACGCTCGCAGGATCCTGATACCGCCGCCCGACCAGGCGTCCGCGGCATCCGACCGATCGTCCGGAGCGATCCCGGCGGGTTCTCAGCCGGACCCCGCAGAGTGGTCGGCATGCAGGAACGGGATACCGGAGCACGGCGACGGACGGTGCGCGGTGCCCTGACCATCGCGGGGATCATGCTCGTCGCCGGTTGCACCCCGCAACCCGTGGTCGGTCCGGACGACTGGGCGCTGGAGCCCGTCCCCTTCCAGAGTTCCTTCACCGGATCCGGGGCGCACGCTGAGCCGGCCGGGCACCCGATCGATCTGGCCTACGGGATGCACGTGCTGTCGGCCGATGGGGAGGGCGGATTCTGGACCGCATCTGCCGGGTCGTGGCTGCACGTCGGGGCTGAGGGCGAGACGCTCGCCCGGTTCGACACCGAACCCGACGACCCGCTCACGACGGTCTCGGCGATGGCCCCGCTTTCGGCGACCGAGCTCGTTGTATTGCGCGGGGATCGCGCTCACGTGATGCCGGTGATCTCCGTGGTGGACATGACCACCATGACGACACGGGACCTGCCGGGCGACGACGTGGGCGACGACGGCGACTTCGACTATGGAGACTTCGAGTTCGGCGACGTGGCCGTGCACGACGGCGACGCGATCGTGGTGCGGTACCAGCCGCGCCCTCCCACCGAGTACCTCGACTACGAGGTGCTCCGCGTCGACCTCGACAGCGGCGCACGAAGCCTGCTGCACAGCGAACCGATCGAACTCGATGATGCACCGGGCGCCCGGCCCGGGGTCCCTCCGATCGGCATCGATGTCGACGATGCCGGACGGGTGTATCTCGCGACCCCTTCCGCACGGATCGTGCTCGCCGCCGACGGGACGGAATTGCGCAGAGAACCCCAGGTCGCGAGCCGTCCTTTGGTCGCCGTCGCTCCCGACGGAACGGCGCTGTGGTGGGGCGGAGCGCCGGAGCAGACCGCAGCGCAGAGTGTGATCGTGGGTGGTTCCGCGCAAGCGCGGGCAGCCGTCGAGGACCGCAGGGACTGCCCGGCGACCGCGCCGAGCAGCGACGGGCTCCGCCTCGCCGATGCCGCCGGACAGCATCCGCTGCCGTTCCTGTGCGGCGCGAACGCCGCCGCGTGGACGGGTGGCTCTTGGATCGTCGCGACCGGCGGAGAAGGCGACGGCGTGCTCGTCCGGCTCACTCCGCCGGTCGGGCGTTGACCTCCGCCTCTGGACACGCTCGCCGGGGAGGCCCTATGCTCGACGACGCACCGGGACGCGCCCGGGAAGCCCGAGCGGAAGGAGCCGAAGACATGAACACGGTCTTTGTCGCGCTTTCCGCCGACCACCTTCCCCTCGAGGCCACCCGCTCCTGATCCTGGCGTGGCCTCGCCTCCTGGAGCCACACTTGTCTGATCCCTCCGCTTCCTCGGAAGCCGCGTCGTTCGACGCCTCCTCCTTCGAAACCCTCGAAACCGAACTCTCCTTCGCCGACGTCGACCCCGGTGAGGGCCAGCGCTGGTCCACGTGGCCGGCGATCACCCCGTCCGAGCGCGGGCCCGAGCCGTGGCCCGCGTGGGTGGTGACCTCGGCCGGTGCGCTCGACACCGAACGGGGCGTCCTCAAGACCGGCAAAGAGGCCGACGTGTTCCTGATCGAGCGCGCCGTGCCCGGTAATCCGGCGCAGCACACCCTGCTCGCCGCGAAGCGCTATCGCAGCGCCGAGCACCGCAGCTTCCACCGGTCCTCGACGTACACGGAGGGGCGCAGCACCCGGAACACCCGTGACACCCGCGCCCTCGCCAAGAAGTCGAGCCACGGTCGCGACGTCGCAGCCGCGCAGTGGTCCTTCGCCGAGTTCGAGGCGCTGTGCCGGATGTGGGAGCTCGGCGCGCCGGTGCCGTACCCCGTGCAGGTGAACGGCACCGAGGTGCTGATGGAGTTCCTCGGCGACGCCGACGGCACGGCCGCACCCCGGCTCGCCCAGTCACGCGGCGACCGTGCCGCGCTTCAGGAGTGCTACGCGCAGGTCGTCGATCTGATGCGGATCTTCGCCGCAGCAGGCTTCGCCCACGGCGACCTCTCCGCGTACAACCTGCTCCTGCATGAGGGCCGGGTGCGGGTGATCGACCTGCCGCAGATCGTCGACATCATCGCGAACCCGCAGGGGCTCGACCTGCTGCATCGCGATTGCGTGAACATCTGCGACTGGTTCACCCGACGCCGCGTCGACGCCGACCCCGAGGAACTGTTCGCCGAGCTTCTCGCGGCGCTCTACTGAGAGTCAGACGCCACGCGGGCGGCCAGCAGCGTCACGAGCTCGTACACCACGTGGCTCGCGGCGATGCCGGTCATCTGCGCGTGGTCGTAGGCGGGTGACACCTCGACCACGTCCGCGCCGACGATGTTCTGCGACGTCAGGGCACGCAGGATCCTCAGCAGCTCCCGGCTCGTGAGCCCCCCGGCCTCGGGCGTACCGGTGCCGGGCGCGTGGGCGGGGTCGAGCACGTCGATGTCGATCGACACGTACAGCGGCTTGTCGCCGATGCGCTGGAGGATGCGGGCGATGCCGGCCTCGACGCCGTGCTCCTCGATGTATTCGCTCGACACGATCGAGAAGCCCAGGCGCTCGTCGTCCTCGAGGTCCTGCTTCGAGTACAGGGGGCCTCGCGTGCCGACGTGGCAGCTGGAGGTGAGGTCGATCAGTCCCTCCTCGCTCGCACGGCGGAAGGGGGTGCCGTGGGTGACGGGTGCCCCGAAGTAGGTGTCCCACGTGTCGAGATGTGCGTCGAAGTGCAGCACGGCGACGGGGCCGTGCTTCGCGGCGACCGCACGCAGCAGGGGCAGCGCGACCGTGTGGTCCCCGCCGATCGTGACGATGCGCTGCACCTGCTCGCCGAGGGCCAGGGCCGCGCGCTCGACCTCGGTCACGGCTTCCGTGAGGTCGAAGGGGTTGACCGGGATGTCACCCGCATCCACGACCTGTGCGATCGCGAACGGCGACACGTCCTGCGCGGGGTTGTACGGCCGCAGCAGTCGCGAGGACTCGCGCACGTGCGACGGACCGAACCGCGTGCCCGGTCGGTAGCTGACGCCCGAGTCGAACGGGATGCCCACGACCGCGATGTCGGCGCGCGGAACATCTTCGATCCGCGGCAGCCGCGCGAAGGTGGCGATACCGGAGTAGCGGGGGTTCACGGACGCGTCGATGGGGCCCACGTTCTCGGTCATGGCTCGTTCCTGTTCGTCGGGGAGGTCAAGAGAGGGAGGTCACGGAGTTCAGAGGGCGCTCTGCGGGAGGTGCACCAGCTGCACGCCGCCCTCGGCGATCGCGGCCCGGATGCTCGAGGCGATGTCCTCGCGGCGCTCCACCCGGCGCCCGGTCGCGCCGAAGGCCGTGGCGAGCGCCGCCCAGTCGGGCTGCACCAGGTCGACGCCGATGGGGGTCATGCCCCGATCGACCTCGTTCTGACGGATCTCGGCGTACCCGCCGTTGTCGACGCACACGATCGTGACGTCGAGACGCTGCTCGACCGCGGTGACCAGCTCGTTCACGCAGAACATCAGCGCGCCGTCGCCGATCACCGTGACGACCGGATGCTCCGTCTGCGCGATTCTGGCGCCGATCGCCGCCGGGAGGCCGTAGCCGAGCGTCGCATAGGTGGGCGTGTAGAGCAGCGAGTGCGGATGGGCCGACTGCAGCACGCTGCCGAGGGCCAGATAGACGATCTGGGACGAGTCGCCCGCGACGATCGCATCCTCGGGAAGGGCATCGGCGATGATCTCGGCCAGGGCGACCGCCTCGGGCGCGGTCTCGCGCATCTCGGCGGCGATCGCGCTCCGCTCGGCAGTGAGGTCGCGCGGCGGGCGGGCTTCGTCCGGGACGACGGCCAGCAGCGCCTCCGCGACGGCAGCCGCGTCGCCCGTGATCCCCACCGTCGCGGCGAGGTTCTTGTCGCGCTGCGTCGGCGAGATGTCGACCCGGATCACGGATCCGCGGGCTTCGAGCCGCGGTGCCCACAGCTCGGCCTCACCGAGCTTCGAGCCGACCACGAGCAGCACATCGGCATCCTCCGCGACGGTGCGGGCCGCAGCGAGGCGCAGATTCGAGCCGAGCGAGAGCGCGTGCTGCTCATCGACCACGCCCTTGCCGTTCAGGGTGGTGAGCACCGGAGCGCCGAGTCGCTCGGCGAGGGTCGTGACCTCGTGCGCGGCATCCACCGCTCCCCCACCGGCGACGATCACCGGGGTCTTCGCAGCGAGGAGCAGATCCGCCGCCTCGGCGAGCGCTGCCGGATCCCCGGACGCGCGGGCCGGGACCGGACGAGAGCGGCGCGCCTCGGCGGAGACGTCGGCCGGCGCCTCCAGCACGTCGAGGGGGATCTCGATGTGCACGGGCCGGGGACGCCCGGTGCGGAACAGCGCGAACGCGTCGTGCACGGCATCCACCGCCTCGGCGGCACCGGTCACCCGACGCGACCACTCGGCGATCGCGCCGACCATGGCCGTGGCATCCTTCGTCTCGTGGAGCGTGCCGACGTCGGCGAACTCGGCGCCGAGCGGCACTCCCGGGGAGAGCACGATGAGGGGTCGCGATTCGCAGAACGCGGTGCCGATCGCGCTCATGGCGTTCTGCAGGCCGGGACCGGACGTGGTGATGACCACGCCGGGGAGTCCGGTCTGCTGTGCCCAGCCGTCGGCCCCGTAGCCGGAGCCCTGCTCGTGACGGTTCGTGACGGCACGGATCCCGAGCTCGGCGAGCGGCCGGTACAACTCGAGGTTGTGGGTGCCGGGGATGCCGAAGATCGCGGTCACGCCGTAGGCGCGGATCGTCTCCAGGACCGCCCGGCCCGCGGTGTCGGCGTACTGCTCGGCCGTCGTGGTGTCGGAGTTCATCGGATCATCCTCACACCCGGTGACGACGAACGCCGTCGACCCAGGTCTCGCGCACGGTGATCGCCGAGATCTCCTCGGCCGGAACGGACAGCGGATCGCCGGACAGCACCGCGAAGTCGGCGTACTTCCCGACTTCGAGGGAGCCCAGATCGTCGTCGCGGCCGATCGACGCGGCGCCCTCGATCGTGTGGGCGCGCAGCGCGGCGAGCGCGGAGATCCGCAGGTCATCCGGTCCGAGCGTGTGTCCGCGCCGGGTGACGCGGGTGACGGCGGTCTGGATGGCCTCGAGCGGGATCGGCTCCGCGACCGGCGCATCCGAGGAGATCGTGATCGGCACGCCGGCCCGTTCGAACTCCCCGAGCGGGTTGAAGCGCTCACCCGGGGTGCCGATCGCCTCCTCGACGCCCTCGCCCCAGTTGAAGTAGTGCTGCGTCTGGTTGACCGGACGGATGCCCGAGGCCGCCATCCGCGCGATCTGCTCGGGAGTCGGCAGACCGCAGTGCTCGATGCGGTGCCGGGCATCGGCATCCGGATGCTCGGCGAGCGCGGACTCGATCGCCGACACGACCATCTCGATCGCGGTGGGTGACTGCGCGTGCGTGGCCGTCTGCAGGCCCGCGGCGTGCGCCTTGCGGATGAGCCCGGCGTACTCGGCAGGCTCGTGGTACAACTGCCCGGTGCGGCAGGGGTCACCCACGTAGCCATCCGGGAAGTACGCGGTCCAGCCACCCAGCGTCCCGTCGGCGTAGAACTTGATGCCCGCGAAACTCAGGTGCGCGTTGCCGAACTGACCGACGAGTCCCATCTCGAGCGCCTCGTCGAGCAGGTGCGACAGCAGGTACATCGACACCCGCAGCTCGAGGCGCCCGGCCTCGGCGAGACGCAGGTACATGTCGAACTCGCGGCGCGTGACCTGGCAGTCGCCGATCGAGGTGACACCGCCGGCGAGGAAGCGCTGCGTCGCGGCATCCAGCTGGCGCAGGTGCTCCTCCGGCTCATCCGCGAGGTGGAAGTTCGGGCCGTGGTGGCCGATCTTCACGCCGTGCACGCCCGTGAGGATGTTGCAGGCGGCGTCCGACAGCTCACCCGTCAGCTCGCCCTCCGCGTCGCGGAAGAACTCGCCGCCGTCCGGGTTCGGGGTGTCCCGGTCGACGCCGCCCGCCTGCAGGGTGTACGAGTTCACGACACCGCCGTGGCCGGACGCGTTCATGAGGTACACCTCGCGATCGCTCGCGACCTCATCGAGCTCGAAGCGGGTGGGGTGCCGCTTCTCCGCCAGGTTCCGCTGCTCGTAGCCGTAGCCGCGCACCGGCCGTCCTGCGGGCAGGTCGGCGGCCGCCGCCTTCAGCAGTGCCACGATCTCGGGGATGCTGCCGGCCTTCTCGGGTCCGCAGTCGACCCAGGTCATCATCTGCCCGAACATGAGCGGATGCGCGTGGGCGTCGACGAACCCGGGGACCACGACCGCGTCACCGAGGTCGATGCGCTCTGGGGAGAGCCCCGCCCGTTCGACCGCCGCCTCGCACTCCGCGGGGGTGCCGATCGCGAGGATCCGTCCCCGGTCGGTCAGCATGGCCGTGGCCGTGGTGGCTGCGGCATCCGCGGTGTGGATCGCCTGCGCCGTCAGGAGGACGGGTGTCTCCTGCGCGGAGCGGTCGAAGGGGGTGAGCTTTCTCATGGCAGCCTGTTCGCGGTCGTGTCGGTGCGGGCGGTGAAGGAGGCGGTGACGGGGGCCTCGTCGGAGTGCTGCGGCGCGAGACGCGTGCAG
Source organism: Microbacterium aurugineum (assembly GCF_023101205.1). Classification (NCBI taxonomy): domain Bacteria; kingdom Bacillati; phylum Actinomycetota; class Actinomycetes; order Micrococcales; family Microbacteriaceae; genus Microbacterium; species Microbacterium aurugineum. The sequence continues at coordinate 189,236 of NZ_CP078078.1, read as the reverse complement.
ACACCGGCGATGAGGGCCATACCGATGAACATCGCGATGACCGACCAGATGCTGCCCGTCCAGGCGATGAGCTGGGTCGCGAACCACGGGGAGAACCCGGCCCAGACCGCCGCGCCGACGCCGTAGGACAGCGCGATCGAGGTGTAGCGAGCCTGCGGACGGAACATCTGCGAGAGCAGGGCGGCGATCGGCGCGTAGGTGGCGCTCATCGCGATGCGCACCAGGGAGGCGAACAGGAAGATGAGCGGTTCGACTCGGCCGGGCAGGATCAGCAGGAACGGCACGAAGGTGAGCACCGAAGTGAGCAGTCCGAGGTACATGACGTTCTTCCGGCCCCACTTGTCACCCAGCCAGGCGACGGGAAGCGTCACCACGAACTCCACGAAGGAGGCGATCGTCATGGCGTCGAGGATGACCTGCTCGCTGATCGCGACCGTGTCGCCGGTGGCGTACGCCGTGGCGAAGGTGGTGGCCAGGTAGTAGCCGCCGGTCGAGATCGGCAGGATGCCGATGCCGAGGAGGATCGGACGCCAGTTGGTGCGCAGCGCGAAGGCGAGTGGCATCGACTGCTTGCGGCCCTCGATCTTCGCCTCGAAGACCGGGGACTCCTCGACGCGGTAGCGCACCCAGAACCCGACGCCGACCAGCACGATCGAGAGCAGGAAGGGGATGCGCCATCCGCCGTTGATGATGAAGTCGTCGCCCATGCGCGTCATGACGGCGAAGATTCCCGACGCCAGCAGCGCACCGGCCGGGTTGCCGAGCTGCGTGAAGCCGCCGTAGAAGGTCTTGGACTTCTCGGGGGCGTGCTCGACGCTCATGAGCACCGCGCCGCCCCACTCGCCGCCGACCGCGAGGCCCTGCACCGCACGGAGCAGGATCAGGAGGATCGGGGCGAGGATGCCGATGTTCTCGTAGGTCGGCAGGCAGCCCACGAGCACCGTGGCCGCGCCCATCATCAGCAGCGTGATGACGAGCGACACCCGGCGTCCGAGCTTGTCGCCGATGTGGCCGAAGATGATGCCGCCGAGGGGGCGGACGAGGAAGGCGACCGCGAAGGTCGCGAAGGCCGCTGCGGTCTCGGCGAGTCGGTCGCCGCTCGGGAAGAAGAGGGGACCGAAGACGAGCGCCGCCGCGGTCGCGTAGACGTAGAAGTCGTACCACTCGATCGTGGTGCCGACGAAGGCGGCGATGCCGGCGCGTCGTGCCCGGCTGTGGGTACCGGTGCTGGGTGTGGAGGTCATGAGGGTGCCCGCTCCTTTGCGGAAGATGTCGGATAGCGAAGGATGCTACGGACGTGCGGAGCAGTCGGCAAGGTCAGAACTCCAGCGAGAATGAGCATTCACTGGATTTCTGATCATGAAACCATGCAATGCTTCCCTTCTCGACGGCACAAGCGCTTCTAGACTGAACAAGCGCGCGGCGATCCGTGCGTTCGCGGGAATCTGACGAATCGAGGGCGACCATGAATTTCGACGCCGAACTCATCCGCGCGCTGCAGGAAGACGGTCGTGCCAGCATCCTCTCACTCGCCGAACGGCTCGGACAGTCGCGGGCGGCGGTCGCGGCGCGGTTGCGGACGATGCTCGCCGACCGCACGGTCCGGGTCGTCGCGGCCGTCGATCCGGTCTTCCTCGGGCAGCACGTGCTCGCCCACGTCTCCCTCCGCACCGACGGCACGGTCGAACACGTCGCCGAGCACCTGCGCGACATGAGCGAGACCGTGCTGGTCTCGGCGGTCGGGGGCTCGCACGACGTGGTCACCGAGGTGCGCGTCGGGTCGATGTCGGAGCTGCACGATCTGCTCGCGCTCATCCGTGCGATCGACGGCGTGCACGACATCAGCACCATCATCTACTCGACCGTGATCAAGGGCTTCTTCGTGTCCGAGTACCACGGTGACGTCACCCTCGACGTGATCGACGAAGCCCTGATCGAGCGACTCCAGGCGGACGGACGGGAGAGTTTTCGCGCCCTGGGTGAAGAGGTGCGCCTCTCCCCCTCGGCCGTCGCCACCCGGGTGCAGCGACTGATCGACGCCGGGGTCATCAAGATCAGCGCCGTCGAGGCGCGCGGGCTCGCGCACCGGCAGCTGTCGATGGGAGTCGGGATGACGCTCGGCGACGACGACGGGGCCGTGATCGACGAGCTCCGGCGCGGACGCGGAGTGGACTTCGCCGCACGAACACTCGGGCGGTTCGATGCGGTGGCGACGCTGGTCGAGCCCTCGGCCGGTGCGCTGTATGCGAGCCTCGAACGCCTGCGCGCTCTGCCCGGCGTCACCCGGATCGAAGCCTGGCTCCACCTGGCGGTCCTGAAGGAGGACTACGCCCGCACGCTCCGCCCCCTCCGTACGGACTGAGCCCCCTCCGCGCAGCACCCGCACCGGTGCGGGCTCGAAAACGCGCCGCTGCGGGCCGTCGGAGGCGCACTTCTGATCCCGCACCGGGCGTGTCGACGCGGCGCGCCGTCACCGGACGTTCACCGGGGGCCGCCAGACTTCCCCCATGAGCGAACCCGAATCTCGCCCTGGCGTCCCCGAGCCCGCAGCGACCGCCAACAGCGGTGCCGTCGCCGTCGTCGGCCTCGATCTGCGTGGCGAGACCCCCGCCCCCAGGAAGCAGGTCTACTCGTGGGCGCTGTGGGACTGGGCGACTCAACCGTTCAACACCGTCATCCTGACGTTCGTCTTCACCGCGCTCTACCTGGTCAGCGAGTCCTTCCTCCCCGCCGACATCGCGGCTCTGAGCGAAGACGATCCGGCCCGGCTCGCGGCGGAGGCGGACCTCGCATCCGGGCTCGGCCTCGGGTCCACCATCGCGGCCTTCGGCATCCTGCTCCTCGCGCCGGTGCTCGGACAGCGCGCCGATGCCGCGGGTCGGCAGAAGCTCTGGCTCGGGATCGGCACCGGCGCCCTGATCTTCTGCATGCTGGGACTGTGGTTCGTGGAGCCGGCCCCGAGTCTGTTCTGGCTGGGCGTCGCGCTCATCTCCGCGGCGACCGTGTTCCAGGAGATCGCGGCGGTGAACTCCAACGCGATGCTCATCGGCATCGCCACCCCGCGGAACGTCGGCCGCATCTCCGGTCTCGGATGGGGCTTCGGCTATCTCGGCGGCATCATCGCACTGGTGATCGTCGTGGTGCTGGACACCTTCGACTGGTTCGGGATGTCCACAGACAACGGACTCGCCTACCGGTTGATCGCGGTCGGCTGCGCGGTGTGGGCGATCATCTTCAGCATCCCGATCTTCCTCAATGTGCCGGAGCCCTCGCTCGGGCGCCCGGAGCGCAAGGTCGGCTTCTTCGCCTCGTACCCCCTGCTGGTCAAGGACGTCGCCGGGCTCTACCGCAACGAGGAGACCCGGCCCACCTTCTGGTATCTGCTGGCGAGCGCGGTGTTCCGTGACGGACTCGGCGGCGTCTTCGCCTTCGGTGCGATCATCGGGACGGCCGTCTTCAACTTCGGCACGCAGGACATCATCATCTTCGGCATCGCGGCGAACCTGATCGCCGGAGTCTCGACCATCGCCGCAGGGCGACTCGACGATCGACTCGGACCGAAGCGGATCATCCTCGCCTCGATCGGCTCGATGATCGTCGCGGGCCTCGCGGTGTTCTTCCTGCGGGACGCCGGGTCGATGGTGTTCTGGGTCGGCGGCCTCATCCTGTGCGCATTCGTCGGACCGGCTCAGGCGGCGGCCCGGTCGTTCCTGGCCAGGGTCACCCCGGCCGGCCGCGAGGGCGAGATCTTCGGCCTGTACGCCACGACGGGCCGCGCGGCGAGCTGGATGGCCTCCGGCGCCTGGACCCTGCTGATCGTGCTGACGAGTCAGACCGCCTTCGGCATCCTGGGCATCGTGATCGTGCTGCTCGCCGGCTTCCTCCTGCTGCTGCCGGTGAAGGCGCCGCGCTGACGGAAGTCCCCCGTTCACAACTCCGGAGAAACGGGCCGAAACCGCACCTTCCGGGGCGCTCAGACGGCGGGGCGCCGATTTCTTCCTGAGTTGTGCACGGATCGTCGGTCAGGACCGTCGGTCAGGACCGTCGGTCAGGTTCGCGTCGGCCTGACCGGCTCAGCGCTGCCAGTTGTCGGCGAGCTTGTTGAGCAGCCGGGCGAGTTCGACGCGCTCCTCGTCGGTGAATGAGGTGAGCGCGGTCGTCAGCATCTCGCGACGCTCACCACGCATGCCGCGGGCGAGGCGGCGGCCTTCGTCGGTCAGTGCGATACGCGTGCGCCGCGCGTCGTCCGGGTCGGCCTCGCGGCGCACATAGCCGCGCTCGACGCCTTGCTGGACGAGCCGTGACGCTCGCGGCTGATCGACGCCGATCGCGGCACCGAGGTCGCTCACGCTGAGGGGAGTCGCCGCCGCGGCCAGCGCCTCCAGCATCCGCATGCGGGCAGGACCACCGAGGCGCCCGGACGGGTCGGCCATCCACGGCGGCATGCCCGGATGGCCGCGGTGGTGATCGAAGTGATCGTGCACGTGGTCGCTGTGAGTCCCCTGCGGTCCGCCGTGCCGACCGTGGGGACCGCCTCTCCCGCCGTGCCCCCGATCGCCCGGACGACGTCCTCGCAGGCGGGACAGCGCCTGCGCGATGGCTTCGGCCGGATCCGATTCCGCGGGTTCGTTCTTGTCGGTGGTCACCCTCTGATTTTACATGCGACTTGACATGCATCGTTACTGCATGTCACACTACATGTACATGCACTGTGACATACACATGCACCCCGACAACGAAGGACTTTCCATGAACATTTCTGAATCACACAACCCTGAGAACACCACCCGCCCCTTCGGCTACTGGCTGAAGGCCGCCGACCGCCTCATGGCGGCCGAGTTCGCCACCGCCTTCGACCGCGAGCACGCGAACCGCCGCGACTGGCGGATGCTCAATGCCGTCGACGGCACCGTCGCCCCGGATCGCCCACTCAAGGCGCACAAGTTGCGCGACCTGATCGAGCGCGGCTGGATCGCCGCCGACGGCGAGGACTGGACGCTCACCGACGAAGGCCGCGCGGCGAAGGATCGCCTCGGCACCATCGTCGACGAGATCCGCGCGAAGGTCGCCGATGCCGTATCCCCCGAGGACATGGCCACCACCCTCGCGTCGCTGGAGAAGATCGCGCGCGCGTTCGGCTGGGACGAGGAGACCCCTCTGCCCCGCGGACGTCGGCACGGCTTCGGCGGCCCCCGGCATGGTCGCGGAGCCCGGCACGGCTTCGGACGCCCGTTCCGCCGGGGCTTCGGCCCGGGCATGGACGCCGAGTACGGATGCCGTCACGACGACGGCCACGGCGAACGGCACGCCCACGCGCAGAGCCACGGCCACGGCCACGGCCACACCCACGGACACGGACACGGACACGGACACGGACACGGACACCCTCGCGCCGGACGGATGGCGCAGCACGCGTTCGAACGCGGCTTCGAGGCGGGCTTCACCCGCGGTCGCGACGCCTGACGCTCCGGCCACCATCGACGAGACGCCTCATCCGACAGCGGGTGAGGCGTCTCGTGCGCCTGGGGTCGACGTCAGAGGTCGGCGCCTGGGGTCGACGTCAGAGGTCGAGGAGCGCCACCGCGGACTCCGCCGCGCCGGCAGCACGGAGGCGAGCGCGGATCGCGGCGGCCGCGAGCGCGTAGGGGCGCTCATCGTCCATCAGCAGCGAGCGCGCATTGGCCTCCTCGTTCAAGGCGACCAGCTCGAAGGCGAGAATCTCCGCATCGGCATCGATCTCCCCCACGGCGACCGCGTGGCGGATCTGAGCTTCGAGGTAGCCGTACCAGTCGACCAGTGCCGCACGCACCGCATCGCTCACGGGCCCGGACTTCGAGTCGACGTCGGCTGCCGTGGCGGCGAAGAAGCACCCACCGGCGAAGACCCGTTCCTTCGAGTACGCGAGGGAGTTGCGCAACAGCGCGGCGAGGCGGTGGACACCCCGCGGATGCTCCCGGGCGGGCTCGACGATCTGCGCGGTGAAGATCTCCCGCGCGGCCTCGACCGTGGCGAGCTGCAGGCCCTCCTTGCTCCGGAAGAGCGTGGCGATGCTGCTCTTGCTCGACCCGGAGGCTTCGGCGAGCCGGCCGATGGTCAGCCCGTCCAGCCCCTCGACGGAGGCGAGATCGGTCGCACTGTCCAGCACGATGCGGCGCGAGGCATCACCACGCGCTCGCCGTCCGTCCTGCACCACATGAATCGACATGCCTCTAGTATACGAACGATCGTTCGCCTAGTATACGTATGATCGTTCGTATTGTTTGGCGAAGGAGTTCCCATGCCGTCCCTCCCCGCACTGCTCACCCGCACCATCCATGCCGCCGCCCGCGTCTCGCCCACGTTCGCGGGCGACCTCGCCTACCGCCTCTTCTTCACCACCTCCCCGCGGATGCCGGTGCGCGAGGCCGATGCCCCGACACTCGACGACGCGCGCCGCGGGACCCTGCACGTGCGAGGCATCGAGGTGTCCACCTACGAGTGGGGCGGCGGCCCTCACGCGGTGCTGCTCCTGCACGGATGGCGCGGCCGAGCCTCGCAGTTCGCCCCGCTCGTGCGCGAACTGGTCGCGGAGGGGTTCCGCGTGATCGCGTTCGACGCACCCGCGCACGGCACCTCCGGCGGCGGTCGCACCGATGTGCGTGACTGGGTGGACGCCGCCGAGCAGCTGCACGCCGTGCACGGGCCCTTCGCCACGATCGTCGGGCACTCGTTCGGCGCCTTCGCCGCGTTGACCGTAGCCCGGTCGACCGTGCCGACCGGCGCCGTCGCCGCGATCGCCGGTGCGGCCGGCCCCGACGCCTTCCTCGCGGAGTTCGCGAGAGAGCTCCGCCTCGATCCCGCGACGACCGCGAGGCTCACGGAGCGATTCCATCGGCGGCTCGGTCTGGACCGGGCCACGGTCTCGGCGCGCTACGACGCCGCGCGGCATCCGCTTCCGAGGGAGACCGCACTGCTGGTCGTGCACGATCGCGATGACCGACGGATGCCGGATTCCGACTCCCTGCGGCTGCACGAAGCCCACGGCGAGCGCTCCCGCCTGCTCCGCACCGAAGGGCTCGGCCACACCCGCGTGCTGTCGGCGGATGCGACCCTCGATGCGGTCGTCGCGCTCGTGACGGGCGGGCTCGAGGCCGTCGATGCGCTCGGGTCGATCGCACCGGATGAGACTCAGACCCGTCGACGGACTCCGCGCCGCACCACCGGAAGAACCGCGGCCGCCACGACCACGACAGCGGCCACGAGCACTGCCACGACGAAGCCGCCGGTGACGAGGACGGCGGCGATGGTGCCGAACACGGCGATCCCGAGCCCGCCTCCGAGCGCGAATCCGATTTCCTGAATCGCTCCCACCTGTCCGGCCTGGTCCTCGGTCGTCGCCTCGAACAGCGCCGTCGCGGCGAGTGTCGCACCGACGCCGAACCCGAGGCCGACGAGCACGAGCGGGATCGCCACGACGGCCGGGTCGAGCGCGAGCCACCCCAGCCCCACGGCCTGCAGGACGAGCGCCAGCACCGTGAGGGAGTTCGCCGACAGCACGCGCAGCGCCAGCGGCGCCAGCACGCCCCCGATCGCGATGGCCGCGGCCTGGGGCAGCAGCGCGATGCCCGCCTCGGCCGCACTCTGCCCGCGGGTGTCCTGCAGGTGCAGACTCACCAACAGCACGGAAGCCGCCGACGCACCGCTGCTCACGACGATACGGACGATCGCAGGGCTGAAGCCCGGGATCCGGAAGAGCCCCATGTCGATGAGCGGATCGCGGAGCCGACGCTGCCGACGCACGAAGAAGATCAGGCTCGACGTCGCGATGAGGGCCGCGATCCCGGCCGAGAAGGGCGCGGCGAGGGCCTCATGGAGCGCGAAGACGAGAGCGCCGAGCGCGAGGATCGAGGACAGGATGCTCAGCACGTCCCAGGAGGGCAGCAGGGCACTGCGTGAGTCCGGCACGAGCCACAGGGCCAGCACTCCGGCGATCAGCGCGAGCGGAACGCTGCCCAGCATCAGCCAGCGCCAACCCGGCCCCTCGGCCAGCAGCCCACCGAGCACCGGACCGAGTGCGCTTCCCGTGCCGAACGTCGCCGTCCACAACCCGTAGGCGAGGACACGCTCGCGCGCCTGGAACTTGGCCCCGATCGTCGAGACCACTCCCGCGACCACGAAGGCCTCCGCGACCCCCAGCAGAGCACGGACGACGATGAGCAGCAGGCCGCTCGTGGCCATCCCACCCACGGCGTTGAGTGCGGCGAAGGCCGCCAAGCCGATCAGGACGATGCTCTTGCGTCCGAACGCGTCACCGATCCGGGAGGCGAGGATCAGTGTCGCCGCCAGGGAGAGGGCGTACACGTCGACGAGCCAGAGCCCCTCGATGTCGGTCAGTCCCAGGTCGCCCCGGATCGCAGGGAGGGCGGTGGAGACACTGCTGATCGCGAGAGCGCCGATGAGGATCCCGAGCAGGAGCGGGACCATCGCGAGCCAGAGGCGGACGGACGAACGGGACGGGACACGGATGGGGGTTGTGGTCACACCCTCAGTCTGCAAAGGTACACACAGGAGCCACAAGTACGGTCATTTCTGATACGTACGGACATTTTGGATACTGTGGAGGGCCGACAGGTGAGAGAGAAGACGGAACGGATCGTCCGCGAGTGGACCGAATCGTGCGACGCCGAAGTGTCTATCGCGGTGCTCGGGGGCGCCTGGAAGCCCAGCATCCTCACCCTCCTCGGCGAACATGAGGTGCTTCGCTTCGGCGAGCTCGGACGGCTGCTGCAGGATCCGACCCCGCGCGTGCTCACGCGTCAACTGCGCGAGCTCGAGGCCGACGGCCTCATCACCCGGACCGTCTACCGCCAGGTGCCACCGAAGGTCGAATATCGACTGAGCGAGCTGGGTGCGAGCGCCGGGCAGCTGCTGACCGAGCTCACCCGCTGGGGGACGCTCTACGCAGGACGACAGCGCACGGCGGTGGACGCATGATCACGTGTGTCGTGACGTACACGATCGATCCGAAGAAGATCGACGCCTTCGAGTCGTTCGGGCGCGCATGGATCGAGCTCGTGGGACGCCACGGGGGTGTCCACCACGGCTACTTCCTCCCGTCCGAGGGAGCGAGCGACGAGGCCCTCGCCCTGTTCACCTTCCCCTCCTTCGCCGACTACGAGGTGTACCGGGCGAGGTTCGGGGTCGATCCGGAGTTCATCGAAGCCGACCGCATCCGGGATGAGAGCGGCTGCGTGCTGCGCTACGAGCGCACGTTCATGCGCCCCCTGCTGCCCTCCGACCTCTGACGTCCGGGCCCTGACATCCGGGCTCTGACGTCAGGCCTCTGACGACGTTCAGATCCGGCGCGGGCCCGGACCGTCGTCGGCGAGCGCATCCTCGGGGTTCAGCAACCGGCAGGCCTTGAGCGACAGGCACCCGCAGCCGATGCAGCCGGTGATCTCGCGACGGAGGTGCTCGAGCTGGGTGCGACGGATGTCGAGCTGCTCACGCCACAGCCTTGCGACCCGCTGCCAGTCCCGCTGAGAGGGCGACTCATCGGCAGGCAGGCTCTGGAAGACCTCGTGCACATCGGTGAGGGGGATGCCGAGGCGTTTCGCGACCACGATCAACGAGATCCGCCGCAGCATGTGCCGCCGGTATCGGCGTTGATTCCCTGCGGTCCGGGTCGACGAGATCAGCCCCAGTTGCTCGTAGAAGTGCAGGGATGTCGCCGGGACGCCGGTGCGCCGGACGACCTCGCCGATGGCGAGCAGATCGTCGGGTTCCAAAGACATCGCCGCCTCCTCTTGACCTCGAGTTTACTCGAGGTATTAGCGTGACGATCGGCCGCCGAGAACCGGCGCCGACGGGCGAGACCAGCGCCCGCTCCGACGCCACGAAGGGCAGCCGATGACTCAGACACCGCACCGCACGCACCCCGCCGGAAGCTGGCGCGAACTGCTCGGCAGCCGCTACGCGCCGATCGCCTCCGTGCTCGCGGGAGGCGTGCTCCTCGAGGCGAGCAACGTCTATCTCACGACGAGCCTGCTCCCCACGATCGTCGGGGACATCGGTGGCGCGGAGTTCTACGCCTGGACGATGACGACCTTCCTGCTGGCTTCCGTGGTCAGCTCGATGATGGTCAGCCGAATCCTCACGCAACGGGGTGCGGTGCAGGCCTACCTGTGGGCACTCGGCCTGTTCGGACTCGGCTCGCTGCTCTGCGCCGCGAGTCCGTGGATGTGGGCACTGCTCGGCGGTCGGGCCGTGCAGGGTCTCGGCGGCGGTCTGCTCGCCGGACTCGGCTATGCGCTCATCCAGCGCACCCTCCCCGAGCGCCTCTGGGCACGGGCCGCCGCCCTCGTGTCGGCCATGTGGGGCGTCGGCAACATCGTCGGCCCGGTGGTGGGAGGCGTCTTCGCGCAGCTGGACGCCTGGCGCGTGACGTTCATCGGATTGGCCGTCGTCTCGGCACTGATCGGCATCGTCGTCGTGCGCGCCCTGCCGCAGACCACTCGGATGCGATCGAGCGAGTCCGTCCCGTGGACATCCCTCGTCCTCCTCGCCAGTGGCGTCGCCGCCGTGGGTGTCGCGAGCATCGTCCCCGCCGGTTTCGGCACGGGAGTCGCCATCGTCGTCGGTGTCGTCCTCGGTGCGTGGTTCCTTCGTCACGAGCGGCGAGGGGGCAACGGCATCCTGCCGCGCGTCACGTTCGCCGCAGGGTCCTCACTCGGATGGGTGTACATCACCGTCGCCGTCCTGGCCTTCGCGATCGGCACCGAGGCGTTCATCCCGCTGTTCGGGCAGGAGATCGGCGGGCTGATGCCCTTCGTCGCCGGCCTGCTCGGTGCCGCGCTCTCGCTCGGGTGGTCGGTCACGCAGGTGTTCACGGCCAACGCCACCGGCGTCCGCTCCCGTCGCCTGCTCATCACCATCGGCCCGGTGACGGTCGCCGCCGGCCTCACCGGCTACGGACTCCTCCAGCACGAGGGCCCGTCCGCGCTCGTCATCGCGCTCTGGTTCGCCACACTGTTCCTCGCCGGTGCCGGCATCGGCCTGGGATTCCCCCATCTGACCGTCGCCGCGCTCGGCAGCACGCCCGGCGAGGAGGAAGGTGCCAAGGCAGCCGCAGCCGTGAACACGGTCTTCATCATCGCGAGCGCGTTCAGTGCCGCGATGGCCGGGGTGCTCGTCAACCTCGCGATGCCCGACGTCGTCGACGCGGCCCGACTCCTGATGCTGGTCTTCGCCGGAGTCACTCTTCTCGGCGCATTCGTCGCCAGAGGGGCGAGCTGGGGCATCGGCGAAGACTCCGACGTCGACAACCGCACCGACACCGACACCAACACCAACACCAACACCAACGAAATGGAAACGCCGTGATCCCCTTCGGACCCCAGCTCATCGGCCAGACGGAGAAGGCGCTGAGCGCGCTCCTGCAGACCGTCCTCACCCCTCACGACCTCAGCGAACGCGAGTGGATCTCGCTGAGGCTCACCGCACAGTTCGACGGCGCCGGGGAGCTCGACGCCTTCCTGGCCGATCGTCTCCCCGCCACGGAGGTCGGACCGATCCTCACGGACCTGCGCCACCGTGGACTCCTCGCCGGCTCCGCGCTCACTCCGACGGGCGAGGCACGGGTCGCCGAGATCGGCCGGGAGATCGCAGACCTGACAGGGCCCCTGTGGGCGGACCTCGACCCGCACGAGACCGACGCCGCGGCCGCGGTCCTGAACCGCGTCCTCGACAAGGCACGCCTCCTGCTCCTGCGGGGCGCCACGGCGGGCTGAGCCCTTCGGCACACCCGGAGCCGGAGTCGGCGCCGGAGTCGGCGCGGTTCGGCATCGGACGTAGGCTGGATCGGTGGCGGAATCCCGGGGAAGAGTATGGACCGGCGTCCTCCGCGTCGAACCGCACCGCGGTGATCACCGAGTGGCGCTCCGCGCGGCGATCAGCGTGGCGGCGCCGTTGCTCGTGCTGTGGATGCTGGGCCGCCTCGACCTGAGCATCTACGCGAGCTTCGGCGCCTTCGCCGCGCTGTACGGGCGCCATGACGTGTTCCGCGATCGCATCCGGATGCAGGCGAGCGCCGGGGGCATCATCCTCGCCTCGATGCTCGTCGGCACCGCCCTGTCGGTTCTCGCCGTCCCCGCCCCGGTCAGCATCCTCGTCGTCGCCGTCATCGCCTCCGCCGTCACCCTGCTCGCGTACACGATGCGGTGGCACCCGCCGGGGCCGCTGTTCCCGGTGTTCGCGGTCGGGGCGTGCGCGACCATCCCGGCCACGATCGCCTCGTTCGGCGATGTGCTGTTGGTCGGCGGACCGAGCGTCCTGTTCGGACTCGCGATCACCGCGCTCATCGGGGTCTTCACGCGCCGCACGGACGACGTGCCGCCGAAGACCCTGCAGCCCGTGGGCCCGATCGCCCGAGAGATGGCCCTGTCGGTCGGCGTCGCCATCATCGGGGCAGGCTTCGCCGGGCTGCTGATCATGGACTCGCACTGGTACTGGGCGGCCGTCGGCGCAGTCGCCGCCGTCAGCGGGCCGCAACTCAACGCCCGCGTGATCCGCGGTATCCAGCGTCTGCTCGGGACGCTGCTCGGCGTGCTCGTCGCGGCCGGGATCCTCGTCTTCGACCTGCCGCCGCTCGCGGTCATCGCCCTCGTGGTGCTGCTGCAGGCCGCCGCCGAACTCTTCGTCGGACGCAACTACGGCATCGCGATGGTGTTCATCACCCCGCTCGCACTGCTCATGGTGCACCTCGCCGCGCCGACGCCCGTCGACGTGCTCCTGCAGGATCGCGCGATCGAGACGATCATCGGGGTGACCGTCGGCACGCTTGTCGCCGTCGCTTCGGCCGCGTTGCGCCGGCGACCGGTCAGGAAGAGCGTCTGACCTCAGGCATGTGCGCTCGTCATGAGCAGCATCCCGGCCAGCATGAGGAGACACCACCAGAAGCCGAATCTCTCGACGTGGTCCGCACGTGCGCTGCCCGCCCGCAGCAGCAGCCATCCACCGAGCACGGCAAAGCCGAGGATCACGACGAGTACCGGCGCGCCGAACGCCCGCCCATGCGCATGGCCGGCGAAGCCGAGCGCCAGGTAGGGGACTGCCATGAGGAGACCCATCGCGAACGGGTCGCCGACGGCCCCGGGCGGCAACCGGCGGCGTCGAGCACGCGCGCCGGAGAGCGCAGCCCAGAAGAAGAACGCGAACATTGCACCGATACCCGCCAACGAGGTGTGTCCCTGCGCAGCGACGGGCACCATGAGCAGGACCATGGCTCCCGCCGCCGTGATATGAGCACCAAGGGTCAGACAGTCACTCCGACCTCGCGCTCGCCGGGGGCGGACGGGGCGACTCAGGCCGTCCACACCGTCTTGGCGTTCACGAACTCGCGGATGCCGAAGGAACCGAGCTCGCGGCCGTAGCCCGAGTCCTTGACCCCGCCGAACGGCAGTCCGAAGAACGAGGCGGAGTTGCCGTTCGCGAACACGCTGCCGAACTCCAACTCGGCCTGCAGCCGGGCGATCTCGTCGGGATCGGCCGACCACACGCCAGCGGCGAGCCCGAAGTCGGAGTCGTTCGCGGCCGCGATCGCCTCGTCGATCGATGTCACCTTGTACACGCACGCGACGGGTCCGAAGCACTCCTCGCGGAAGATGCGCATCTCGGGGGTGACCTCCGTGAGCACGGTCGCCGGGTAGAACCAGCCGGGGCCGTCGGGCAGCTCGCCGCCGACGCGCACCGTGACACCCTTGGCCACGGCATCCGCCACCAGTTCGTGTGCGTCCGCGCGCACCTGCGCGGTGGCCATGGGCCCGAATCCGGTGCCCTCGGCGAGCGGGTCGCCGTACGTGGTGGCCGCCATGTGCGCGACGAAGGCCTCGAGCCACTCGTCGTACACGTCGGCGTGCACGAAGAACCGCTTGGCGCAGATGCACGACTGGCCGCTGTTCTGCGTGCGCGATGCCGCGGCGAACTGCGCCGAGCGTGCGACGTTGGCCGACGGCATGACCACGAACGCGTCGGTTCCGCCGAGCTCCAGCACGCTCTTCTTGATGTTGCGTCCCGCCGCAGCGGCGACCGCGGCCCCCGCCCCGACCGAACCCGTGAGGGTGACGGCGCGAATGCGCCGGTCGTCGATCAGCGCCGAGGCTGCGGCACCCTCGATCAGCAGGGTCTGGAACGCTCCCTCCGGGAAGCCGGCGCGCTGGAACAGCTCGCCCAAGTAAAGGGCGGTCTGGGGCACGCTCGAAGCGTGCTTGAGGAGTCCGGTGTTGCCGGCCATGAGGGCCGGGGCTGCGAAGCGGATCACCTGCCAGAACGGATAGTTCCACGGCATCACCGCCAGCACGGTGCCCAGCGGCTGGAACACCACGCTCGCGGCCGATGCTCCGACAGACGCCGCGGGCACGGGCTCTTCCGGCGCGAGGTATCCCTCGGCGTGCTCGGCGTACCAGCGCATGCCGTTGGCCGACTTGGTCACCTCGTACTTCGCGGTGCCGATGGTCTTCCCCATCTCGAGCACGGCGAGGGTTGCCGCGTGCTCGAGGTCGGCGTCGAGCAGGTCGGCAGCGCGACGCATCCACTCCGCGCGCTGCACGAAGGTCGTCTTCGCCATCAGGGCGTTGGCGGCATCCGCTTTCGCCAGGATCTCCTCCACCTGTGCGGGCGTGTGGGCGGCGAACTCCCGCACCATCTCGCCCGTCGTCGGGTCGATCGTCGCAATGGTCATGAGCACTCCTCGTGGATCAGGGCTGTGTGGTTCAGGGGTGGGGTCGGGGCGATCACTTGCCATACCCCTTCGTGAGTCCGGCGATGTACTGCCGGGAGAAGACGGCGAACAGGATCACGAGCGGCACCGCGCCGAGCGTGAGCGAGGCGAGCAGGGCCGGGTAGTCGTTCTGGAACTGCCCGACGAACTGCTGCACGCCGAGCGTGACCGTCTGGTTCTGCTTGTTGGGCGCGAGGATCAACGGGAACCACAGGTCGTTCCACACCGGGAGCATCGTGATCGACGCGACCGCGGCAATGCCGACCCGTACGATCGGCAGGGTGATGCCGAGCGTGCGCCACTCCCCTGCCCCGTCGATGCGCGCGGCCTCCTTGAGTTCGTTCGGCACGGCCCGGAAGTAGGTGGTCATCAGGGCGATCGCAAGCGGCAGCTGCATCGCCGTGTAGACCAGGATGAGTGCGGTCAGCGTGTCCATGAGACCCCACGACGTCATGATCTTGATCAGCGGAACCGTGCCGAGACGGATCGGCAGCATGATTCCCACGACGAAGAACCCGGCCAGCACCGGCGTGATCGGCACCTTGTACTCAACGAGCGCCCACGCCGCAAGGGTGCCCAGCACGATCGTGAGCACGATCGTGGCGAGCGTGACGATCAGGCTGTTCTGGTAATTGAGCAGGAAGTTCCCTCGGGTGAACACGTTGATGTAGCCCTGCAGGTTGAACGTCTCGGCGTCGGGCAGGGCGAACGGAGCGCCGAAGATGCCCTGCGTCGTCTTGAACGAATTCATCAGGACGATCAGGATCGGCACGACCGAGAACAGTCCCATCGCGATCAGCAGCAGATGCACGCCCCCTCCGGAGAGGACGTCGGCCAGACGGCGGGGGCGACGGCGGCGCACGGGGATGGCTTCGGGGAGCGGACGGTTGCTCGGGGCGGCCGGAGCGGGGCGGGTGTCGATGGACATCGTGGTCTCCTAGAGCTCGTAGGTCTTCAGGCGGCGCTGCACGAGCCAGAAGTACGCGGCGGTGGTCACCAGGATGAGGAGGAAGATCACCGATGCGACGGTGGCCCCTAGGTCGAGGTCGGCGACCTGCCCGCTGGACCCGAAGAACGATCGGTAGAAGAAGGTGCCGAGGATGTCGGTGGAGTAGTTCGGCCCGGGAGCCGAGCCGTTCAGGGCGTAGACGATGTCGAAGCCGTTGAAGGTCCAGATGTACGTGAGGATCACGATCAATCCGAACTGGGGCGCGATGAGCGGAAACTTGATGCGCCAGAATGCGGTCCAGGACCCTGCCCCGTCGATGCGGGAGGCCTCGATCACATCATCCGGGATCGCGAGGAGAGCCGTGTAGAGGAAGATCATCGGGATGCCGATGTACTGCCAGACCGACATGAGCGAGATGGTCGGCAGCGCGGTCGCCTCGGTGCCCAGCAACGGGAACTCGACCAGTCCCCACAGCGGGTTGATGATGAGACGCCAGATGAAGCCGACGATCACGACCGAGAGCGTCGCGGGGATGAAGAGCAGGGTGCGATAGACGCCGACCGAGCGGCGCAGCCGCCCCGAGGTGAGCAAGGCCGCCATGAGCAGACCGATCGGCAACTCGACGAGCAGGTGGATGAGGAAGAACTCGACGTTGTTGCCGAGTGCGTTCCAGAACCGCGCATTCGTCGTCGGATTGGTGAACAGGTCGACGTAGTTGGCCGTACCGACGAAGGCGCTGGTCTGCCCGCTCGACTCGAAGAAGCTGAGCACGACCGAGCTGATCAGCGGGTAGACCGAGAAAGCCACGTAGACCAGGAGGGCGGGCAGCACGAACATCGCCAGCAGGCGGTATCGGGCGGGTGTGCGAATCATGCGACGTCTTTCGGTCGGCGCGCGATGGTGCGGCCGGGGGCGGAGTGCGCCGCCCCCGGCCGGACCTCACTGCGCGGGCGTGTACCAGGAGTCGAGGCCGGCCTGCAGCTCGGCTGTCGCCTCCTCGGGGCTGAGCCCGCTGTTGTACATGAGTTGCGCGACACGCCAGATCTCGTCGTCGAGCGGCGGCTGTCCTGCACTCAGACGGTCGAGCGCGAGACGAGAGGTGAGCTCGGCTCCCTCCTTCAGGTCGGCGAACTCCTGCGCCAGCGCGTTGTCGTACTTGACGGGTTCACCGCCCATCGAGAAGAAGCCGGGCAGCTTGTTGACGTACAGCTGCTGGAACTCGCTCGTGCCGAGCCACTCCAGGAACTCGGTCGCGGCCTCCTTCTGCGTGCTGGCGGCGTTCAGACCGAAGGCCATGTCGGCCATCTCCTGCTGGTAACGCTGGTCGCCCTTGGCTGCGGGCGGCGCCCCGAAGACGCCGACGTCGAGACCGGTCGAAGTGACCTGGGAAATCTGCCAAGAGCCGTCGGGCAGGATCGCCGCCTTGCCGAGCGTGAACAGCTGCGTCATATCTTCATACGAGATCGACTCGAAGCCGTTCGGCAGGTAGCCCTTGAAGGAGTCGAAGATGCGGAAGCCCTCGACGAAGTCGGGGTCGGTCAGCCTCTGCGTGCCGTCGATGAGTCCGAGCCGGCCCTCTTCGCCCTTCCAGGCGTTGGGTCCGACCTGGTACAGCATGTTGTACGCGAGCTGCCAGCCGTCGGCACTGCCCAGAGCGAGCGGCGCGTACTGTCCGTCCTCCTTGATCGCGTCGAGCACCTCGAGGAACTCCTCCTGCGTCTGCGGCACCTCGAGCCCCAGCTCATCGAAGATCGCGGCGTTGTAGTAGAAGCCGGCGAGGACGGAGGCGACGGGCACGCAGTACGGCGTACCGTCGTCGCCCTCCCAGGCGGCGAGCGCGGATTCGGGGAACGAGCCGATCGCGTCGAGCCCGTCGAGTGGCTCGAAATAGCCCTTGTCGATCCATGCCCGGTTGACGTCGAAGGGGCGGCACATGATCACGTCTGGACCGGTGCCGCCGTCGATCTGCGACTGGATCGCGGCGTTGTAGTCGTTCGTATCGATGGGCGCGTACTCGACTGTGATACCGGGGTGGCTGGCCTCGAACGCGGGGATGATGTCGTTCTCCCACATCGTGGCGTCTTCCGTGCGCCAGGTGCCGAGCGTGAGGGTGACCGAGTCGGGATCGTCACCGCTGCCAACCGCGCATCCGGCAAGACCGAGGGCGAGCGTGGTGACGGCGAGGGCGGCGAGTGGTGCTGTGGCAGAACGCATCATGACCTTCTCTCTGAGCGGACGCGCGGTCTCGGGAGGACCTGCCACACCATTGCGGCGGCGCGCGGTGCTGGTCAGCATATATAGGTCTCAATGCGGTAGCAAGAGGTATCTAAATAATTCAATGATTGTCCTTACTATCTCCGTTCTGCTAGACATTCATAAGACAAGTGGTATCTTGTGGACAACAACTCTCGAAGGAGGCCCCCGTGATTCGTGTCGGCATCCTCGGCTCCGGGTTCATCGCTGACTCGTACGCCGACTCCCTGCTCGACGTGCGCGACGGCGTGCTCGCTGCGAACTTCTCCCGCGACGCCGAACGCGGCGCTGACTTCGCCGCCCGCTGGAACAGCCCGCAGACCTACACCGACATCGCAGAGCTCTGCGCGAACCCCGACATCGACGTCGTCGTGGTCGCCCTGCCGAACGAGGCCCATGTCGACGCGGTTCGCATCGCAGCGGCCGCCGGCAAGGGCATCATCTGCACCAAGCCGCTCGCGCGCACAGGAGCGGAGGCCGCCGAGATTCTGCGCATCGTCGAGGAGGCCGGCGTCTGGCACGGCTACGCCGAGAGCTCGGTGTTCTCCCCCAACGTGGCCAAGGCGCACGAGATGGCCAAGGCCGGGGGCATCGGCGAGCTGCTCACCATGCGTGCCCGCGAAGCACACTCCGGTCCGCACGCCCCGCACTTCTGGGATGCCGAAACCGCCGGCGGAGGCGCCCTGCTCGACATGGGCTGCCACACCGTCGAGTCGGCCAGGCACTTCTTCGGCAAGGACAACCCTGTCACCGAGGTGTTCGCATGGGGGTCGACGCTGGTCCACACCGATAAGACCACTGGCGAGGACACCGCCGTCGCCCTGCTCAAGTTCGCCAAAGGACAGCTCGCGATCATCGAGTCGTCTTGGGCGGAGAAGGGCGGAATGCAGCTGCGGCACGAGTTCAGCGGCACCGAGGGCCGCCTCGTCACCGACACGTCCGTGACCCCGGTGTGGGGATTCCTCGGACGCCCGACCGGCTATCTGGTCGAGAAGGCCGACTCCGAGACCGGATGGGTGCACCCCGTCCCCGAAGAGACGCGCGCCTACGGCTTCTCGCAGCAGATGCGCCACTTCATCGACCACTACGCGGCAGGCACGACGCCGATGGAGACGTTCGAAGACGGATGGATCGTCAACTGCATCCTCGACGCCTGCTACCGGGCCATGCGCTCGGGTACCTGGGAACCCGTGCGCCTCGAGCGCTGAGCATCCCACCCCCGACGCCAGATAAGGAGACCGGACGAATGACGAACACACTGCCAGCCGGCGCCAACGCGCTGCTTGCGACCCTCACTGCCGAGGAGATCGTCGCCAACCGCGCAGCCCTCGAGGCCGCGGGGATCGCGACCTCGAAC
The DNA here is from genome assembly GCF_023101205.1 of Microbacterium aurugineum. NCBI lineage: Bacteria > Bacillati > Actinomycetota > Actinomycetes > Micrococcales > Microbacteriaceae > Microbacterium > Microbacterium aurugineum. The sequence goes on along the minus strand of NZ_CP078078.1, from coordinate 169,922 downwards.
ACGCACTACTCCTACGTGGGCCTGATCGCGCCGGACAAGCGCCGCGTGCTCACGGGAGAGTCGCTCCCCCGACTCGTTCGGAGCTTCCTGATCGACATGACCACCGGCGTCTCGCACGACGTCGTGGTCGATCCGGCTTCGGGCAGCGTCGTGTCGTCGCGCGAGCTCGACCCCGCCGTCGACGGCGCCGTACCCGTGGTGCTCCGCGAATTCGGCTACGTCGAAGAGGTCGTGCACAAGGACGAGCGCTGGATCGCCGCGATGGCCAAGCGAGGACTGACCGATCTGAGTCAGCTGCGCGTCAACCCGCTCTCGGCCGGGGTGCTCGCCGACCACGAGAGCGGGCGCCGCATCCAGCGCTGCTTCACGTTCGTGCAGCGCACGCCGGACGACCTCGGATGGGCCCACCCTGTGGACGGCGTGACCGTGATGGTCGACGTCGTGACGGGCGAAGTGCTCGACGTGATCGACTACGTCGACCTCCCCGTGCCGCAGGAAGACGGCAACTACCACCTGGAGTCGTGGCGCGGCCCCGACCGCGAAGGGCTCAAGCCCATCGCCATCTCCCAGCCGGAGGGCCCCAGCTTCACGATCGACGAGAATGGCGTGCTCGACTGGGCCGGCTGGCGCCTGCAGGTCGGCTTCGACCAGCGCGAAGGCCTGGTTCTGCATGACGTGTCGATCGCCGACGGTGATGTGCAGCGCTCGGTGCTCTACCGCGCCTCGATCGCCGAGATGGTCGTGCCCTACGGCGACCCCAGCCCACAGCGCTGGTTCCAGAACTTCTTCGACGGCGGCGAGTACCTCTTCGGCGGCTTCGCGAACTCCCTCGAGCTGGGTTGCGACTGCGTCGGCGACATCACCTACCTGGATGCCGTCGTCGCAGGCAACGACGGAGACGCCCGCGTGGTGCGCCAGGCGATCTGCATCCACGAGGAGGATGCAGGTGTGCTCTGGAAGCACTCCGACAACTGGAACGGCTCTTCAGAGACCCGACGCAACCGTCGACTCGTCGTGAGCTTCTTCATGACCGTGGGTAACTACGACTACGGCTTCTACTGGTACTTCGGCCTCGACGGCACGATCGAGTTCGAGGTCAAGGCCACCGGCATCGTCTTCACGTCCGCCTACCCGGGCAAGGGCTACCCGTTCGCGACCGAAGTGGCCCCCGGCCTCGGCGCCCCGAACCACCAGCACCTGTTCAGCGCGCGCCTCGACGTCGCCGTCGACGGCCTCACGAACGCCGTCGACGAGATCGAGGCAGCCGCTGTGCCGCGCGGGCCGGAGAACCCGCACGGCACCGGATTCACGCAGAAGATCACCCGACTGCGCACCGAGTCGGAAGCGCAGCGCGTCGCGGACAACCTCACGGGACGAGTGTGGTTCGTCGGCAACACCGAGGTGCAGAACCGCCTCGGTGAGCCGGTCGGCTGGGTGCTCTACCCCGAGGGTAAGCCGCTGCTGCTCGCCGATGCCGACTCCGACATCCACAGGCGCGCCACCTTCACGACCAAGCACCTGTGGGTCACGGCCTACGAGCCCGACGAGCTGTACCCGGCAGGAGACTTCGTGAACCTGCATCCGGGTGGCGCCGGCATCCCGCAGTGGGTCGCGGCGGATCGACCCGTCGACGGCACCGACATCGTGCTGTGGCACACGTTCGGGCTCACGCATTTCCCGCGCATCGAGGACTGGCCGATCATGCCGGTCGACACCGCCGGGTTCGTGCTCAAACCGCACGGGTTCTTCGGGCGCAACCCTTCCCTCGACATCCCCGGTACCGCCGATCACTGCGCGCCATCGGCGGACCACCACGACCACCACGCCGGGCATTGACCCGACGAGCACGAGCACAAGGAACGACATGGACGGATACATCAGCTACGCCGAGGCGACCGCAGCCCAGGCCGACGCCCTCGCGACCGCGATCCCACACATCGAGCGGCAGGTCGACGAGCTGGCCGCCCACGGCGCGCTGGGCGAGGTCGGACCACTCTTCCTCGGCATCGGCGCGAGCCTCGCCGCTGCCGCTCCCGCCGTCTGGCACCTGCGCAAGCGCGGCATCACCGCGTGGCGACTGGATGCCGGCGACACCCCGCTGCCGCTGGCCACCGGAGAGCACCCCGTCATCGCGGTCTCGCAGAGCGGACGCAGCAGCGAGACCATCGCGGCGCTGAACACGATCCCGACCGCGCTCCGGTACGGCGTGGTGAACACCGTACCGTCGCCGCTTTCCGACCTCGCGACGAGCCTGGTCGGGTTGGGGTCGATCCCCGACAGTTACGCCTCGACCATCGGGTACACCGCCACCGTCGTCGCGCTCGGCATGCTGTCGGAGGCCTGGGCCGGCGGCGCCGTCGACCCGGCCTGGCACGACTTCGCCGCACTCTTCCGCAAGACTGAGGCCATGCTCGCCCCACAGATCGACCGCGCTGCGGCTCTGATCGCCTCCGCGCCGAGCCTCGACTTCGTCGGCGGGGGCGCGTCGACCGGATCAGCCGAGGCCGGAGCACTGTTGTTCCGCGAGGTCGCGCGCATTCCCGCCAGCGCGATGGGCACGCGCCAGTACTTGCACGGCTCGATGGAGTCGGCGGGCGAGGGCGCGCACATCTTGTTCGGTGAAGAACGCGAGCACGAGGTCGCCCGCACGCTCAGCGGTGCGGGGCACCGCGTCATCCTCGTCACGACCGACGACGTCGACGGCGCCAAGAACCTCGAGACGATCCGCCTGCCGCACAGCTCGTCGAATGCGCGCGCCCTGCTCGAGGCGCTGTTCCTGCAGGGACTCGTCGCCGCCGTCGCGCAGTCGCGAGGCGTGGAGATCGAGGAGTTCGTGTTCCACAACGGCGACACGAAGGTGGATGTCGGGGCCGCACAGTGACGGCAGCCGACGACACGACGGCTCTCATCGTCGGCATGGACGTGGGCGGCACCAAGGCCGCGGTCCGCGCGACCGATGTGACCGGACGCGTCGTCACCGACGTCGTGGTGAGCTCGGCGGAGTGGGACGCAGAGCCGGCGGATGCTGCTGCCGCCTGGTTGGTCGACGTGCTCGCACGGGCACTGCCCTCAGGGGCGTCTGTCCGCGCGCTCGCGATCGGCGCACAGGGCCTCGACAGGTCTGAGGTCGCGCACGACCTGGAGCACGCGCTGCGTACGCACGGCTTCACCCGCGTGCAGTGCGTCAACGACGCAGCCCTCCTCGTGCCGGCAGCCGGCCTCACGGAAGGCATCGGGCTGATCGCGGGCACCGGCGCCATCGGCGTCGGTGCGGATGCCGCGGGAGCACCGCTCGTGACGGGCGGCTGGGGCTGGGTCATCGGTGACGAGGCGGGGGCCGCAGGACTGGTCCGCGAGGCCACGAGGGCCGCGCTCCTCGCGTATGACGATGGCGCGCCCGACGACGGACTCCTCGGCGCACTGCTCGCCGACTTCGACGTCGCCGACGCCGAGCGCCTCGCGCGCATCGTCAACGACGAGCCGACCATGGCCAACTGGGGCCCGCACGCCCCCGCGGTGTTCCGCGCCGCCGACGCCGGGTCGACCCTCGCCGTCGGAGTGATCGACGACGGCGCCTCACACCTCGTGCGCCTGGTCGATCAACTGCGTCGCCGCGGTGCCGCAGGCCGCACCGTCGTGGCGGCCGGCGGCGTGATCACCGCTCAGCCCCGGCTGGCCGCATCGGTGCGCGCACTGCTCGTGGCACGGCATCCGGAGCTGGACTTCGTGATCCTCGGCGACCAGCCCGTCGCCGGCGCCTGGTTCCTCGCGAACCGCCTGGGCTGACCCGGGTTTTGCGTTTCTCCTCGATGATCCAGAGCTGATGGTCGCCCCCCCGGTCACGACCCATGATTCGCCCATCCACCGCACCGCATACGGCGTCGGGCAGCCAGGGGAGCGGCTCGTCCGCGCCGCGCGCGTGATCGATCCGCATCCGAGAGGACAACCGCTCCGACGCACGGAGCGCCTGCCCCAGCTTGATGTCACGTCGGTCATCCTCCGCACCCCCGGGACTCGAACACGACGTGCGTGACGGCATCACGGCGATCCAACGCCCAGAGGATCCGTTCCATGCAGATCCGCCTCGTCCGTTCCGGGCGGCTCCCTGCCGCAGGGCACACGACGCCCCCATGCAGCGCAGGCCTAGCGCTCATCGTCGCGACCGTATCGTCCTTCAAGGAGCCGATGTCGTCGTACCGATGCAGTTGGAAGCGCCCCGAGGCTTCATCGCCCCCAGCGATGTCACGCAGATCGTCGAGCTGCGCCGCCTCGGAACCGAGCGGCAGTGTAGCCGCCATCAGGTAGGGACCATCGCTTCCCGTACCCGGCGGCTCCGACTTGTCGGTGAACGCGAACTGCACCGGCCCAGGCCCTTCGCGCCGACGAACGCTCCGATCGCGCATACGGAAGAGCGACTATCAGTGGGTCGGTCCCGCCCCACGCGTGAAGACCGTGCGAAGGCGGTAGCGTTCGCCCACGTAGCGGATGGTCGACAGTGAGACCACGCGGCCGTCGGAGCCGTGCGCGACCTGACGCATCACGAGCAGGGGGCTGCCCTGCGCCACATGGAGCGCCTCGGCCGCCTGCGCATCGGCCTCGCGGGCCTCGACGGTACTGTCGGCGCGCTCGGGTCCGGAGCCGGACTCATCGAGCAGGTCGTACAGCGAGTCGACAGCGAAGTCGGTCTTCGAAACGTCGGGCAGCAGCGCCGCAGGCACGACCGAGGCGTCGAGCGCGATCGGCACACCGTCGAGAAGACGGATGCGGTCGAGGCGGAAGATCGGAGTGCCCGGTGCGACGCCGATGGCCTCGGCCTCGTCGAGGCTCGCGTGGCCGGTCTCGGCGCGCAGCACGACCGACGTGGCCTCCAGGCCCATCCGGCGTGCGGTCTCGCTGAACGACTCCAGGCTGTTCGGCCACTCCTTGGCGACAGGCGCCGAGGCGACGTACCACCCGCGCCCGTGCGAGGAACTCAGCACTCCTTCTTCGACGAGCTGCAGCAGAGCCTTGCGCAGCGTCACCCGGCTGATGCCGAGCTGCGTGCACAGCTCTCGCTCCGGAGGGAGCCGCATGCCCTCGGCGAGGCGACCGGATGAGATCTCGACCTTGATGAGATTGACGGCCTGGATCCACAGGGGCTCCGGATAGTCCGCACGAATCGGCGATTCACTGATGCTCGTCATTCCTGCCCCCTCGGAAGTGGTTTTCCACTCTGAACCGTACACGGCGCGAGAGCACCATACCAGTAACGACCATTCTAAGTCCGAAGCGTTACCTTCCGGGTCAAGACGCGCTCGTACCCCACTCGGGATCGAGCGCGGGGACCGGATCGAACGTGCTCTCCACCCGCACCGGAACGTCCGCATCGATCGACTCCTCGATCGCGATCATCGCATCGAGCACGTGGTAGGCCAGGGCGCCGCTCGCCCGCGGCTCGCGGTCGGCACGGATCGCCTCGGCCATCTCCACGACCCCGATGCCGCGTTCCCGCTCGACGCCCGGAGGGACGAGCTCCGTCTGCTCCGGTTGCGGCCGACCGGCCGGAACCAGGAGGTTGGGCCCGTCGAACCCGCTCACGGGAACCGTGAGCGTTCCCCCGGAGCCCGTGACCTCGAACAGCTGCCGGCGCACCGGCGAATCGAAGCTGTAGATCGAGGTGCCGACGACCCCGGAGCGGAACCGCGTGAGCACGCTCACGTGCGTCCACACCTCGACGGGGATACGGGCGCCCGCTCGTTCTCCGTAAGGCACGGTGCGCACATCGAACGCCCGATGCCCGAGCGCCTGCACCGTCTCGATCGGCCCGAACAGTAGCGCGAGCGTGGTCAGGTAGTACGGACCGATGTCGAACAGCGGCCCCGCTCCCCGGGCGAACAAGAAGTCGGGCCGCGGATGCCATGTATCGGGCCCCGGCCCCTGCATGAGGGTGAGCACGGTTTGCGGCGTGCCGATGCGGCCATCTGCGATCAGTCGCTGAGAATGCTGGATGCCGCGCCCGAGCACCGTGTCGGGAGCATTGCCCACGCGCAGTCCGGCCGCCACTGCCGCATCGAGCACCGCACGCGCCGACGCCCGGTCGAGCGTGAGTGGCTTCTCGCCCCACACGTGTTTCCCCGCCGTGAGCGCCTGCAGCGCGACCTGCGCGTGCACCGCGGGGACGGTCAGATTCACGATGAGCTCGAGTGCGGGGAGGGCCAAGAGTTCTTCGGTACTGCCCGCGAACGGCACACCGAATCGGGCGGCCTGTGCGGCCGCACGCTCGTGGTCGAGGTCTGAGATGCCGATGACCTCGACGCTCGACGCGGCCTGCAGCGTCGCGAGGTACTCGTCGGAGATGTTGCCGGCGCCGATGATACCGACGCGCACCGGGGCGCCGCTCACGAGAGCGCCTCCGCGAAGAACTGCGTATTGCGCTCGATGGCCGGCCAGGAGTCGCCGTCCACGACGACCTCCACGACGACGAGCGCACCGATGTCGCGGGCGAGCGCGGTGACCTCCGGCATCCGGCCGACGACCGGCACGCCGAGAGTGGGCGGATCATCCGCTTCCGGCTTCTCGTCGTTCACGTGCACCGCGGTGATGCGGGAGGACAACCTCGGCAGCAGCTCGAACACGTCGGCACCTCCGACGCTCGCCCAGTAGGTGTCGAGCTGGAGCACGACCCGCTCGTCGAGCAGGTCGACGAGCACCTCCCAGGCGGACGTGCCGTCGATGCGCGCAGAGAACTCGAACTCGTGGTTGTGATAGCCCACACGCATGCCCGCGTCGGCTGCTCTCCCGGTCGCCGCATTGAGCCGCTCCGCGAGGGAGGCCACACCCGCGCGGTCCTGGAAGAGCGCGGGCTCCGCCCACGGCACGATGAGCGTCTCGACGCCGACCGTGCGCGCAGCCGACATCGCATCGTCGAGCGGGGCGTCGAGGAGCTTGACGTGCGCGGTCGGCGCGACGAGTCCGGCGGAGGTCAGCTCGTGGGCGAGCTGCGCGGGGTCACTGAGGATGTCGTACGGCTCCACCCGCGCAAGTCCGAGCCCCGCGAGGCGTTCGAGGGTCTGCGCGCGATGCTCACCGAGTTCAGCGCGCAGGCTGTAGAGCTGGATCGAGAGCGCGTCGGTGGCGCGCTGGTGCGTGTCTGTCATGTCATCCGTTCCGAATCAGGCGATCGAAGGCGTCGGAGAGATCGTCGTCGAACACGCGGCGCGACGCGTCCTCCTCGTGCCACGCGACGATGCGGCGAGCGCCTTCGGAGAAAGTCACAGTCGGGTGGAATCCGGGCACCAGTCGGCGCAGCTTCGCGGTGTCGAACAGGATCGAGTGGCGGAAGTCCTCCTGCAGCGCCTCACCCCAACCGGGGATCTCGCGCCCGATCGACTCGCTCGAGCGGTGGACGAGCAGGGGCTCCCGCACGCCCGCCGCCTGCGCGAGAGTGGTGTGGATCTGGTCCCACGTGAGGATGTCGCCGCTGACGAGGTTCACGCTCTCCCCCACGGCGTGTGCGTTCCCGAGCAGCGGCACGAGTGCACGGGCGACATCGCTGGAGTGGGTCAGCGTCCACAGCGAGGTGCCGTCACCGTGAACGACCGAAGCCTCGCCCCGACGCATCCGCTCGATCGCGGTCCACGTGACGGGGAAGACCATCGTCGTCTCGTCGTAGGTGTGCATCGGGCGCACGATCGTCAGCGGCAGCCCGCGTTCGCGGTACGCCTCCTCGAGCACGAGCTCGGCCGCCAGCTTCTGCCGCGCGTAGCCGAAGACCGGATGCCGGCGCGGACTGGACTCGGTGATCGGCAGCTGCGGCACGGGGCGCCCGAACACCGAGCACGTGCTGACGAACACGTACTGTCTTGTCCGTCCGGCGAAGCGCGCGATGTCGGACTCGACGTCCTGCGGGGTGAAGCCCACCCAGTTCACGACCGCGTCGTATTCCTCGGCACCGAGCGCGGCGTCGAGCGATGCCGCGTCACGCACGTCGGCGCGGATCGCCCGCACGTCGGACGGCAGGGCGCGGCGGTGTTCTCCCCGCGTCACGACCGTGAGGTCGATGCCCCGCTGCACGGCCTCACGCGCGACCGCCGAGCCGATCATGCCGGCGCCGCCGAGGAAGAGCACCCGCAGCGCGCTCACCGTGATCCCTCCGTCACGCCGTGTGCCGTCAGGTAGCGGTACGACTCGTCGAGAGCATCGAAGGGATCGACGTCGAGCCGTTCCAGCTCGACGATGTGCCACTCGAGGGTCGACGGCTCGCGCAGCGCGCCCAGCACGTCGACCGTTCCCTGACCGATGGGCACCAGTGTGTCTTGCCCGTAGGTGAGAGCTGGGCCGTCCTTCACGTGCACGTACCGCAGGCGCGGTCCGATGGAACGAACGACGTCCGCCGGCGTGGCGCCGCCCACCGCAGCCCAGTACAGGTCGAGTTCGACTCGCGCCTGTGGGTGCAGCCGCGCCAGCAGCAGCTCGTAGGCGGTCCGGCCGTCGATCACGTTCCGGAACTCCGCGTGGTGGTTGTGGTACGCGACGGTCATGCCGTAGTCGGCGGCCGCTTCGACGCCCCCGTTCACGCGCTCGAGCCCGCGCTCGATCGCGTCGAGGTCGTCGAACTCCTCGGCCTCCATGCTCCAGGCGAGGTTCGGGGCGCCCAGCTCCGCATATTCGTCGAGGATGCGGGCGGCGTCGGGGCCGTGCGGGAAGGGGGCGTGCGAGCTGACCACGCGCAGCCCGGTGCGCTGCAGCATCCGATTCACGTCGGTCGCGGCGCGACCGTGCAGACCATAGGTCTCCACCCCGGTGTAGCCGAGGGCGGCGATTCGCTCCAGCACGCCCTCGAAGTCGTCGTCGAGCAGGGCGTCGACGGTGTAGAGCATGACCGCAGCGCCGGGCAGGCTCATGCGCGGCCCGCCCAACGGATGGCCTGCGCGAGGATCCTACGAAACGACGGCTCGCCCCAGGCGCGCATGTCATGGCCGAGGGCGAGGTAGACCACGCGCCCTTCACCGACCTCGCGTACGTAGAGCACCGGGATGCGCACGCCGTCCTCGCGCGTGCGCTCGGCGAGCACAGTGTGGTCGTCGTCGGCGAACGCGAACTCGTAATACTCGTCGAACAGCTCGAAGTCGTCGACCCCGTCGGTGACCGGATGCGCGGCGACGACGTCGATGCGATGACGACCCTCGTGATACCCGGGTCCGTGCGAGAGGTAGTGGTTGCCGAGCAGGTCACGGTAGGCGCGATCAGCCCCTTCCGGGTCACCCATCACGTTCGACATGTGCAGCGCCACCACGCCCTTGCCTGCGGCGACAGCCGCGGCGAGCGCCGCCTGCTGGTCACCACCGAATGCCGCGCCCGAGTCATAGAGCACGTACACGTCGGCATCCGCCGTCTCGGGCCGAGGGTTCACGAACCGCTGCATGCCGACGGCTGGCGATGTCACGAACCCGGCGGCCGAGCCGATGCGCGTGAGCACGTCGGCGGCTCCGAGCAGGTCGTGGTGAGTGTCGTCGCCGCCGACGACGACGAGGGCGCGGGTGGACATGGGTCGGGTCTCCTCCGGAGGGTGATGCGGGGGCGGTGCGGGGTTGGCGGGGGCGCCTCCGTGGAGACGCCCCCTGATGTGTGCGGACGGCCTGCGCGCACGCCGTCCGTCGTCGTCACTTCGGCTGCAGCTCCAGCGCGACGACCGGGTTGACGAAGGCGCCCCAGTACGGGTCCGCCTCCTGCGGCCAGCCCGTGGCCTTCTTCTCGCTCCACCCGGCGTACGCCTGGTAGTAGGAGAGGACGACCCACGGCGTCTCCTCGATGAACTGCTCCTGCAGACCGGTGACGGCGGCGGTGCGCTGCTCGTCGTCGGTCGCGGCGAAGTAGTCCGTGAAGTACTGCGCGATCTCGGGGTCTTCGGTCCGCTGAATGTTCTGGTACGTCGGGATGGCCTCGCCGATCGGCAGCGAGTAGGCGGGGTTCATCCACGAGTCGTACAGGTTCACTGCGAGCAGCTGAGTCGCGATGGGGTACCCGATCGTCGCCTGGAACTCACCCTTGCTGGTGATGCCGTTGATCGCCTCGACCGCGACGCCGTTGACGTCGACCTTGAATCCGGCCTCCTTGAGGTTGGACTGGATGATCTGCGCCGCCGCGACCTGCTCGGTGAACGCCTGCGGGATCGTGATCTCGAAAGCGAGCTGCTCGCCACCTCGCTCGTAGTAGCCGTCGGAGCCCATCGTGAAGCCGAGGCCCTCGAGGATCTTCTTGGCGCCGTCGACGTCGTACTCGTACACCTCGTCTTCGAGACCGGGGGCGATGGAGTCCTCGAACACCGGGAGCGGCAGGCCGCCCTTCCACGTCGCCGCCGGACGGTTGGCGACGTCGGCCACCTGCTGGCGGTCGATCGCCAGGCTCGCGGCCTCGCGGATCTCTTTCTCGTTGAACGGGAAGTTCTGGTTGTTCGTGATGAGGCCGTCTGCGCCCACGACCGACCACAGGATGTGGAAGTCGTCGCTCTTGGAGAGGAATGTCTCCTCGACGTTGGCCATGTAGCAGCTGCACCAGTCGACGTCGCCCTGCACCATGGCCTGCGAGACCGCGGTGTTGTCCTTGTAGGGGACGAAACGCAGACCGTCGATCGCGGGCTTGCCCTTCTGCCAGTAGTCCGGGTTCTTCACGAGCGTGTAGCTCTCGGGCGTGAACGTGCCGAGCATGAACGCGCCCGTGCCGACCGGCTTCTCGTCGGCGTAGCCCGCGACGTCGTCGATCTCACCGTAGACGTGCTCCGGCACGATGCTGAGGTAGATGATCTTGTCGAAGAAGTTCGCCGACGACTTCTCGAACGTGAGCACGACCGAGTGCTCGTCGGGAGCGGTGATCGTGTCGAACTGGATGCCGGTGAGATTCAGCTCCGGGTGCTCCTTGATGAGCTCGTAGCTGTAGACGACGTCTTCGCTGGTGAAGTCCTCGCCATCGGTCCAGGTGACGCCGTCGCGCAGTTGCAGGCTGAGCTCGGTGCCCTGATCGTTCCACTCCCACTCGGTGGCCAGCCACGGCTTGAAGTCGCCAGCTTTGGTGGTGTTCACCTGCACGAGGGGCTCGTAGATCATGCCCTCGGAGCCGAGCTGGTAGGCGGTGGTGGGCAGGTACGGGTTGAACACCTGCTGCACGGCGGCCGAGGAGCGGCCGACCGTCAGGATGGTCTCCCCTCCCTCACCTCCACCTCCGCTAGGGGCGCAAGCGGCGAGGCCGGTGATCAGTGCTGCGACGGCCAGCGTGGCGATGGCCGCTCGTTTCGACGTGCGCGTGGGCATGCCGACTTCCTTTCGTTGAGACTGCGAGTCATAGGACTGCGAAGACACTGCGGGGTCATGCGGAACTGCGGTGGCGCGGCTAGGCGACGCCCGTGCCCTCCTTCCCTGCGATGCGGCTGTCGGTGAGCAGGCGGGCGACGCTCTCGTCGCCCTCCCACTCGCGCGCCCAGTGGACGCCGCCGACGCCGCTCTCTCCGGTCGGATCCGCATCGCCCACCGGCACTTCGGGGTGGCGGAGGCGTCGGTCGACATCGACCTCGAACGGATCGGAGCGCGGATCGGGGGCCGCGCGCACCAGGAGCTGCGTGTAGGGGTGGATGGGGGCCGCGATCACCTCGTCGCTCGGGCCGCGCTCGACCACACGGCCGTTGCGCATCACCACGATCTGGCTCGAGAAGTGCCGCGCGGTCGCGAGGTCGTGCGTGATGTAGAGCACCGCGAGGTTGCGGTCGAGCTTGAGACGGTCGAGCAGTTCGAGGATCTCCATGCGGATCGACACGTCGAGCATCGACACAGGCTCATCGGCGATCAGAACCTCGGGGCGTGGTGCGAGCGCCCGGGCGATCGCGACGCGCTGGCGCTGGCCTCCGGAGAGCTCGTGCGGAAACTTGTCGAGGTACTCCGCCGACAGGTTGACCGAGTCGAGCAGACGCTCCAGCTCCGCCTGCTCCTCCTTCGGCCCGCGCACGATGCGGTGCACCCGGAGCGGTCGACGCAAGTGGTGCCGCACCGTACGCAGCGGGTTGAGCGACGCGAAAGGGTCCTGGAACACCATCTGCACCCGCGAACGATAGGCGCGCACGCCCTGCTGCCCCTGCGGGACCACGTCGTCGTCGAGCCGCAGCTCGCCGCCGGTGGGGTCGGTGATGCGCAGGATCATCTTCGCCATGGTCGACTTGCCGCTGCCGGACTCTCCGACCAGGGCGACGGTCTCGCCCGGCCGCACCGTGAGTGAGACGCCGTCGACCGCGCGCAGCGTGTCGCCGCGTCGACCGAGGTGGTAGTCCTTGGTGAGGTTGACCGCGTGCAGGGTGGTCATCGTGCTCCCACTTCCTCGGAGGCGTGCTCGCCGTCCTCCGCGATGTAGCGGCCGCCGCCCGCGATCGGCGCGTTGCCGCGCAGACTCGGGAAGGACTTCAGCAAGTGGCGGGTGTAGTCGTTCTCTGCATGCTCGAGCAGCGCGGCGGGGGTGTTCTCCTCCACCAGGCGTCCCTTGCGCATGACGCCGACGCGGTCGCTGATCTCGAGCAGGAGCCCGAGGTCGTGCGTGATGAACAGCACCGCGAAGCCGAAGTCGTGCCGCAGGCGCGCGATCTCCTCGATGATGCTGCGCTGCACGATCACGTCGAGAGCGGTGGTGGGCTCATCCATGATGATCACGCGCGGCTTGAGCGACAGCGCCATGGCGATCATGACGCGCTGACGCATGCCGCCGCTGAGCTGGTGCGGGTAGCTGGCGAGGCGGATCGGGTCGATGCCGACTGTGCGCAGCAGCTCGCCCGCGCGGCGACGACGTTCCTCTTTGCTCAGGCGCAGATCGTGATCGATGAACACGTCCTCGATCTGGTCGCCGATCGAGATCACCGGGTTCAGGGCGTTCATGGCCGACTGCAGCACCATCGCGATCTCCGACCAGCGAAACGCCTTCAAGTCGCGATCGTCGAGGGCGAGCACGTCGAGGTGCTCCCCGTCGCGCCCCGTGTAGACGATCTCGCCGTTCGTGATCACAGCGGGCGGACGCAGGAGCCGTGTCACGGCGTACGCGAGCGTGGTCTTGCCTGACCCCGACTCGCCCGCAAGACCGACGATCTCGCCGCGGTGGAGCGTGAGGCTGACGTCGTCGACCGCGCGGAAGGCACCATCGTGCGTCTGGTACTCGACCGTGAGGTTCGAGATCTGCAGCACGGTCTCGCCCGCGACGAAGTCGCCGGTGTCGTCGAGGTCGCGGCGCGGACGACGCAGGTTCAGCAGTGGCTGGCGCGGACGCTTGAACTGCGTCTTGGTGCCGGCCTTGGTGCCCAGCCCCGCGGCGCGCAGTCGAGGGTTGACGAACTCGTCGATGCCGAAGTTGACCAGGGCCAGTGCAGTGCCGACCACGGCGATCGCGAGCCCCGGCGGGACGAACCACCACCAGGCGCCGTAAAGCAGCGCCGAGCTGTTCTGCGCCCAGTAGAGGATGCCTCCCCACGACCACTCGGTCACGTCGGTCATGCCGAGGAACGCGAGTCCGGCCTGGGTGAGGATGCCGCCGGTCACGGTCGCGAGGAACGACGAGGCGACGATCGCGAGCATGTTGGGGAGGATCTCGCTCCAGATGATGCGGAAGGTGCGGTCGCCGGCGACGCGCGCTGCTTCGACGAAGTCGCGGTTGCGCAGCGACAGGGTCTGGGCCCGCAGCACCCTCGCGCCCCACGCCCATCCGGTGATCGCGATCACGATGATGATGCCGACCGATCCGGTGCTGGGCAGGTAGCCGGCGAGGATCACGACGAGCGGGAGGCCAGGGATCACGAGAAAGATGTTGGAGAGCACCGAGAGGAGCTCGTCGCCGAGCCCGCCCACGTAGCCGGCGGTGAGGCCGACGATCAGGGACAGCCCAGTCGCGAAGAACGCCGAGACCACGCCGACGAACATCGAGATCCTGGTGCCGTAGACCATCTGGGCGAACAGGTCCTGCCCGGTGTGGGTGGTGCCGAGCCAGTGCTCGGGCGAGGGCGGGAGGAGCACGTCGGTGCTCACCGCGCTGGGGTCGGTCGTGAGGAGCATGGGCCCGAAGATCGCGACCAGCACGAAGAACAGGAACACGGTTCCGCCGACGATGATCTTCGTCGAGCGCAGGCCGCGCAGCCAGTCGAGGTTGCGGCCCTTCTTCGGCGTCGGCGTCGGAGCGGCGATGGTGGCGGTGAGCGGGGTTGTCATCGGCGGGCCTCCTGTCGGGTGCGCGGGTCGAGGAGCACGTAGGCGAAGTCCGCCACGAGGTTGGCCACGAGCACGGTGATGGTGATCACGAGGAAGATGCCCTGCATGAGCGGGTAGTCCTGCTGCTGCACGGCCTGGAAGAGCGTGTAGCCGAGCCCCGGGTAGTTGAAGACGACCTCGGTGACGATCGAACCGCCGACCAGGAAGCCGAGCGACATCGCGAAGCTGGCGAGTGAGGGAAGCACGGCGTTGCGCCCCGCGTACGTGCGCATGACGCGACCGGTCTTGAGGCCCTTGGCCTGCGCGAGCAGCACGTAGTCCTCGCTGAGGGTGGTGACCATCATGTTGCGCATGCCGAGCAGCCATCCACCGATCGACGACACGATGATCGTGATCGCCGGGAGCATGCCGTAGGAGATCACGCTGCCGATGAACTCGAGGTTCCATCCGGGGATGAGTCCCGGCTGATAGCCGCCGGAGAGGGGGAACCAGTGCAGCGTCACGGCGAAGATGTAGACCATGATCAGGCCGAACCAGAAGTAGGGGATCGACGAGATGAAGGTGGTCGCCGGCACGAGGCCATCGAGCCAGGACCCGCGCCGCCAGCCGACGAGCATGCCGAGACCGACGCCGATCACGAAGCTGAGCACGGTGCAGATGCCGATGAGTGACAGCGTCCACGGCAGTCCCTGCAGGATCATGGTCGACACCTGCGCAGGGTAGGCGCTGATCGACACCCCCAAGTTGCCGGTGAAGATGTTGCCCCAGTATTCCCAGTACTGGGTCCACAGGTTGTCGTCGCCCTGACCGAACAGCTGGCGAAGCGCGTACACCGCGTCGGGGCTGAGCTGTCCCTGAAATCGGGTCAGCATGCGTTCGATCGGGTCTCCCGGCATCATCCGGGGCAGGAAGAAGTTGATCGTGATCGCCGCGAACGCGGTGATCAGATAGAACAGTCCTCGCCGCAGGAGCACTCTCATGCCACGGCCTCTCTCATCTCATCCATCTCTCTCAGTCAGTACGTCGACACGATCTCGGTCGCCGGTGCCCACAGCCCCTCGTCGAGTCCGCGCTGCAGCGCGTTGTCGAACACATCAAGGGGAAGGCGTACCAGCCCGCGGCGCACGCTCGACTCATAGGCCGCGAAGACGATCTCTGCGGCGGCGAGGCCGTGGCGGGCGGCGAGCACCGGCGCTGCGCCGGTCTCGGCGGAGTGCACGAGGTCGGCGAGGGCAAGGGCTGTCTGCTCGATGACGGCAGGGTCGACCCCGCCGAGCTCGATCCTGAACTCCTCGCCGACGCTCTCGAGGATCTCGACCGGGAGCTCCCCGTCGGCGTGGATGACGGCGCGTCCGCCGAACACGTCGACCCTGCCGCTGGCGCCCTGGATCACGATCCCGTTGTGGCCGAGCGGATGCAGCGGCTCGTCGCGTCCTGTCGTGATGACCGCGTCGATCCCCGAGTCGAAGCGCACCGTGGCGACTCCGGCAGTCTCGGTGGGCGCCCCGTAGACCCGCTTGCGCGCGGCGACGTCGATCTGCGCCAAGACGGAGGTCGCGGTCGGGTCGCCCAGGTGCAGGCGCAGCAGGTCGATCGTGTGCGATCCCCAGTCGAATAGGTTGGCGCAGTAGCCCTGGGCGCCGAGGAGCTCACCGATCGCTCCGCCGGCGACGCGCTCGCGTACGGCGCGATGCATACGATCGAAGCGGCGCTGATGGTTGATGGTCAGCGTGGCTCCGTGGGCGGCCGCGGTCTCGACCAACCGGCGCGCTTCGCCGTAGGTGAGGGCCATGGGCTTCTCGCAGTGGATCGCGGTCACCCCGTGTGCGAGGGCGAGGGCGACGATGACAGGGTGAGCGGCTGCGGGAGCGCACACACTCAGTAGATCGACGCGCTGCTCGGCGAACAGGCGCTCGACGTCGGTGTAGGCCTGCGCGTCGTGGCGTGCGGCAAGCGCGGTCGCAGCCACCTGGTCGACGTCGCTGATCGCGACGATGCGCAGGTTCGGGATATGGGAGAGGCCGAAAGCGTGCACGGCACCCTGCGAACCCGCGCCGATCACGGCTGCGGTGCGGACCGCCGTCATCGCGGCCCTGCTCGATGGGTGAATTGGTACACTATGGCCTCTCCTTTGAGCACTTGCAGTAGTCCACAAAAATACCACTGAGGGCCAAGCTAATACGCTTCTATGATGAGCACAACCACTTGCTATCCATTTGAGACAAGCGAGCGGCCATCGCAACGACGCCAGCCGGAGGAGAAATCCATGCTCATCAGCCAGGTCATCGGCCCCCGCCGCTCCGAGATCGTGAGTGCGCCCGATCCGATCCCGACGCCCTCACAGGTCGTGATCGACGTGCTCGCCTGCGGTGTGTGCACATCGGACCGCACGCCGTGGAGAGAGCATGGAACCCCCGATGCTCCCGTGCGGCTCGGGCACGAGACGGTCGGGCGCATCAGCGCGGTCGGCGATCCGCACGGGCGCTGGAGCGTCGGCGAGGTCGTCACCGGCCTCGGCGGAGACGGCTTCGCAACGAAGGTCACCCTCGACGCCGACTCGATCCTGCGCGTCCCCGCCGGCTTCGCGGCGGAGCATGTGATCGGCGAGCCCCTCGCCGACCTCGAAGAGGCCCTCTCGCGCACCAGCATCCGCCCTGGCGACCGCGTCGCGGTCGTGGGCCTCGGATTCATGGGTCTCGGGCTCGTGCAGCTCGCCGCGGCCCGCCTTCCCGGGCTTCTGGTGGCCGTCGATCCGAACCCCGCAGCGCGCGCACGGGCGCTCGCACTCGGTGCCCACGAGGCCCACCACCCCGACGAACTCCCCGCAGCGTTCACTTCGGCGACGGGCGACCGCGAACAGCGGATGGACGTGGTCATCGAGGCCGCGGGTGCCACCTCAGCACTGGCGACATCGTCATCGCTCGTACGCCCGTACGGCACCGTCTGCATCGTCGGGTACCACCACACCGGAGACGCCCCGATGGACATGGAGCTCTGGTACAAGGGGGCGACGATCGTGAACGGCTTCTCCCCGTCACGCCCGCGCACGTTGCGCGCGATGGCCGACGGCCTCGCGATGATCGCCGACGGCCGCTTCAGCTATCGGCCGCTCATCACCCACACGTTCGCTCTGGAAGACGTCGACCAGGCCT
The DNA here is from genome assembly GCF_023101205.1 of Microbacterium aurugineum. NCBI lineage: Bacteria > Bacillati > Actinomycetota > Actinomycetes > Micrococcales > Microbacteriaceae > Microbacterium > Microbacterium aurugineum. The sequence continues at coordinate 152,566 of NZ_CP078078.1, read as the reverse complement.
ACGAGCTGATGGAGACCAGGCCGTCGGACTTCGTCAAGGGCGTGGTCGTGTTCCCCGAGCAGGACTGAGAGCCAACGACGTGTCACCGTTTGATCACGAGATTCAATACCAGTATTGACCACTTTGAGTCCGAGACAGTACCATTCCAGGAACCGCCGGCACCCGACCGGCCCGAGAAGGAGGTCCTCCGTGCAGAAGCGCGTGTCCATCCCCCTGGCAGGTGCCAGCGCGTTCGTGCTCGCCGCGGCCCTCGGCGGCTGCGCGAGCAGCGAGCCGTCGTCGCCTGACCGGATCGTCGTCCAGACCAACTGGACCGCCGGCCAGGCGCAGAATGAGCCGCTGTTCGACGCCTTCGAGGCGTTCACCGAAGAGACCGGCATCGAGGTCAAGGTGCTCGAGTCGGGAGACAACCTCAACCAGGTGTACGAGACGTCCCTCCTCGCCGGGGAAGAAGCCGACGTGCTGCTGGTCGGACTCCTCGAGAAGCAACTCGACTGGGCGATCAACGGTGCCGTCGTGCCCGTGAACAACTACATCGAAGAGTGGGGCATCGCCGACCGCATCCCCGACGACGCACTGGTCGACTGGACCGACGCCGAAGACAACATCCGTGCCTTCCCCTACTCCGGCTTCACGTGGCCGTGGTGGTACAACACCGATCTGCTGGCCGAGGCCGGTATCGATGCCGTGCCGACCACGACCGACGAGCTCATCGACGCCACTGAGAAGCTGCGCGCCGCGGGTATCGCACCCGTCGTGCTCGGCGGCATCGACTGGTCGGGCCAGAAGATCTTCCTGCAGTTCCTGGAGATGTTCCTCTCCACCGAAGAGGCCAAGCAGGTCTACGCCGAGGGCGCCACGTGCGACAACCCCGACGCGATGAAGGGCATCGAGCTTCTGGTCGAGCTGCGCAACGCCGGCGTCTTCGTCGACGGCGTCGAGGGCTACACGGCCGACCAGGCGCAGGCCGCGTATCTCGATGGCCAGGCCGCGATCGCACCGCTCGGTTCGTGGGCCTACCCGTCCGCGTCGGAGGAGCTGGCCGCGGCGACCGTGCTCGGCGGACTCCCCGTCGCCGAGGGGGCACCGTTCGACAAGCCTCTCGCCTACCGTGGCTCGACCTCCGCCGGCTGGTGGATCAGCCCGAACGGCCAGGAGAAGATCGGCTCGGTCGAGAAGCTCATCACCTACATGTACGGCAACGATGTGCTCAAGGGCATCCTCGACGAAGGCGGCGTGATCCCGGTCGCCGACTTCGGCGGCGACACGTCCGGCGTCACCTCGCCGCTGCTCGCACAGTCGCTGACCGAGCTGCCCGAGTCCGTCGACTTCCCGGTCATGCCCGACATCTACGTGCCGGCCGATGTGTCCAACCCGATGTACCGCGCGACGTCGGTCGCGTTCACCCCCGGCACCGATGCCGCGACGATCTGCAAGACCGTCGACGACATCTACGTCGCCGCGAAGTAACCCGTCTGGGCGGCCCGGCCACAGCGCCGGGCCGCCCTCCTCACTGCTGGAGCCCTCCCCATGACCGCTTACTCCCCCGACGTCGTCGCCCTCCGACGCGCGAAGGCCCGACGACGTGGCGAGCTCGTGCAGCTGTCGGCCACGCTTCCGGCACTGCTGTGGTTCCTGGTCTTCACGACCGGACCCCTGGTCAGCCTCTTCTACTTCTCGACCGTGAACTGGCGCGGTCTGATCGCCCCGCGCACACCGGCCGGGCTCGACAACTTCGTACGCCTGGTGAACGACCCCGTGGTGTGGCTGGCGACGGGCAACACGATCCTCCAGCTCGTGGTCACGCTGCCGATCGTCGTCATCGGCGCGTTCATGATCGCCTACTACCTGAACCTCAAGCCCCGCGGACATCGCTTCGTGCGTGCGCTCATGTTCACGCCCGTGCTGCTCTCTGCATCCGCCCTGGCGATGGTCTTCGTGGGCGTTTTCGCCCCGCAGGGCATGATCAATGGGTTCCTCGACGCGCTTGGTCTCGACCAGCTCGCGCGCCCGTGGCTCGCCAACGGCGACAGCGCCATGTGGGCGATCATCATCGTCACGATCTGGTGCAGCATGTCAGTTTCGGCAATCATGCTCGCCGCCCGTCTCAACTCGATCGACGCCTCGGTGTTCGAAGCCGCCGAGATCGACGGATGCGGGCACTTCCGCCGCATATGGAGCATCGCCTGGCCGATGTGCCGCGAGTTCGTCGGCGTCGTCACGATGCTGCAGTTCCTGTGGACCCTGTTCTCCTCTGCAGCCGTCGTGCTGCTGCTGACGAAGGGCGGGCCAGGCAACGCCACCGCCACGCTGTCGTTCCTCGTGTACGACTTCGCCTTCAACCAGTCGAAGGTCGGCTACAGCCAGGCCGTCGCGGTCGTGCTGTTCATCGTCGGCGTGGCCGGCATCCTCGTGATCCGCCGGGCGTTCCGGCAGAAGTACTGATGGGACCCGCCCTCATGACCGTCGTCTCCGCTCCGGCCCCGCAGACCTCCTCCGCGCAGCATCCTGCTCCCCCCTCGCGCCCGACCGCGCGTCGTCGACGCGGCCGCGGCGGGGCCCTCGCCCGCACCGGCCCGATGAAGTACCTCGCACACGCGGGCGTCTGGCTGTACGTGGTGCTGCTCGCCGCGCCGCTCTACTACCTGGTGATCTCGGCGTTCAAGCACAACACCGACATCTTCAACCAGCCGTTCTCCCCCTTCACACCGCTCACCTTCGACAACTTCGGCCTGGCGTTCTCACAGGCCTCGCTCGGCACGGCCCTGCTGAACTCGGCATACATCACGATCGGTGCCGAGATCCTCACCCTCGCGCTCGCGGTGCCGGCAGCATTCGCCCTGGCCCGTGCGAAGGGCGCGGTCGGCCAGATGGTGGAGCGCGTGTTCGCGCTCGGGTTCCTCATCCCCGGTTTCGCCGCGCTGGTACCCACCGTGCTCCTGTCGATCATGATGGGACTGTTCCACACGCGGGAGTTCCTGATCCTGTTCCTCCCGGCGTCGGCCATGCCGCTCACGGTGATCCTGCTGACCCAGGCGATGCGCGCCGTGCCAGCGGAGCTCGAGGAGTCAGCGCTGCTCGACGGTGCCGGTCCCCTGCGCGTGCTGTGGTCGGTCTATGTGCCGCTCGCGATCCCGACGCTCACGGTGGTCGCGATCCTCAACTTCCTATCGTTCTGGAACGAGTACTTCTTCTCCCTCGTGATCATCGGCCCCGAAGCATCGCTGCGTACGGCCCAGGTCGCACTCCCGACGCTCTCGATCGCGAACGCCGCGCAGTACGGTGTTCTTGCCGCCGGCATCCTCATCACCTTGATCCCCGCGTATCTCGTCTACGCCGTGTTCGCGGAGAAGATGGAGAACGCGGTCCTCGCCGGAGCACTCAAGGGCTGACATGCGCATTCTCACCAACCACCTCGGCTACGACTCCGCGGCCCCGAAGTCGGCGCTCGTCGAGGTGCCGCATCCCGGGGAGATGCCGCACGTCGAGCTGCTGTCGCTCGACGATGACTCCCGTGTGCGTCTCTCCACCCGCCCCACCGCGACAGTCGACGCCTGGCAGACCGGTGCATACGCGCGCGTCGACTTCGACGAGGTCAACGCTCCGGGCCGATACGCGCTCCTGGCCTCGGTCGGCGACGAAGTCGTCTCGTCTCCGCCGTTCATGATCGGCGTCGAGCGCCTGGCGGCAGGCACGCTCTCCGACATCTTGTTCGCCTTCAAGGCGGCTCGCTCCAGCGGTGAGATCGAGCGCAAGGATGCCGCAGCGCTGCGTTATGCAGACGATTCCGGATTCACGGTGGATGCTCGCGGGGGCTGGCTCGACGCCTCGGGCGACACCAGCAAATTCCTCAGCCATCTGACCTATTCCCCGACCATGAGCCCGCAGCAGATCCCGCTGTGTGCGTGGGCGTTCCTGGAGGCTCGGGACCGGCTGGCTGAGCGACATCCGCGCTTCCACAAGGCGCTCGGTGCGCGACTGCGTGACGAGGCCCTGTTCGGCGCCGACTTCCTGGTGCGCTTCCGCACGCCGGACGGTGCGTTCTACAGCGGAATCTTCGATGCGCTCACCAAGCAGCTCGAGGAGCGCGTGATCAATGCGCCGCTACCGGAATGCGTACGCACCGACCGCTATCGCGCCTCGTATCGTGGCGGCGGCGGGCTGGCGATCGCCGCGCTCGCCCGGGCGTCGAGGGAGCAAGAACACGGCGCCTTCTCGAGCGCCGAGTATCTCGCGGCCGCCGTCGGTGCCTTCGACGACCTCGAGGCGCATAACACGGAGTATCTGTTCGGGCTCGACCTCAAGACCGGAGCCCTGACGAACAGTTCCGAGTCGGTCGTCGACGAATACTGCGCCCTGCTCGCAGCGGCCGAGCTCGTCGCGGCGACGGATGGCGCGGATGGCGTGGACGCCGAGCGATTCGTCGCGGCGGCGGATCGTCGCGCCGCGGCCCTGATCGACCGCTACCGCACCTCGCCCGACGAGCCGGGTTGGTTCGAGGCCTGGGAGGACGGACGGCCATTCTTCTCTGCCGTCGAAGCGGGCCTGCCGGTGATCGCCCTGCTCCGCTACGCCGAGCTCGTGCCCGATGCGCGCTTCGGCGACACGGCGCGCGAGCTGGCGCTGGCGGTCATGCAAGATGTGTTGCGACGCACGCAGGCCGTCGACAATCCGTTCGGGTATCCGCGCCAGCGAGTGCAGCCGCGAGGCGGCAGCGTGCGCGACGCATTCTTCTTCCCCCACGAGAACGACACCGGCTACTGGTGGCAAGGCGAGAACGCGAACCTGGGTTCTCTCGCGTTCTCGGCCCTTGGAGTCGCCGACCTTCCAGCGTGCGATTCTGTGCAAGCGACGCAACTGCGGCGCTTCGCGGCCGACCAGGTGCACTGGGTGCTCGGACGCAACCCCTTCGACGTGTGCATGCTGCAGGGTAGGGGGCGCAACAACGTCGAGTACACTCCCGACTTCCCGAACCTGCCCGGCGGCATCGTGAACGGCATCACGAGTCACCCCGACGACGAGAACGGCATCGCCTTTCTGACCCCCGAGACCACCGAGGGCCCGGACTCGTGGCGCTGGGCGGAGCAGTGGATCCCGCACTCGGCGTGGTTCCTGCTCGCGGTCAGCGCGAGTTGAGCGCGATCTTCGCTGTCCGGCGTCCGATGGTCGGCGCCGAACGCCGGCTCCTCAGAGCCGCAGGGCGACGGCGAGCGACACCGCACTGTCGCTACTCGCCCAGGGGAAGCTCACGGTGTTGAGCAGGAACACCACGAGGCCGATCGCGGCGATCAGGAGCACGAAGAGGAAGACGAAGATCGCCACCGTGAGGCCGCCGTAGCCGCCGGAGGTCGGAACCTCCGGCGCGACCGACGGCTGTGCCCAGTCGTCGGCGACGGCGGCGGGAGGCTCACCATCGAGGATCGCGGGAGTCGGGCGCGGGCGGTCGGAGCGACGGCGCGTCTCGGGCGGAGGCGGCGGGATCACCGCGTCCGCCGGCGGGATCGCTGCGGATGAGGGCGGGGCCAGCAGACCGTCCGGGATCGGGATGTCGGGCGGGGGCGGCGGGATCACCGCATCCGCGGGCGGAATCAGCGGCTCCTCGGGAACCCCGCCCTCCTCAGGCTCGATCGGTTCTTCCGGGGTGGTGCCGCTGATGTCGCTCATCTCAGCCTCCGACTGCTCCGACGTCGGTCACGCCGACGTCCGTTCGATGGAAGTTCTGGAACGACCGCGAGGCCGTCGGTCCGCGCTGCCCCTGGTAACGATTGCCGTAGGGGCCGGACCCGTAGGGGCTTTCGGCCGGTGAGGTCAGCCGGAAGAAGCAGAGCTGCCCGATCTTCATCCCCGGCCACAGCTTGATCGGCAGGGTCGCGACGTTCGCGAGCTCCAGCGTCACGTGACCGGTGAACCCCGGGTCGATGAACCCGGCCGTCGAGTGCGTGATGAGCCCGAGGCGCCCGAGCGAAGACTTGCCCTCGAGACGGGCGGCGATGTCATCCGGGAGGGTGACCTGCTCGAACGTCGCGCCGAGTGCGAACTCGCCGGGGTGCAGGATGAACGGCTCCTCGGGATCGACCTCGATCAGACGCGTGAGCTCCGGCTGATCGACCGACGGGTCGATGAAAGGGTACTTGTGGTTGTCGAACAGCCGGAAGTAGCGGTCCAGGCGCACGTCGATGCTCGACGGCTGGATCATCCCCTCTTCGCGCGGCTCGAGGCCGACGCGGCCGGATGCGAGTTCTGCTCTGATGTCGCGATCGCTGAGAAGCACGGCACCAGCCTAGTTGCCAGGCCGCGACCGTGCCGCGTTGCTTTGGCCATCGGGCGGCGTGCAGGTAGGCTGGCCTTCACCTGCTCCTCGGATGCGGGTGCGGGGCTGTAGTTCAATGGTAGAACTTCTGCTTCCCAAGCAGACAGCGCGGGTTCGATTCCCGTCAGCCCCTCCACTTGTGGGTTCCAGAGCGACTCCGGACGTCGAACCGTCGACCGCTACGGCAGGTCAGCGAGATCGATGTCGTCGTCCTCGTCGCGCTCCTGATCTTCCTCATCCTCGGGAACGACTCGATCGTCGTCGGTCGAGGGGATGTCCGGGTCGATGCCTTCGGCCTCGACTTCGCGCTCCTCGTCCGGGTACATCTGCGGGTCTGACATCGCAGTCTCCAATCGCATCAGCGGTGACGCCAGTCTTGCTCTCGAACCCCGTCGCCGACTCCCCGTTGACACGCGACCTGGCGAGGCGCGACAATCCGCCTCGCCAGGCCGTGCTCAGGCGGTGGCGAGCGGCGGCCGGTGCGGGATCGCCACCGGCCTGCGGTCGCGCGCAGGGGCGTGGAAGCGCTGGACGTCTTCCAGCACGTCGGCCGCCGACATGTACGAGGTGGCGAGCGGAAGGTCTCGCAGCCACAGCACGTCCACCTCGACCGCATCCAACTGGTACACGCACGCGACGGTGCGCCGGGAATCATTCGACTCGTAGCGATGGTCGAGGATCAACCACTCGGTCTCGGTGATCTTGCGGAGCTCGAATCGGGGATCGGGCATCGTAAACATCGCAACACTCCAATCAATCAGCCAAAGGCGGTGACCGAGAGGAACGCACGACCCTGCGACCAGAGATCGGAACCCTGCCCGATGGGTCGACGGGCGCCCTTCAGCCCGCCGGAATTCACCCTTATTTTAGGATCCGCCGGGCTGCTCCTCAAGCGATGCGCCGCGGAGAAGATCCACGCCGCGACGGTAGCTGGTGACCTCGAATTCGGGGAACCGCCGAGCGAACTTCGTGGAGTCGAATCTGTTGTCGTGCTCGTACCGCGGGAGCAGTTCTCTGATCTCCCGCGCCTGCGGGGACACGAGCCCGGCCGCCCCCAGCATCCACGTCGGAAGAACGGTGTAGGCGGGTGGGCGCGGCCGGTCGAACGCGTCGCTCACCAGGGAGACGAACTGTCGGTAGGTGGGACGGTCGGGATCGGTGGGCAGATGCCACGTCTGCTGGAAGGCATCCTCGGTGGTGCCGAGTGCCGCGAGAGCACGGCTCGCGTCGGGCGTCCAGATCAGGGTGCGCTGGACGTCATCTCGCACAGGGACGAACGGGCGCTTGCCGTTCCTGATCCGGTCGACGATGAGAGCGTTCGTGAAGCTCTGTGTTCTCCCCGGCCCGTAGAACTCCGGGGCACGGGCGATCAGGACGGGGATGTCACCACGCGCCATCTCGTCGAGCACCATCGACGCCATCGCCGCCCGGACCCGACCCTTCGGTCCGACGGGCTCGAAGGGCGTGCTCTCGGTCTGCACCCGGTCATCCTGCGGATACATGTAGGTGTTGTCGAAGTACGCGAACCTGGCGCCGGCCGCACGGGTCGCGTCGAGGGCGTTCTTGAGCATCCTCGGGAACTGCCGCTCCCACAGCGCTGTGTCCGCGGGCAACCCGGCCGCGAAGTACACCACGTCGCTCCCCTGAACCGCGGCCCGCGTCTGAGCCGCATCGAGCAGGTCGGCGCTCTTGAGGTCGTCGGTGTCGTTGACTCTTCGGGGGTTGCGGCTGACGAGCCTGAGCGGGGATGCGTGGTTTCGGCTCAGCTCTCGCGCGAGCTCGACGGCGATCTGGCCGTTCGCGCCCAGTATGGTCTGCATTCTTTCTTCTCGACTTCCGATCGCTGGATCCGTGCGGTATGTTTACACTGTTTACATCATCGTACGGAAGGATGGTGAACAGTGTCAACATCGGAGAAGACCTACCACCACGGTGATCTTCGCGCTGCTCTCATCGACGCGGCGATCCAGGTGCTCGAATCAGGCGAGCCGTTCTCTCTGCGCGCCGTCGCGCGTCGAGCAGGGGTGTCGCCGGCCGCCCCGTATCGGCACTTCGCCGATCGCGAGGCGCTGGACTCCGCCGTCGCCGTCGAAGGGTTCCATGACTTGCGGGCAGACCTCGCCGCCGCACTCGACAGCGCCCCGGCGTCGTCGTCCGCGGCCGATGTCATCGCAGAGCTCGGCATCGCCTACGTGGCCTTCGCGATGCGTCGTCCCGCGGTCTTCCGACTGATGTTCGGGAACGAGTGCGACGACGCGAACGCCGAGCGGGTGACGGCGTCCGCGGAACTGCACACCGTCCTGAACGAGGCTGTCGAGCGGTTGCTCCCCGGGGCGGACGTCCCGAATCTGTCGACTGCCCTGTGGAGCCTGGCTCACGGGTTGGCGTTCCTGCACCTCGACGGAAAGCTCCGCCCGGAACCCGCCGACGCGGTGTCCGCACGCGTACACACCGTCGTCGGCGCGATCCTCGCTGTCCCCCTCCGACCCGCATCTCTGCAGTTGGTCGACACCACCCCGGGAGAGATCTCATGACCAGACGCATTCTTCACGTCGTCACCAACGTCGGCCACTACGACGCCCCCTCGCACGCGACCGGCCTGTGGCTGTCGGAACTCACCCATGCGTGGGAGGTGTTCGAGAAGCGTGGCTTCGAGCAACGGATCGTCAGTCCGCAGGGCGGTGCCTCACCGCTGGAACCTCGTTCGCTGAGGTTCCCCAGCTACGACAAGACCGCCAGAGCCTGGCGCGACGACCCCGCACGCATGGCGCTCTTGGAGAACACCCTGCGCCCGGACCAGATCGACGCCGCGGACCACGACGCGATCTACTTCACCGGCGGTCATGCCGTGATGTACGACTTCCCCGAGAGTGAAGGACTGCAGCGGATCACCCGAGAGATCTGGGAACGCGGAGGAGTCGTGTCCTCGGTCTGCCACGGCTATTGCGGGCTGCTCAACACGCGACTCTCCGACGGCTCTCTCCTCGTCGCTGACCGGAAGGTCACCGGCTTCGCCTGGCAGGAGGAGGTTCTCGCCCGCGTGGACAAACTTGTCCCGTACAACGCGGAGGAAGAGATGAAGAAGCGCGGCGCCCACTACGAGAAGGCTCTCCTGCCGTTCGTCTCCCATGCCGTCGTCGACGGCCACCTCGTCACGGGACAGAACCCCGGATCGGCGAAGGAGACCGCCGCGAAGGTCGCCGCCCTGCTCTGAGACGAACCGACGACCGACCAGCCGGGCCCCGCGTCTAACGAATGTGCATCCGGCCCGGATCTGGCGTGACCGGGTCGAACCGGCGGACCGGATGGGTCGCGGCGACCAGCGCGCGCAGCTCTTCCAGCTCGATGTCCACGCCCTCCAGAGCCCGCCACTGCACGAGCACGTTCCCGAGGGCGGTCGCCTCGACGGGGCCGGCCAGCACGGGAAGGCCGGCGCGGTCGGCCGTCGCCTGGCACAGGAGCGCGTTGAGTGATCCGCCCCCCACGAGATGGATCACGTCGACCTCTCGCCCCGACAGCGTGGACGCCGTCCGAACCGTCTCGGCGAACGCCGCGGCGATGCTCTCCACGATGCTGCGCGCGAACGCTGCACGACTCGCGGGGACAGCCGCCCCTGCCTCTCGGATCAGCGCGGCGATGCGAGACGGCATGTCACCGGGCGCGCTGAGGGACGGGTCGTTCGCATCGAAGAGCGGCACCTGGTGCGAGACCGCGGACGCCCCCACGAGCAGCTCTGACAGGTCTACCGAGGCACCGTCCTCCGCCTCCCAGGCGCGCACGCTCTCACTCAGCAGCCACAGGCCGGTGACGTTGTGCAGGAAGCGGTATCGCCCGTCGACGCCGCGCTCGTGAGTGAAGTTCGCCTCGCGCGCGGCCTCCGTCAGCACGGGCTCGGTCAGCTCCAGACCGACGAGGCCCCACGTGCCGCACGAGATGTAAGCGGCGGACGGCGAGCTCAGCGGGACCGCTACCACGGCAGAGGCGGTGTCGTGTGAGCCGACCGCGACCACGGGGAGGGTCCTGCCGATCCGCTCGGCGAGTTCGGGGCGGAGCGATCCGATCAGCGCGCCGGGGTCGAGAAGCGGAGGCAGGACGCGGGTCGGGATGCCGATGCGCGTTGCGAGGTCGACGTCCCACTCGCCGTCACCCACTCCGAGCAGCCCGGTCGTCGAGGCGTTCGTACGCTCGGCGGCACGAACACCTGTGAGCAGGAACGCGATCAGATCGGGGATGAGGAGCGCGGTGTCGGCATCCGCGACCCTCTCGTCGATCCGGTACTGGTAGAGCGTGTTGAAGGGCAGGAACTGCAGTCCGTTGCGTGTGTAGAGCTCGGGGAACGGGATGCTCCCGTGCACCTCGCCGACGCCGCGCGCGGTGCGCTCATCGCGGTAGTGGAAGGGCTCAGCGAGAAGCTCCCCGCCCGCGATCAGACCGTAGTCCACGGCCCACGAGTCGATGCCGATGCTCTCGATCGCCGGCTCGCGTCGCACGGCCTCCGCCAACCCCTCGAGCACGTTCTCGTAAAGGGCGCCGAAATCCCAGTGCAGCCCGTCGGCACGCTCCACGGACCCGTGGGGGAACCGCGAGACGAGCTCGAGGTCGAGCCTGCCGTCGCCGACGCGCCCGATCATGACCCGGCCGCTGGTCGCACCGAGATCGACGGCCGCGACGGCGCGCACGCTCATCGCAGGAACGCCGCGGCGACGCCGGAGTCGACGGGGATGTGCAGACCCGTGGTGCGACTGAGCTCCGGGCCGGTGAGCACGTAGACCGCGTCCGCGACGTTCTCGGGGACGACCTCGCGCTTGAGGATCGTGCGGTTCGCGTAGAACTGCCCGAGGTCCTCTTCGGCGACGCCGTAGGTCGCGGCGCGATTCGCGCCCCACCCGGAGGCGAAGATGCCCGAGCCACGCACGACGCCGTCGGGATTGATCCCGTTCACACGGATCCCGTACTCGCCGAGCTCGACCGCGAGCAGGCGGACCTGATGGGCCTGGTCGGCCTTCGTGGCGGAGTAGGCGATGTTGTTCGGGCCGGCGAAGACCGAGTTCTTCGACGAGATGTAGACGATGTCGCCACCGAGCTTCTGATCGATGAGCACGCGCGCGGCGGCCTTCGACACGAGGAAAGACCCCTTCGCCATGACATCGTGCTGCAGATCCCAGTCCTTCTCGGTCGTCTCCAGCAGAGGTTTCGAGAGCGACAGTCCAGCGTTGTTGACGATGAGGTCGACGCCGCCGAACGCGAGCACCGCATCGGTCAGCGCAGCCTGGATCGCGTCGGCGTCGGCGACGTTCGCGGCGACACCGATCGCGACATCGGTGCTCCCGAGCTCGGCCGCCGCGGCCTGGGCCTTGGCGAGGTCGAGGTCGGCGATGACGACACACGCACCTTCAGCCGCGAGGCGGGTGGCGATGGCCTTGCCGATCCCGGAGGCGGCGCCGGTGACGAAGGCGATGCGGCCCTGATGTGACTTCGGCTTCGGCATCCGCTGCAGCTTGGCCTCTTCCAGCGCCCAGTACTCGATACGGAACTTCTCGGCATCCGAGATCGGAGAGTAGGTCGACAGCGCCTCGGCACCGCGCATCACGTTGATCGCGTTCACGTAGAACTCGCCGGCGACACGAGCGGTCTGCTTGTTCGCGCCGTACGAGAACATGCCCACACCGGGGACGAGCACGATGAGCGGATCGGCACCGCGGATCGCCGGAGAATCCGCCGTCGCGTGCGCGTCGTAATACGCCTGGTAGTCGGCGCGGTACTCCGCGTGAAGCTCGTGCAGACGGGCGATCTGCTCCTCGACGGACGCCGTGATCGGCAGGTCGAGGAGGAGCGGCTTGACCTTGGTGCGCAGGAAGTGATCGGGGCAGCTCGTGCCCAGCGCGGCGAGGGACGGCGCCTTCTCGGAGGCGAGGAACTCGAGCACCTCCGGGGCATCGGTGAAGTGGCCCACCATCGGACGGTCCGTCGAGGCGATCCCACGGATCGTCCCAGCGAGCGCGGCGGCGCGTTCACGACGCTCTCCCTCGGGCAGAGGCTCGAAACCGGAGCGGACACCGCCGAACGGATCGGCCTCGCCGTTCTCCGCGATGTACGAGGCGGCGGTGTCGATGATCCACAGCGAGTTCGCCTCGGCCTCGTCGGAGGTGTCGCCCCAGGCCGTGATGCCGTGCCCGCCGAGGATGCATCCGATCGCCTGCGGGTTCGCCGCCTTGATCTCGGCGATGTCGAGGCCGAGCTGGAAGCCGGGGCGACGCCAGGGCACCCAGACGACCTTCTCCCCGAAGATCGTCCGGGTCAGCGCTTCGCCGTCCGCCGCCGTCGCGATCGCGATGCCGGAGTCGGGGTGCAGATGGTCCACGTGCGCGGCGTCGACGAGGCCGTGCATGGCGGTGTCGATCGAGGGCGCAGCTCCGCCCTTGCCGTGCAGGCAGTAGTCGAATGCGGCCACCATCTCGTCTTCACGCTCGATGCCCGGGTACACGCCGACGAGCGCACGCATCCGGTCCAGGCGCAGCACCGCGAGGCCGTTCTCGGTGAGCGTGCCCAGGTCACCGCCCGAGCCCTTCACCCACAGCAGTTCGATGGGCTGCCCGGTCACGGGATCGATCCCGTTGCCCTTCGCGGACGTATTGCCGCCGGCATAGTTCGTGTTCTTCGGATCGGCGCCGAGGCGGTTGCTCCGCGCGAGGAGGTCGGAGGCGGTCGGATTCGTCATGTGAGTCGTTCCTTGGGAGAAGGGTCGAAGATCGAAGGGTCGAAGGCCGGAGCTCAGGCGCCCCAGCCCGCCTGGACGCCGCCCACACGGTCGGCCGCGATCTTCTGCGGGTATCCCGAGGCGAGGTAGGCGGCCATCGGGTCGGCGGCGAGCCCGCGGGACTCCCGCCACTCGGCCAGGGCAGGGCGCACGTCGGTGTAGAACGCATCCATGAACACGGCGTTCGCGGCCAGCACGTCGCCCGACTTCTGCGCGGCGGTCAACGCCTCCCGGTCGACGAGCAGCGCGCGTGCGGTCATCTCCTGCACATTGAGCACCGAGCGGATCTGACCGGGGATCTTGTCCTCGACGTTGTGGCACTGGTCGAGCATGAACGCCACGTCCGGGTTGTTCAGACCGCCGCCGCGCACGACCTCGAAGAGGATGCGGAAGAGCTGGAACGGGTCGGCCGCGCCCACGATCAGGTCGTCGTCGGCGTAGAAGCGCGAGTTGAAGTCGAACGACCCGAGCTTGCCGAGACGCAGCAGCTGCATCACGATGAACTCGATGTTCGTGCCGGGAGCGTGATGCCCGGTGTCGAGGCACACCATCGCCTTGTCGCCGAGGGCGCTCACCTGGGCGTACGACGTGCCCCAGTCCGGAACATCGGTGTGGTAGAACGCGGGCTCGAAGAACTTGTACTCCAGCACGAGCCGCTGGTCGTCTCCGAGACGGTCGTAGATCTTCTGCAGCGAATCCTGCAGTCGGTCCTGGCGCCCGCGCAGGTCGGCCTGGCCGGGGTAGTTCGACCCCTCGGCGAGCCAGATCTTGAGGTCGCGGCTCCCGGTCGCGTCCATCACGTCGATGCAGGCCAGGTGGTGGTCGATCGCCTTCCGACGGATCGCGGCGTCCTCGTGCGTGAGGGCACCGAACTTGTAGTCGTCGTCCTGGAAGGTGTTCGAGTTGACGGTGCCGAGCGCCACGCCCAGGTCCTCGGCATACGTCCGCAGGTCGGAGTACGAGTCGACCACATCCCACGGGATGTGCAGCGCGACGGCGGGGGCGAGTGCCGTGTATTGGTTGACCTGCGCGGCATCGGCGATCTTCTCCCAGGGGTCACGCGGGGTGCCGGGGGTGCCGAAGACCTTGAACCGGGTACCGGAGTTGCCGAACGCCCAGCTGGGGAGCTCGATGCCCTGCTTCTCGAGGACGGCGAGGTTTTCAGGGGAGAGGATGCTCACGATGCACTGCTTTCGTTCTGGAGACCGGAGGTGGGGAGCTGGTCCTCGAGGTGGAACACCTCGGGAAGTGTGGGAGCGGCCTGGTCCGGCCTGCCGTCGAGACCGACGAAGAAGCGGGCCATCTCGGCCTCCCACCGGGCGGCGATGGGCGACGCGGCGAGATACGCCTGAGCCGCGTCGTCGTCGTCGGTCTCGTAGTACCCGATGAGTTCACCGTCGGGCGCGAGGAAGAGCGAGTAGTTGCGGCGTCCGGCCGCCGCGATCTCGGCGAGCATCTCCGGCCACACGGGCGCATGACGCTCGCGATACTCCTCCAGAAGCTCGGGTCGCACCTGGAGCTTCACGCACACGCGCATCATCCCTGCCTTTCTGTGAACGCCCGGTCGACACCCTGCCGACCGGGCATTCGATGATCATCAGAAGTCGAACTCACCGATGTTGTCGGCGTCGAACACGAACGGGTCGCCGAGCAGCACGACGCCGTCGTCTCCGACCGTGTACTCGCCGAGGTCGCCTGCGGTGAAGGTGTCACCCTTCTCACCCGTGATGTCGCCCTCGATGAGCGCCTGGGCCGCGAAGGCCGCAAGATAGCCGAGGTCTTCCGGGTTCCACAGCGCGAACGACGTGACAGTGCCGTCCTCGACGTACTCGCGCATCTGGTTCGGGGTGCCGAGACCGGTCAGCGAGACCTTGCCCTTGTAGTCCGAGGTGGACAGGTAGCGGGCCGCCGCGGCGATGCCGACCGTCGTGGGCGAGATGATCCCCTTCAAATCGGGGTGCGTCTGCAGCAGCGCCGCGGTCTTGTCGAACGACGTCTGGTCGTCGTCGTCACCATAGACGGTCTCGACGAGGGTGATGTCCGGGTAGTCGCTGACGAGGTAGTCCTCCATCAGGTCGATCCAGGCGTTCTGGTTCGTCGCGTTCGCCGAGGCGGAGAGGATCGCGATCTCTCCGGCACCGCCGATCTGCTCGGCGATCTGGTCGACCTGGACCTTCGCGATGCCCTCGGAGTCCGCCTGGTTGATGAAGACATCGCGGCACTCCGGGTTGGTGTCGGAGTCGAAGGTGACGACCTTCACGCCGGCGTCGCGTGCCTCGTTCAGCGCGTCGCAGATCGCCTTCGGGTCGTTCGCCGAGACGACGAGCGCTCCGACGCCCTGCTGGGTGGCCGTGTTGATGTAGCTGACCTGTGCGTCGGGAGTGGCCTCGGCCGGTCCGACCTCGGCGAACGTGCCGCCGAACTCCTCGACGGCCGCCTTGCCACCCTTGCTCGACGTGTCGAAGTAGGGGTTTCCGAGGTTCTTGGGCAGGAAGGTGATGGCGAGGTTGCCGTCGCCGCCGCTGTCGCCGCCGTCGTCACCGCCGGTGCTCGCGCATCCGGAGAGGGCGACCGCTGCGGCCACCGCGAGGGCGGCGACCGCGGTCACACGCTTGCGTGCAAACATCATTGTTCTGTTCCTTTCGTGAGGTGCCGCGAGTGCGGCGTCGGCGTCATGAAGCTGTGGAGGTGGCGCCGGTGGTCGAACGCCCTGGTCTGCGCCGGGACTTCTGCAGCCAGGCGAGGAAGCTCGCAGCCACGACCGAGACGATCAGCAGGGCACCGGTGATGATGTTGATCACATCGGAGGTCACGTTCATCAGACGCAGCGCACTGGCCAGCGAGCCGATGAGGAGCGCGGCGGCGACGACCCCGTAGATCTTGCCCCGCCCGCCGAACACCGACACGCCGCCGAGGACGACCGCGGCGATCACCTGCAGCTCCAGGCCGGTGGCGTTGTCACCGCGGGCGCTGCCGTAGCGGAGCGTGTAGAACACCCCGGCGAACGCGGCGACCAGTCCGGAGAGCGCGAAGAGGATGAACTTCGTCCGCTCCACGTGCACGCCGGAGAATCGAGCGGCATCCTTCGCCAGGCCGATCGCGTACACGCCACGTCCGAAAGGCGTGTAGTGCAGCAACAGGATGAACGCCACCAGCAGGATCAGGAACGGGATCATGACCACCGGAACCGTCGTGCCCGCGATCTTCGCCTTGGCGAGGTCGGTCCAGAACTCCGGGAACTCGGTGACTGCCGCCGTGCCGAGGATGCCGACCGCGAGGCCGCGGAACAGAGCGAGCGTTCCGATCGTGACGGCGAGCGACGGCAGCCCGACCACGGTCACGAGGAACCCGTTGAAGGCTCCGCCGACCAGACCCACGAGCAGCGCAGCGAGGGCCGCGACTTCGAAGGGGATCCCACCCTGGACCAACGCGCCGGTGACGACGCTGGAGAGGCCGACCATGCTGCCCACCGACAGGTCGATCTCGCCGGTGATCATCACGAGCGTCATCGGCAGGGCGATCAACAGGATCGGGGCGATGTCGAGGAGCAGGTAGGTGAGCGTGATCGGCTGACCGAAGCCGCGGACCGTGCTCGCGGAGATGATGACGACGAAGAGGAGCAGGGCGACGATCGCCATCTCCCTGGTGAGGAGGACACGACGCCAGAGCGGCTTGTCGAAGTCTCGGATGATCCGGGTGGTCGTGGTCGTCGTGGTCGCGGCGGTCATGACTGGTCCCTCGCTTCGATGAGCCGTCGTTTCTGCCGGACGGCGAGGACGCGGTCGAGCACGATCGCGCCGATGATCAGGAGGCCGACGACGGCGCGCTGCCAGAAGTCGGGGATGCCGAGGATGGGAAGAGCCCGGTTGATCGTGAGCAGGAGCACCGCACCGATCGCCGCGCCCCACACCGAGCCGATGCCGCCCGTGATCGCGACGCCACCGATCACGGCCGCCCCGACCGCATCGAGCTCCCACCCGGCTCCGGCCTGCGAGTTGATGGTGCCGTAGCGGGCGGCGTAGAACACTCCGGCGAGACCCGCGAGAGCACCGGACACGACGAAGGCGGTCAGCACGCGGCGCGTGACGCGGAGGCCGTACAACTCCGCTGCTGCCGGATCCGAGCCGATCGCGTAGTACTCGCGGCCACCGCGTGTGTTCTTCATGTACCAGGCGGCCGCGGCCAGGACGATGAGGGCCACGATCGTGAGGATCGGGATGCCGACGAGCTGCCCCGTGCCGAGCGCCAAGAAGTCCTTCGGCATGTCCGAGGCGTTCACCCGGTCACTTCCGGTCCACAGCACGTTGATGCCGCGGTAGGCGTAGAGCGTACCGAGGGTGATCACCATCGCCGGCACCTTGGCGAAGGCGACCAGCGCGCCGTTGATGAGTCCGAGGAGGGCGCCGAACACGACCGCGGCCACCACGACGATCACGATCGGAATGCCGGGGACGTCGATGAACAGGCGACCGGTGAGGTAGGCGGTGAGTCCCATGACCGAGCCGACCGAGAGGTCGACGTTGCGCGTGATGAGGACGATCGCCTGCCCGACCGCGACGAGCACAAGGATCGACGGCGTGAGCAGCAGGTCGCGCCACCCGTCAGGGCTGAACAGGAAGTTCGAGTTGTTCGTCGTGGCGGCCACGATCACGAGCGCCAGGGCGAGGAGGATTCCGAACTCCCGCGCCCGGCCGAGCGCGGAGAGCCTCTTCGTCATCGAGGAGACGGGGATTGCGGTGGTCACGAGGAGAGCTCCGATGCGTGCGTCGCGGCGTACATGACGTTCTCGGAAGTGGCCTCCGAGCGGGCGATCTCTGCGGTGATCCGCCCCTCGCGCATGACGAGGACGCGGTCGGCCATTCCCAGTACCTCCGGAAGCTCGGACGAGATCATGAGGATTCCCATGCCCTGCCCTGCGAGCTCGGAGAGCAGCCGGTGCACCTCGGATTTGGTGCCGACGTCGATCCCACGGGTGGGTTCGTCGATGATGAGGACCTTCGGCTGCGTGGCGAGCCACTTCGCGAGGACGACCTTCTGCTGATTGCCGCCGGAGAGTGTGGCGGCGACGGTGTCGAGGGCGTGCGCCTTGACCTCGAGCCTGGTCGCCCACTCCCGGGCGGCACGGTTCTCCATTCCGGTGGTGAGGAACCCCAGCTTCGCGAGCTGGCGGCGGATCGAGAGGGTGATGTTGCCGCCGACGCCCGATTCGATCACGAGACCTTGCTTGCGGCGGTCTTCCGGCACGAGCGCGAGGCCGGCGCGCATGGCGTCGGTGGGACGACCACGCGGGATGGGCACGCCCTGCATCGTGACGGCGCCCTCGCGGTAGGGATCGACCCCGAAGACGGCACGAGCCACCTCGCTGCGCCCCGCGCCGACCAGACCGGCCAGGCCCACGATCTCCCCTGCGCGCACGGTGAAGGAGATGTCGTGGAAGACACCGGGGCTGGTGAGGTTCTCGACCTCGAGCAGCGGAGCGCCGACGGTGGTCTCCTGCTTGGGAAACAACTCGGTCACCTCGCGGCCGACCATCTGGTGCACGATCTCCTCGACCGAGGTGTCGGCGATCGCGCTGGTGGCGATGTAGGCACCGTCGCGCATGACCGTGACGGTGTCGCAGAGCGCGAACACCTCGTCGAAGCGGTGCGAGATGAAGATGAGCGCGCGGCCCTCGTCGCGAAGACTGCGCGCGATCGTGAAGAGGCGCTCGACCTCGACACCGGACAGCGCGGCCGTGGGCTCATCCATGACGAGCAGACTCGCGTCGAGGGAGACGGCCTTGGCGATCTCGATGACCTGCTGGTCGGCGATCGACAGACCTTCTGCCGGACGATCGGGATCGATCGTCACGCCGAGTCGAGTGAAGAGGCGCTCGACCTCGTGCCGCATGGCCCTGCGGTCGATGCGCCCGAAGCGCCCCGTGGGCTGACGACCCATGAAGATGTTCTCGGTGACGGACAGGTCGGGGAAGAGCGTCGGCTCCTGGTAGATCACGGCGACGCCCGCGCTCTTGGACTGCGCGGTCGACGTGAAGTCCACGTCTTCGCCATGGAAACGGAAGATCCCGCCGTCGCGCTGGTAAAGCCCTGCGACGATCTTCACGAGGGTCGACTTGCCCGCACCGTTCTCGCCGACCAACGCGTGGATGGATCCGCCGGCGACGGAGAGAGTCCCAGAACGGAGAGCGACCACCGCACCGAAGGACTTTCGGATGTCGCGGAGTTCGAGCGCCGGCGGAGAGCCGGGAGCCCCAGAGGGAATCGTCATTGATCGGACCTAAACTGCAGGATCATCCCTGCGGATTGAATCGTTTTAAAGGATGGCGCATCTGTAAGTTACGACCCTCGGTGACCTGCTGTCAAGTCATGGGATGGTCGATGGTACGTTTCAGGGACAGGTTTCGCGGTCCCGCGGGAAGGAAGACGCCGTGGTCGTCAGTGTTCGAGATGTCGCTCTCGCCGCATCCGTCTCCGTCGGGACCGTCTCGAATGTGCTGAACCATCCGGACAAGGTCTCCCCCGCCACGGTGGAACGCGTCACGGCCGCCATCGAGAAACTCGGCTTCGTGCGCAACGATGCGGCCCGGCAGCTCAGAGCAGGCCACAGCCGCTCGATCGGCCTCGTCGTGCTCGATGTGCGCAACCCCTTCTTCACCGACATCGCCCGGGGCGCGGAGGAACGCGCGGCCGAGGCCAGGATGACGGTCATGCTCGGCAACAGCGATGAGAAGGCGGAGCGCGAGCGTGCCTATATCGACCTGTTCGAGGAGCAGCGCATCGCCGGTCTCCTCATCTCCCCCCTCGCCGACGACCTCCCGCGTCTGCGCCGCCTGCGTGACCGAGGCACGACCGTGGTGCTCGTCGACCGCGAAGTCGCCGACGAGAGCTTCTCGTCGGTCTCCGTCGACGATGTCGGCGGCGGCTACCTCGCCGTGCAGCACCTCGCGGCCCAGGGGCGACGACGCATCGCCTTCGTGGGCGGGCCGATGGGCATCCGCCAGGTGGTCGACCGTCTCGAGGGAGCCAGCCGAGCGGCCAACGAGGCCGGAGTCTCGCTCGAAGTCATCCTGACCGATTCCCTCAGCGTGCTCGCCGGTCGCGCCGCGGGCGACGCCCTCAGCGCCCGCGCGCCGGAGGACCGCCCCGATGCCGTCTTCGCCGCGAACGACCTGCTCGCGATGGGCGTGCTGCAGGCGCTCATGATGCGGAGCAGCATCCGGGTCCCCGACGAGATCGCGCTCATCGGATACGACGACATCGACTTCGCCGCGGCGGCCGTCGTCCCGCTCTCGTCGATCCGCCAGCCCGCCGAGCTGATCGGCTACACGGCCGTCGACCTGATGCTGCGCGAGGCAGGCGGCAAGTCCGATCCCGAGCGCGTGGTGTTCCAGCCGGAGCTCGTCGTGCGCGAGTCGACCGCGCGACCGGCCTGAGCGACGTCCGAAGCGAGAGATCAGGCGCTGTCGACCCCGTACATCTCCCCCACCGGGATCGGCACCGCCATCACGTTGCCGGGTTGCGCGAGCGGGCAGGCCCAGGCGGGGTCATAGGCGCAGGACGGGTTGTAGGCGAAGTTGAAGTCGAGCACGATCGTCCCGCGCTCGGCATCGGATCCGAGGTCGGCTCCCTTGATCGTGTCGACCAGATAGCGGCCACCGCCGTAGGTGCCACCCGGGCGCCCCGCGAGGGCGTCGCGCACCGGGATGAACAGCCCGCCGCCGTAGGACGTGAGCCGCCAGACGTCGAGTGATCCGGCGTCCGGGATCTCGACGCGACCCACGCGCTCGAAGGGCACGACGCCGTCGGTGCCGGTCGCGAAGTCGAAGCCGCCGGGGTCGGCGGGGAGGACCGGCAGCTCGAAGCGCCACTCCGGGTCGTACGAGGCGATCGGCAACCCCTCGAACGCAGAACGATCCTCGGCGAGCAGCGGCGTCGCCGGATGATGCAGCATGAGCTCATCCCGTTCGATCCGCCACAGCTCATGCGCGTCCTCCGGCGAATCGGAGAGACGCACGGCGGCGTAGAGAGCGAAGACGCGGCGGCGCCAGTCGACGACCTCGACAGCCGTCCGTGCGAGTGTGTTCGTCATCCCCCCAGGCTACGGGCGCGGCGTCGAGTCCTCGGCGAGCATCTCGGCGTATCCCGCTTCGAAGGTCGGGTACTCGAGGTGGCCCAGCACGGATCGCAGCAGCGTCCCGTCATAGACGACCCCGCTCGGACCGCCGGACGCCACATCCGGCGGCACGTCCACGCCCAGCTTCCCGGCGATGAACGCGACGACCTCGGCGAGAGGTGCGGGCCGCTCGTCCACCGCGTGCAAGAGCGGCGGCGGATCCTCCATCCGCACCAGCAGGTCGAGCGTCCGCACCAGATCGACCTCATGGATCCGATTCGTACGCCGGGCGTGGTCGACGGCAGCGCCCTCGCGCACCTTCCGCAGGAGGAACTCCCGACCCGGCCCGTAGATCCCCGCGGGGCGCACGATCACGGCGGAGAACAGCGCGACGGCCGCCTGCTCCCCGTCGTACAGCTCCTGTGATCGCGCACTCGTCGGTGCGGGGACATCCTGTTCGGTCAACGGATGATCTGCCGCAGCTCCCTCGAACACTCCCGTCGACGACACGAACACGGTGCGCGCCGGCAGCACGGGCAGTGCGTCCCTCAGATTCGTCAACGCGGTGCGGTACCCCGAGCTCACGCCGCTGGGCGGCAGCGTGATCACCATCGCGTCAACGACCGGAAGGGGCGAATCGAGCGGATGAGACGGATCGGCGGAGAGTCCGATCACGCCCGCCGGCAGGGAACCGGTGCTCCGCCGCAGGGCGAAGACCTCGCCGTCGTCGGCGAGGAGACGTGCGGCGAGTCGCGCGCCGAGCTTCCCGTATCCGACGAGGAGCGTGCGACGAGGTACCGGAGTCATGGGGCTGACCAGCGAACGGCGAGCGCGGGCAGTCCGCGGCGATCGTGCTGCAATGGACACCCTCCGAAATCGTCGTCGCGCGAGTCGGTTCACGTAGGGCCACTACCGTACCGGATGGGCGTGATCACGGAGCACCCGACCGATCCGACGCACGTCCTCCTCAGCGAGCGGCCGCAATCCCCGTGCGATCGCTCGTGCGGATGATCGTCGCGAATCCGCGAGCGGCGAGGATGCTCTCGGTGCGGCGCATGATGTCCTCGCCCGAGACCGCGGCCAACGGCCCCGAGGCCGGGATCGCGGAGGTGGTCGTCGCGTCCGTCACGAAGTCCACCTCGTAGCCGAGATCAGCGGCCGCACGAGCGGTCGTCTCGCAGCATTGCTCCGTCCGGATGCCGCAGATGACGACCCGTCGCACGCCGGCGCTCCGCAACCGCTCGTCGAGATCCGTCGAGAGGAAGGAGTTGATCGTGGTCTTGGTGACCGCATCCTCCGAGTCGAGGGGACCGAGCTCGTCGATCACCCGCACGAACCCCTGCGCGGGGTCGAACACGCCGCCGGAGCCGGGCTCGGAATGAGTGATCCACACCACCCGCTCACCACGCCCGCGGGCGTCGGCGACCAGGAGGGCGATGTTGTCGAGCACGGCGGGGTTGGCGGTCTCCGCCCAGTCGTCGGCGCGAGCACGGAAGGACTCCTGCGCGTCGATGACGAGCAGGACGGTGTCGGAAGAGGCCATGCGCCCCATGCTCGCCGGGATCCGCCCCCGCGCCAAGCCGCTGCACGGACAACGACCGAACGGTTTCCGCCAGTGTCACCCTCGTGCGGCGGTGGTCACTCCGCAGGCGGCTCGACGCAGGTGATGGCAGCGTCCGTGATGGACTGGTGGTACTGCTCCGCGGTGAAGGGGAGCCCGAACTCCGGCGCGGTCTGCCCGGACGCAGCCGGCGCCTTCGAGGCGATCGCCGCGAGTTCCCACGAGAGCTGCTGCGCGAACCTCGAACCCGCCGTCGAGTCGTTCAGCACGACGGCGACGGTGAACCCGGTCGCGGGATCCGAGTATGCCGAGGTGGCGTAGCCGGGGACCCAACCGTGCTGGCCGACCATCGACCCCACGAGGTAGGCGCCACCGGTGGCCTGGTACCAGGAAGGACCGTCTTCCGCGGCCGGCAGCGGGGAGCCGAAGCGCGCCGGCTCAGCGTCGGCACCACGCAGCGCGTCGCGGGCTTCGGCCTGGATGTAGCGACCGAGGTCGTCGATGGTCGAGACGGCGCCGGAATCGGTGAATCCCGAGCTCGACGAGATCGTGGTGATGTCGTTGGGGGCGGCGCAGGTGAATCCACCCTCGACCGCGGGGAGGAAGTGCCCCTTCATCGGGTCGTCACCGGGAGCAGCCGGAGCGGGGCCGGGGAGCGACGTGGCCGTGAGCTCGAGCGGGTCGGTGACGTACTCGGCGATCAGCTCGGACGCGGTCATCCCGGTGGCGCGCTCGAGGGCGAGGCCGAGCAGGAGATACCCCGCATCCGAATCGCGGAAGGTGGTGCCCGGGTCGACACGAGGGCGCGCCAGTCCGTAGCCCGCGAGCTCCAGCGGCGCCCAGATGCGGTCCGGTGTGTTCAACAGAGCGCTCTTGGTGGTCGGCTCGGACGAACCGGCGCCGCTGGTGCCGTTGCACAGGTCGAGGAGCGTGACACCCTGTTCCCGCATGTCAGCGACCCCGGAGACGTAGTCGGCGACGTTCGCATCGAGTTCGAGCGTTCCCTCATCGGCGAGGGCGTAGAGCACGTCGCACGCCATCAGACGCGTCACGTCGGCGATGCGGAAGGACATGTCGGTGGAGACCTCTCCACCGCCGTCACGGTCCTGCATGCCGACGGCGGTGACCCAGCTGCCGCTCCAGGGCACCCAGACCCCGACGATCGCCCCGGTCGCCCCGGAAGCGACGAGCGCATTGTCGACCGCGGCCTGCATCGAAGCGACCGTGTCATCGGGCAGAGCGCCGTCGACCTGAGCCGGTGGCGTGTAGCTGAAGGAATCCTCGGATGAGCATCCGGTGAGGACGAGAGCGAGCGCGGCCGCACTGGCCGCAGCGGCACGCCAACGGCGCGACGAGAGAAGCTGCATGAAGGAACCCCCGAGGATGTATCTCCCGAGTCTAGAACGCCCTTCCTGAAAGACGGCATCGCGCCGGGCGCCTTTGCGCGCACATAGGGTGAGAAACGTGCCCCACTTCTTCGATGCCGACGTGATCGCCGCTGTCCTGCGCCACATGAACGGTGACCACACCGATGACAACCTCTTGATCGCCCGCGCCTTCGCTGAGGACTCCGCCGACGTCACCGCCTCCGTGATGACCGGATTCGACGGCGACGGCGGCGTCTGGGAGATCACCGTCGACGGCGAACCGTCCGAACTGCGCGTCCCGTGGCCCGGCGGACCCATCACGGATCGCCCCGCTGTGCGCCGCGAGGTCGTGGCGCTCTACGACGAGGCCTGCGCGCGCCTCGGGGTCGAGCCTCGCCCGCACGCCTGAACGACTCGGACGCGGCCCGTCCCACATCCGACTCGGCACCGCCACTACCGCCCGAGGTAAGGCAACCCTTACACTAGGCACATGCCCGAGATCCTCTCCTTCTCCGCCGCCCTGCGCGAGCGCTCGTCGGGATCGCACTCCCGCAGCGAGACCGCCGGCTTCATGTCCGACCTCCTGAAGGGTGAGGGCTCCCGCGAGGACTACATCTCCCTCGTCGCGCAGCACTACTTCATCTACGAAGCGCTCGAAGGAGCCGGGGAGCGCATGCGACAGGATCCGGTGGCGGCGGTCTTCCTCAGCGACAAGCTCACGCGGCTCCCCGCGCTGGAAGCCGACCTGGAGTTCCTGCTCGGTGGCGACTGGCGCGAGCAGATCGTGCCGCTGCCCACCACCGTGCGCTACGTCGAGCGCATCCGCCAGGTGGGTGCCACGTGGGCGGGCGGCTTCATCGCCCACCACTACACCCGCTACCTCGGCGACCTCTCCGGCGGGATCTTCATCGGCCGGGTGATGGCCCGTCGGTTCGGCTTCGAGACGAACGGCATCGGGTTCTACCTGTTCGACGACATCGCCGACCCGTCCGCATTCAAGGACGTCTACCGCGAGCAGCTCGACGCCGCCCCGTGGGACGACGCGGAGCGTGAGCGTGTGATCGACGAGGTGCTCCTCGCCTATCGATTCAACACCGAGCTCTTCGAGGACCTCGACCGGGCCCGCGCCGCCGCCTGATCCCTCTTCCGTCAGGTCTTCGGCAACTCGGGCGTCGACGCCGCCAGCCACGCGTCGCGCATGAACCGGCGCACGTCTTCGTCGACCCGGATGTCCCGTGGCCGTAGGTCGCGTGACAGGTACAGGCCGTCCAGGGACGTCAGTCGACTCAACGCCACGTACGTCTGCCCCGGCGCGAATGCCCCGGATCCGAGGTCGATGATCGCCCGCTCATACGTCTTGCCCTGCGACTTGTGGATCGTGACTGCCCAGGCGAGACGCAGCGGGAACTGGGTGAACTCGGCGACCACGTCGCGGGTGAGCTTCTTGGTGTTCTGGTCGTAGGCGTAGCGGAAACGCTCCCACACGGCAGGCTCGACGTCGACCTCCTCGCCGTCGATGTCGACGCGCACAGCGCTACCGAGGATGCGCGTCACCGTGCCGATGGTGCCGTTCACCCAGCGCGGCGGCTCGCCGGACATGGCGGTGTCGTTGCGCAGGAACATCACCTGCGCCCCGACCTTCAGCTTCAGTTCGCTCTCGGCGGGCAGGGCGGCTTCACCGCGTCCGAAGTCGCCGCTCACCTCGGCCCGCGCGGTCTGCTCCTTGCCGGGCAGCGCATTCAGGTGCTGGCTGTTGATCTTGTTCACGATGTCGTTGCGCGTCGCGAGGGTGATCATGGGCACCTCGCCCGGCTCCGGCTCCGGGGGCGTGCGTCGTCCCTGCGTGTTCAGCACCC
Organism: Microbacterium aurugineum; assembly: GCF_023101205.1. Classification (NCBI taxonomy): domain Bacteria; kingdom Bacillati; phylum Actinomycetota; class Actinomycetes; order Micrococcales; family Microbacteriaceae; genus Microbacterium; species Microbacterium aurugineum. The sequence continues at coordinate 126,603 of NZ_CP078078.1, read as the reverse complement.
CCGCGATCTCCGCCGTGACGCGGCCGTAGCGCACGGCGTTGAGCATCGACTTGAAGCCATCGTCGGACTGCCGGTGGATCTGCACCAGTTCCCGCACGTGCAGTTCGGCACGGGTGTCGACCTGGAACAGCCCCTCCTGGTCGGAGAGCCCCGATCCCCCCGCCCAGACCTTGGCATCGAAGAACCAGAACGAGCGGTAGTGGTCCTGGACGTAGCGGGCCTCGTCGCCGCGGGGCGGGACGGGAGCGAGCTGGTAGGGGTCACCGAACATGACGACCTGGACACCGCCGAAGGGTTCCCCCCTACGCCCCCTGGCCTGGCGCAGGGAGCGATCGATCGCGTCCATCAGGTCGGCGTTGACCATCGAGATCTCGTCGATCACCAGCGTCTCGATGGCGTTCAGGATGCGCCGGGTCGCGTCGTTCTGGTCGATGTCGGCGTCGCCGATCAGACCGATCGGCAGACGGAAGAGGGAGTGGATCGTCTGGCCCTCGACGTTGAGCGCCGCGACGCCCGTCGGAGCGCAGATGGCGATCTGCTTCTTCGTGTTCCAGGCGAAGTGCTGCAGCAACGTCGACTTCCCGGTGCCGGCGCGACCGGTGATGAAGACGTGCTCGCCGGTGTCCTCGATGAGCCGGAACAGCTCTTGCTGCTCCTCGGACAGGGCGGGAAGGGACACGGCACTCACAGGGGCAGTGGACGGAAAACGGGGCGCCACCCATGCTACGTCCCGGCATCCGCGCCCGGCCGCCGACGCTCGGCGTCCCCCCAGGACGCACTCCTAGACTGGCGCCATGGAGCGGGCCAGGTCGAGCGCGCCCCGGCGGTCACGCCTGGGCGTCGATCTCGCGATGCTCGTGGTGGTCGGGCTCATGCTCGTCGCAGCGATCGGCGCCGGAGGTGCCACGCTGTACCAGCAGTTCTACGGCCCGTCCGCGTTCGTGACCCGCTACCTCGACCTGCTCTCCTCCGGCCGCGCCGCAGACGCACTACGGGTGCCCGGCGTCGCGATCGACCGCGAGATCCTCGAGGAGTCCGGCATCGACCCGGCCGCGTCCGAGGCCATGCTGCGCCGCGCCGCACTCGCACCGCTGACCGATGTGAAGGTGGAGTCGGAGGAGCAGGCCGAAGGCGGCACCGCCGTCACGGTCAGCTACGAGGCGAGCGGTCATGCCGGCACCAGCACCTTCCTGATCGAACAGGACGGCTGGGCGGGAGTCACCCCGAACTGGCGCTTCGCGGAGAGTCCGCTGGCCGTCGTCGAGCTCACGGTCCGCGGCGTGGACCAGTTCGCCATGAACGGCTTCGAGGTCGACCGACGGCAGGTGTCCGCAGCGGGCGCCGAGGCCGACGCGATCGACCCGCTGCCACTGCTCGTGTTCACCCCGGGACTGTACGCCGTGACGGTGGACACCCCGATCGCGACGGCCTCCGGACACGGTGTGCTCGCGGACACCCCGCTCGCCGTCACGCCGCTCGATGTGCAGACCACGCCGACAGACGAATTCGTCGAGGTCGTGCAGCAGCGGGTCGAGGAGTTCCTCACCGCGTGCACCACGCAGGACGTGCTCCTGCCGACCGCCTGCCCCTTCGGCCTGCGGGTCACGGACCGCATCTCGTCGCCGCCGAAGTGGTCCATCGCGACGCAGCCTCAGGTCACGGTCACGCCCGACGGCGGACAGTGGCAGATTCCCACGACCGATGCCGTCGCGCACGTCGAAGTCGAGATCCAGTCGCTCTTCGACGGCTCCATCGACCCCGTATCGGAAGACGTGCCGTTCCAGCTCAACGGCACCATCGCGATCCTGCCCGACGGTTCCGCGTCCATCAAGATCGGCTCACCGGGCGAACCTCCCGTCGACTGACGGATTCACCCGCGGGCCTCAACGCCTCTCGCGCTCCTCGCGACGCTGGTCCTGAGCGGCGAGCTCGGCCAACTTGGTGTTGTACTCCTCGAGTTCCCTGTCTCCGGTGCGATCCGCATGCCGGTCGCGCCGACGCTGCAGCTTCGTGTCGCTGCGGCTCCACTGGATCGCGACCGTGATGGCCAGGATCAAGGTCGGGATCTCGCCGATGGACCAGGCGATGCCGCCGCCGACGTACTGGTCCTGCAACGGATCGGCCCCCCAGTCACGGCCCATCGATCCGAACCACTCCGCGACCATCAGCCCCTCCTGCATCATGATCGCGATGCCGAAGAAGGCGTGCATCGCCATGACGGCGATCAGGGTGATGAGGCGGCCGGGGTAGGGAAGTCGGTACGGCACCGGGTCGGCACCGATCAGGCTCATCACGAACAGGTAGCCCGAGATCAGGAAGTGGATCACCATCCACTCATGACCGATGTGCTCGACCATCGCCCACCGCACCAGGTCGGTGAAGTAGAACGCCCACAGCGACAGGATGAAGATGGCCGCGGCGACGAACGGATGGGTGACGACCCGGGCGAACGGCGAATGCACGGCCCACATGATCCACTCGCGGCCTCCCCGGGTACCGTCGTCGCGCTTGTGGATCGCGCGCAGGGCGAGCGTGATCGGTGCGCCCGAGACCAACAGCAGCGGGATGGCCATCGACAGCATCATGTGGCCCATCATGTGGATGCTGAACAGGTACTCCTGGTACGCGTTGAGCGGGCCGCAGGTCACCCAGAAGAGCATGAGCAGCCCGAGCACCCAGAAGACCGTGCGATGGATCGGCCAGCGATCTCCGCGCAGATGCAGGCGCCGGACGCCGGCGAGGTAGAAGAACAGGCCGAAGGCCGCGACGACGATCCAGAGCACATCGAAGTCCCACGCCGTGAACCAGCGTTCGAGCGTCAACTCGGGCGGCAGCGTCGACCCGGTGAGGATCTGGGCGGGCGTCTGCGCGAACGCGGCGACCTCACCGGTGGGAGGGGGCGTGCGCGCGAGCGCGGCAGCGGCGCCGGACGCGAACCCCATCAGCGCGACTTCGCACAGGACGAGGAGCCAGAACCAACCCGCCGCACGCTGCCCGGCGAGCTTCGGGATGAGGCGAGCGCGGTACCAGGCGCCGAGCAGTCCCATGCCGCCCAACAGCGCGGCTTTCGCGAGCACGATCCAGCCGTATTGTGTCGTCCACAGCGCGTCCCAGCTTCCGACGGCCACGATCGACCGGGTCAATCCGGAGAAGGCGACCACCGCGAACGCCGCGATCGCGAGGGAGGAGTAGCGTCCGACGAGTCGAGCGGTGTCGACGTCACCGCGCCCGCGGAGCAGCACGAGGAGCAGGAGCCCACCCAGCCAGACCGCGGCACCGACCGTGTGCAGCAGGATCGAGTTGACGGCCATGTTGTGGCCTGCGAGGTCGCCCGCGTGCCCCTGCGTCGCGAGGGGGATGAAGGAAGCCGCGGCGAGCAGTGCGGTGATGAGCGTGGGCGTCCACGAGCGCCAGGCGAAGGCGAGCACCGTGATGATCGCGCCGAAGATCGTCGTGATGAGCCAGGACTGTCCCAGAGGCAGCTCCAACAGGAAGCGGCCGAGCTGCGTGCCGAACTCCCGCTCGATGCTGAGCTTCGGGTTGAAGGCGGCCATGAACGCGAGGAACCCGGCGAGGCCCGCGGAGACCGTGAAGACGGCAGCACCGACGGAGGCGATGTTCAGCGCCGCGTCGAAGGAGCGCTCCCCCGCGCGCAGACCGAACAGCGCGAGGACGAGAGAGCCGAGCATGACGGCGGCCGACATGTTCATCACGAGTTTCGCGAGCGGGGTGCCCCAGAGCACGATCGGCCCCGGATCCTGCAACAGCGGTGCATCGGCACCGCCTCCGACGACGAGCGCCACCACCAGGGCCACCAGCGCGGCGACGAGGAGGATGACCACCCCGGCGATTCGATACGCCGAAATCCGACTCGTCGACTCGCTGCGGGAACTCACCCCTCCAGCCTAGGCGCGCCGGGAGGGGCGAAAGCACGAAGGCCGCTCCCGTCGGAACGGGAGCGGCCTTCGAAGAGGTGCGGTCTGCTTACTTGACGGCAGCCTTGAGCTTGGAGCCAGCGGTCACCTTGACGCGCTTGCCGGCCGGGATCTTGATCTCGGCGCCGGTCTGCGGGTTGCGGCCCGTACGAGCAGCGGTGTCGACCTGCTCGAAGGAGATCCAGCCCGGGATGGAGACCTTGCTGCCCTTGGCAACAGCGTCGGAGACCGTGGCGAACAGCGAGTCGAGGACACCGGAGACGGTGGCCTGGCTCTGGCCCGTGGCGCTAGCGATGCTCGCGACGAGCTCGGTCTTGGTGATGGACTTGTCAGCCATGTCATCCTCCAGCGACGAGATCCCGTCGCATCGTTGTGGGTATCGGGGCGGGTGCCCCTGGTCTAGTGACCGCCTCGAATGTATCAACGACCACCCACATATCCGCGTCATTTCGCGGGTTTTGGGCAATTACTGGGCGTGTCGCGTCACATTCGTCACTCCAGTCACAGTTTTGGGGAGCTCACGCGGTGCGCGCGCGGGCTGACGCAGAACTCTCGGGGTGAGGAGAACTCTCGCCGGTGAGGAGAATTCGCGGGATGAAGGAGCAGTCGCAGGGTGAGGAGAACCCGCGGGATGAAGGAGATCTCACGGAATGAAGGACCAGATGCGGAATGCACTCCTTCATTCCGTGAGTTCTCCTTCGCAACGCGAGGCGTGAGTCCAAGGAAGCAGGCGATCAGGAGAGGGCGATCAGGAGAGGGGATGATCAGGAGGGGGGATGATCAGGAGGGGTGATCAGGAGAGGTGGGCGCCCTGCGCCACGGCCTCCATGATCACGGACTGCACCTCAGACCAACGGTGCATGACCTGTTCGTAGCTGAAGCGCAGCACACGGTAGCCACGGAGGACCAGCTGCGCGTCGTGAGCGATGTCCTTGTCCCGCTGCTCCCCGGTGTGGGTCGCACCATCGATCTGGATCACCAGTCGATCACCGATGAGGAGATCCACCCGCCGATCGAGGCACCAGGCTTGTGGCAGCATGCGGAGCCCCAGCCAGCGGAGCCTGTGGATCACGATGGTCTCCAGCCCCGAGTCCGCGAACGGTCGCGCCCGCTCGAGCAGCGCTCGTGCCGGCGCCGGAAGGTCGAGGCCACGGAGGCGCGCACCATCGACGTACCCCTTGTTCATGGCCGACTCCCAGATGACCAGGGCGGTCTCGAACGGCTGGCATTGCGCGATCACGGCCAGCACGTTGAGCAGTTCATCCACCGTCGCGTCGGGGGGCCGAGGGACCACCGGTTTCGACCAGTGCACGACGACCTGGGACGGCACCCGGATCCGCGCCGCGTTCGGGCGGGCAGCGACGTGCAGTGGCGTCTTCTCCGGAATCCAGAGTCCTCGCCTCTCCGCCGCCGTGACACAACTGAGCACGACACCGTGAGCCGCCGCCCCGACGATCTGGGGGTCGGCATCCGGCAAGGCCACCCACCCCTGCCGCACGGTGACGACCTCGAGACGCTCCTTCGACCGCCGGAGCGAGTGCGCACTCACCCCGGCCGCGCGCAGAGTGCGCACCCGCGCGACCCCTCCACGACGCCACAGCTCATCCACGGGATCCATCGGACGATCCTGCCTCCAGCGGGCGCGCGCACGCCGCCCGATCACCGGCAGAAGGGCAGAGCTCGATCGCCGAGGCTTCGGTGCAGGAACAGACCCCTGAAGGAGATCTCACTGAATGAAGGAGTGGATCCAGCGTTCGCTCCTGCAATTCGCGAGAAGTCCTTCAGAACGCGCGGGGCGGGACAGGGGAGAAGCAGGGAGTGAGGGACGGCAGGAGTGAGGCAGGGAGGGCAGCAGGGAGGGAGGGCAGCAGGAGGGACGGACGGCAGGGAGGAGAGAGGAAGGAAGGAGGGATGGATGCAGGGAGGGTGGAGACGCGAAAGGGGCGAGGATCCGAAGATCCTCGCCCCTTTCGGCTGTCTGCTGAGACTTACCAGCTCGACTTGGTCACGCCGGGCAGCTCGCCACGGTGTGCCATGTCACGGAAGCGGACACGCGAGATGCCGAACTTCGTGAGGACACCGCGGGGGCGGCCGTCGATGACGTCGCGCGAACGCACGCGAGCAGGCGACGCGTTGCGCGGCAGCTTCTGCAGGCCGACGCGTGCGGCCTCGCGGGCCTCGTCGGTGGCGTTCGGGTCGACCAGGGTCTTCTTCAGCTCGGCGCGACGCTCTGCGTAACGCTCGACGATGACCTTGCGCTGCTCGTTGCGAGCGATCTTGCTCTTCTTAGCCATTGATCAACGCTCCTCTCGGAATTCGACGTGCTGACGGATGACCGGGTCGTACTTCTTGAGCACGAGGCGGTCGGGGGTGTTGCGGCGGTTCTTCTTCGTCACGTAGGTGTAACCCGTGCCTGCCGTCGAACGCAGCTTGATGATCGGACGTACGTCCTGAGCCTTCTTGGCCATTAGAGCTTCACACCCTTCGCCTGGAGGTCCTTGACCACGTTCTCGATGCCGCGGACGTCGATCACCTTGATGCCCTTGGCGGACACGTTGAGCGTGATCTTACGACCGAGCGACGGGACGAAATAGGTCTTCTTCTGCACGTTCGGGTCGAAGCGGCGCTTCGTCCGGCGGTGCGAGTGCGAGACGTTGTGACCGAAGCCGGGAACAGCTCCGGTCACCTGGCACACTGCTGCCATGATGGTGACTCCTTCTATACCGTGAGGCCGGACGGCCCCACCCAAGATCCCTTGTCTGCACGCAACCCGACCCGCCGATCTCTCGGCCGCGGAAGGAGAAGCATGCGAACTGCGCACAGGAGTGTGCGCAGACAAAGAGTCAGTTTAGCACGGCTCATCTCGCCGCCTGAACCGCCGATTCCGCCTGAACCGCCGATTCCGCCTGAGCCCCTCTCCCCCACCGGAACGGCGACACGGTGGGGTCGGCATCGATCCAGAAGCGCCAGGGGAAGGCAGCGGTCCCGGCGACGCCCGCGACGCCGACCCTGGGGCCGCGCACCACATCGTCCCGCGGCTCGCCGAGCCACAACTCGGCCCTCGCCCCGTGCCGTTCCTCGCCGGTGATGGCGTCGATGCCGTCGTGCAGGGGATGCCGCAACCCCACGGCCTGCCCGAGACGACCGGGCCCACGCGCCAGCTCCCGCCGGGCGATGCGGCTGAGCGGCAGCGTCGCACCTCGGCGCCGTGCCGCGGCATCCGCTCCGATCACGATCTCCCCCGCACGCAGCAGCACGCCGTCGCCCTGCCCGATCGGCCCGCACACCACGTTGACGCAGGAGTGGATGCCGTGACTCAGATACACGTAGAGATGTCCGGGCTCGCCCCACATGGTGGCGTTGCGCGGCGTGCGTCCCATCCGCGCGTGGGATCCGGGGTCGGCGATCTCGCCGGTGCCCTGCCCGTGGTAGGCCTCGACCTCGGTGATGCGCAGTCGCACCTCGACAGGTCCGCGTTCGTCCGTCGCGGGGGCGAACGTCCGAAGCTCGGCCCCGAGCAGGAGCGGCGCCACCTCGACCGCCGAGCCGCTCAGGTCCGCACGGACCGCGCGTCGCAGACCATCCTGCTGCGGCATCTCAGAACCGCGGGGCCGTCTGGCACCAGGATGCATCGAAGCCGGTGAGAGCGACCATCTCCTTGCCGCTCTCCATGTCGATGAGGTGCGTCTCGACCTGCTCGGGCAACGGCAGCAGCATTCCGTCGTAGGGGTTGTTCGCGAGGTCGGGCGCGATCGCCACGGCCGCATACTGACCACTCGGGGAGGCGCACGCCTGCAGGATCGAATCGGTCGCCCCGATCTCGACCAGCGGGGTGGCTTTGCCGTCGTCGTCCACGCGGATGACGGCCTGTCCGATCGGGAGTCCCGCATCGTCACGGGCGACGACGTGCCGGAGCGTGCCACCGGGGAACGGGGTGATGGAGGTCGCCGTCCCGTAATCGGGGTCGGATGCTGCGAGCGGCTGCTCCGATCCGTCCGCGAGGTTCAGTTCGACGACGGCCCCGTCGAGGCGCTCCACGATGGCGGTGTAGGTGCCGCGGGAGATGCCCTGGATCATGGCGGCGAGACCGAGGGACTGCACGCCCGCGTCGCTCGAGCGGTCCACGAGGGACAGTGCACCGTCGAAGTCGATGAACAGCACGGCGGCGCTGTCGGGCACGAACTGCCACACGAAGACACTCGCCTCCGCACCGGCGACCTCGATCACCTGCGGCTCGTCCTTGCCGCTCAGCGACTGGGTGACGAGCACGCTCGCCCGCCCTTCGTCGTCGCTGAGCTCGCGGTCGGAGTAGCTGTAGCCGACCAGGCCGCCTCGCTCCGAGACCTGGACGGCGCCGACGTAGCCGTCACCGGGCAGGTCGAGTTCGCGCTGGTTCTTCCCGTCGCGGTCCATCACGAGCAGGTGGGAGCCGTCCTCTTCCTCCACCGCGACCACGAGCTGCGTCGAGGTGGCCCGGAAGTCGTTGATCTTCTCGTGCTCGTACACCGCCACCCCGTCGCCCTTGAGGTCGGTGAGGAAGATCTTGTCCTTGCCGTCGACGTCTCGGCGCAGCAGGAAAATGGTGGACGGCGGCGTCGTGAACGACGTGGTCAGGGTCGTCGACGGACCGCCACCCGCACCGGCCACGTCGGCCACGCGGATCGTGTACTCCGTCGAGTCGTCGAGCGGCACCGTGAAGCGGACGCCGACACCCCGACCCGAGGCATCGACCGTGAACGGCGTCGCCGGCTCGACGGTGACCTGCTCGGGATCGATGTCGGCGAGCGCCTGGTTCGCGGTGAGGATGACCCTGCTCCCGGAGGACTCGATCGCATGTTCCGCGTCCACCTGCACGTCGCTGATCCGCGGGCCCTGCAGGAGACTGACGATGCCGAGCCCGGTCCCGGCGAGCACGAGGACGCCCAGCACCGCACCGAGTGTGAGGAGGAACCTCCGCGGGTTCCGCGGCGCGCTCGGGGCCGGGGCCTCGGACGCGGCCGTCAGCGGGGGCTCGGCGGGAGGGGAAGTCGCCGGCTCGTCGTCGATCTGCGGGGCGGCACCCACGAACACGGGCTCAGGTGCGACAGGGACGGCCGGCAGCGCGGTCGCTTCGGCATCCTCCCGCGCGGCGGCCTCGAACGCGGCCATCTTCCGTGCGGCCGCCTCCTGCTCCGCGACCTCCCGTTCACCGGCTCGGCGCACCGCCGCCTCCCGAAGAGCGGCGTCCCGAAGAGCGGCCTCACGGACAGCGGCGTCGTCCGCTGCGGCTTCCGGCTCGTCGGCGGGGTGCGCGGCGTGATCCGGCGGGGTGACCGCACGCTCGATCCGCTCGGCCTCCGCCGCCTCTGCGGCTTCACGGGCGGCGCGCAGCTCGGCGCGGGTCCGCGGAACGGCGGGCGTCTCGGGGCGCTCGTCGTCAGTACTCATACGGGTCCCCGGGCTCGTCGATCGCGACGACGTCGGTCGGTTCGATGTGGAGCTTGCCGTCGCTGTCCGCGCGCACGGTGCCGGTGACCTCGACCCACTGTCCGGTCGGGTAGTCGTTCGGATCGACGGTGACCGGCAGTGCGGCCGTCTGCGCATCGATCACGCAGTGCGTGATGACCAGCCGGGTCAGGTTCACGCCGTCGCCCGATCCCGGGGTCACGAAGCCGGTGAGGGTCACGGGCGCACCGTCGTAGGCCGAGGTGTTCGTGGACGCGGCGAAGACGCTCGCCCAGTCGCCGACGCCGAAGGTCGAGGTATCAGCGACGCCGAGCGCGACGCTGTCGGAGCCGGCGAACAGCGCGCTCTGCTCCCCCGCGCGCGACATCGCGAGCTCGACCGAGAGCGACGCCGGGGGCAGCACCAGGGCCGCGATGACGACGCCCGAGGCGATCACCCCTCCTGTGACCGCGCCGACACCCGCAAGGGAACGGCGGCGCGGGGTCGCGGACGAGCCGGATTCCGTGTCGTCGGAGACTTCCGTGCCGTGACCGTGTCCGTGGTCATGACCGTGATCGCCCTCTTCGCCGAGAGGCAGGGTGCACGACCAGATCGCGCCGGCCAGGGTCACGACCGCGGCCGCACACGCGAACCACACGGTTTCGGGGCTGATGTAGAGCGTGAGGCGGTCCGTGATGCCGAGTCCGAGGGTCACGACCGCGATCACCGCAGCGAGGCCGACCCCGAGCCAGCGGGTGGCGAGGGCACGCGCACGTGTGGTGGTCTGCTCAGACAAGGACGTTCACCCCGATCCCGATCGCGAACGCCGAGGCGAGGACGATCCCGACGATCCCGACGAGGGTGCGCCCGGTGAAGGTGGTGCGCATGAGCGCGAGCATCTTGATGTCGACGAGCGGTCCGACCAGCAGGAACGCGACGATCGCGCCGGACGAGAACGTCGAGGCGAACGACAGCGCGAAGAACGCGTCGACGTTCGAGCAGATGGCGACCGTCATCGCGAGCGCCATCATGGCCACGATCGACAGCACCGGGTTCGAGCCGATCGCGAGCAGCCACTCCCGGGGAATCAGCACTTGCACGGCCCCGGCGAGTGCGGAACCGATGACCAGCGCGGGCATCACGGCGCGAAGCTCGATGAGGAACTGGGTCAGGCTGCGGCGCACCGGCGTCCCGGGCTCGTGCGTCACCCGGTCGCAGGTGTCGACGAAGCGCTGCGTGAGCATGCCGTCGGGGTCGGGGTGGCGGCTGTAGATCCAGCCGATCAGGTTCGCGATCAGGTATCCGCCGACGAGGCGCGCGACGAGGATCCCGCCGTCCCAACCGAACGCGGCGTGCGTGGTGAGGATCACGATCGGGTTCACGATCGGCGCCGCGATCAGGAACGTCATCGCCTCGGCCGGGGCGAGACCGCGCATCATGAGCCCACGGGCGAAGGGCACGTTGCCGCACTCGCACACCGGGATGAGCATCCCCAGCAGCGACAGCACGGCCCGCCGCGCCCACGCGCGCTTCGGCAGCCAGCGGTGGATGACATCGGCGGGCAACCAGACCTGCACCACGATCGACAGCAGCACACCGAGGATCACGAACGGGAGCGCCTCGATCAGCACGCTCAGGGCGAGGGTGAGGCCGTCCTGCGCACGGGTGGGCAGCGACGCCGGGAACAGCGTCGGCAGGAACGCATCGACCAGGAACAGTGCCGCGATGATGACGGCACCGAGGCCGACGCCGATCCATGCCGAGCGCGCAGTGGGCGCCGGGCGATGGGAGTGACCGTGGCGGGTCGCCGTCGCTGCCGAGGGGCTCACGCGTTCGCAGTCCGTTCGGCGTCGCGCTTGTTCGCGCACGGGGTGCACAGTCCGAAGATGTCCACCACGTGAGCGGCATCCGTGAAGCCGTGCAGGGCGGCGGTGCGATGCGCCCACTGCTCGACGTCCTTGGCCTCGATCTCCACGGTCAGACCGCACGATCGGCAGATCAGGTGGTGGTGGTGTCCCTGGGTCGTGCAGGCGCGATACAGCGCCTCACCCTCGGGGCTCTGCAGCGAGTCGGCGTCACCGGAGGCGGCGAGTCCCGCGAGAGCGCGGTACACGGTCGCCAAGCCGATGCCCGTGTTGTCGTCGCGCAGGGAGGCATGCAGGCTCTGCGCACTCACGAATCCGCGAGCGTCGGCGAGTGCTTCGCGCACGCGTTCGCGCTGCCAGGTGTTCCGCTGAGCCATACGTCGAGTCTAGGCCGCTGCGGTTGGCGAGGGCTGGGAGCGGCCAGGACCCGTTCGAATCGCGTGAATGGTCGCATCTCGGGCTGATTCCCGACCATTTGCGCGATTCGGAAGCACGGTCTCAGACCCGCACCCGCCGGACCCTGGCCCGCGCCCGCTGCACGATCCAGCACACGACGTAGATCGTGAACGACAGCGTCGTGATGTACGGGCTCACGGGCAGCGTGCCGGCGAGGGCCAGCAGGATTCCGCCGACCGCCGAGACGAACCCGAAGAGCGCCGCGAGCAACGGCACGGCGATCGGACCGGCCGTCACACGCATGGCCGCGGCCGCCGGGGTCACCAGCAGTGCCATCACGAGCAGCGCCCCGATGATGTGCACGCTCACCGCGACGATCAGGCCGAGCAGCACCATGAACAACAGGCTCACCGCGCGGGTCGGCACACCACGGGCGGCAGCGGATTCCGGGTCGAGGGAATCGAAGCGGAGAGGGTTCCACATCACCAGGAGTCCGATCAGCACGACCAGGCTGATCCCGATGAGCCACCCGAGGTCCGGCGTGGAGACCGACACGATCTGCCCCGTGAGCAGGCTGAAGCGGTTGGCGCTGCGACCGTCGTAGAGCGAGAGGAAGAGGATGCCGAGGCCCAGGCCGAACGGCATCAGCACACCGACGATCGAGTTTCGGTCCCTGGCCTTGGCCCCCAGGATGCCGATGAGGATCGCGGCGGCGAGCGCGCCCGCGAGGGATCCGGCCACGACGCTGCCGCCGAAGAGCAGGGCCGCTGCGGCTCCCGCGAACGACAGCTCGCTCACGCCGTGCACGGCGAAGGCCAGGTCGCGCTGCATCACGAACACGCCGATCAGACCGCCGACGACGCCGAGGACGGCGCCCGCGATGATCGAGTTCGCGAGCAGGGCCACGAGCTCGCCGTAGTCCTGGAAGGAGAACACGTCGCTCCAGTCGACGAGCGGCACCATGACCGATGCGACGTTCATGCGACTCCTCCGTGCTCGTGATCGCCGTGGTCGTGGTGCGGTTCGGCATCCGGAACGCCGACGACGACCAACCGGTCGCCCGCACGGAGCACGAACACCGGGGTGCCGTAGAGGTCGGTGAGCACGCGGGTCTGCAGCACCTCGTCCGGGGTCCCGAGCAGGAACCGTCCGCCGGCGATGTAGAGGATGCGGTCGACCCGGCCGAGGATCGGATTGATGTCATGCGTGACGAACAGCACCGCCGCCTCGCGCTCGCGCGTTTGACGGTCGATGATGTCGGTCACGGCGACCTGGTTGGCGAGGTCGAGGTTCGACAGCGGCTCATCGCACAGCAGCAGGGCGGGCTCGTCGGCGAGGGCCTGTCCGACCCGAAGCCGCTGCTGCTCTCCGCCCGACAGCAGCCCGACCCGTCGTTCGGCGAACTCCGACGCGCCGACCGCCTCGAGTAGACGGTCGACCTTCGCGCGGTCGCCGCGGTGCGGGATCGGGAAGCCGAAGCGGCTCCCCTGCACTCCGAGGGCGACGAGATCACGTGCCCGCATGCTCGTGTCCGGAGCCAGCGAGCGCTGCTGCGGGATGTAGCCGATGCGGGGGTTGCCGCGGTGCACGGGCTCTCCGGCGACCTTGATCACGCCGGACGACAGCGGCTGAAGCCCCAGGATGCTGCGCAGGAGAGTGGTCTTGCCCGACCCGGAGGGGCCGAGCACGGCGATGAACTCTCCCGGCTCGACGGTGAGGTCGAGTCCCGACCAGAGCTCCCGATCGCCGCGATGCAGTGAGGCGTCGGAGATCTCGAGGACCGGATTGTCGCGCGGTGCGGCGCCGCCGCTCACGACTCGACGGCGGCGGCGAGGCTCTGGATCGCGTCACTCATCCACTCAGAGTACGACGATCCGTCCTCGAGCAGCTCCGTGAAGGCGACGACGGGGATGCCGGCCTCCTCGGCCGCGGCCTCGACGCGCTCGGTCTCCGCACCACCGGTCTGAGCGTTGGTCAGCAGAGCGCCCACCGTGCCGCTGCCGATCACATCGAGCGCTTCGAGCAGGACGGCGGGCGCGACATCGGTGCCCTCTTCCACGGACTCCGCGAATCCTCCCGGGGTGACGTCGGTCAGGCCCGCAGCCGCGGCGAGGTACCCGGGCAGCGGCTCGGTGATGAAGACCTCGACACCCGCGGCGTCCGCCTTGATGCCCTCGAGGTCGGCCTCGAAGCCCTCCAGGTCGGCGATGAGGTCGTCGGCGTTGGCCGTGAAGTCCTTCGCCCCGTCGGGGTCGAGCTCGGCCAGCTCCTCGCTGATCGCCTCGACGACGTGGATCATGGTGTGCGGGTCGAACCAGACGTGCTCGTTGAAGCCCTCGATGTGGTCGTGCCCCTCATGACCCTCTTCACCCTCGGCATGATCGTGGTCGTGGCCCTCTTCCTCGGGCGCATCGGTGGCGGACTCGTCGGCGTGGTCGTGGTCCGCTTCGTCGTCGTGGCCCTCATTGCCGGGGAAGTCGTGCGAGTACTCGACGGCCGTGATGACGTGCGGGTCCTTCGCATCCTGCAGCAGCGTGTCGATGAAGGCGTCGTATCCCCCGCCGTTCTCGATCACCAGGTCGGCCTTCTGCACCGTGAGCCGGTCGCGGGCACTCGCCTCGTAGGAATGCGGGTCCTGCGAGGCGGAGGTGATGATCGACTGCACATCGACGCGGTCACCGCCGATCTGCGACGCGATGTCCCCGTAGACGTTCGTGCTCGCGACGACCGTGATGGTGCCGTCGTCGCCCTCCCCCTCGGCGGGGGTGGAGCATCCGGCCAGCGTGAGGGCGGCAACGGATGCGAGGGCGAGGACAAGGACGGGCTTCTTCATGCTCCCACTCTAAACGCTAATGAGAACCATTATCAAACTGAGAGTCCAGCCTCTCCTTTTCCTGCCGTCCACGCCCCCCATGCGCGCCGAGACCCCCGCTGACGCGCGACGACAGACGGGGGTCTCGGCGCCAGACGGGGGTCTCGACGACAGGCGGGGGTCGCTAGCCGAGCAGGCGCGCCGGAGCGATCCAGGCTGTGGCCTCGCCGGGAAGCACGAAACCGTCGAGGGGGGCACTCGAGAGGACCACGTCGGCGGCGTCCGCACCAAGGTCGAACGGGGCCGTGCCGAAGTTCGACACCACCTGCCATCCGTTCGGCCGGGCGAAGTGCAGCACGTCGTCGCGCCCGGTCTCGATCCACTCCAGGGCCTCGTCGGTCTGCAGCAGATGCCGCAGGCGCAGGGCCTCCCGGTACAGCGACAGTGTCGACGACGGATCCGCCGCTTCCACGTCGACCGCGTACTCCGCGAACCACTCCGGCTGCGGAAGGTGCGAGCCCGCGGCACCGAAGCCGTGCGAGGAACCCTCCGCCGTCCACGGCAGCGGCACGCGGCATCCGTCACGGCCCAGTCCGTCGAACTCGGCGCCGCGGAAGAAGCCGGGGTCCTGACGCTGCTCGGGCGTGATCTGCGCGACCTCGTGGAGTCCGAGCTCCTCCCCCTGGTAGAGGTACGTGCTGCCGGGGAGGCCGAGCAGCAGAAGAGTCGCGGCGTGCGCCCGGCGGAGTCCGCCCTCACGGTCCAGCGCCTCAGCCGGCCCGCCGGCCTTCACCCACCCGGTGCCCTGCTTGACCGGACGGCCGTTCAGCGCCGGAAGTCCGTAGCGGGTGGCGTGACGCGTGACATCGTGGTTCGACAGCACCCAGGTGGTCGACGATCCGGTGGCCCCCGCCTGCTGCAGGTTGTCGGCGATGATGCTCCGGAACTGCGCGGCGTCGAAGTCGGCGACCAGCAGGTCGAAGTTGAACGCCTGCCCGAGCCCCTCGGCCGAGGCGTACTTCGCACGGCGTTCCGGGGTCTCGACCCAGGCCTCGGCGACGGCGGTGCGGGGCGGGTCGTACTCGTTGAAGACCGCACGCCACTCGGCGTAGATCTCGTGCACGTCGTCGCGGTCGATCATCGGATGCGTGCCCGAGGTGCGGTCCATCGCGTCGAGTTCGGCGCGCGAGGGCAGCGGCTCGCTGAGGTCCTTCGTGAGCATGTGGGCGACGTCGATGCGGAACCCGTCGACGCCGCGGTCCGACCAGAAGCGCAGCGTCTTCAGGAAGTCGGCGCGCACCTCGGGGTGATCCCAGTTCAGGTCGGGCTGTTCGACGGCGAAGTTGTGCAGGTACCACTGCCCATCCGCCACGCGCTCCCACGCACTGCCACCGAACACCGAGTCCCAGTCGGTCGGCGGCTCGGATCCGTCGGGGCCACTGCCCTCACGGAAGATGTAGCGCTCGCGCGCGGCCGATCCCCGACCGGCGGCGAGCGCCTCCTGGAACCACTCGTGCTGGTCGGACGAGTGGTTCGGGACGATGTCGACGATCACGCGGATGCCGCGGGAGTGCAGCGCCTCGACCATGTCGTCGAAGTCGGCGAGTGTGCCGAGCCGCGGATCGACGTCGCGGTAGTCGGCGACGTCGTACCCGCCGTCGGCGAGCGCCGAGGGGTAAAACGGGCTGAGCCAGACCGCATCGATGCCGAGGTCGCGGAGATAGTCGGCCCGGGAGACGATGCCCGGGATGTCGCCGATGCCGTCGCCGTTCGCGTCCGCGAAGCTGCGCGGATAGATCTGGTAGACGGCGGCCTGACGCCACCAGGCGGCATCTTCGGCGGTGCGGGTCTCGGCGAGAAGCGCGTCGGTCATGAGAGGAGGACTCCTTCTGTGTTTCCGGTGGTTCCGGTGGTTCGTGTCGTTCGAGGAGGTGGTCAGCCCTTGACGGCACCCTGCGTGACGCCCTCCATGACCCATCTCTGGGTGAACAGGTAGGCCACGATCGCGGGTGCCATCGCCATCAGGTACGAGGCGAAGGCGACGTTGTAGTTGTTGCTGAACTGGTTCTGGAACAGGTTCTGCCGCACGGGCAGTGTCTGCAGCGCCGGATCGGCGATGATGAGCGACGGCATCATGAAGTCGTTCCAGGCGTAGAGGAAGGCGAAGATGCCGACGGTCGCGCTCATCGGCGCGAGCAGCGGAAAGATCAGCTTCCAGAACGTCTGCCAGGTCGTGGCGCCGTCGATGCGGGCGCTCTCCTCGAGCTCGATCGGGATCGACCGCAGGAACGCGGTGAACAGCAGCACGCTGAAGCTCAGCTGGAACATGGTCGCGAGGATGATCACCCCGAACGGGTTGTCGAGTCCGACGCGTCCGGTGAGCTGGATCTGCGGCAGCGCCACGACGGGGAACGGGATGAACATCGCCGCGAGCAGGTAGAAGAACGAGTAGCGGAACAACCGACGGTCCCAGTTGCGCACGATCGCGTAGGACGCGAACGCGGCCAGCACGATCGTCGCGGTCACCGTACCGGCGGTGACCAGCAGGGAGATTCCCGCGCCGACGGGGAACTTCGTCAGCGTCCACGCCTCGACGAAGCCGTCGAAGCTGAACGGGGCCGGGAGCGAGAAGGCGTTGCCGTCGACCGCCTGCCCGGTGGTCTTGAGCGCCATCGAGATGGTCACGTACAGGGGCAGGAGGACGGTGACCGCGCACAGGATCAGGATGACCGTGCCCGACCAGTTCACGCGCTCCATGCGCACGCGCGGCTTCTTGCCCGAGGTGGGGATGGTGGTGAGTGTCTGCGTCGACATCAGAGTGCGTTCCTTCCGCGCGTCAGCGACAGCTGGAGGAGGGAGATGAGCACGGCGACGATGAAGAAGATGGTCGCGTTGGCCATCTGGTAGGCGTAGTCGCCGCCGTTGAAGCCCGCGATGATCGTCATCGCGACGCTGCGGGTGGACGTGCCCGGACCTCCGTTGGTGAGGCCGACGATGATGTCGTAGGCGTTCAGGAAGCCCTTGAACCCGAGGATCACGTTGATCACGACGTAGCCCGCGACGAGTGGGAGCGTGATGCGGGTGAGCTGTTGCGCCTTGCTGGCCCCGTCGATGCTCGCCGCCTCGTACACCTCGCCGGGGACGGACAAGAGGCCGGCGATGTAGATCAGCAGTGTCCCGGGCACGGCCTGCCAGGCCGTGACGATCACGATGGCGATCCAGGCGAGGTCCGGATTGGCGAGCAGGCTCGTCTCGAGCCACGGGATGCCGGCCGCCGCTCCCGCCGCAGGGATCGAGTTCGAGAACAGGAAGTTGAAGACGTAGGCGATGATGATGCCCGAGATCACCATCGGGATGACGAAGATCGTCCGCAAGCCCGTCTTGAACCGGATGCGCGAGGTGAGCCCGACCGCCAGCAGGAACGCGACCACGTTCACGACGACGACCGTGGCGATCGAGAACCCGAACGTGAACAGGTAGCTCTGCAGGATCGACGGATCACTGAACAGGGCGATGTAGTTCGTCAGCCCGTTGAAGCTCCACTCCCCGATGCCGATCGAGTCCGTGAAGCTGAAGAAGATGCCGATGACGCCCGGCATCGTGATCGCGAGCGTGAAGAGCACCAGCGTGGGCAGCAGGAACAGGTAGTAGATCGGCTCGACGCGACGCGTGTGCCGCCGGAGCTTCCGGTCGCCGCCCGTCACGATGACGGTCGTGCTGTCCGACGCCGAGGGGGTCGTCGTGGTGCTCATGATGCGCCCTCCTCACCGGCGGCGTTGTCCTGGGTCGAGGGGATCGGCGCACGGAAGGCGATACGGGCCCAGTCCGCGTCCATCGTGCGCAGGATGGAGGTCGGCGAGGCCCCGAGCACCATCGCCTGCGCGTAGTTGAAGATCGGGAGGGTCTTGGGAACGAGCACCGACGGGCCCTGATAGATCTGGCCCTCGTCGTAGTACTCGATCATCCCCTCGACACGGGGGTCGTCCGGAGCCGGCGCCCCCTTCGTCGGGGTGAAGCCCAGCTGCGAGGCGTTGTACTCCTCGATGTTCCGGGGCTCGTAGAGGAACTCGAGGAAGTCCCGGGCGGCCTCCTTGTGACGGGAGCCCTCCGGGATCATCGCGGCGAGGTCCATGTTCACACGCACGCCGAGGTCGTCCGGATCATCGGTCATCGGCAGCGGGAAAGTGCCCAGCTGCAGATCCGGCGCGGTCTTCGCGATCTCACTGAACGCCCACGGCCCCTGCAGGTACATCGCGGCCTCCCCCTTGGCGAAGGCCAGGTTGCCGTCGCCGTAGCCGCGGCTCGGCGCATCCGCGTTCGTGTAGTCGTTCGCGAGCTGCATCATCTTGTCCATCGGCTCGGCGAAGTCCTTCGAGAACGAGACCTCGGAGTCGGGCCCCACCTCCGCCCCCTCGTCCGCGAGGGCGTCGAAGAACTCGATCACGTCGACCGAGCCGCCCGCGGTGTAGTCGTACCAGCCCTGCCCCACGGTCCAGTCGTCCTTGAACGTGCCGTAGAACGGGTCGATGCCGGCGGCCTTCAGCTGGTCGCACACCGCGAGCAGCTCGTCCCAGGTCTGCGGAACCTCGAGACCCTGCGCCTGGAAGATCTCCTTGTTGTAGATGACCGATGCGGCCATCACCGAATACGGCAGAGCACTCGTCCGCCCCTCGCAGGAGCCGTACTGATCCATGAGCGGCTGCAGGTCGTCGCGGATGTCCGCGGCCGCGTCTGTCTCGGACAGATCGGTGAGGGCGCAGCGCTGCACGAAACGGGCGATCTCGTAGTTGTAGTTGGCGAGCATGATGTCGGGCGGATTGCCCCGCACGAAGCTCGCCGAGACGACATCGACCCCCTAGGTGTCGATCTCGACCCGCACGTCGCTCTGCGACGCGTTGTACTCGGCGACGAGGGCGGTCATGAATTCGATCGCCTCGCGCTTGCTGAAGGTGAAGCGGATGGTCTCCGCTCCTGAGCCGGGGGCGCATCCGGCGAGCGCCGTGCCGACCAGGGTGACCCCCAGGGCTGCGGCCACCGCTCGGGCCGCTCGTGTTCGTCTCTCAGACACCGTCGTCCTTCCGATATATAAATCCACAGACTAAATCTAGTGAGCGAATTTACTCTGTCGAACGGTACTCTCTCATTGAGAAGACAGGGAGGTCAAGTGTCGTGACAGAAGTCTCCGCAGACCTGGGCACCGGCCGCGCGAGCGTGGGGGCGGTCCTCGACTTCGCCTGGACGGCCGGCGAGTTCACCGCGACCGAGGCGATGGCGGGCACCTCCCTGACCCGCTCGACGGCCATCGACGCGATCGACACCCTGGTCGGGGCCGCCGTGCTGTGCGAGCTTCCGAACGCCCGCGCGGTCGGCGCGTACCGCTCCGGCAGACCCTCGCGGCGCTTCGTCTTGGCCCCCGACCTCGGGGTCGTGATCGGCGTGGATGCGGGAGACACCCACCTCGCCGTCACCGTGGCCGACCCCCTCGACCGCACGCTCGTGCACCACCGCCTGGAGTTCACGCCCTCGCAGTCGGCCGACGAACGACGCGCGACGATCCTCGAACGCCTCGGCGACGCACTCACCGAAGCCG
Source organism: Microbacterium aurugineum (assembly GCF_023101205.1). Classification (NCBI taxonomy): domain Bacteria; kingdom Bacillati; phylum Actinomycetota; class Actinomycetes; order Micrococcales; family Microbacteriaceae; genus Microbacterium; species Microbacterium aurugineum. Next base: position 106,581 of record NZ_CP078078.1, on the reverse strand, counting down.
AGGTGACGCCCGACCGGGTGCTCGCGCTGTGCGTCGGCGTCGCGGCGCCCGTGAACCGCGATGGTGTGTCCCCTCCGCACCCCGACGGCTTCTGGGAGCGCACCAACCCCGGCCTCGCCGAGGCCCTGCGCGACTGGGCTCCCGTCGTGCAGATCAAGAACGATGCGCAGCTCGCCGCGATCGCCGAGGGGACGGAGGGAGCGGCGATCGGATGCCGCGACTACGTCGCTCTGCTCGCGAGCGAGAGATTCGGCGGCGGCGTGGTGGTCGACGGCCACGTGCTGCACGGCGCGCACGGCGGCGTCGGCGAGGGCGTCGTGTTCGACCACATCGTGGGCGTCGGGTCGGCGTTCGGACTCCGCTACGCGGTGGAGGATCAGGTGCGGGCGGCGGTGGATGAGGGCGAGATCGCGGCGGACAGCGCGGTCGGACGCCTCGTCGCAGCAGACCGCATCGATCCCCGCCTCGTGCTCACCCTCGCCGCGTCGGGTGACCCGGATGCCGAGCTGGTCACCTCTCGTGTCGGCGCCACCGTCGCCCGTATCGTCGGCGTGCTCGGCAGCATGTACGACCCGGCGCGCGTCATCGTGTGCGGAGCGGTCGCCGAGAGCATCGAGCCCGTGCTGACCGCCGCCCGGCGCATCCTCCCCGAGGAGCTGCACCTGCCGGCACCGGAGATCCTCGCCTCGACGCTCGGTGCCGAGGTCGTCTCACGCGGAGCCGTCGCGACCGCTCGCCGCGCGGCCAGGGAGTACGCCGTGCCCCGGCTCGCCGAGGAACGCCTCCGCGCGAGCGCGTAAGGCCGCGAGCGCATAAGGCGGAGGAGCGGCGCGCGGTCAGTCGCGACCCTCCTCGTCCCCCGTCGTCTCCTCCGGCTTCTGGCGCGCGCGGAGTCGAGTCTCCCGCCGGTTCTCGCCGACGGTCAGGGAGGCGTCTCCGGAGGCGGTGTGGGCGGGATTGCCGGGCCCCCGAGGCTGGATACGACCGGGCTCGAGCGTCCGGGTGACGTCTTCGGCCGAGACGACGGGGATCTGCCCGGTGGCGGTTTCGTACCACTCCGTCAGGGCAGGATCATCCGTGTCGATCCCCGCGCCCGCACCTTCGTCGGCGGCGACCTCGGTCGCGCCGAACACGAAGTCGTCGCCGTGCTCCGCGATCCCGCGACGCACTCCCTGTGCGATCGCCGCACGCGCGTATCGATGACGCAGCATGTAGGGGTCCGTTCGCAGTTCCTTCGCCCACGCGATCATGATGCCGATCACGATGACCGCGAACGGCAGCGCCGACACCACCATGATCGATTGCAGTCCGGACAGAGCGGTCTGACCACCCGCGAGGAGGAGCGCGAGTGCTGCCGCGCCGAGCAGAAGCCCCCACGTGATCGTCACCCAGGTCGACGGCTCCGGTTTGCCGCGCTGGCTCATCGAGCCCATCACGATCGCAGCGGAATCCGCCGAGGTCACGAAGAACAGGATGATCGAGATCATCGCGAGCACGGAGAGCACCACACCGAACGGCAGCTCGCCGAGAACCGCGAAGAGGATCGCTTCCGGCGACCCCGCCTCCGCGATGCCACGCCCCTCGGACTCGAACAGCATCGTGGTCCCGCCCATGATCCCGAACCAGACGACGCACACGATCGACGGCACGACGATCACGACGGTGACGAACTCCCGAAGCGTCCGACCGCGGGAGATCTTCGCGATGAACATTCCCACGAAGGGCGTCCAGGAGATCCACCAGGCCCAGTAGTAGTTCGTCCAACTCGACATGAACGCGGCGGCGTCCTCGCTCTGGGCGGGGTTGCGTGTGAGCATGATCCACAGCTCCCCGAAGAAGGCGGAGACGCTGGCGGGGATCATGTTCAACAGGAACAGGGTGGGACCGGCGATGAAGATGAACAGTCCGATCACGGCAGCGATCACCATGTTGATGTTGGACAGCGCCCGGATACCGCGCTTGATGCCGGAGACGGCGGAGACGACGAACGCGGCCGTGAGGACCGTGATGATGACGATGAGGCCCGTGTTACCGAGCGGCCCGATACCCGTGACGACTTCCACACCACTGGCGATCTGAAGGGCACCCATGCCGAGCGTGACACCGGTACCGAAGAGCGTCACGATGATCGCGAAGACGTCGATCACGGCGCCGATCCAGCCATCGGTGCGCTCGCCGAAGATCGGCCGGAAGATCGCCGAGATCAGTGGAGCGCGGCCTCTTCGATACGCCGCGTAGGCGATCGCCCCACCGACGAGCGCGTAGAACGCCCACGCCATCGGACCCCAGTGGAGGATCGACTGTGCGAGAGCGTCGAGCATCGCGTCGCGGCTCCCCTCGGCAGCCGTGAAGCCCGGCGGAGGATCCATGAAGTAGGTCAGCGGCTCCGCCGGCCCCCAGAACAGGAGGCCGATCCCCATGCCCGCGGAGAACAGCATCGCGATCCACGACACGGTCGAGAACTCCGGCGACTCGTCGTCGGCGCCCAGCCGGACGCCGCCGGTGCGGCCGTAGCCGACCACGAACATGAAGGCGATCGTCACCACGGCCAGCAGGGAGAACAGCCACCCGAAGTTGTCCGTCACCCATCCGAGCGATGCGGCACCCGCCGCGCTGATGCTCTCCGGGGCGAGGAAGCCCCAGATCACGACCGCCAGCACGAGCACGCCGGCGACGCCGAACACGATCCAGTTCGTATTGAACACACGGGGCGTGTCTTCCACACCGATCCCGGGGATCAGCGCGGGGTGGGTCACTTCTTTCAGGATCTTCTTCGGCGAAGGTTTCCCTGGTATTGAGGTCTTGCTCTCGGCGTCTCGTTCTCGGTCGATCATCGTGATCTCCTTACACGGCCGGTTCTTCGGGTCGAACTGGTCTTTCCCGCGAGGGCTGAGGTACTGGACCTCACGATAGGCGAGGTTTCCGCGCGGAACCGCGCAGGAACACACGACTCCGCGCCAACTCGGCGTCTCCCGAGGCGCGACGCAGGACCGGCACGCCCCGGTGAGACGCTGCCGCTCGCACGGCGTGGATTCAGTCGACCAGCAGCGCGGGCTCCTCGAGCACCGAGGCGACGTCGGCGATGAAGCGGCTCATACCGTCGCCGTCGATCACGCGGTGGTCGAACGATCCGGCGACCGTGGTCACCCACCGAGGACGCACCTCGCCGTCGACGACCCACGGCTTCTGACTGATGGTGCCCATCGCCACGATGCCGGCCTCACCGGGGTTGATGATCGGGGTGCCGGCATCCATCCCGAACACACCGATGTTCGTGATGGTGATGGTGCCGCCCTGCTGATCGGCCGGCGGGGTCTTGCCCTCGCGCGCGGTCAGCGTCAGACGGTTCAGCGCTCGCGCGAGGTCCTTCATCCCGAGGTCCTGCGCGTCCTTGATGTTCGGCACCAGCAGACCGCGCGGGGTGGCGGCGGCGATCCCGAGGTTCACGTAGTGGCGCACGGCGATCTCCGCGCCGGCCTCCGTCTCGATCCACGCCGCGTTGACCATGGGCGTGCGGCGGGCGGCCCAGATCACGGCGCGGGCCATGATCAGCAGCGGCGAGACCCGGATGTCGGCGTAGTCGGGCGAAGCCTTGAGGCGCTTGACGAGTTCCATCGTGCGGCTGGCGTCGATCTCCTTCCACACCGTCACGTGCGGGGCCGAGTACGCGCTCTGCACCATCGCCGAGGAGGTGGCCTTGCGCACACCCTTGACCGGGATCGACTCGGTGCGGTCATCTCCCGCAGCCGACGGCTGGGTCGGGGCCAGACCACGCGCGAGTCCTGCCGGTGCGGCCTGCGGAGCGGGCACGGTCTCCTCGCGCACGGTCCCCCACTCCGGGGTCTCGATGTTGCGGAAGACACTCGCCTGCGACGCGTGCTTCATGACGTCATCCCGGGTGACCTCGCCGTCGGAGCCGGTCGCGGCGACCGTGGTGAGGTCGACGCCGAGGTCGCGGGCGAGCTTTCGGATCGGCGGCTTCGCGATGACACCGACCGAGGAACGCACCGGGCGCTCGGCCGGACGCTTGCGACGTGAGGTCGCGCCGCCGCCCGTGCCGTAGCCGACCAGCACCGAGCCGCCGCCCTCTTCCGCGGCCGGAGCAGCGGGTGCAGCCGGAGCAGGTGCCGGGGCATCGGTCACGAAGGTGATGATGGGCGTGCCGACCTCGACCGTCGCGCCCTCCTCGACGAGGATCTCGCCCACCACCCCCGCGTGCGGAGACGGCAGCTCGACGAGGGACTTCGCCGTCTCGATCTCGCAGATCACGTCGTTGATCGCGACCGTATCGCCGGGGGCGACCTTCCAGGCCACGACCTCGGCTTCGGTCAGCCCTTCCCCGACGTCCGGGAGGTTGAAGTTCTGCGTGCTCATGATTGATCCTCTCGTGGACCGCGTGCATAACTCCGCAATTCCGACACCGAGCGCGTCATCCGAACAGGGCTTGAGCCCCACCCGAGCTTTTCTTGAGGAGTTGTGCACATGGACGGACGGTCAGTAGGCCAGGGAGCGATCGACGGCCTCGAGGATGCGGTCCGCATCCGGGAGGTAGGTGCCTTCGAGCTTCGCGGGCGGGAACGGGGTGTCGTAGCCGGAGACGCGCAGCACCGGGGCCTCGAGCGCATAGAACGCCCGCTCCATCACGGTCGCCGCGATCTCGCCGCCGATGCTGCCGAAGCCCTGCGCCTCCTGGGCGTAGACCATGCGTCCGGTCTTGCGCACCGAGTCGAGGATGGGCTCGTAGTCGACCGGCGACAGTGAACGCACGTCGACGACCTCGCAGCTCGTCCCCTCGGCCTCGGCGAGCGCGGCGGCCTGCAGCAACGTCGTGACCATCGCGCCGTGTCCGACGAGCGTCACATCGCTGCCGGTGCGGACGACACGTGAGGAGTGCAGCGGCACAGCGGAGGCGTCGAGCTCGACCTCGCCCTTCTGCCAGTACCGGCTCTTCGGCTCCATGAAGATCACCGGGTCGTTCGACGCGATCGCCTCCTGGATCATCCAGTACGCATCGTTGGGCGTCGACGGCGAGACCACGCGCAGGCCGGGAGTGTGCGCGAAGTACGCCTCCGGGCTCTCCTGGTGGTGCTCGACCGCGCCGATGTGCCCGCCGTAGGGGATGCGGATCACGATCGGCATGCTGATCGCGCCCTCGTGCCGGTTCGTGAGCTTGGCGAGCTGCGTCGTGATCTGGTCGAACGCGGGGAACACGAATCCGTCGAACTGGATCTCGATGACGGGGCGGTACCCGACCATCGCCATGCCGATCGCGGTCCCGACGATCCCCGACTCGGCCAGCGGGGTGTCGAGCACCCGGCGGTCGCCGAAGTCGCGCTGCAGGTGCTCCGTCACACGGAAGACGCCGCCGAGCTTGCCGATGTCCTCGCCCATCAGCACGACCTTCGGGTCGTCCTCCATGGCCTTGCGCATCCCCGCGTTCAGCGCCTTGCTGAGCGGCATCGTCTCGAGGGTCACTGGGCTCCTCCTTCGAACGACGCCTCATACTGCGCGCGCCAAGCCTTCTGCTGGTCGATCAGCGGATGCGGCTCGCTGTACACGTGGTCGAACATCTTGTCCGGGCTGGGCGGTCCCAGCTCGACCGTGCGGGCGCGCAGATCTTCCGCGGCATCCGCCGCCTCGGCCTCCACGTCGGAGAACAGCTGCGCCGAGGCTCCGCGGCCTTCGAGGAACGCGCGCATCCGGACGATCGGGTCGCGCCCGGCCCAGTACTGCTCCTCGTCGCTGCCGCGATACTTCGTCGGGTCATCGCTGGTGGTGTGTGCGCCGAGCCGGTAGGTGACCGCTTCGATCGCCTGCGGACCCTTGCCGCTGCGGGCCTCGTCGAGAGCTGTGCGGGAGACCGCATAGCTGGCGAGCACGTCGTTGCCGTCCACGCGGACGCTCGGGATGCCGTAGCCCGCGCTGCGCTGCACGAGCGGAACCCGCGACTGCGTCGAGACCGGCACCGAGATCGCCCAGTGGTTGTTCTGCAGGAAGAACACGGTCGGCGCCTGATAGCTCGCGGCGAAGACCATCGCCTCGTGCACGTCGCCCTGACTGGAAGCGCCGTCGCCGTAGTAGACGATGACCGCTTCGTCACGGTCGGCCTCACCGGTTCCGGTGCGGCCGTCGAACACGAGTCCCATCCCGTAGCCGGCCGCATGCAGCGCCTGCGAACCGAGCACCAGGGTGTACAGCCGGGTGTTGCCGTTCTTCGGGTCGGTCGGATCCCACCCGCCATGTGAGACGCCGCGCATCAGCTTGATGATGTCGACCGGATCAACACCGCGGATGCGGGTGACCGCGTGCTCCCGGTAGGAGGGGAAGATCGTGTCCTGCGCACGGGCGGCACGACCGGAGCCGACCTGCGCCGCCTCCTGTCCCCGGCTCGGCGGCCAGAGCGCCAGCTGCCCCTGTCGCTGCAGGTTCGTCGCCTGGGTGTCGATCGCACGGATGACGACCATGTCCCGGTAGAACTGCTCGAGCTCGGCATCGCTGATCGCCTCGATCAGGGGAAGGTATCGCTCAGCGGCGGCGGACGGAGCGAACCGTCCGGTCTCGTCCAGAACGCTCACAAGGGGTGTCTCGGAGGTGGTCACGCTCTCACGCTACCCGCGCCCGCATGCCCGGTCACGCATACCTAGGACGCCCTCGCAACTGCCCGGAAACCGGAGAAACACGGGCGAAGACGCCCGGGCGACACGTTCAGCGGACCGAAGACGCGACCTCGAGCACGCGGGCGATGGAGGCTTCCTCGCCGACGGAGATGCGGATGCCGTCTCCGGAGAACGGACGGACGATGAGGTCGTTGGCGACGAACGCCGCGGCCACGTCGTCGGTGTGCTCTCCCGTGGGCAGCCACACGAAGTTCGACTGCGAGTCGGGGACGTCCCAGCCCTGCGCGCGGAGCCCCTCGGCCAGGCGGTCACGGCGCTCGACGATCACGGCGACGCGCTCGAGGAGCTCCGCCTCGGCGTCGAGGCTCGCGATCGCGGCGTTCTCCGCGGCGGAGGTGACCGAGAGCGGGATGCCCGTGGTGCGTGCGGCGTCGAGCACCTTCTCGTGCCCGATCGCGTAGCCGACGCGGAGACCGGCGAGGCCGTACGCCTTCGAGAAGGTCCGCAGCACCACGACGTTGGGGTGCGCGTCGAACACGCGCTCGGCGAGACCGTCGACCGCATCCGGTGCCGTGACGAATTCGGCGTACGCCTCGTCGAGGATGATCAGGACGTCGTTCGGGACGCGCTCGACGAAGGCGGCGAACTCGGCCGAGGTGACGATGGGCCCGGTCGGATTGTTGGGCGTGCACACGATGATCGCGCGGGTGCGTTCGGTCACCGCATCCGCCATGGCGCCGAGGTCGTGGCGGGAATCCGCGGTGAGCGGCACCTGCACCCCGGTCGCGCCGGCCACGAGCGGCAGGCTCGGGTACGCCTCGAAGGAGCGCCAGGCGTAGATGACCTCGTCGCCCTCCGACGCGGTCGCGAGGATCAGCTGATGCAGGATCGACACGCTGCCGGACGCGACGTGCACCTGGTCGGGCTCGACCCCGTACCGGGCACCGAGTCGTTCGCGCAGACGAGTCGCGGTGGCATCCGGGTAGCGGTTGACGGGCGTCGTCCGCTCCAGTGCCTCGAGCACGGAGGGCAGCGGATCGAAGGGGTTCTCGTTGCTGGACAGCTTGAACGCGTCTGGCCCCGCTTGCTTGCCCTGACGGTACGGCGCGAGTGCGGCGATGGCAGGACGGATGCGGGGCAGGATCGGCTCGGTCACGAGGTCGAGTCTACGAGGACCGCGGCCGTGGCAGCAGTGTCGATACGCTCTGTTCCCGCCCGATGCGCGGTGGTACCATTTTGGTATGGCGATGACGGTGCGACTTCCGGAAGAACTCGATGCGCAGCTCGGCGAGCTGGCATCACGACGACACACGTCGAAGCACGCCCTCCTGATCGAGGCGGCGGATCGCTTCCTCCGCGAGGAGGTAACCACCGAGCAAGCGGTGGGCATCGCCCGCGGCATCTCCGACCGGTACGCGGACCTTCTCAAGAAGCTCGAAGACGCGTGACCCGGTACCTCGAGCTTCCACACGCCGTCGCGGTCGCCGAGGAACTGGGCCTCCACATCCGAGACATCGGGCTCCTCTCCTCTGCCCTGGCCCGTCCCTCCAGTTCGATGTTCGGTGTCGAGGCGTACCCGGACCTCGAAGTCAAGGCTGCCGCCCTCCTGTCCTCGTTGAGCCAGAACCCCCCTCTGTTCGATGGGAACAAGCGCTTCTCCTGGATCATCACTCTCACGTTCCTCGAGATGAACAGCATCGTCATCGACATGAACACGGAGGTCGCCTTCGACCTCATCCTCCGCGCAGCCCAGAGCCTGGCCGATCTCGACGAGATCGCCGCACTGCTCCGCTCGAACCGACGCTGAGCGTCCGCGCGATCAGCGCCGCCGCAGGCTGACAGCCGCGGACGTCCGTGGGACACTGGTCGGACTATGCGCTTCCTCATCCGCGTCGTCGTCAACGCCTTCGCCATCTGGGTCGTCACCCTGATCCCGGCTCTGCAGGTCGTGATCACGCCCTTCCCGCCCGGGGAGACCCTGCAGCTGGTGCTCACCCTGCTCGCGGTCGCCGCGATCTTCGCGCTCGTGAACACGATCATCGGCACCGTCGTGAAGATCGTCGCGTTCCCCCTCTACATCCTCACGCTCGGCCTGATCGGCTTCGTCATCAACGGCTTCCTGCTGTGGCTGACGGCATGGATCACGAGCGGCTTCGGATGGGGCCTCGCGGTCGGCGACTTCTGGTGGGGCGTGCTCGCCGCGCTCATCATCTCGGTGATCAACGGCATCTTCGGCTTCATCCTGCGCCCGCAGAACAAGAACTCCCGCCGCGACTGAGGCCCCGGCCTCGAGCCGGAGCGTCGTCCCGCTCAGCGGGGTGTCCTCTCGGCGCGGTACTCGGTGCGTTCGATCTCCACGGCGGTGGCGAGCTCGGCCCAGTAGGCGTCGAGGGCCTCGGCCCGCGGATCATCCGACGCATCGACCATCTCGGCCGTCTCGATGTACGTCTCGAGTGCGTGCGCCCGCAGCGCGACATCCTGAAGCCCGGCCCGAGGATCACCGACACGCGTCGCCGTGAAGCTGTCCGCCGACCCGGTGCCCGCCGCCGACCCACCCGCGGCGAGGTTCGAGACCAGGTCATCGGAGTGTCGAAGCTGGACAAGCGTCTGATCGTCACCCAACGAAGGTTGCTGCGGACTCCCCGCGGTCATCTGCATGCCGACGTCGTAGGGGCTCTCCGTCGCCAGGTGCGCCGCGATCATGCCCCCTTGCGAGTAGGCGACCACGTCGACCCGGTCGCCGGGCTCCGCCCCCGCCTCGGTCAGCGCCTCGAGGGTCGCCTGGTACGACGCCGATGCGTGTCCCTGATACAGCTCGACGTTCGACTTCATGTCCCACGGCTCCCCCTTCCCACCCTCCCACGGCGCACCGTTCCTCGTTCCCGCGATGTACGTCACGAAGCGGGTCCCGCCGTCGGCCATCGTGTACTTCTCCACCGCGACCTGTGCCGTCGAGGACGGCATCCGCCGGAGCGCGCCGGCGAGGTTCTGCGGCGTGGCAGGGGTCGAGGCCTTGACCGGAGTCACCCGGATCGGATCCGGCCGCCCCTTCAGCGGCGCCCCTGCGACCACCGCGCCGAGCCCCGTGGCGACGCCGATGAACGCCCCGGCCAGGAACAGAGGAGAGAGCAGGCCGCCCGCGTCGAACTGGCGTCCCGTCCCCTCGAACCGCCGATCCTCCCAGCCCGCCACCAGCCACTCGGCCATCACCCCGACCCGCTCGTCGCCGCTCACCAACTGCTCCAGACGCGCCTCTGCCGCTGCCGCTGCCGCCGCGTCGGTGAGGGCCAGCGCCTCGATCTCGGCCCGCAGCTCGACGACCTCGAAGGCATCGGCCATCAGCTCCGTGCCTACGCACGCGTCGAGGAGTTCGGCCCCCAGGGCGCCGAGTCGCTCCGCACTCGCTGCCAAGGCGTTCACATCGACCTGCGGACAGGCGGCCGGTGCCGAGAGGATCATCTCCTGCGCTCGCACGACCGCGGAACGGGCGTCTTCGTAGCGCTCGGCCACGCCGCGCATCCGGGATCCGACGTCGCGCAGCTGTCCGGTGTCGACGGCGATCGCCCCGCCGTGCCCGATCTCGAGCCCGCTCACCCCTGCGCTCCGAGCTCCCACTCGCGCACGGTCAGGTGTCCGAGTTCGACGCCCGTCTCCTCTCGGAGCCGTCCCAGCAGGTCGTGCAGCGCACGGAATCCTTCGGACTGCCAGTCCGCGTCGTCGACGAGTCCCACCAGCGCCGCACCCGCATCCTCCAGCATCGACACGGCCGCCCCGATCTCTCGGTGGGCGACGAGCCGAGCCCAGACGTCGGCGGAGGTGAACACACGTCCAGGGGAGAGCGAGTACATGGCTTCAGCCTGCGGGATCGGCCGACGTCTCTGAGCGCCATACCCACGGCCGGTGGAGAGGTGGGGACTCCTCCACGCTGTGCAGGATGGCCCGAGGCGGGCAGAATGTACCTGTGACGTCCCCCGTTCCCTTCCGCGTGATCTTCGTGTGCACAGGGAACATCTGCCGCTCCCCCATGGCCGAAGTCGTGTTCCGCGACCTCGCCGAGAAGCAGGGACTCGGGTCGCGCATCGTCTCTCGCAGCGCCGGAACCGGAGACTGGCACCTCGGCGAGCGCGCCGACGAACGCACGATCGAATCGCTCTCCCGCCGCGGGTACGACGGCTCGCTCCACCGCGCACGGCAGTTCACGTTCGCCTCGTTCGCCGAGAACGACCTCGTCGTCGCACTCGACCGCACGCACGAGCGCATCCTGCGGGAATGGGCGCGCGACGAAGATGAGGAGGGCAAGGTCACCCTGCTGATGGCCTTCGACCCGAACGCCTCGACCCACGATGTCCCCGACCCCTACTACGCCGGGGCGGAGATGTTCGATTCGGTGCTCGGTATGATTGAGACGGCGACCCGGGGCCTGTTCCGCCAACTCGAACCCGCCCTGCGCCAGCCCCGCACGCCCCGCCTCTGAGGGGCCCGATCAGGAGGACTCCCCTGACTTTCCAGCCTTCGCTCCCGCCGCAGCCCCTGAGCCCGCTCGATGGTCGCTACCGCGGCGCCGTCACCGGTCTCGCCGACTTCCTCTCCGAAGCCGGACTCAACCGCGCGCGGGTCGAGGTCGAGGTCGAGTGGCTGATCGCCCTGACCGACCGCTCGCTGTTCGAGACGACGCCGCTCTCGGACGCCGACAAGGATCGCCTGCGCGCGCTGTATCGCGACTTCGGCCAGGCCGAGATCGACTGGCTCGCCGAGAAGGAAGCCGTCACGCAGCACGACGTGAAGGCGATCGAGTACCTCGTGCGCGACCGCCTCTCGACGCTCGGCCTCGACGCCATCGCCGAACTCACGCACTTCGCCGCCACGAGCGAGGACATCAACTCCGCCTCGTACGCGCTCACCGTGAAGCGGGCGGTCGAGCAGGTCTGGCTCCCCGCCCTCGACACCGTCATCGCGAAGCTCCGCGAACTCGCCGTCGAGCACGCCGATGCGGCCATGCTCTCCCGCACGCACGGCCAGCCCGCGACCCCGTCGACCATGGGCAAGGAGCTCGCGGTGTTCGCATGGCGTCTGGAGCGCGTGCGCGGTCAGATCGCGGCATCCGAGTACCTCGCCAAGTTCTCGGGTGCGACCGGGACCTGGTCGGCGCATCTCGCGGCCGACCCCGACGCCGACTGGCCGACCATCGCCCGTGAGTACATCGAGGGCATGGGGCTGGGCTTCAACCTCCTGACGACCCAGATCGAGTCGCACGACTGGCAGGTCGAGCTCTACGACCGTGTGCGTCACGCCGGCGGCATCCTGCACAACCTCGCCACCGACATCTGGACCTACATCTCGCTCGGGTACTTCGCGCAGATCCCGGTCGCCGGGGCCACCGGCTCGTCGACGATGCCGCACAAGATCAACCCGATCCGCTTCGAGAACGCCGAGGCGAACCTCGAGATCTCGGGCGCCCTGCTCGCCTCGCTCGGCCAGACGCTCGTCACCAGCCGCCTGCAGCGCGACCTGACCGACTCGACCACGCAGCGCAACATCGGTGTGGCCTTCGGACACTCGCTGCTCGCACTCGACAACCTGCGTCGCGGCCTCAACGCGATCTCGCTCTCACGCGACGTGCTGCTCGCCGACCTCGACGTGAACTGGGAGGTGCTCGCCGAAGCCATCCAGACCGTCATCCGCGCCGAGGTGGTGGCCGGTCGGTCCACGATCACGGATCCGTACGCGCTCCTCAAGGAGCTGACGCGCGGTCACCGGGTGGGCGCCGCCGAGCTCGCGACGTTCGTCGAGGGCCTCGAGATCGGGGATGCCGCCAAGCAGCGACTCCTCGCGCTGACCCCCGCGACCTACACCGGCATCGCGGAGCGCCTGGCCCGCTAGCTAGACGCTCCGCCGCGCCGTCAGCGCCTCCGGATCGCCTCGTTGAGCACTCGTCCCTCTGCAGCAGCCGGGGGGTCCATGCCCAGAAGGGCGGAGACGGTGGGCGCGATGTCGACGTGCCGCGGAGCCTGCGCGACGTGATGCGGCCGCACACCGGATCCGGCGAGCACGAGCACCGTCTGCATGGTACGCGACACCCCATGCACACCGGACACACCGTCCGACGGAGTCCCCCCGAGACTCCATCCCTCCTCGGGCTCGATCACCAGCTCTCCGTACTTGGCCGACATGCGCATCGCTTGCTGATCAGCCTCGTCGTAGACGGCAGCGACGTGCGGCATCGCGGCGACGGCGGTCTCGATGGCGGCCGCAGCGACCGGGTCTCCTGCCGCCTCGCCCACGAGGTGCAATGATCCGACGCCGCCCACGACGATCACCGCGTCGGTGTCGGGCCGAGGAGACTGGCCGGCGGTCAGCAGTTCCGCCTGGTAGCCGGCGCCGGTGATCGTCGAGAGCAGCTCGTCGCGCATACCCTGCGTGAAGGTCTCCATGCCGTGGTCCCCGGTCACCACGAATGCCGTGCGTCCGAAGATCCCGGCATCCTTGGTCGCCTGCACGAGGCGACCGATCTGCTCGTCGACCTCGGCGATCGCGGCAGGCATGTCGGAGGCATCCTTCCCGTCGGCGTGACCGAGGGCGTCGAGACGGTCGCAGTACACCGCGAGCAGCTCTGGGATGCCCGCCATCTGCACCGACATCCCCGCGCTCATCACGGGCCGCCCTTCCAACACGGCGACAGCGTCGTCTGTGCGGCGCGCACAGTCGCCGCCAGGCTGTGTGTACAGGCCTTGGGGATCACCGAACGCAGTACCGTGATTCTGAACGATGAACCACTGCGACGACAGCACCGCACCGCCCTGATCCCTGATCGATTCCGCAATCGTCGGCACCGCGAGGTCACGCTGCTGCCCCACAGCCTTGCCCGTAGCGGGGTCGAAGAAGTAGGCAGCGTTGTCGTGCGTCTCCGGCCACGCTCCCGTGGCGATCGACGACCAGGATGGATTCGTGATCGAGGTCATCACACCGGTCGACTCGCTGATGGCGCCGCGTTTCGCCAGCGCGCGCAGGTTCGGCATCGCGTTGCCGGCGAGGTAGTGGGGGTCAAAACCGTCCAACGCGATAAGCACCACGTGATCGGCCAACACGGACGGACTCCCCGAACCGCCGCCTGACCCTCCCGGCGTTGCGGCCGCGGGAGCCGCCACGGCACTCGTGGCCATCGCCACGGCGGCGACCAGGCTCAGCACCCCTGTCGCCTTCATCGTTCTCCTCGTCGTGGATCCGCTCATTCTGCCTCTCCTCACGTCATTCCGGCTCGAGCCCATCGTCGAGCCTTTGCAATCGACGGTGTCGGCAGCCCACGCGGGGATTCAAGGTGCGAGGCATCCAGTGCAAGGGATCACCCATCCGGTCGCGCCGCTTGAGCGATTCCGGCACGCACGGCCACCTCCGGGGATGAACGGTTTCTTGCGCACCGAAGCCCCCTGCTGTCGATCCCTCGCATTCCTCCGCGCGTGCACGGCACCCGTGGCGGGGTCTCGATTGGGTGCTGCAGGGACGCCCACGACGAGGAGGAGCGGACAGTGGAGCACACACCATCGAACAGACCCCCGGCGGAGACCCCGCTGACCCGGCGAGGATTCCTCGGCCTGTCAGCGGCGGGGATCGCCATCGGAGCGACGGCGGCATGGGGGCCATGGCCCGGCGCCGGGGTGGCCGCCGCGGCGACGGACGATCACGGAGGGCGCACGCTGCGGTTCGCCGTCCTGACCGACACTCACGCCAACGAGGACGAGGCCACCCGGATGGCCAACCTCCGCCGGATCTTCGCGGCTGTCGAGGCGGAGGATCCCCAGTTCGTCCTGCACTGTGGCGACATCACCGACTACGGCAGCGACGAATCGTTCAGCGCCTATCGCGACCTGATCCCGTCCGCGCTCTGGGAGCGCGTACGGCACGTACCGGGAAACCACGAGATCCGGTGGGACACCAGCGCCCGCCGACGATTCCAGCACTGGTTCGGGCCGACGAGCTACGGCTTCGACGCCGGAGGCGTGCACTTCATGGCGCTCGACCCTACACAGTTGCTGCAGGAGCCCGGCCTCTTCGCCGACGACCTCGCGGCCCTGCAGGAGGAGCTTCGCGGGGTGGGCGACCGACCGTCGCTCCTCTTCCTGCACTATCCGGTCGGCGGAGCCAACTACTACGTCAACGACACGGATGCGCTGCTGCGCACCATTGCCCCCTTCCCTGTGCGGGGCATCTTCGCAGGACATCGCCACCTCAACGAAGTGGACCGCTTCAACGGCCTGACCCAGGTGACCACCAACGCCGCGCGCCCGGGGCCGTTCTACCTGCGGGTCACCGAGCGCCACGGTCGGCAGGGGCGGATGCTCGTCGTTGAGCACGTGGCCCTGGGCGCGACCGACGCCGAGGTGCCGACGGTGGAAGCGCTTGCCGAGATCCCGCTTGAGAAGCCCTCGGCGTCTGCTGAGACGATTCGCATCGCCGCGCGCCCGGGCCCGGACGAGGTCGCCCTCACCGCAGTCGCGGGCCGGTCCGCGGTCGCCGTCGACGCCCGGCTGCACCCGCAGTCCGTGTTCGGCGCGAGGGACGAGCGCGCGTGGATGCCCCTCGCCGCCCGGGGACGCTCCTGGCACGGTGCGGTCGACCGCGTCGGAGTCGCCCCCGGCATCCATCGCGTGCAGGTACGCGCGGTCGACGAGACCGGTGGGCGCCGCGAGGAATGGACGGAGGTCGAACTGCCTGGTTCCACACGCGCCCGCCTCGCCTGGGAGCTTGACATCGGCGGCCAGCTCCAGGGAGCCCTGATCGCGCGCGATTCGACGGTAGTCGCGTGCTCCACGTCGGGCCACGTCACCGCGGTGGACGCAGCCGGGCGGGGCAAGCCTCGTCGCATCTGGACCGCGGAGGCTGGTCCTGTGCATCGAGGCGCCGCCTTCACCCCCGACGGCGGGGCGGTCATCGTGCCCAGCACGGACGGGCGCCTGCTCGCGCTCGACACAGGCACGGGACGCACCGTCTGGACCAGTCACTTCGAGAAGCCCGTACTCACCACGCCTCTCGTGGCCACCACCGCGGAGCACGGCGGTCGCATCCTCGTGTCTGCGGAGGACACGCTACGGTGCCTCACCGTGGACGGCGCGACTCTCTGGGAGGCCCCGGTGCCGGTGCGTACTGCGGGGCGCGCCGCGTGCGACGGCGAGCGCGTCTACGTCGGCGCCGGTGATGGGCGGGGATACGCCTATGACCTGCACACCGGCACTGTGCTCTGGTCGGTTCTGACAACCGACCGTCCTGACCGGTACCGACAGCTCATCTACGGGCCTTGGGACGACTGGGTCGAGGTGCTTCCGACGGGCGCGGTGGTCTTCAGCACAGTCGCCGATGCCATCGCCGTCGATCCGCGTGATGGCAGGGAGATCTGGCGCACACCGGGGAGCTACATCTTCGCGCCGAGCCTGCCTCTTCCGGACGGCGGGTTGCTGCTGACCTCGGAGTGGGGGGTGGTCACTGCTGTAGACCAGGCGACCGGTGCGACGCGGTGGAGCACGCAGGCGGTCCCGCGCGTCGTCAACGCCGGGCCGGTCATCGACCCTCGCACCGGGTCAGCGTGGCTCGTCTCGGTCGGCGGCCTGCTCGCTGAGGTGCGCACCGCCGACGGAGCCGCGTCGGTAGATCGGCAGCTGTTCACGGCGAACACTTTCTCGACGCCTGTCCTGGCGGCGGATCGCCTCGTCGTCGCGGCTCAGGACGGTGTGCTGCGCGCCTTCACCCTCTGAGCCGGACGGCGGCGCCGGGCTTCTTCACCGCGAGGTCGCGGAGGAGCCCGGCGCGCTTGACGGAGCGCAGCGCCACCGCGACGTCGGCGTGCTGAAGCCCGGGAAGGCCGCCGATCGCCGAAGAGATGAACTCGTACAGGGCGGCGTCCGACGAGAGGGCGACCTCGCCGCACAGGTTTCGGTCGCCCGTGGTCGCCGAGATCATCAGCGTAGACGGATGCTCCGCCAGCATCTCGCCTGCACGTCCCAACTGTGTGGGATTCACGCTCAACGAGATGAAAGCGTTCACGGGAAGGCCGACCGATTCCGGGTCGACCACCGCGCGCATGCGGAGCGCACCGGATCCGAACATCGCCTCCGCGCGGCGGCGCACGGTGACCGGACTCGCGTCGCAGCGGTCGGCCAACTGCTGCCACCCGAGGCGCCCATCGCCTGCGAGCGCGTCGGCGATCCGCTCGTCCAACGCGTCCAACCGCACGAGGTCTCCTGGGAGCGGATCCCGCCAGGGGTCGAACCGCTGCGAGCGCAACTGCGCCGCGATCTCCTCGGACAGCAGCTCCGGCAGCCAGCTGTGCGGGGTGGCGAAGCGGCGAACGACTTGGTTGCTCCAGACAGCCAGGACGCCGTCGAGCGAGGGGAGCTGCTCGAGGGTGATGGCGAGCAGGTGGTCGTTCGAGGTGTAGTTGATCTCGGCGACGCAGTCGACGCTTCCCGTGACGAGCTTGACCGAGCCGCATTCAGGCCAAGCTGCGAGCCTCTGCGCCGACCGGTTGCCGTCGCCCGGCCGGCATCGCAGCCGCACGAACAAGGATCGGGAGCGTGCGGTCGCCTCGCCGTCGAGCACGCCGATCACGCGCACGGCCCCTTCAGCGATCAGCCGCGACACCCGGCGCGATGCCGTTGCCTCGGAGGTGAACACGGCATCGCTGATCTGGGCATTCGTGGCACGCGGGTTGGCCAGCAGCGCACCGACGATGCGTCGGTCGAGATCATCCACGGATCGTACAATACCTTCACTATGAGCGTTCCAGAAGATGATTCTTTGCATCAACGCAAGGAATCTCACCATAATCCCTCGCGCCGCGGGAAGATCACAGGACTGCCGCGGCACTGCCGCCCGGTGGTTCTCCCCGGCGCATGGCGCCACAACCCGAGGAGTGTTGACTTGACCCGTTCGTCAGCGCCGCGCATCGCGGCTCCCCTCGCGGCTCTCGCCGCGCTAGTACTGATCGCCGGATGTTCCGCACCTGCCGACGACTCCGCCGCTGAGGCGCAGAGCATCGTGTTCTGGACTCCGCAGACCACTCCCGAGCGGCTCGCGGCTCAGGAGGGAGTCGCCGCGGCCTTCACAGAAAAGACCGGCATTGAGGTCGAGGTAGTACCCATGGCGGGTGCCGACCAGGATCAGGCCCTCGTCACCGGCGCCGCGAGCGGCGACGTACCGGACGTCATCCTGCACGCCTCCACCCAGACCGGCGCGTGGACCTCGCAGGGTCTGCTCGACACCGCGGCCGCGAGCACCCTCGTCGACACACTGGACGCCACGACGTTCAATGAGAATGCCCTCACGGCCGTCACCATCGACGGCGAGATCTCGGCGGTGCCCAGCGACGGCTGGTCGCACGTGATCGCCTACCGCGCCGACCTGCTCAAGGAGGCCGGAGTGGACGTCCCCGCGTCCGTCGAAGAACTCGCCGAGGCGGCGGCGACCGTCAAGGACGAGCTCGGCATCACGGGCCTGGCATTCGGCACGCAGGCCGGCACGGCGTCGGCGACCGAGGGCATCCAGTCGCTGTTCCAGAGCGCCGGTTGTGAGCTGGTGAAGGACGGAGAGGTCACCATCGACTCCGACGCGTGCACAGTGGCCGCGGAACAGTTCCTCGCACTGCGCGACTCGTCCACCGCGGGCGACTTCGACGTCATCAGCGCCCGCGCGGCCTACCTCAACGGCGACGCTGCCATGCTCCTCTTCTCCACGCACATCCTCGACGAGCTGGCGGGGCTCGACCCGGCCACCCCGGCGACCTGCCCGGAGTGCACCGGCACCCCGGACTTCCTCGCGCAGAACACCGAGTTCCTGACCGTTCTCGGCGACGAGCCGCGACAGTACGGAGCGATTCTGGGCTACGGCATCCCGACCGGAGCGAACGTCGAGGCCGCGCAGGAGTACATCGAGTTCGTGCTCGACGAGGGCTACGCCGACACCCTCGGCGTCGCAACCGAGGGCCGCATCCCGTTGCGCAATGGCACAGGCGACGACCCCGAGGCGTTCGCCGCCGCGTGGGGTGGGCTCGGCATCGGACCCGCGCACGATCGCACCTCGGCTGAGATCTACGGCGACGAGTTCGTCGACGGCATGAGCGAGGGCATCAACTCCGTCTACCTGTGGGGGATGGGCACCGACGATGCCACGCTCGCCGGTCTCGTGTTCAGCCAGGGCGTGCTTGCGAACCAGATCGAGGCACTCTACAACGGCGCTCCGGCCGCCGACGTCACAGCCGCGATGAAGGCGGCTGTCGAGGAGGTCAAGGCGGGCCTGTGAGCACGGCACCTCTCCGTCACCGTCGGGAGCGGCCCCGCCGCTCCCGACGGGACGACCGCAATGGACTCCTGCTCACGACCCCGACCTTCCTCGTCATCCTGCTCGCGTCGATCATCCCGCTGCTGCTGGTGATCGTCTTCGCCTTCAGCGAGATCCGACTCGTCGACATCCCGCGCCTGGGTACGGAACCGATCGAGTGGACTCTCGACAACTTCCGTCGCGCGCTCGCCAACCCCTCATTCTGGCAAGCGTTGGGCACCACTCTGCTCTACTCGACCCTCACCATGGTGGGCTCGGTCGGGGTCGGCCTGGCGCTCGCCCTCGCCCTCCGTCGGCCTTTCCGCGGCCGCGGCATCGTCCGGGCACTGCTGCTGGTTCCGTACGTCCTCCCCCTCATCGCCGCCGTCACCATCTGGCAGACGATGCTGAACCCGCAGTACGGGCTCGTGAACGCCTTCGGCCGGGAGGTGCTCGGCTGGGAGCAGGCCGTAGGTTTCCTCAACACCTCGACCGCACAGGTCTTCGGAGTCTCGGTGCCGGTGTCACTTCTGGTCGTCGTGGCCTTCGAGATCTGGACCTCCGCGCCGCTCGCATTCCTCTTCCTCACGGCGCGGTTGCAAGGGGTCTCGCCCAGCATCGAAGAGGCGGCCGCGCTCGACGGCGCGAAGCCGCGGCAGATTCTGTGGAGCATCGTGATGCCGCAACTCAAGGGCGTCATCCTACTGCTGTGTCTGCTGCGCTTCATCTGGACCTTCCAGAGCTTCAGCGAGGTGTACCTGCTGACTGAAGGCGCCGGCGGCACTCAGCTGATGGCCCTCAAGGTCTATACGGAGCTCGTCACGCGCGCCGACATCGGCAGCGCCTCCGCATACGGACTGCTGATGTCCGTCGTGCTCATCGCGCTCCTCACCGTGTACGTCATCGCCACGCGCAGAAAGGTCGATACCGAATGACCACCCGCCGTCGCTCGCCGTCGCGTCCGCGGCCCGCCGCAACCGTCGGTCGTGTACTCCTCATCGCCGTCGCGCTCCTCGTCGCGATCGGCCCGGTTCTCTACGGTTTCATCCTGTCGGTCCGGCCATACTCGTCGATCGTGCAGGAGCCGCTCAACCTGATCCCGTCCTTCGACGAGCTCGACTTCTCCGGCTACACCACCGCGATGCTCGATCCGGATCAGGGCGGATTCGGCCTGGGGCGATTCGTGATCAACTCCTTGCTCGTCGGGCTTGGGACGGTGGTGCTCTCCGTGCTCGTGTCAATCCTCGGCGCCTACGCAGCAGCCCGCTTGCGGTACCGGGGACGACGCGGGATGAACGCGATCATCCTCGCGGTGTACCTGTTCCCCGGCATCGTGTTGTCCGTACCGCTCTTCGTGCTGCTCGCCAGAGCCGGGCTGACCGGCTCGCTGGTGGGCCTATTCCTCGTCTACGTTGCCACCACCGTCCCGGTATCGATCTACATGTTGCGCAACTATTTCCAGGCGCTCCCCGAAAGCGTGGAGGAGGCCGCGATCGTCGACGGCGCCTCGCTTCCGCAGATGTTGCGGAGCGTCGTGCTGCCGATCGCCCTGCCCGGAGTGGTCGCAACCTCGATCTACGTCTTCATGATCGCCTGGAACGAGTACTTCTACGCTCTGCTCTTCCTCGTTCGCGACCGCTCGCAATGGACGGCGCCGCTCGGAATCTCACAGCTGGCGGACTTCAACGTGCCGGTCACCGTGCTGCTGTCGGGTTCCATCGCCGTCACCATCCCCATTGTCATCCTCTTCTTCCTCGCGCAGCGCTACCTCGTCGAGGGACTGACGGCAGGAGCCGAGAAATGAGCACACCCGACGGACCCCAGCGGATCGTCATCATCGGCGCGGGCGGACGTGGCCGCGATGCGTACGGGCGGTGGGCCGTAGAGCACCCGGATCGAGCCAGGGTCGTGGCGGTCGCCGATCCGTCGCCCGAGCGAAGGCACGCACTGGCCGCGGATGCCGGCGGCGCCCGCACCTATGACGACTGGCAAGGCGCGGTAGCCGATCTCGCCGCGCTCAAGGCCGACGCGGTGGTCATCGCCGTTCCCGACGCACTGCACGTGGACGTCGCGATCGCGGTCGCCGACGCCGGCCTGCCGTTCCTCCTAGAGAAGCCCGCGGCGCCGAACCTCGGTGAGCTGCGGCGGCTCGTGCAGCATGCGCGCCGCACGTCGTCAGCACTCGCGATCGGCCATGTCCTGCGGTTCACGCCGTTCTGGCGGTCGGTGAAGGCCATCCTCGACGCGGGGACGATCGGGCGGATGCTCACCCTCGAGCTCAGAGAGAACGTCGGCTACTGGCACTTCGCGCACTCCTACGTGCGCGGCAACTGGCGCAACAGCGCCACCTCGGGACCTATGGCGTTGACGAAGACCTCGCACGACCTCGACCTGATCCGCTGGCTGGTCGGCACGGCTCCGGAGAGCATGTACAGCATCGGCGAGCTGAGCTGGTTCCGGCGGGAGAACGCCCCCGAGGGGGCGCCGGAGTTCTGCGTCCAGGGCTGCCCGGTCTCACAAAGCTGCCCCTTCTTCGCTCCGCGATACTACGTCGATGCGCTCGCCGGCGTAACTGGACACCCGGTGCACCTCCTGGGTGCCGACACTTCTCCCGCTGGCCGCATGCGCGCTCTGCGCGACGGCGACTACGGCCGATGCGTGTACCGCGGCGACAACGACGTGGCAGACCACCAGCAGACGACCATGCGATTCCCGATGGGCGTGACGGCCACGCTCACTGCCTCGGCATTCACCGCCGAGAACACTCGACACGTCACGATCACCGGGTCCGCCGGCCAGATCTCCGGCCACATGGAGAACGGCGAGATCGTGGTGGACCTGTTCTCTCCGACGGCGCGGATCCCGGAAGGGTTGCCACTGGACGCGCATGAGGTGCACACCAAGTCGCCTATGGCTCACGAACGCCACATCTTGCGGGTGACGCTGCCAAACCCCGACCTTGGCGACCACGCCGGCCACGGTGGTGGCGACGCCGGGCTGATGGCGGAATTCATCGAGGCGGTGCGCCAGGGATCAGTAGGTAGGGGAGAATTGTCGTTCCAGACGGCTCTCGACAGCCACCTGATGGCGTTCGGCGCCGAGGCATCGCGCCGATCCGGCGAGCCCCTCGACTTCGCAGCGTGGACGGCTGAGATCGATCTGCACCTGGACGACAGGCTGCGCGCATGAGCGGTCATGTCGAGTCCGCTGTGCGTGCGCTGATCGACAGGGTCGGCGGCGATGCGGCGACGGTGAGGATCGAAATCCTGCAGGAGGCCTCCTCCGGCTCACGCATCGCGGGATTCGAGGCGAGCGAGGGCGTGCTCACCCTACGTGGATCCGATGCCTCAGCGGCAGCGAGCGCCTTCGCCCGCTATCTGCATTCACAGGGTCACCGCATCACCTGGGAGTCCCCGCGGCCGATCCGACCTCTCACGCCCTGGCCCGACGCGGACAGAACCGACGTGCGTACGCCGTTCGCGATCCGATACCACCTGAACGTCGTCACGCACGGGTACTCGACGCCGTACTGGGATTGGGCTCGGTGGGAGCAGGAGCTCGATTGGATGGCGTTGCATGGCGTGACTCACCCGCTCGTCCTCACAGGCTACGAAGCGGTTCTCGCTGAGACTCTGGGGCTCCTCGGCATCGACGAGGCCATCGCTCGAACCTGGATAGGCAGCGCTGCGCACCTTCCCTGGATGTCTATGGGAGGGGTTCACGACTTCGGCGGACCGCTCCCGTCACGGTGGGATGAGCGCCGACTCGCGCTCGCTCGTCGGATCATCGCGCGTGCACGCGAGCTCGGCATGACACCCGTGCTGCCGTTGCCCGGTGGGCATCTGCCCGCCGCAGTGACGGGCGACGAGGCCGCCGAGATCGAGTGGCAGGGCTGGCGAACACCGATGCTCGACCCCGCCTCGCCCGCGTTCGCGCACATGCTAAGGCTGTTCCTCGAGACCCAGCGCAGGTTGCTCGGTGACCCCGGGCCCGAGCCCGTGTTCGCCGTGGATCCCTACATCGAATCCCTCCCGCCGTCCACGGACTCGGCGCAGCTCGCAGCCGCGGGCGCGGGGGTGCACACGGCGATCACGGCTATTTACCCCGCGGCGACGTGGCTGCTGCAGGGCTGGCCGTTCCACTACCACCGCGCCTTCTGGACGTCAGATCGCGTCGGCGCCTACCTGTCGCGCATTCCGCACGAGCGACTTTTGCTGATCGACCTCTGGGGCGAGCACGCACCGATGTGGCGAGAGGGGATGCACGGGCGTCGTTGGCTGTGGACCGCCGTGCACAACTTCGGCGGACGCTTCGCGCTCTTCGGCGACTTGTGCGGGCTTGCCCGCGACGTCGCCGAACTGCGCGCGCGGCACCCGGAGCGCTTGGAGGGCATCGGCGTTGCGCCGGAGGCGATCGAGAACAATACCGTGTTCTACGAGCTCGCGGCCGACCTCGTCTGGGACGACGTGGACGTCGACGCGTGGCTCGACGACTTCGCGATGCAGCGGTATGGTGTGGACGACGACGCGGCACGCGAGGCCTGGCGTCTGCTCGGATCCACGCTGTACGGTCGCGGGCGAACCCGATCGATCCCGTCACCTGTGATCGCACGGCCATGGAGCGCCGCTGCGCCCTTCGCCTCGCAGCGGCTGGCTGGGGAAGCGCTCGTCGCGGAGCCTGCACGAATGTCGGCGAACATCGACGCGGAGAACGACCCTGCGGTGTTGGGAGACCTGCCGTCGATCGCGCGCGCAGCCAGCCTCCTGATCTCCCTCGGAACGAAGACGGACTCACGAGACGCTCAGGAACGAGACGTGGTCGAGCTCACCTCGCACGTGCTTGCGCAGCAGACGCGGCTTCGCATCCGGGGGATCCTTCGGGCTTTCACCGACCGTGACGTGAGCACGCTGCGCCGAGAGGGCGCCCGGCTGCACGACGACCTGCTCGCCCTGGACCGGCTGGCAGCCACCAGGCGGGAATCCCGGGTGTCGACGTGGATCGCACAGGCGCGCTCCTGGGGAGACACGCATGCCGAGCGAGAGGTGATGGAGCGAGATGCACGCAGCCTGGTGTCGGTGTGGGGTCACCAGTCGAGCGGATTGCACGACTACTCCGGGCGGCATTGGTCGGGTCTGATCCGCGACCTCTATGCGCGGCGGTGGGCCGCCTGGGTGTCATGGTTGGCCGACGCGGTGGAACACGGGACGCGGCCGAGCGAGGACGATCTGCGCCGCGTCATCGTGGAGATCGAGGAGCAGTGGCGGGAGGCCCACGGCTCCGACGACGGATCCGACGAAGATCCTCTCGCGCTCGCAGCCCAACTGCTCACCCGCGCGGGATACGCCTAACCCGAATGCTCCTCGACGTGATCCCGCGGCATGAACGCGGCAGCGAGCAGCGTGAGCATGGCCGTCGCGGCGACGGCGACGAACACCCACACCGAGGCGTGGATGATCGTCTCCGGGTCGTCGGCGCCCGCACCCTGCGCGATGACCGCGTTGGAGATCGCGCCGAACACCGCCACGCCCACCGCACTCCCGGCGGAACGTGCAAAGGCGTTCATGCCCGTCACGGCACCGCGTTCCCCCCAGCCCACCGAGGACTGTGCGGCGATCAGGGTCGGGGCGGCCGACCAGCCGAGGCCGAAGCCGAGCACGAACGCGATCACCGACATCACGAACGGGTTCGGCCACGAGGAGACCGCGGCGAGCACGGTCGCCGCGAACGTGGCGATGCTCATGCCGATCAGGGTGGTGCGGCGAAAGCCGATGCGCAGGTACAGTCGTCCGACGTTCGCCGCGGCGATGGGCCAGCCGAGAGTCAAGGCGGCGACCGCCAGGCCGGACAGGAGGGGCGCGATGCCCAGTGACCCTTCCAGGTACGCGGGGGCGAAGCTGGTCACACCGATCATGAGCGCCCCCACCCCGAGTGACACGAGCGTGGTCGTCAGGATCAACGGCCGCGCCGCGAGCCGGAGATCGACGATCGGCTCCGCCGCCCGCCGCTCGACCATCGCGAAGAACGCGAGGGCCACGACGCCCACCCCGAAGCAGAGCGCACTCGGCACGGAGATCCAGTCCCAGGCGTTCCCACCCTCGAGCATCCCGAGGATGAGTCCGGTGAGCCCGATCGTGAGCAGGACCGCCCCGGCGTAGTCGATCCGGTGCCGACGGGTCTGCTTCTCCTCCTTGTACTTGAGTTGCAGCATCCACGCGGCGATCAGACACAGGGGGATGTTCACCCAGAAGATCCATCGCCACGCGTCGAGCTGCGCGAAGATGCCGCCGAGCGCGGGTCCGACCACCGACGAGATCGCCCACACGCTCGCGATGTACCCCTGCACCTTCGCGCGCTCGGCGACCGTGTAGATGTCGCCCACGATCGTCATCGCCATCGGCGCGACCGCGCCCGCCCCCAAGCCCTGGATGAGGCGGAACAGGATGAGCGCGGGCATGCTCCACGCGAACCCGCAGAGCACGGAGCCGAGCAGGAACAGGGCGATCCCGAGGAGGATGATCGGCTTGCGGCCCACCGTGTCGGCGAACCGGGAGTAGATGGGGACGCTCACCGCCTGCGCCAGCAGATATACCGAGAACAGCCAGGGGAACTGCTGGTAGCTGCCGAGATCGCGGACGATGCTCGGGACCGCGGTCGCGAGGATCGTGGCGTCGATCGCGATGAGGCCGGTGGCGAGCATCAGCGCGCCGAGGATGGGGCCTCGCGCCGAGCGGAGTCCGATGGAGGCGCGGTCGACGGGGGCGGTCACTTCAGGAACAAGCGGTCGGACGGCGCGACTATTCCGGACGAGGGCGGAACAGCAGGGGATGCCGCACGCCCGACGGTCACGACGAAGCCGCGCGGCCGGGCTGCTCGCCGTCCGCCTCGCCCTCGGGCTCCGGGTCGTCGTAGAGCACCGGACGGTCGATGGTCTTGGTGACATCGGCGGGGTCGACCGCCAGGATCAGCATCGCGAGGATCAGGAGCGTGACGATGAACGCGCCACCGCCGACCACGAGGCCGAGCGCCACCGGGGTCAGCCCGTCATAGCTGCCGTTCGCGATCGCCGTGTTCACCCTGGCGGTGAAGGCTCCGGTCGAGACCAGGGTCACGACCATGGCGAAGACGCCGCAACCCAGCGCGATCAGCAGCAGGTGCAGCGGG
This sequence comes from Microbacterium aurugineum, assembly GCF_023101205.1. Classification (NCBI taxonomy): domain Bacteria; kingdom Bacillati; phylum Actinomycetota; class Actinomycetes; order Micrococcales; family Microbacteriaceae; genus Microbacterium; species Microbacterium aurugineum. Next base: position 80,500 of record NZ_CP078078.1, on the reverse strand, counting down.
CGCAGGATGTCCCGACGGGTGGGCTTCTCGTCGCTCATCGCGTTCCTCCGTGCTCCGCAGCGGCGGTGTCGTCGTTCGATTCGGAGACCGCGGTGACGGTGTCCACTCGCTTCGGGGTGAGGCCGGCGATGCCGAGGAAGACGGCGAGGATCGCCGCGTACCCACCGAACATCCCGACGCCGAGGATGATGCCGGACAACACGAACGTGCCGGCCTTCTCGATCGTGTACTCCTGGACGAAGCCGGCCGGGATCAGCAGCAGCACGATCCCGAGCAGCACCCCCAGCGCGCCGACCGTGATCGCGTCACGGGACAGCGGATCGGCGTTTCGACGAGAGCGGATGCCGGCGAGGAGCTCGATGCCGCCGCTCAGGATCGCCCAGGTCGAGACGACGATGAAGAACAGGTCATCGGAGCGCCAGGCCGGGATGCCGCTCACGGCGCCGGCGAGCGTGCCGAGGACACCGAGCAGGATGTAGGGCCAGCGGGACCCCGCGGGGAGCACCAGCCACGCGGCCAGCAGCTGGATGAGCGCGGTGACGAAGACGAAGCCGCTGAACACCGAGAGGCCGACGGGAGCGGAGTGGTCCGACGAGAAGGTGATCATCAGGGCGGCGACGGCGGCGAACAGTGCGCGCAGCAATTGCACGTGGCGCATGGTGAATGCGCGAGCAGGGGCAGACATGACGATCCAGAGTCCTCCGGGGTGTTGCTCCCAGTCTACGCGGGGGCGCAGAGCCGCCGCGCCCGCGGCGTGCGGAGGAGGTTTCGTGAAGCCCGGCGGATCTCCCCAGATCGATTGCCGGGCTTCACGACGTACGCAGCAAGGGGGGCATCACTGCGTCAGGCCGGTCTTCGCACGGTCGGGCACCCTACCTGCGACGACGGCCAAGTGACCCCACATGCCCACCCGGTCCCCTGAGGTATGCGCGTGCGGTCGTATGCTCACTCTAGGACGGTGGGCTTCACATACCGGATGGGGGCTGTGATGAGTTACGAATATGACGCGCGCAGATCCGGATCCGGCGCATTCGCGGGAGCGCTGCGCGATGCGATCAACGCCAGGGACGTGACACTCTCCTGGTTGCAGCAACAGCTCAATGCGCGCGGGAACCGCGTCTCGATGGCCACCCTGAGCTACTGGCGCTCCGGCGCCCGGCACCCCGAGGGGGTGCAGTCGCTCGCCGCACTCGCCGACATCGAGGACCTCCTCCGACTCGAGGCCGGGGCCCTGAGCAGGCTTCTCCGGTCGACGAACCGCACGGGACCGCTCGGGCCCAATCAGTTCCCGATCGATGAGGAAGAGCTCGAGCGCGCGGTCATGGACGCGTTCCAGGCGCTCGGTGCGTCGTATCCCGACACCTCCCGAGAGCTCACGACGCACTCGGTGACGGATGTCGGGGCCGACGGCAACATCGCCTACAGCGTCACCCGCAGCATCGTGCAGTCCACGGTCGGCACCATCACGGCGATCCCGTTCCTGGAGATCACTCCCGGGGTTCGCACGCCCGCACCCGTGATCGAAGCCGTCTCCGGAGGCAGGATCGCCGCACGGTACTCCCACCCCGATGGCGAGGTCCACGGGGTGCTGTTCGAGCTTGACATCCCGCTGACGGCCCCGGACACCGCGATGGTCGAGTGGTCGGCGGAGTATCCGCCCGACTACCCGGAGACGCGCGACACCGGGCACGCGCTAGCGCAGAAGGCCCGGGAACTGCTGGTGTGGACCCGTTTCCATCCGGACGCGATCCCGGACTGGTGCGAGGAGCACCTCGAGACCCCTGAAGGCGTGACTCTGACACCGCTGCCGCCGCCCCGAGGCACCTCGGTGCACCTGGTGCGCCGGGCGTTCGGCCCCGGTGCGCTCGGCCTGCGCTGGGGATACGGACCCCGCGAGGATCAGCCCGGCTGATCGCCGGTCGCCACCGGGCGGCCAGGGGTGTTCGACCACTGGCTCCAGGATCCGGGGAACACCTTCGCCTCGATCCCCACCTCGTGCAGGACCAGCGCGGTGTGGGCGGCGGTCACGCCCGAACCGCAGTACGCAGCCACCGGCGTACCCGGGGTCACCCCGACCGCCGCGAGGGTGGCGAGCACGGTATCGGTGTCGAGGAGTCTCCCCTGGTCGTCGAGGTGGAGCGTGGTCGGCAGGTTGCGCGCGCCCGGGATGTGACCGGCCACCGGGTCGAGCGGCTCGGTCTCGCCGCGGTACCGCTCGGGGGCGCGCACGTCGAGCAGGACTCCGGCTTCCGGGAACGCCGCCGCCTCGTCGATCGAGAGGGCATCGCGCCCGATCTCCTCGAGGACCACGTCGCCGGGCTCCGGACTCACGTCATCGGTCGCGACCTCGAACCCCTCGGCCTGCCACCCGCGGAGGCCGCCGGCGAGCACGCGCACGTCGACCCCCGCCTGCCGCAGCAGCCACCACGCGCGCGCCGCCGCCGTGCCCTTGGCATCGTCGTAGGCGACCACCGTGTCGCCCACGCGGACACCCCAGCGCCGGGCCGCGGCCTGGAGCGTGGCCGTCGACGGCAGCGGGTGCCGTCCGTCCGAGGGCTCTCCGTGGGTAGAGAGCTCCGTGTCGAGCGCGGCGAACACGGCGCCGGGGATGTGCCCCGTGAGGTAGTCGTCGTGCCCCGTCTCCGGGCGATCCAGCCGCCACCGCACATCGATCACGCGCACCGGTGCACCCCGGGTCAACAGGTCGTTCAGCTCGACGGCACTCACGAAGTCGCTCATGCTGCGAGGCTACCGAATCCTCGGGTCACCCCGTCCTCACCTTCGAATCGCGTGAATGGCCGCATCCGGCGCCGGAATCGGACCATTTGCGCGATTCGAAAGAGGATTCCGGCCACTAGGCTCGATCCGGCAACGTCGAGAAAGGGCCCACGATGCCCTCTCGACTTCGCTGGATGCGGTTCCGCCCGGAGGAGGCCGCGCTCCTCGCGATCACCGCGGTCTGGGGCGGCACCTTCCTGCTCGTGCATTGGGCGATGGACCATTCCGGACCCTGGTTCTTCGTGGGCATCCGCTTCCTGATCGCGGGTTTGATCAGCGTCGTGATCTTCCGCCGGGTGCTGCGCGGGATCCGGTGGCGCGACGTCGGCGCGGGCGTGGCGATCGGGGTGATGATCTACCTCGGCTACGGCTTGCAGACGCAGGGGCTGCAGACGATCGACAGCAGCACCTCCGCCTTCATCACCGCGATGTACGTGCCCCTGGTCCCGCTCGCGCAGTGGGCCGTGTTCCGCACGCGTCCTCCGTTCATGGCCTTCGTCGGCGCGGGGCTGGCGTTCGTGGGTCTGCTGTTCATCGCCGGGCCCGACGCCTTCGCGCTCACCCTCGGCACCGGTGAGGTCGTGACCATGATCAGCACGTTGCCGATCGCCGCCGAGATCATCCTGATCAGCCTCTTCGCGGGAAAGGTCGATCTCGGCCGAATCACGGTGATCCAGCTGCTGACGGCCGGCGTGCTGGGGCTGCTCACGATGCCCGTGGTGGGTGAGGGCGTGCCGGAGTTCTCGTGGATCTGGGTCGGCTGCGCGGTCGGCCTCGGAGCGGCGAGCTGTCTGATCCAGCTGACGATGAACTGGGCGCAGAAGTCGGTCTCCCCCACGCGCGCGACCATCATCTACGCGGGTGAGCCGGTGTGGGCCGGCGTCATCGGACGCATCGCCGGGGAGCGTCTGCCCGTGACCGCACTCATCGGCGGGGCACTCGTGGTGCTCGGGATCCTCGCGAGCGAGCTGAAGCTCGTGCGGCGCACTCCGGCGGAACGCCCGCCTGACAGGTAGACAACCAGGAGACATCCGAGGGTCGGGGAATACTCCGCTGGACTGCGCGTTGCACCCGGCATGATTGAAACTTCAACCGTCGCTCCGGTCGCCACGGAGCGCACGCGCGTCCGGGTGCCGCTGCGCTTCGGCGACGGCTTCTCCACGACCGCCGACGTCGTCACCTTCGACGGGCTCATCGACGGCCGTGAGCACCTGCTGCTCGGACTCGGCGATTGGCGTGCAGCGCTCGAACGCGCGACCGAGGGCGGCGAGGCCCCGCTCGTGCGCCCGCACAGCGAGTGCCTGACCGGCGACGTCTTCGGCTCGGAGCGCTGCGACTGCGGCCCCCAGCTGCGCGAAGCCGTGGAGCGGATCGCGGAGGACGGCGGCTTCCTGCTCTACCTGCGACAGGAAGGTCGGGGCATCGGCCTCTACGCCAAGCTCGACGCCTACGCCTTGCAGGACGCGGGGCTGGACACCTACGAGGCGAACGTCGCCCTGGGACACGGTGAGGACGAGCGCGACTACACCGTGGCCGCCCAGATGCTGAACGCGATCGGCGTCGACGGCATCCGCCTGCTCAGCAACAACCCCGACAAGGCCGTGCAGCTCGAAGCACTCGGCATCCGCGTGACCGAGCGGGTGCGCACCGAGGTGCACCTGTCGGAGTCCAATTCGCGCTACCTGCAGGCCAAGAGGGACCACACGGCGCACACGCTCGACCTGTCGGCGGCGTGACACCCGGCGTGACATCCGAGGAGGACACCATGACGGCGGAGCAGCAGCAGCCGCGGCGACTCGACGACACCGAGATGGACACCTGGCTCCCCATCATCCGGTTCGTCCAACTCCTCCCGCAGGTGCTCGACCGCACCCTCAAGGAGGAGGTCGGCCTCAACCACGCCCGCTACGCCATCCTCGTCACACTCGCCGGGCAGGGGGACGGCATCGTCACGATGACCGAGCTGGCACGCATCGCGGGGCTCAGCCGCTCACGCCTGAGCCATGCCCTCGACTCGCTCGAGGAGCGCGGCTGGGTCGAGCGCACGTCCTGCAGCACCGACAAGCGAACCCTCTCGGCCGCTCTCACCCCTGCCGGTCGGGAGATGCTGCGCACGGCGGCTCCGGTGCACGTCGAGCAGGTGCGCGAACTGGTGCTGGATCCGCTCACCCCCGAAGAGCGCGACCAGCTCGGGGCGATCCTCGGCAAGTTGCTGCCGGGAGTCACCGCGGCCCTGTAAAGGTCGGGTTCTGCTCTGAGCAGAACCGCTCGAAGCCTCCGGAGACCCCGGTTTATCGTGAGGCATGGCCGACATCGTCCCGTTCCCGCGCACTCCTCGTTCCGACCGTCCACAGCCCCACGGACCCGAGCCCCTGTGGCGACACCTCCTGGGCGACCAGCTGCGCCGACGTCGACACGACCGCGACGAGACGCTCACCGCCACCGCGGAGAAGGCCGGCCTCTCGCCGCAATACCTCTCCGAGGTCGAGCGCGGGTTGAAGGAGCCGTCGAGCGAGATGATCGCCGCGATCGCAGGGGCTCTGGACACGAGCCTGATCGAGCTCACGAGCGCCGTCGCCGAGGAACTCCGCACGACCACCACGGTCCCGCGCGGCGCCTTCGCGCTCGCCGCCTGAGCCGCGTGCGTCAGCCATCCGTCCGGCAGCGTGCTCACCTGCCCTGCGGCGTGCTCACCTGCCCGGCAGCGTGCTTCACCTGCCCTGCGGCGTGCTTCACCTGCATGAGCCGCGGACGGATGCATGACCACGAGCACCGCGCCACTCATGCATCCGTCCCCGAGTCATGCATCCGTCCGGCATCCGTTCGCGAGTCGTGCATCCGTCCCCGAGTCATGAATGCGTCCACGGGCATCCGTTCGGGCGGGGGCGTCAGGTGCGCGCGCCCAGCACGGTGTCGATCAGGCCGTAGTCCCGGGCGGCGGAGGCGGTGAAGACCCGGTCGCGGTCGGTGTCGGCGCGCAGTTCCGGAACCGTGCGACCCGTGTGCTCGGCGAGGATCCCCTCCATGTCGGAGCGCACCCGCACCACCTCGTCCGCCGCGAGGATCAGGTCGGGGATCGCACCCCGCGACTGTCCCGCGGGCTGATGCAGCACGATGCGCGCGTGCGCGAGAGCGGCTCGCTCCCCGGATTCTCCCGCGGCGACGAGCAGCGCTGCGGGTCCGATCGCCTGTCCGACACACGTCGTGGCGATGCGCGGGCGGATGTGCCGCATGGTGTCGTAGATCGCCAGCGCCGCTCCGGGGTCGCCGCCCTCGCTGTTGATGTAGAACTGGATGCCGGACTCCGGGCTGTCGGCGTCGAGGTGCAGCAGTTGGGCGATCAGCGCGTTGGCGACGCCCGCATCGATGCCGGTGCCGAGATAGATGACGCGCTCGGCGAGGAGGTGCGAGTACACGTCCATGACCCGCTCCCCCCGGGGATGCTGCGCGATCACGTTCGGGATCGTGTAGCTGCTCATGCGTCCGCCCCCAATCCGACCCGCGGGCGTCGTCGCGGCATCACCTCGGCGATCGAAGCCACGATCCCGTCGATGAACCCGTACTCCTGCGCCTGCGTCGCGGTGTACCAGCGGTCGTGGAGCGAATCCTCGAAGATGCGCTCGAGGGGCTGCCCCGTGTCGGCGGAGATGAGTCCGAGCACGGTGTCACGCATGTGGCGCAGATCGTCGGCCTGCGTCTCGAGCTCGCCGGCGGACCCGCCGATCCCCGCGGACCCCTGATGCATCAGGATGCGCGCGTGCGGGAGGGCGCGTCGCTTGCCCGGCGTGCCCGCGGAGAGCAGGAACTGCCCCGCACTGCAGGCAAGGCCCAGGGCCAGGGTCGCGACGTCGTTCGGAACGAGTCGCATGAGGTCGCGGATCGCGAGCATGGACGGCACGGAGCCGCCGGGCGAGTGGATCCAGAGGACGATGTCGGCGACGGGGTCCTCGGACGACAGTGCGAGCAGCTGCGTCATCAGCAGGGTGCCGTTGTCGTCGTCGAGCGCGCCGTCGAGCACGAGCACCCGCTCGTGGAACAGCGCACGCCGGGCCTCGGGGCCGAAGTGCGGGATGGGGTTGTCTTCGCTCATGCCCCCAGCTTCCGCTCTCGCGTGCCGCGTACGGCGGGATTCTGCCGTGGGCGGCTCTGCCCTGAGCAGATGTCGAAAACGCGCCGTAACATCGCCGACTCACGGCACCCCTACCCTCGAGCTCATGGCGAAGCAGAAGGCACCGGCCTGGCAGTGGTCGGAAGACGGACTCAACTTCCGCACCCGCAAGTGGGTGCGCCCGGAAGATCTCAATGCGAACGGCTCCCTGTTCGGCGGGAGCCTGCTGAAATGGATCGATGAGGAGGCGGCGATCTACGCGATCGTCCAGCTCGGCAACTACCGCGCCGTCACCAAGCACATCTCGGAGATCAACTTCGAAGCCTCCGCGGTGCAGGGGGATCTGATCGAGATCGGCCTGCAGGCCACGCACTTCGGCACGACCTCCCTGACGATGCGCGCCGTGGCCCGCAACATGATCACCCGCAAGCGCATCCTGACGATCGAGAAGATCGTGTTCGTGAGCCTGGACGACGACGGGGTGCCCACCCCGCACGGCTACCACGAGATCACCTACGATCGCGATCGGATGCCGACCGAGCGCATCGCGACCGGGACGATCTGCCTGCCCTCGCTCTGACGCGGATCCCCCTGCGGCTACGCGGGAACGGCCTCTGCCGGCGCGCCGCTGCGGGCGGAATCGGCGACCGTGAAGGCCTGCGCGAGATCCGCGATCAGGTCATCGACATCCTCCAACCCGATCGACAGCCGCAGCACATCGGCGGCCGGGCGGGCCTCGGGCGGCACGGGCCGGTGGGTGAGCGCCGCCGGGTGCTGGATCAGCGAGTCCACGCCGCCGAGCGAGACGGCATGGGTGAACAACCTCGTCGCCGTCGTCACGGCGGAGGCGGCAGCGAATCCGCCCCGCATCCGGATCGCGATCATCGCCCCCGTGCCGCGCATCTGCCGTTCCAGGATGCCGCGCGGATCGCCGTCGAGCCCGGGATAGAAGACCTCGGCGACCTCCGGCCGGTCGATCAGCCACTGCACGACCCGCTGCGCACTCCCCTGCTGGTGCCGCACCCGCACCGGCAGGGTCGTGAGGCCGCGGTGCAGCAGATACGCCCCGAGCGGATGCAGGAGCCCCCCGGTCACCGCCCGCACGCGGCGCAGCGCCTCCGCGGTCTCTTCGCTGCAGGCGACGACACCGGCGATCACATCGCCGTGGCCGCCGAGGTACTTGGTGGCGCTGTGCAACGACATCGCGGCGCCCAGATCGATCGGGTTCTGCAGCACCGGGGTCGCGAACGTGTTGTCGACCACGACCGGCACTGACCCGGCCTGGCGCACCACATCGGCGATGTCGGCGATGTCGAGGGTCGGGTTCGCCGGGGTCTCGACGACGACGAGGCCGGTGTCCGGACGCACGGCGGCGGCGACCTCGTCGGGATGGCAGTACGTGGTCTCGACGCCGAGCAGTCCGGAGCCGAGCAGGTGATCGGTGCCGCCGTAGAGCGGACGCACCGCGACCACGTGGCGTGCGCCCGTCGCGCCGGTGTGCGCGAGGATCACGGCTGTCATCGCCGCCATCCCCGAGGCGAACGCGACCGAGGCCTCGGCGTGCTCGAGTTCGGCCAGAGCGTCCTCGAACCGGGCGACCGTGGGGTTCCAGAGCCGGGCGTAGACCATGCTGCCGTCCGCCGGCGGGCGGCCACCTGTGGCCATGGCCTCGTACGAGTCGCCCCCGCGCTCGATGTCGGGGAGCGGATTGGTCGTCGACAGGTCGATCGGCAAAGCGTGCACCCCGAGACCCTCGAGGTCGGAACGGCCGCTGTGAACGGCGGCGGTGTCGGGATGCAACGGTGCAGTCATGCTTCCACGTTGCCGGAATCGCGGCACTTTTGCAGGAAGTCGACAGGATCCACCATGAATCGAGGCTGTTTCGCTATCCTGTGCAGGATCCGTCCGACGAAGGAGCCGAAGGTTGGCGAAAGCACAACTCGATGAGACCGACCTCGAACTGCTCGCGGTCCTCACCCGCGACGCCGAGATCACGAACAAAGCCCTGGCGCACCGCCTGCGTCTCGCCGAGTCGACGTGCGCGCATCGCGTGCGTTCCCTGCGCGAGCGCGGGGTGATCCGCGACACCCGCATCCGTGTGGATGGCGCGGCCCTGGGCTTCCCGCTGCAGGCGATCATCAAGGTGCGGCTCGCGAATCACACGGGCGACAAGGTGACGGCGTTGTTCGATGCTCTCGCCGGCGTCCCGCGTGTGCTGCAGGTGTTCCACGTCGCCGGCGTCGACGACTTCCTCGTGCATGTGGCCGTGGAGGACGCGACGGCGCTCCGCGACATCGTCCTCGAGCACATCACCGTCCATCCCGTCGTGCGCGGCACCGAGACCCAGCTCGTCTTCGAACTGCGCGACGGCCCCGGCCCCCTCCCCCGCTGACCCCGTCCCCGTCCCCCGTCCCGTCCCCCGCCGGTTGCGGGATCAAAAGTGCGCCGGAGACGGGGCTGTCAGGCGCGTTTCTGCACTCGCACGCGACAAGATGGAACGCGCGACAAGATGGAACACGCGACAAGGGAGCACCATGAGCCGCAGCGCGACCGCCGCCACGCAGAGCATCCGCGAGATGCGGGACTTCCTCTTCACCCACGCGACGGACTACGCGGCCGCGCGAGCAGGGTTCGCCTGGCCCGAGGTCGACCAGTTCAACTTCGCCCTCGAGTGGTTCGATGTGGTCGCCGCCGAGAAGCCGGATCGTCCCGCGGTGCAGATCGTCGAAGCCGACCTGAGCCTGCGCACCTGGACCTACGGCGAGCTCTCGACGCGATCCGACCAGGTCGCCGCCTGGCTCACCGGCCTCGGCCTCCGCCGGGGCGACCACGTGATCGTGATGCTGAACAACACGATCGAACTGTGGGAGGTGATGCTGGCGATCACGAAGATCGGCGCGGTGTCGATCCCCACGTCCACGCTCCTGTCGGCATCGGACCTCGAGTACCGCGTCGACCACGGCCGCGCCCGCGCCGTCATCACCCTCGGAACCCTCGGCGACCGGCTCCTGACCCTCGACCCCGGCATCCTGCGCATCGGTGTGGGCGACGGCATCTCCGCGGGGTGGGAGCGCTTCGACGACTCGGCCGACGCCCCCGCCACCTTCGAGCCGGTCGGACCCACCCCCGCGTCCGACACCGCCCTGCTCTACTTCACCTCGGGCACCACGAACCGCCCGAAACTCGTGCAGCACACCCACGTCTCGTACCCGGTCGGACACCTGTCGACCATGTGGTGGCTCGGGGTGCGCCCCGACGACGTGCACCTCAACATCTCGTCGCCCGGTTGGGCGAAGCACGCCTGGTCGAGCTTCTACTCGCCGTTCCTCGCCGAGGCGACCGTGTTCGTTTACAACTACGCCCGCTTCGACGCGAACACCCTCATGCAGGTCATGGAGACTCACCACGTCTCGACGTTCTGTGCACCGCCCACCGTCTGGCGGATGCTGATCCAGGCCGATCTCTCGCGTCTCACCCACCCTCCGCGCGAGCTGGTCGGTGCGGGCGAACCGTTGAATCCCGAGGTCATCGACCGGGTGCGCGATGCGTGGGGCGGCACGATCCGCGACGGTTTCGGGCAGACCGAGATGACGGCGTGCATCGGGAATTCTCCGGGGCAGACCGTGAAGGTCGGATCCATGGGGCGCCCCCTCCCCGGCTACCCCGTCGTCCTGCTCGACCCGGTCACCGGGGCCGTCGTCGAGCACGAAGGGGAGATCGCACTCGATCTGACGAACCCGCCGCTCGGGTTGATGGCGGGCTACTTCGACGACCCGGAGAAGACAGCGCAGTCACGCGCCGGCGGCTACCACCACACCGGTGACATCGCGGTGCGCGACTCCGACGGATACCTCACCTACGTCGGGCGCTCCGACGACGTGTTCAAGGCCTCGGACTACAAGATCTCGCCGTTCGAGCTCGAGTCGGTGCTGCTCGAACACGACCTCGTGGTCGAGGCGGCGGTGATCCCGAGCCCGGATCCGACACGGTTGGCCGTGCCGAAAGCGTATGTCTGCCTGACCCCCGGAGCCACGGTCGCCGACACGGACGCCGCCCGAGCGATCTTCACCTACGCCCACGAGCGCCTGTCGTCGCACCTGTGGGTGCGGATCATCGAGTTCGTGCCCGAGCTGCCGAAGACCATCTCCGGCAAGATCCGTCGTGTCGAGCTGCGTGGGCGCGAGGCCGCGCGCGTGGAATCCGGCGACGAAACCGGACAGCACCGCGACCGCGACTATCGCTGAGCGCTCAGGGGACCACCGCGATCGACGCGGTCGTCGGCGACGTCGCCACGCGCGCCGTTTTGGACCCGACCGCGGGCCTCGACACCGGCACGGCTGCGGGCAGTGCCGCATCCGTCTCACGCGCCGGCCGTCCGGCACCGGCCGCGGTCATGATGGCCCGCACGACACCCCCGATCACCAGCATCCCGACCAGCGCCGCCCCCGAAAGGATCAACGGCGTCCATTCCTGGGCGAACGACGCCGTGACGCTCAGCAGCGCACCGACGATCCACACCCCCACGGCTCCCCCGGCGAGCCCTCCGGACCCGCGGATCACCGCGACCGCCGCCACGATCGCACAGGCGGCGGCGATCGCCGCGCCCACATAACCGATCGGCACCATCACCGCAGCCAGATCGCTGGCCACTCTCATTGTCGTCATGACGACCCCCCGTCAGCGGAAATCCCGCTACCTCGACACTAGAAGTGTGTCTCGGAAAGGCCATCCGTCTCAAGTCCGATCCACATCATCCTGCAGACGGATATCTCGTCGGCACGACGGCGGCGTCGCGGACCCTCAGCGCCGACTCGGCCACCGCAGCCGGCGGGCGCGCACCACGCGCACGGGCTGGGTGACGACGGCGTCCACGACCATCGAGCCGTCGGTCGGTCCGACGATCGCGATCGCCGAGGTCTCGGTCGCCTCGGCAGGCGCGACCGGGAGATGCGCGAGCGCCCGGTGCGCGCGGATGTAGGCGGGCACCAGCAGCACGATCGCCCCCACCCAGGCGAGCGGATTGCTCAGGGCCACGCCGTCGAAACCGATCCAGGCCCCGAGGACGATGGCCGCTCCGACGCGCATCACCAACTCGATCACGCCGGTCACGGTGGGCACGAGCGTGTGGCCGAGGCCCTGGAGCGCGCCGCGCAGCACGAACAGCATGCCGAGCGCCCAATAGCCGCAGCCGTTGATGATCAGCATCCGATGCGCCATGTCGACGACGTCGTCGGATCCCTCTCCGATGAACAGGCGCACCATCGGCGCACCGAAGGCGATCAGCAGCACGCCGAGCACCACGCCGGCGCCGACCGCCATCCACGTCGCTTCGACGACACCACGACGGATGCGATCGGGCCGACGTCCGCCGTGGTTCTGCGCCACGTACATCGAGACGGCGAGGCCGAGCGACGAGAGCAGCGCGACCGCGAGGCTGTCGACCCGGGATCCCGTCGTGTACGCGGCGACGGCATCAGCCCCGAGGGTGTTCAACGCCACCTGCACGGTGAGCGTGCCGATCGCGATGATCGAGGCCTGGAAGCCCATCGGCAGGCCGAGGCGCAGGTGCTCGGCGATGTCGTCCCGCCCGATGCGCCAATCGGCACGGCGGAGGTGCAGCATGGGCAGGCGGCGGCGCACGAACTCGAGACACAGCGCCACCGAGACCGCCTGCGCCACGACGGTCGCGAGGGCGGCTCCGCCCACACCCCATCCGAGCGGGCCGACCATCAGGACGACGAGTCCGACGTTCAACGCACAGGCGATGGTGAGGAAGACCAGGGGCGTCTTGGAGTCGCCGATGGCGCGGATGATCGCCGAGAGGTAGTTGAAGAACATGGTCGCGCTGGCGCCCAGGAAGCTGATCTGCGTGAAGGTCGTGGCTTCGGGCATGAGCTCGGCCGGTGTCTGCAGCAGCGCCAGGATGGGACCGGCGAGCAGCGGCGCCGCGACCGTGAGGATCACACTGGTGATGGCGCTGAGGAACACACCCGTCGCGACGGAGCGGCGTACGGCGGCATCGTCACGCGCGCCGAACGCCTGCGCGATCGGGATCGCGAATCCACTCGTCAGACCCCAGGCGAACCCGAGGAGCAGGAACAGCAGGCTGCCGGTCGCGCCCACGGCGGCGAGCGAGGTGACGCCGAGGTGCCTGCCGACGACGATCGCGTCGGCGAACTGGTAGAGCTGCTGGACCACATTGCCGAGCAGGAGGGGGATGGAGAAGGCAAGGATGACGCGCCACGGACGGCCCGTGGTGAGGGAGGTGGCCATGAAGGAGCGGCTCGCAGAGCTGGGGGATGGATCGGGGTGCACACCAGCATATCGAATCGATTCGAAGGCGGGGTCAGGCGGACTTCGCCGGGAGCAGACGCTTGCGCAGGGCCAGGAAGAGCTGGAGATGCCGGAAGGCTCAGAGCAGACCGGTGTCGCGGGCGATGGCGATGGCGCGGGCACGACTGTCGGCGCCGAGCTTCTCGAACACGTGCACGAGGTGCGTCTTCACTGTGGCCTCCGTCACGAACAGGGTCTTCGCGATCTCGCGGTTCGAGGCGCCCGTGTCGAGCAGCCGAAGCACCGCCAGCTCGCGTTCGGTCAGCCGCACCCGCGGTGCGCGCATGACCTGCACGACCCGTTCGCTGAGTTCCGGGGTGAGCACGAGTCCTCCGGCGGCCGCCTGACGGATCGCGCGGACGATGTCTTCGGGGGCCACATCCTTCAGCAGGTACCCGGAGGCGCCGGCTTCGATCGCTCCGAGGATCTCGGCGTCACGGTCGAACGTGGTCAGGATGAGGACGGCGGGCGCCGGATCCAGCCCGCGGAGCGCGGCCGTCGTCTGCACGCCGTTCATGCCGTCGCCGAGCCGCAGATCGCAGAGCACGACGTCCGGATGCAGGTGTCGCGCGAGAGCCACGGCCTCCTCGCCGGAGGCGGACTCCCCGACCACCTCGACGTCGTCACGATGGTCGAACAGCGAGCGCACTCCGGCCCGGACGATGGGATGGTCGTCGACGAGCAGCACGCGTACGGCGGTCATGCCGTGCCCTCCGTCCGCTGCGCCGGCACTGTTCCACCGAGCGGGACATGGGCCGACAGCGCGGTGCCGTCGCCCGCGGCGCTCTCCACGTCGAGCCCTCCGCCGAGCTCCCGCAGCCGCGCGCGCATCGAGCGCAGCCCGTAGCCCCCGCCCGTGCTGCCGATTCCGCCCTGCGTGTCCCAGCGCCGGGCATCGAAGCCGACTCCGTCGTCGACGATGTCGAGCCGCACCGCGTCACCGGCGTCGGCCAGGGTGACCACGACGCGAGAGGCCTCGGCATGGGACCGGACGTTCGCGAGAGCGGACTGCGCCGTCCGCAACAGGGCGACCTCCGCGTCGATGCCGAGCGCCGGGAGGTCGTCGTCGGCGTTCAGCGTCCCCTCGATCCCGGTCTCTTCGGCCAGTCGTGCGAGCATGCGGGCGAGCGCGTCGCCGAGCGCGGTGGACTCGAGTTCGGCAGGCATCAGCGCGTTCACGATGCGCCGCGCGTCCGCCATCCCCTCCGTGGCGAGCGCACCGATCTGTTCGAGCGCGCGGGTGCGCTGTGCCGGATCATCCGCCTCCAGCGCCGACCGTGCCAGCATCCCGATCGAGGACACGCTCTGCGCGACCGTGTCGTGGATGTCGCGAGAGACCCGGGTGCGTTCCGCGCTCGCCCCCGACTCGCGCTGGGTACGGGCGAGCTCGTCCTGCAGAGCCGCCATCTCCTCCTGCGTCGCGACGAGAGACGCGATCAGTCGACGCCTCTCCCGGCCGTCACGCACGAGCTCGAGGTACCCGCGGGAGATCCCCAGCGCGAAGACACCGCCGACGAGAGGACCGATCACGTTCGCGTAGGTCGTGGTGCCGGTGTGCAGCAGCGGAGCGGTGACCACGACGGCGAGCACCACCACGCTCAGCAGCAGCGCCCACCGCAGGCGCATCACGAAGCCGGCGAGCAGCCACAGCGGGAACGCGAGCCACACGAATTCCGGAGAGACCACGACCGCGCCGAGCCAGATGAGCGTCAGCCCGAGCAGCCACCCGGTCGCCAGACGACGGTCGGAGGTCCGCTCGCCCAGCAGCAGGCCGCCGCCGTACCAGCCGAGGAAGACGAGCGAGAGGGCGAGCACCCACGGCAGCGGGACGCCGTCGGCGGCCGCACGCCAGGCGCCGATCGCGACCAGCACGACCGTGATGACGGCCTGGCCGATCCGGATCGACCCGACCAGGCTCGCCCACGTGCGCGGCGCGCGGATCCCTGCCGCGGGGTCGACGCGGCCGGGACGCTCAGCCCGCGTCTGCGGGGACGGCGACTGCGGCATCCTCGTATTCTCCCCCGCGCGGGTGGTCTCCGTGTCGATCGGCGCGGGATCCGGCACCCCCGACCTTCCGCGGCCACCACATCCGTTCGCCGACGAGGGCGAACAACGCAGGGACCACCAGGGTGCGCACGACGAAGGTGTCGACGAGCACCCCGATCCCGACGATGAGCCCGATCTGTCCGAGCGTGACCAGGGGCAGCAACCCGAGCGCCGCGAAAACCGCCGCGAGCACGACTCCGGCGCTGGTGATCACCCCACCCGTCGCGGTGACCGCTCGCACCATCCCCTGCCGCGTCCCGACCGTCAGCGCCTCGATCCTGGCGCGATGGACGAGGAAGATCGTGTAGTCGATCCCGAGCGCCACGAGGAACAGGAACGACAGCAGCGGCACCTGCAGGTCGAGCGACTCCCATCCGAACACGACCCGGCTCAGCCACGTGCCCGCACCGATCGCCGCGACCGCGCTGAGGATGTTCACCGCGAGCAGCAGCACCGGTGCCACCAGGGAGCGCAGCAGCACGATGAGCACGAGCAGGCTGACCGCGAGCACGAGCGGGACGATGAGCAGCAGATCGCGCTGATTGCCGTCGCGCGCGTCGAGATCTGCGGCAACGGGCCCCCCGACCGCGGCATCCGCCTCCGGCACCGACGCCGCGGCCTCTCGCACGGCACGGACCAGATCGAGACTCTCGGTCGTGCCCGGTGCCGGCTCTCCGACGACGAGCAGACGGGTGAGCGCGCCGTCGCTGCTGTCGCCCGTGGCCGACACCCGCAGCACACCCGGCACGTCGTCGATCGCCGCGGCCAGCGCCTCGGCCTCCGCCGTCCCTCCGATCACGACTATCGGCTGCGCCTCGCCTGCGGGGAAGTGATCCCCGAGCGTCGTCAGCCCCGCGGCGGACTCCGACGCGACCCGGAACTTCTCGACCTGGGTGAGCCCGACGGATGCCCCGGCCAGACCGCCGGCGAGGACACCGAGGAGCGCGAGGCCGCCGACCAGCGGCACCCACGGGCGACGGGAGACGCGCTGTGCCACCACGCCCCACACGCGCCCCGTGACGGCGGTGTCGCCCACGCGCGGCGCGAACGGCCAGAAGAGCCGACGACCGCACACGGCGAGCGCCGGCGGGAGCACCAGCAGCACGGCGGCGAGCGCGATCAGGAGTCCGACGGCCGAGGCGATACCGAGCCCCCGCGTGCCCGGGATCACAGCGAGGGCCAGCGTCGACAGCGCAAGGACCACGGTGACGTTCGAGGCGACGATCGCCGGAGCGGTGGCCCGCCACGCGGCGACCAGGGCGCGGCGGTGATCGGCCTCACGGGCGAGCTCTTCGCGATAGCGCGAGATGAGCAGGAGGGCGTAGTTCGTCCCGGCCCCGAACACGAGCACGCTGACGATGCCGGAATCGAACTGCAGACCGAGCCCGGCGCCGATCGCGGCGGTCGCCTTGTTCGCCAGCTGATCGGCCAGCGCGACGACGACGAGCGGGATCATCCAGAGCACGGGTGAGCGGTAGGTGACGATGAGCAGCAGTGCGACGATCCCGAGGGTCACGATCAGCAAGGTGAAGTCGGCGCCGTCGAACGCGGAGGCGACGTCCACACCGAACGCGGGACCACCGGTGACCTGCACACCGACCCCGTCGATCGGATGCGCCGCCACCGTGTCGCGCAGAGCGTGCACGGCCTCCGCGGCGGCATCATCACCGCCGTCGAGCGTCAGCGTCGCCTGGATCGCTGCGGCCTCGCCGTCGTCGCTGATGATCGGACCACGCGGTTCGTGTCCGGTCTCCTCCTCGACGTCGGCCGCGAGGGCACCGAGGGCGGTGAGGTCGGCGTCGCGGAGCTCCCCGCCGTCGTCACGGGCGGCGACCAGCAGCACCGTGTGCTCGTCCGCGTCGGGGAACTGTTCGGCGAGCATCGCCGCCTGTGCGGATTCCGAGTCGGGCGGGGCGACGTCGGTGCCGGCGGGAAGCGACGCCCGTCCGAGCGCACCGAGGAGGGCGGTGAAGGCGACCACCGCGATCAGCAGGGAGACCCACGCGCCGCGACGGTAGGTGAGCCACAGGGGGAGGGAACGGAGGGTGCGGAGCATGGATCCAGTCCAGCCGCCGCGACTCCCCGGCGGATCGCGCGCGGGGCGGAGACGGGTCTCCACCCTTCGATGGATCCGCTCCGGGCGGGATGCGGCCTGGGTATCGTGAGGCGGGTGACCTCCGTCCGCAGCTATCCCGCCACCATCGCCGCCGCGATCGAGCACGAGACGGTCATCCGCAAGTCGCGCTTCCTCACGCACGTCGAGCCCGTGACCTCGGTCGAGCAGGCGGAGGCGGTCATCGCGGGGATCCGCAAGAGGGCCTGGGACGCGAACCACAACTGCACCGCGATGGTCACCGGCCTGCTCGGCGATCAGGCTCGGTCGTCGGATGACGGGGAGCCCTCGGGCACGGCCGGGATCCCGATGCTGGAAGTGCTGCGTCGGCGTGACCTGACCGACGTGGTCGCCGTGGTGACGCGGTACTTCGGCGGGGTGAAGCTCGGGGCGGGAGGGCTCGTGCGCGCATACTCCTCCGCGGTGTCGGAGACCCTCGACCAGGCGGCCCTCGTGCGCAGGGCAGCGCTGCGGCAGGTGACGCTCGAGGTGCCGCACGCCGACGCGGGTCGCTACGACAACCTGCTGCGCGAGTGGGCGGCTCATCACGGCGCGACGCTCGGTGAACCGACCTATGCCGCGACGGCCACGCTCGAGCTGTGGGCCCCGCAGACGGAGCTCCCTCGACTCACCGACGATCTGGCCGCCGCGTCCGCGGGAGCAGTCGTCCCGGTGCTCGGCGTCGAGCGCATCGTCGACGTGCCCGCCTGACCCCCTTCGAATCGCGAAGGAAGCCAGTCGGGGTGGATATCCTGGATGCCGCGGTCGCGGAGGGAGAGCGATGTTCGACAGTCCGCTCTCGGCGTCGGCCTATGAGGTCCTCGGCGTCGACCCCTCGATCGATGAGGACGGGTTGCGCCGCGCCTACCGCCTGCGCCTTCGGCAGACCCATCCGGACACGGGCGGCGACGCCGCTGTCTTCATCCAGGTGCAGCGCGCGTGGGAGCTGGTCGGCACCGTCGAGAGCCGCGCCGCCTACGACCGCCGAACCGGCGTGACCCACGATGCCGGTGCCGAGTGGAGCGGATGGCGACCGCCGGCCGCTCGCACCGACACACGTCCGCGCGCCCGTGCCTACGGCCACCCCGGAGGCTGGCGCCGGGAGCGCTACCTGGCGCTCATCCGCGAATGGGCGGGCCGCGGCGTCGACGTGCCCGACCCCTACGACCCCGCCCTGGTGCGCTCGGCACCGCGTGACGTGCGCCGCCTCCTCGCCGATGCCCTCGCGGAAGAGGCGACGGCGCGCACGGTCTCCGACCTCGGGATGGGCTACACCGTCTGGCACGACGTCGTGGCCGGAGCAGACGCTGACGACAAGCTCGACCACGTGATCCTCGGCCCCTCGGGTCTGTACGGCGTGATGTCGGAGGACTTCGGCGGGGTCGTCGGCTTCCGTCGCGGCGAGATCACCGGACCGAGCCTCGGCACGCGGGCGCCCGTCACCGCGGCCCTCCGCCGGATGCGAACGATCGCCAAGGCCGCACGCGTCCGATTCAGCGGCGCCATCGTGGTGCTGCCCGATGACGACCTCGCCCAGGCCGTCACACCGCTGGGCACCAGTCGCGGAGTCCCGGTCGTGGTGGTGCGCCGCAGTGCGCTCGCCATGGTGCTGCGTCAGGGTGTGCCGCACGCGCGTGCGATCGGCGGCAACGAGCTGTTCGACGTCCGGACGCGCCTGCAGCAGACCGTCCGCTTCGTCTGACCTGCCGGTCCTCCGCTTTCGGATCGCGCGAACGGTCGTATCCAGCGTCTTCGTCGCGCCATTTGGGTGATTCGAAGGCCGACGGGACCGGGCAGGACCGCCGACAGGACCGTTGACTTCCGGAATCAAACCGGTTTACACTCGTCAAACCGGTTCACGCTGTCCGCGTGCCGGGTCCACGAGGAGGTGGCATGAGCCGCACGACGATCGCCGATGTCGCCCGGGAAGCCGGCGTCACGAAGGCCACCGTGTCGCACGCCCTGAGCGGCAACCGCCCCATCTCCGAGGAGACGCGGGCGAAGGTGCTCGCCGCGGCCGAGAAGCTGGAGTGGGCCCCGAGCCAGAGCGCACGGGCACTCGCCACCCGCCGGGCCAACGCCATCGCAGTCGTCCTCGCCCGCGACCCGGAGGTCATCGCGAACGACTCCTTCTTCCCGGCCTTCATCGCGGGGGTCGAGTCGGTGCTCGCCGAGACCGAGACCGCGCTCCTGCTCCAGGTCGTCCCCGACCGCCACGCCGAGGAACGGGCGTACCGCACGCTCACCCACGGCAGGGCCGACGGGGCGCTCCTGCTCGATCTGCGTACCGACGACTGGCGCGTGCCGTTCCTCGACGACCTCGGCCTGCCGACCGTGCTGGTAGGCGCCTACGACCAGCCGACCGGGTTCTCGTGCGTGCGCACCGACGATGCCGCACCGATCCGCGAGCTCGTCGCACACCTCCGCGCCGCCGGGCACGGACGCATCGCCCATGTCTCCGGCCCCCTCGACTACGTGCACTCGAAGGCACGCGCCGAGGCCTACGTCGAGGCGGTCGGCGACGACGAGCTGCTCCGCGAGGGCGACTTCACGGCCGCGAGCGGGCGCGCCCGCACCGCCGAGCTCCTCGCCCTGCCCGACCGGCCGACCGCGATCCTCTATTCGAACGACACCATGGCGATCGCCGGCCTCTCCTATGCACGCGCACAGGGACTCTCGATTCCCCAGGACCTCGCGATCTCCGGATTCGACGACGATCACCTCTCCGCCCACCTGTCGCCGGCGCTGACCAGCGTCTCCTCTGATCCCGCCGCCCGGGGCCGCGCCGCCGCCCGGCTCCTGCGGGCGGAGATCATCGGAGCGCCGCCGCGCACCGAGGTCGTCGACTGCAACGTCGTGCACTTCCGGGAGAGCACCGGGTCGGCAGCACGCGCCTGACCACACCACCACCTACCGCACCACCCCACGGCCATGCAGCCGTACCCCGCAGTGTCAAGGAGGACATCATGAAGAAGTTCCGCGCAATCGCCCTGATCGGCGCCACCGCTCTCGTCGCCACCGGATGCTCGGCCGGAGGAGGTGGCGGGGAGGGATCCGCCGACGGCACCGGCCCCATCAGCATCTGGCTCTCCAACAACGAGCAGGAGGTCGCCTGGGGCACCGCCGTCGTCGAGGCCTGGAACGCCGAGCATCCCGACGAGCAGGTGAAGGCACAGGAGATTCCCGCCGGATCGTCGTCGGAAGAGGCCATCACCGCCGCGATCACCGCCGGCACCGCGCCCTGCCTCGTGTACAACGTGGCCCCTGCCGCGGTCTCGGGCTGGGTCAAGCAGGGAGGCCTCGTCGACCTCAGCGCGATCGACGGGGGCGCCGACTACATCACCGAGCGCGGCGGCGATGTCGACGCCTATGCCAGTGACGGCAGCTTCTACCAGCTGCCCTGGAAGTCGAACCCCGTGATGGTCATGTACAACAAGGCGCTCTTCGAAGCCGCCGGCATCGACCCCGAAGACCCGCAGATGAACACCTACGACTCCTTCCTCGAAGGCTCGCGTGCGATCGTCGACTCCGGTGTGCAGAGCGCCATCTGGCCCGCTCCGACCAGCGAGTTCTACCAGCCGTGGTTCGACTTCTATCCGCTGTACCTGGCCGAGACGGACGGCACGATGCTGGTGGAAGACGGCAAGGCCACGTTCGACTCGGACGCCGGGCGCACGGTCTCCGAGTTCTGGAAGACCTTCTACGACGAGAAGCTGTCGCCGAACGAGGCGTCGACCGACGACGCGATGTCGGCCGGCACCACCGCCATGCAGCTCGCCGGCCCCTGGGCCATCCCGTCGTACGCCGACACCGTCGATGTCGGCTTCATGCCCGTGCCGACCAGCGACGGCCGGGACAACCCCACGACCTTCGCCGACTCCAAGAGCGTGTCGATGTTCACGGCCTGTGAGAACCAGGGCACGGCGTGGGAGTTCCTGAAGTTCTCGACCAGCGAGGAGAGCGACGGACAGCTGCTCGAGGCGACCGGTCAGATGCCGATGCGCACCGGCCTCACCGACGCCTACGGCGACTACTTCGCCGCGAACCCGAACTACGTGGCGTTCGCCGAGCAGGCCGAGAAGACCGCCGACGTCCCCAGCATCCCGAACTCCGTCGAGGCATGGCAGGCGTTCCGCGACGAGTACTCCTCCGCCGTGATCTTCGACAAGGAGTCGATCGACGACTTCCTCGGGAATGCGGCGACGAAGATCGACGAGCTCGTCGCCGAGTGACATCGTGACCGACAAGAAGCGGTTGCGCACCCGATGGCTGGGTGCGCAACCGGTCGGCGGGCTGTTCGCGCTGCCGTACTTCGTGTTCGTGATCGCGATCTTCGCGTATCCGCTCGCGTTCGCCGTCTACATCGCCTTCCACGACTACTTCTTCACGGCACCCGGCACCGAGGTCGACCGCCCGTTCGTCGGCTTCGACAACTTCGTCACGGTGCTCACCGACCCGCGGGTCCTCGGATCCTTCCGCAACACCCTGATCTTCCTCGTCATCAACGTGCCGCTCACGGCGGTGCTCGCCCTGGTCCTCGCCGCGGCGCTCAACACCGGCATCCGCTGGGTCGCCGCCTACCGGGTCGCGTTCTACGTCCCCTACCTGACGGCGAGCGTCTCCCTCGTGGGCGTGTGGATGCTGCTGTTCTCGGGCAACGGGCTGATCAACACCATCCTCGGCCCGCTCGCCCCGGATCCGTCGTGGCTCGTGAACAGCGGACTCGCGATGCCGATGATCGCGTTCTACGTCACTTGGAAGCAGCTCGGGTTCTACATCCTGCTCTACCTGGCGGCCCTGCAGAACGTGCCGAGGGAGCTCTACGAGTCGGCGGAGACCGACGGCGCCGGAGTGTTCTCGCGTTTCCGGCACGTCACGATCCCCGGGGTGCGCAGCGCCACGACCCTCGTGCTGATCCTCTCGATCATCACCGGAGCCAACCTCTTCACCGAGCCGTACCTGCTCACCAACGGCGGCGGCCCGGACGGCGCCTCGACCACCCCCGTCCTGCTGATCTACCAGCTGGGCATCCAACAGCAGAACCCCGATACGGCGGCGGCCATCGGCATGATCCTCGTGATCTTCGTCGGGATGCTGTCGCTGGCGGCCAATCGAGCGACGAGGGAGCGATGATGCGAAAGAAGCGTTCACTGCCCCGCATCCTGAGCATCATCCTGCTCACGATCGCGGCCATCGGCTTCGCCTTCCCGTTCTACTTCATGATCGTCGGGGCATTCCAGGAGAACCCGACGAACTCCCCCAGCGAGCTGTTCCCGACGAGCGGGTGGACGGTCGACAACTTCATCGCGATCGACTCGCGCATCGACCTGGTCGGTTCGCTGGTCAACTCGCTGATCTTCACGGCGGGCGTCCTCCTGGGAACCGTCGTGTTCGGGCTGCTCGCCGGCTACGCGATCGCTCGCCTGGACTTCCGGGGGCGCGGCGTGGTCTGGGTGCTGATGCTGCTCGTGCAGATGGTGCCGTTCCAGTTGCTGATGATCCCGCTCTACGTGCAGATCACCCGCAGCTATGGACTCGGCGACTCGTATCTGGGCATGATCCTGCCGTTCCTGATCAACACCACCGCGGTGTTCATCTTCGTGCAGTTCTTCAAGGCGCTGCCGGTGGAGATCTTCGAGGCCGCACGGATCGACGGTGCCGGCGAGATCCGCCTGCTCACATCGGTCGCGATCCCGCTCATCCGCCCCGTGCTCGTGACGGTCGTGCTGGTCACGTTCATCGGCCCCTGGAACGAATTCCTCTGGCCGTTCCTCATCACGAAGGATGCGAGCCTGCAGCCGCTGGCCGTGTCCCTCGCCAACTACATCTCCAACGTGGCGCAGTCGACGGCCAACCCGAACGGCGCGATCCTCGCCGGCGCCACGGCGCTCGCGTTCCCCGTCGTCATCCTCTTCGTCGTCTTCCAGCGCTTCTTCAAAGCCACCGACCTCGGCGCGGCCGTCAAAGGCTAGCCCCCATCCCCCGACAGAAAGTGCCCCATGTTCACCGGAGCCTCCTTCCCCCTCGGTCCGTTCACCCCCTACGAAAGCAACCCGATCCTGCGCCCTCGGGGTGACAGCTGGGAATCGGCCAACCTCTACAACCCGGCGGCCCTCGTCGATGGCGACGAGGTCGTGCTGCTCTACCGAGCGCACGCCGACGACATCGTCTCCCACATCGGCATCGCCCGGTCGAAGGACGGGGTGACGTTCACCCGCGAGGATGCGCCGATCCTGTCCCCGTCCGAAGACTACGAACGCTACGGCTGCGAAGATCCGCGTATCGCGCTGATCGACGGCACGTACTACCTGACCTACACGGGGTGGGATCGCCGCAGTGCACAGCTGTGCCTGGCCACCTCGACCGACCTGCGCACCTGGACCAAGCACGGTCCGTTGTTCGACGACTTCGACACGTTCAAGACCATGGACCCGCGCGGATTCAACTGGTCGAAGGCCGGGGTCATCGTGCCGCAGCGCATGCACGGCACGTGGTGGATGTACTTCGGCGAGGGCGCGATCTACTGGGCGACCAGCGACGATCTGATCCACTGGACCCCCGGAACGCCCGACACCGAGCCGATGTACTCGCCGACGCCCGGCACCTGGGACGAGGCGCTCGTCGAGATCGGCGCCTCTCCCGTGGTGACCGACAACGGGCTGCTGCTCTTCCTCACCAACGGTGCCACCCGCACCGTGCACGACGACGGCACGGTGGAGGTGGACTACCGCTGCGGGCAGATCGCGATCGACCCCGACGAGCCGACACGTGTCATCGCGCGACTGCAGGAGCCCTGGCTGCGCCCGCAGACGTTCGAGGACACGCACGGACTCGTCTCCAACGTGACCTTCGTGGAGGGGCTGGTGAAGTTCCACGGCAAGTGGTTCGCGTACTACGGCCAGTCCGACACGACTCTCGCTGTGGCGATCCACGACCCCGCGCAGCCCTGGGGACGGGCACTGCGCACCGATGCCGCCTCGCGCGCGGAAGCCGGAGAGTGACGCCATGGAGACCTCACGACGCACGTTCCTGACCCTTGCGGCGACGGCGTCCGCCCTCGCTCTCGTCCCCGCGGAGTCGGCCGTCGCCGCTTCCGTGACGCCCGACTCGGCTGTCCGGCTCGGGGGCCCGCACCGGCGGAGGCTGACGAACCTCGCCCACCTGCGATTCCTCCTCGCGGAGGTCCCGGTCACGGCGAGCGCGACGCACACCACGTTCGACATCGAGGCGAAGCCGACGGTCCGCGCTCCCTGGACCTACGCGGACACCGATGGAGCAGGCGGGTACCGCCCGGTCGGCGGTGGCACCCTCGACGCGGCGACGGGGTACTGGTCGCAGGGAGCGTACAACGCGGACGACATCGCGCGCGCGGCGATCGTGTTCCTCCGAGACTGGAAGGCGACGCGCGACACGCAGAGCCGCGACGAGGCGAAGGACGTCCTCCGCTCTCTGGCGTTCCTGCAGACGACATCGGGGCCGAACGCCGGGCGCGTGGTCCTGTGGCAGCAGGAGGACGGCACGCTGACCCCGAGCGCGATCCCGGTGGAGCTGCCCGATCCGTCCGACTCCGCCGAGTCCTACTGGCTGGCACGCAGCGTCTGGGCGTTCGGCGAGGGCTACGCGGCCTTCCGTCGCGAGGATCCCGAGTTCGCGGCGTTCCTGCGCGAGCGGTTGCACCTGTGCCTGGATGCGCTGCGCCGCGAGTCGCTCTCCCGAGCGGGGCGATGGGTGAAGAGCGACGGTCGCAGGCTGCCCGCCTGGCTGATCGCCGGTGGCGCGGATGCGACGGCCGAGGCCATGCTCGGCCTCGCCGCCGCGGCCGAGGTCGGCGACTCCCGCAGCCGCGCCGCGCTGCAGACCTACGGCGAAGGCGTGGCCGCGATGGCCACCGATCCCTCGAAGGGCTGGCCCTTCGGCGCGGTCCTGCCCTGGACCGGCTCGCTCGGGTTCTGGCACGCCTGGGGTGCCGCGGCACCCGAGGCGCTGGCCCGCGGCGGGGCGCTGCTCCGGCGGCGGGAGTGGTCCGCCGCCGCCATCGCGGATGCCGGGCGCTTCACCCCGCAGGTGCTCACGTGCGGGGGTCCGCACAACGCCTGGGCACCTCTGCCGGCCGAGGCCCAGATCGCCTACGGTGCCCACGGCCGCGTCGCGGGAGCTCTGCAAGCGTCGGCCGTCGGCGGCGACGGGCTGCGCGTGCTCGCGGGTCTCGCCGCCGGGTGGTTCTTCGGCGCGAACACGGCGGGGGTTCCGGTGTACGACCCGGCGACGGGCGTGACCTTCGACGGGGTGGAGACCGACGGGCGGGTGAATCGCAACTCCGGTGCTGAGTCGACGATCCACGGGCTGCTCACGATGCTCCTGCTCGACGCCAACCGTGATGTGGCCGACCTCGCGACCTCGATCACCGGCCTCGCCTCGTTCTCGGGGCTGCGGGTGCTGGAGGCCGAGGCAGCGCGACGGTCGCCCGGCGCCGTGGTCGTGACCCCCGAGACGGGCGCGTGGATCGGCGAGGGGAACCTGTCCGGCGGATCCTTCGTGCACCTGCCGAAGGGCGAGTGGGTCGAGTTCGACGTGACGGAAGCCGACGCCGTCCTGCACGGTGTCGTCTGGCGTCAGGCCGCGCAGGCAGGCGAGGCGGTGTGGGAGGTCTTCCGCGGTCGACGTCGCCTCTGGACGACACGGACACCCGCCGGAGGTACCGGCGACCCCGGGCTCACCGAGGCGGAGGGGATGCTGGTACCGCAACGACTCGGCGGCGATCTGCCGGATGCTCCGGTGACCGTGCGGTGCACGAGTCGCGGCGACGTCCGGCTCGACGCGCTTCTGATCCAGCCGCGGGTGGCGAGCGCGGTGTACTCGACGACCGGACGCCCGGCCGTGCTCTACACCGAGGCGACCGGTCGCACGCAGCAGGTCGCTCCCCTGGCCCCGGGTTCCGGACGCTCCTACGACGCCGAAGGCAGCCAGCGCGGACCGGCGGCCGGTCACGGGAAGGTGCGTGTTCACGGCGGAGGCTTCACCGTCACCCGCTGAATCGGGCTCCGACACGCCGTTCTTTTGAATCACTCAAAAGAAGCGCTAGGCTCGGGGACATGGAGACAGAATTCGACTCGGTGCTTCACGGCGCCGGGCTACGGTCGACCGCGGGCCGCGTCGCCGTTCTCGAAGCTCTCGACTCCATGGCCCATACGGATGCGGAGCGGCTCTACCGCGCCGTCTCCGTCGTGCTCCCGACCACGTCGATCCAGTCGGTGCACAACATCCTCGCGGACCTGACGACGGCGGGCCTCATCCGTCGGATCGAACCGGCAGGTTCCGCGGCGCTCTATGAGCGGCGCATCGGCGACAACCACCACCACGTCGTCTGCACCTCTTGCGGTGCGGTCGGCGATGTGGACTGCGTGGTCGGCGACGCGCCGTGTCTCACCCCGTCCTCCGCGGCGGGATTCACCGTCCAGACAGCCGAAGTCACCTTCTGGGGCGTCTGCCCCAGCTGCCAGAACGCCGCGTAGGTCCCCGGCGATCCTCCCCTCAACGGGTGGAGCATTCGCCGCGCCAGCGCGCAGAAGGAGAACACCATGACGAACCCTGCCACCCCGAAACCCGCCACCACGACGCAGACCGGCACACCGGTCGCCAGCGACGCGCACTCCCTGACGGTCGGGGCCGACGGTCCCACGGTCCTCCACGACCGCTATCTGGTCGAGAAGCTCGCCTCCTTCAACCGCGAGCGGGTGCCGGAGCGCAACCCGCACGCCAAGGGCGGCGGCGCCTTCGGCACCTTCGTCGTCACGGAAGACGTGTCGGCGTACACCCGGGCAGCCGTGTTCCAGCCCGGAGCGGAGAGCGAGACGCTCCTGCGCTTCTCCTCGGTGGCCGGTGAACAGGGCTCCCCCGACACCTGGCGCGATGTGCGCGGCTTCTCGCTGCGCTTCTACTCGACCGAGGGCAACCTCGACATCGTCGGCAACAACACCCCGACGTTCTTCCTGCGCGACGCGATGAAGTTCCCCGACTTCATCCACTCGCAGAAGCGTCTGGGCGACTCCGGCCTCCGCGACGCCGACATGCAGTGGGACTTCTGGACCCTCTCGCCCGAGACCGCCCACCAGGTCACGTACCTCATGGGCGACCGGGGCCTCCCGCGCAGCTGGCGGCACATGAACGGTTACGGCTCGCACACGTACCAGTGGGTGAACGCGGCCGGAGAGCGCTTCTGGGTGCAGTACCACTTCCTCTCCACCCTGGGCTTCGAGACCATGGAGGCCGACGAGGCCGAGAAGCTCGCCGGGTCGGACGCCGACTACTACCGCCGTGACCTCTTCGATGCGATCAGCCGGGGCGACCACCCCTCGTGGGACGTGTACGTGCAGATCATGCCGTACGACGAGGCCAAGGCCTACCGGTTCAACCCGTTCGACCTCACGAAGACCTGGTCGAAGAAGGACTACCCGCGCATCAAGGTGGGCACGTTCACGCTGAACCGCAACCCGCAGAACTTCTTCGCCGAGATCGAGCAGGCCGCGTTCTCGCCCGGAAACCAGGTGCCCGGCACGGGGATCTCGCCCGACAAGATGCTGATGGCACGGGTGTTCTCGTACTCCGACGCGCAGCGCCACCGCATCGGCGCGAACTACAACCAGCTGCCGGTCAACCAGCCGCACGCGGCCGAGGTGCGCAACTACATGCACGAAGGCCAGATGCAGTACCGGTTCAACCCGGCCGAGCACCGCACCTACACGCCGAACTCCTACGGTGCGGCCGGCGGGCCCGAGGCCGATCCGGCAGCAGGCGTCGAGGCGAGCTGGGAGTCCGACGGCGAGCTGATCCGCTCCGCCGCGACGCTGCACGCCGAGGACGACGACTTCGGCCAGGCCGGCACGCTCTACCGCGAGGTGTTCGACGATGTGCAGCGGGCCCGGTTCCTGGAGACACTGACCGGCCAGGGCCGTTCGATCACGGTCGACGGCATCCGCGAGCGCTTCTTCCAGTACTGGACGAACGTCGACGCGGGGCTGGGTGAGGCGCTGCGCGCGCAGGTCTGACCCCCGCCCCCTCCTCCCCCTCCCTTTTGGGTCGAGGCCCCAGCGGCTCGTCGAGGCCCCCTCCTGTACACGCGTGCAGGAGGGGGCCTCGACGGTGAAAGGGGGCGTCGGCCGGAGGCGAGGGACAGAGGGGAGGGACAGAATGGATGGCGTGACCGTCCCGCTCTCCGACCTGACCTCCATGCCCGACCCCCAGCACGTGTACGCCCTCGACGGCACACGGCTGGCCACCTACACCTGGGGGGAGCTCGATGCCCCCGTCGTGGTGATCGTGCACGGCTTCGCCTCGAGCGCGCGCGACAACTGGGTGCTCACCGGGTGGGTGCGCGCGCTCACGGGCGCCGGATACCGCGTACTGGCACTCGACCAACGCGGGCACGGCCTCAGCGAGAAGCCGCATGACCCCGACGGGTACCGCATCCGCACCCTCGTCACGGACGTCGAGACCGTGATGGACACGTACCTGGTTGACGACGCCTTCTACGTCGGATACTCGCTCGGAGCCCGCGTGGGATGGGAGGTCGTCCGTGAGCTTCCGCACCGCATCGGACGGGCCGTGCTGGGTGGCGTGCCCGACGGCATCCCCCTCGCCCGGCTCGACCTCGACCAGGTGCGGGCCTACATCGCGGACGGCACCCCCGTCGCGGATCGGACCACGCAGAACTACATCACGCTCACCGAGAGGGTTCCCGGCAACGACCTGCAGGCGCTGGTCGCGCTCGCGGAGGGCATGCGGGCCTCGGGCATGATCGACCCCGATCCTTCGGATGCTCCGACCCGGCCGATCCTCTTCGCCACCGGATCCAAGGACGCGATCATCGAGGGGTCCCGGGCTCTGGCCGCCGCGGCCCCCGACGGGCGTTTCTTCGAGATCCCGAACCGGAACCACTTCAACGCGCCCGGCTCGCGCGACTTCAAGGAAGCGGCGGTCGCGTTCCTCGCCGAGGCATAGCGAGGCATAGCGCCGAAACCCCCCTCCACCGCCGAGACCCCCTCCTGCTGGCGCCAGCAGGAGGGGGTCTCGGCGCGGTGCGGGGGTCTCGGCGCGGTGCGGGGGTCTCGGCGCGGTGCGGGGGTCTCGGCGGGCAGCTCCCGGGGGAGGTCCGCGTCAGACCGCGGCGGCCTCGTCACGCTTCGGCAGCACCCAACCCGCACGCGGGAAGTGGCAGGTGTATCCGTTCGGGTACTTGACCAGGTAGTCCTGGTGCTCCTCCTCAGCCTGCCAGAACGGACCGGCGGGCTCGATCGTGGTGACGGCCTTCGCCGGCCACAGGCCCGAGGCGTCGACGTCGGCGATCGTGTCGCGTGCGACCGTCTCCTGCTCAGGGGTGAGCGGGAAGATCGCGGAACGGTAGCTCGACCCGATGTCGTTGCCCTGACGGTTCAGCGTCGACGGATCATGGATCTGGAAGAAGAACGCGAGGATGTCGCGGTACGTCGTCTTCGCCGGATCGAACACGATCTCCACGGCCTCCGCGTGACCGGGGTGGTTGCGGTAGGTGGCATGGTCGTTCGAGCCGCCGGTGTAGCCGACCCGGGTGTCGAGGACTCCCGGCTGGCGGCGGATCAGGTCTTCCATGCCCCAGAAGCAGCCGCCGGCGAGGACGGCCGTCTCGGTCCCGGGCGTGCGGGTGATGGTTCCGGTGTCGGTCATGACTGCTCCTCAGAAGAATCGGTGGTGGGGTGTGCGAAGAGGGGACTGTAGCGACCGTACCCCTCCTCTTCCAGCCTGTCAGCCGGGATGAAGCGCAAGGCCGCCGAGTTCATGCAGTAGCGCAGGCCGCCCTCGGCGCGGGGACCGTCGTCGAACACGTGCCCGAGGTGGCTGTCGGCGCCCGCCGAACGTGCCTCGGTGCGCGTCATCCACAGCGAGCGGTCGGTCCGCGTGGTCACCGCATCCGCATCGATCGGCTTGGTGAAGCTCGGCCATCCGGTGCCGCTGTCGAACTTGTCGGTGGACGAGAACAGAGGCTCGCCCGAGACGACGTCGACGTAGATGCCGTCGTCGTGGTTGTTCCAGTACGCGTTGCGGAACGGAGGCTCGGTCGCGTCCTGCTGGGTCACCTCGTACTGCAGGGGGCTGAGGCCGCTGACGGCCTCGGGGGTCTTGCCGTAGTCGTTCGACATGATCTGACTCCTTGTCCGACGTCGCTGGCTGCGGCGTCATAGAGGAGAACCGACGAGCGGCCCGTTTTGGTCCCGCAGCCCTGGGAACGGGCTGTGAGTTTCGGGCCGCTCGTCGGAGCGATGCCGTCCGGTGCCGACTCAGCCGACCTTCTGCCAGGGACCCCCGGTCGCCGCCGCGTGCGGCTGCTGGTTGCGCGTCCACCACTTCGCCTCGAAGCGCGTGCCGTCGTGCACCACGTCGTCGCCTGCGGTGAAGACACGGGAAGGCGTCCACACCGTCGCGCCCTCTTCGTCCGACGCGAGCTCCTGCCAGGGACCGACGGGATCGCCGGGGCGCTGGTCGCGGGTCCACCACGACGCCTGCCACAGGCGGCCGTCGAGCGAAACGAGCTCCCCCTCGGTGTAGACGCTCTTCGCACTCCACGCCGCCGCGGTGGGCAGAGTCAGCGTCCCGGCGTCGGACGAGGTCGACACGGTGCGGGCCCCGTTCGCCGCCGTCGCCTCGAAGGGCTCCGCCGCGAGCGAGCCCTGCGCCACGTCGTCGGTCGTGAGCCGGACCACGACCGGATCGAGGGTCACCGCTTCACCGGGCGCGAGCGCACCCACGTCGGCTCCGGCGGCCGTCACGGCTTCGAGCGCGACGTTGCCGGTGTTCTCGACGGTGCGGGTCCAGGTCACGGTGTCGAACGCGTCCGCCACCCCGTTCCCGTTCTCGTCCGCCCACTCGCCTGCGGTCTGACCGGAGACCGCGGGGGTGCGCGCGATCACATCGACTTCTCCCCCCGCCACCGTCAGCTGCGTCGTCGTCTGCCCTGCCGCCTCGACGGTCCAGGTCGTGTCGGCGACGAAGAAGCCGCGGTCGATGTCGGTCTGGGTGACGGTGTGACGTGCCGTGCCGCAGTCATAGCCCGCGCCGAGCGACAGGTTCCGGTAGCGGCAGTTCCCGGCCGCGGGTGGGAGGAACGGCGAGAAGTCGCCGGTCGCAGGAACGACGGTCACGGTCATCGGGCTGCCGTTGTCGACCCGGAACGCGTAGGGAACCTGCTCGCCGACCGTGTAGGGGTTCGACCCGAGGTCGCGCCCGGCGTCGGCCCGCGCCCCCGTGATCGTGGCGGTCAGGACCCCGTCCCGGAGCACCACCGGAGCCCCCGTGTGGGTCACGGTCACCGCGGGGGCGGAGCCGTCGACCGGCGCCACCGTGAAGGCGAACTCGGGTGTGTACCAGCCACGGTCGATATCGGCCTGAGTGAGCGTACGCCGCGGAGTGTTGCAGTTGTAGGCGTCGTAGGCCGGCAGGCTCAGCCACCGGCAGGCGGTGGGGGCGAAGCCCGTGGTGAAGGTGTTCGCCGCTGGGGTCACGACCGTCGTCATGCCCGCTGTGCTCACGACCCGCACCTGGAAGCTCAGCTGCTCCCCCGCGGTGTACGGGTTCGTGACGACGTTCCGCGCCGCCGACGTGTTCGTCATCGTGAGGGTCGCTCCGAGCACCGACGTCTGCGGCAGCGTGAACGTCGCGGTCGTCTGGCTCAGGCGTCCGTCCGCGGCCGCGAAAGCGGCCTGCAGGCGCTGAGCGCCGGCGGCCCCTTGCGGTGCGGTGACCTGCAGCTCGACGGTGGTGGTCGCGCCGGGTGCGAGATCCGCGATCTGCGCGGTGGTCGCCGTCCATCCGGCCGGCGTGTGGAGGGTGACGGACCCACTGAGCGCCGTCGCCTCCTGGTTCGTGACCGTGACGGGGACCGCGGTGGCCACGCCTGCGGTGAGTGCTATCGCCGGCACCGAGAGCGGCGCGCACACCGCATTCATCCACTCCTCGTCGAACGACGAGAACTGCATCGTGTCGGTGTACCCCGCCTCCCACAACACGCCCACCCTGCCTTCGTCGATCGCCGTCGCGCTCGAGTAGGCGAAGGTCCCCGTCTCGAGCGTGCGCAGCCCGGGCCAGGTCTCGCCGTCGTCGCAGGAGAGCCGCACCGCTCCGTTCACGCGGTTGCCGTTGGCGCCGTTGTTGGCGTTGGTGAAGATCAGCTTCTTCGCATCGACGGTGCCTTCGGCGGCCTCCGGGTGCAGACGGGTGATCGAGGCGTTGTTCGTGGGGTCGGGCAGCTCGGCGTCGCGGATGACCGGACCGTAGCTGTGACCCCCGTCGGTAGAGATCGCGACTTTGCGCAGACGCCCGTTGGAACTGTCCCGTGAGTTGAGCATGACACGCCCGTCGGACAGCTCGACGACCTTGTTCTCGTCCATTCCGGTGCCGATGTACTCGCCGCGCTCCCAGGTCTCGCCGCCGTCGTCGGAGTACACCGAGTACGCCTGGATCGCGGTCGATCCATCGGCCTGGCGCACCGTGCCGGCGTACTGCTGGAGGAGACGCCCGGCGTGCTCGCCGTAGCGCAGCTGGATCCCTTCACCCGAGGTGGCGAACGTTCCCTTCACGTCTCCGGCGACCGGGCTGTAGACGCCGCCGCTCATCGTGCCGTTCGAGGTCTTCACGACGTCCGTGATCAGTCGTGGCGCGCTCCACGTCGCTCCGCCGTCGTCGGAGTGGATCACCGCAGCGCCCATGATCTGCCGGTTCGCATCGTCGTCTCCGTACGCGCTCCCCTGGAATCCCTGATCCTTGGAGTGCACGAAGAACGCGAAGACGCGACCGCTCTCCCGGTCGACGACGTAGCTCGGGTCGGAGTATCCGTACCGGTCGCTCCCCGTCTTCCCCGCGGCGATGATCTGCAGCGGACCCCAGGTGCGACCGTTGTCGGTCGAGCGGCGCTGGATGATCGAGTTCGGGTTCGGGGCGTCAGCCGCGCTCCCCGGCCGCGCGTCCCATGCCGCGATGACGACACCGTCACCGAGGTGGGCGAGCGCGGGGATGCGGTAGAAGTAGTTCGCCGCGGTGCGGTCGGCACCGAGGTTCAGTTCGAGGTAGTCGCCGGGCGCGGAGTTCGGGTCGGTCAGATAGCCGGGTGCGGGCGCAGCCGTGGCCGCCGTGGCCGGGAGGCTCAGCGCGAGCACCAGCGCCCCGATCGTGCCGCATCGCAGCCAGTGCCGACGGCGACTCCGGGGGGCGGGCGTGGGAGGAACGTGCATGGACAGACCTTTCTGTTCGTGCGGAAATCAGACGTCTGATGTCTGATTTCAAGTCACTCTAGCGAGGGTCCTCCCGCCGGACAAGAGCTCGATCTCGCGAGGATGCGGGAGTGCCCGGCGCTCAGCCCGCGGCGCGCACGACCGCGAGGTTCCGGGCGACCGTGCGCAGAGCATCCGCAGCGGTGACGTCCTCGGGGCGTCTGGCCACCTTGAGCCCCAGCCAATCGACGTGACCCGCGGCGGTGAGCGCCTCGAGCACCTGCGCCTCATCGAGGAGGGAACCGGATTCGGGGTGGGTCGAAGCGATCGGCAGGTGCGCATCGACCCACGCCGCCCCGTACGGTCCCTGAACCGGCGCCGCACCCGAGAACGCCAGACCCGTGAGGAGCCCGGAGGCCGCAGCCGTCGCGATCTGCGCGGTCACGGCATCGGCATGGCGCAGCTCGATCGCGGAACGCCCCCAGTTGAGCCACAGTCCGATCGGCACCTCGGCCGCACGGATCGCGGTGATCTCCTCGTCGAGCGTCAGGAACCCCTTCTCCGGCACCTGGCCGGGCACGAACGCGTCGCAGTGCTCGACCACCAGACGGGCACCCGACCACTCGAACGCGGCGATCTCGTGGAGAGACCTCACGAGGGGCTCCCCGGCTCCAGCCGCTCGTGGAGCGGTGTGCACCGTGACCACCGCGACGGAAGCGGCACTCTCGTCGTTGATGCGTGCGACGTCGGCGGCGACACCCTGCAGGTCGGCGATCGCCGCCGCCCGTCCGTCCTCGTCGACCGACGCGAGGCCGTACCGGGGATCGTCCCCGAGTCGCCTCATGACGAACGGGATCGGGGTCACGGCGAGCGCGACCGCCGGCACGTTCGCGAGGAACCAGGCGTCGTCGTACGGATGGAGGCCTCCCATCCACGGCACCTCGAGCCCGCCGACCCCGGGCAGCGCGCACAGTGCGGGCAGCAGCTCGGCTTCGAGCGCCGGATCCCATCGTTCGTGCGCGGGAGAGGCGGGGTACGCGCTGACGAGGACCGGCGCGGTCATGAGCGGGCTCCGCCGACCGCCTCAGCGAACCATGCCGTGATCGTCGAGGGATGGGTGATCGCGGTGCCGACGCACACGGCGAACGCCCCGGCGCTGATCGCGGCCGCGGCCTGCACCGGAGTGTGGATACGCCCCTCGGCGACGATCGGACGGCTGCACCGGGCGGCGGCCAGCTCGATGAGCTCCACGTCCGGCCCCGTGCTCTTCGGGCGCTCGTCCGTGTAGCCCGAGAGGGTGGTGCCGAGGAGGTCGGCGCCCGCGGCCTCGGCGGCGATCGCATCGTCGAGGGAGCCGCAATCGGCCATGATCAGCGCATCGGTGTGCGCACGGAGGCCGGTGATCGTCTCCGCGAGGGTCAGCCCGTCCGGGCGGCGTCGGCGCGTCCCGTCGAGCGCGACGATGTCGGCACCGGCGTCGGCGACGGCCTTCGCGTGCACGAGGGTCGGAGTGATGAACACCTCGGCGTCGCCGTCCTTCCACAGCCCCACGACGGGGACCGGGAGGTGCGCGGTCGCGCGGATGTCCTCGATCCCCTGCACGCGGATGCCGGCGGCCCCACCGACCACGGCGGCCGCGGCGACCTGCGCCATCGTCCGGGGGTCCCGCATGGCCTCGCCGGGGTAGGCCTGGCACGAGACGATCAGTCCGCCCCGCAGTCTTTCGAGGGTGTCGGTGAATCTCATGAGTTCCTCCAGGCGGATGCCGCGGCTCCCCGCAGCGGCGCGTCGTCGCCGAGCGTTCCCGGCAGGATGGGGGTGCGCTGCAGCGCATCGATCGCCTCGGCGTGGAACGCGGCGCGCATCGGGCGCCACCAGTCCTCGCCGATGTTCGGGACACCCCCGGTGACCACGATGCGCTCGGGGTCGAGCAGCGTCGCCGCGCCTGCGAGAGCACGCCCCACGGCGGCGGCCGACTCGTCCAGGGCGCGTCGGGCGAGGGGGTCCCCCGCCGTGACCGCGATGGCGATGCCGCGCGCATCGGGGATGCCGGGGTCGCCACCGATCGAGAGGAAATGCCGGTGCATCCCGATACCGGAGCCGATCGCCTCGAGGTGACCGTGGCGTCCGCACGGGCAGCGCAGGTGCACGGCGCCCGGCACGGGAAGGTGCGCGATCTCGCCCGCGACGTGATGGGCTCCGCGGATCTGCCTGTCACGCACGAGGAGCCCTGCGCCGACCCCGGTGCCGACCGCGACGACGAGCGCGCTCGGCGCCCCGGCTGCGGCGCCGTGCCGATACTCGCCCAGGGCGTGCGCGTCGACGTCGTTCTGCACTTCCACGGGCGCGTCCGGCATCAGCTGGTCGTGAAGCCCTGCGCGGACGAGTGCGGCGAGCGGTGTGCCCGGCCAGTCGGTGAAGGTGTCGGTGGCGGAGACGATCGTGCCGCTCCCGACGTCGACGACGCCCGCCGTGCCGATGCCGACCCCGGACAGACGCAACCCGGACCCCGCGAGCAGCCGCCGGGCGAGCGCGACGACGGTCGCCACGACGGCTGACGGTCCTTCGGGTGCGGGGGTCGCTGCCACCTCGGTCCGCAACAACCGGTCGTGGCGGTCGGCGAGCGCTGCGGCCGTCTTGGTACCGCCGATGTCGACGGCGAGGACGACCTCCTCCATCAGCCGACGGCGACGGGGAGCAGGTGCAGCTCGTCGAGGATGGCGCGGATCCGGGACACCGCGTCGGCGTCGAGCGCCTGCACGGTGTTCGCCATCGTGGCGTGGTCGATGATGCCGCGGGCGTGCATCGCCGCCTTGAACGCACCGACACCGGTCGCGTCGCCCGACAGCCCCTTCGGCTGGAAAACGATGTCGAACAGCCGGTTGATGCGCTCCTGCTCGGTCCGAGCCGTGACCCAGTCGCCCGTCTTCGCGGCCTCCCACAGTCGGACGTATCCCACAGCCTCCACGTTCGCGAGTCCGGGGACCACACCGTCGGCGCCGGCCAGGGCCATGGCGTCGACGACGACCTCGTGGCCGGTGAGCAGCTGCAGCGGTCGACCCGCCGCGTCGTTCGCCGCGATCAGGCGCCGGAACGACACGTCGTCACCCGAAGAGTCCTTCACCCCGTGGATGACCCCTTCGGTGCCGAGCTGCACGAGCAGGTCGATGCCGAGCTTGGAGTGCACGCGCACGGGCACGTCGTAGGCCCACAGCGGGGCATCGATGGCGGCGGCGATGGTCCGGAAATGGTCGGCCACCTCGGTGGCCGAGTTCAGGGTGTACAGCGGTGCCGTCGTGACGATCGCCTGCGCACCGGCATCGATCAGCCGTCGAGCGGTCTCGATGATGCGGGGCGCGGTGAGCTCGATGGCGCCGGCGATCACCGGAACCCGGTCGGCGTTGACGGACACGATCGTGCGGAGCAGCTCGACGCGCTGGTCGTCGGTGAAGTACGCGGTCTCACCGGTGGAGCCGAGGGCGAAGAGCCCGGACACCCCCTCGGAGACGAGGCGGTCGACGAGGCGGGCGAGGGAGACGTGATCGATCGACCCGTCGTCGAGCAGCGGGGTGGCGACAGGCGGGACGACGCCCGCGAAGACAGGGGCGGAGGAGGTGGCAGACATGTGTGTTCCGGTCGTTTCAGTGGTGGGGTTCGAGCAGCGAGGGCGCAGCGCCCAGCAGCGTTCTGGTGTAGTCGTCGGAGGGGGCCTCGAACACGCGGGCCGCATCGCCGAACTCGACGACCCGCCCCTTGTTCATGACGGCGATCTCGTCGGAGAGATAGCGGACGGTCTGGATGTCGTGGGAGATGAAGACCATGCCGAGGCCGAGCTGCTCCTTCAGATCGGTGAGCAGATTGAGGATCTGCGCGCGCACCGACACGTCGAGCGCCGAGGTGGGTTCGTCGGCGACGATCACCTGCGGGTCCAGCACGAGTGCTCTCGCGATCGCGACGCGCTGACGCTGACCACCGGAGAGCTGGCTGGGCAAGGCGTCCAGGGCGGATGCCGGGAGCCCCACGAGACCGATCAGGTCACGGACCTTCCGGTTCCTGGTCGACGGGCTGCCGAGCCGGTGCACCTGCAGAGGATCCAGGAGCGCGTCGCGCACCGTCATCCGTGCATTCAGGGCGGTCGCCGGATCCTGGAACACGACGGAGAGGATGCGTCCGAGCCGCTTGCGCACGGCGGGCGTGAAGGACCGCACCGGCTCCCCGCCGAACACGACCTGTCCGCTGGTGGGCTTCTCCAGACCGATCAGCACCTTGGCCGAGGTCGACTTGCCCGAACCGGACTCGCCGACGATGCCGAGCGTCTGCCCGCGCTTCACGGTGAGCGAGACGCCCGCGAGTGCATCCACGTACTCGGGCCGGAAGAGCGAGGAGGCCCGGGTCTTGTAACGGACATGCACGTCCTTGAGCTCGATCACGGATTCGTTCATCGCCCTGCTCCGATCGCCTGAACGGGCGCATCGTCCGGATGCGCGGAGTAGTAGTGCTCGGTGCCTTCGATGTGTCGCCGCACCGGGGTGACCCCCGCGTACCGCACGGGATCGCTGGAGCGCGGTGCGAAGCGGTCTCCTGCCGGGAAGTCGCGCGGTGACGGCACGACGCCGGAGACCTGGTGCAGCCGGTCGGACCCGGCCTCGATCGAGAGCACCGCGCCGAGGAGACCCTGGGTGTACTCGTGCACGGGCTGGGTCAGCACTTCCCTGGTCGTGCCCTGCTCGACGACCTGCCCCGCGTACATCACGGTGATGCGGTGGGTGAGTTCGGCGACCAGAGCGAGGTCGTGCGAGACGAACAGGAGCGCGAAGCCGAGCTCCTTCTGCAGACGCATGAGCAGTTCGACCACCTGCGCCTGCACCGTGACGTCGAGGGCGGTGGTCGGTTCGTCGGCGATGACCAGTCGCGGGTCACGGGTCAGGGCCATCGCGATGAGCACGCGCTGACGCTGACCTCCCGAGAGCTCGTGGGGGTACGAGGCGAGCGTGCGGTCGGGGTCGAGTCCCACCAGCTCCAGCAGTTCCGCCGCGGTGCGGGTGCCGCCGCGCGAGGTGAGCTGCTTCATCTGCGAGCGGATGAGCATCGCCGGGTTGAGCGAGCTCAGTGCGTCCTGGTACACCATCGCGATGTCGTGTCCGCGCAGGGCGTTGCGCTCCTTCGGGGCCATCTGCAACAGGTCTTCCCCGTCGAACAGGATGCGCCCGCGGATGTCGGCCTTCGGGTCGAGCAGGCCCATGATCGCCAGTGAGGTGATCGACTTGCCGCAGCCGGACTCCCCCACCAGCGACATGGTCTCGCCGGGACGCACCGTGAAGCTGACGTGATCGACCACGTCGACGTCGCCGTGCCGGGGGAACGAGATGCACAGGTCCTGCACGTCGAGCAACGGCCTGTCATCGCCCGTGTAGACGAGTCGGTCGGTGCGCGAGAACTCGCGCTGACGCAGCTCGGTCAGTCGCTCGGCGAGAGGCACGGCCTCGGCGCGCGGCACCAGGGTGTCGGGCACCCCGCTCGGCACCGAGAGGTTCACCGCCGTGTCGACGGTGGGGATCACGTGGGTGTCGTCCGCCACGGCAGCGACCTCGAGCTCGTGGGTCGACTCCTCGGTGTTGGCGGCGTCGGTCGTGATCTTGCGCGCTCGCGGCGAGACCATCGCATCGGTCATCCCCTCGGAGAGGATGTTGAGGCACAGGACCGTGAGCATGATGAGGATGCCGGGGAAGAAGGTCGCCCACCATGCGCCGCTCATCAGCAGGTTGCGTCCGGCGGCGATCACGTTGCCCCACGACGGCTCGGGATCCGGTACCCCGGCCTGCAGGAACGACAGCGAGGCCTCGAACACGATCGCGTCGGCGACGAGCACGGTGGCGAAGACCAGCACCGGGGCCATCGCGTTGCGCGCCACGTGACGGACGATGATGCGCGGGGTCCCCGAACCCATGACTCGCACGGCCGAGACGTAGTCCTCTCCGTACTGGTCGAGGATGTTCGCACGGACGATGCGAGTGAGTTGAGGCACGTAGAGGAACGCGATCGTGAGCACGAGCACCGGAAGCGATTTGCCGAACACCGCCACGAAGACGGCGGCGAGCGCGATGCCGGGGAACGACATGATGACGTCCATGACCCGCATGAGCGTCTCGGAGATCCACTTCGGCGCCGTGGCGGCGATGGTCCCGAGCACACAGGCGGCGAGCAGGGCGACCAGGGTCGCGCCGATGCCGATCACGAGCGAGTAGCGGGCTCCGTACACCAGGCGGGAGAAGATGTCGCGGCCCTGGCGATCGGTGCCGAACCAGTGCTCCGCGCTCGGCGGCTGCACGGGAGTGCCGGACGCCAGCGGATCGAACGGGGAGATGAGCGGCGCGAAGATCGCGGCCAGACCGATGATCGCCAGCACCGCGATGCAGATGATCGACCCGAGGGACAGTCGGCCCCAGCGGAGGCCGGGGACGGAGAGCCGTTCCGTGAGTTTGCGTCGCATGTCACACCGCCCGGATTCGAGGATTGATGAGCACGTACAGGAGGTCGACGATGATGTTGATCACGACGAAGGCCAGCGCTACGGCGAGCGTCACGCCCTGCACGAGGTTGGGTTCGTTGTTGGTCACGCCGTTGAGGATGAGTGTTCCCATCCCGGGGATCGCGAAGATGATCTCGATCACGACCGCACCGCCGAGCAGGTAGCCGATGCGGAGCCCGAGCACCGTCACCGGAGTGATCAGGGCGTTGCGCAGCACATTGCGTCCGACGACGATCACCCGCGGGATGCCGGCACCGAGAGCGGTCCGGACGTAGTCGCGGTCGAGCTCTTCGACCATCGAGGTGCGCACGACGCGGGACAGCTGCCCGATCACCGGCACGGCGAGCGCGATGGCAGGCAGCGCCATCCGGGCGAACCATCCGGCGGGGTCGGCCCAGAAGTCGGGGAGGGGCCCGGAGGCGGGAAGCAGGTTCAGGCCGAGGGTGAAGACCTGGATGAGCAGGATGGCGAGCCAGAACGACGGCGTGGAGAGCGCGGCGACGCCGAAGACGCGGATCACCTGATCGGGCCACCGGTCGCGGTACACCGCAGCCAGGACGCCGATCGCAAACGCCACGATCACGGCGATGATGAGACCGAGGAAGGTGAGCGCCAGGGTGACCGGGAAGGCGCGGGCGACCTCGTCGATCACGGGGAGGCTGCGCGCGGAGTAGGTGCCGAGGTCGCCCTGCACCAGTCCGAAGAGGAAGTTCACATAGCGGGCGAACAGGGGAAGATTGAGGCCGTGATCCTCACGGTAGGCCTCGAGGGCCTCGGGTGACGCCGTCTCACCGAGCGCGGTGCGCGCGGGGTCGACGGGAGAGAACGACATCACGAAGAACACGAGGAACGTGATGCCGAGGATCATCAGCGGCAGCTGCAGCAGTCGCCGGCCGATGAGGCGGAGCGTGTGGGACACGTGCCGCTCCTTCCGGGTGGGGTGGGGCGGGGGTGCGCTCCTCGGGTGAGTGCACCCCCGCCGGGGTCGGTCGGGTGCTACTTCGCCGCCACGCCGACGTCGAGGAACGACAGTCCGGTCGTGGGGACGGGCTGGAATCCGACGAGCTCCTGGCCGCTCCACGCGGTCGGCAGCTTGCGGTGGAACAGCGGGTAGAGCACGGCCTCGTCGGAGATCAGATCGAAGGCCTGGTCCCAGGACTTCTGCTGCTCCTCGCCCTCCTGCTGGACGGCGGTGTCGAGGAGCGTGCGCAACTCGGCGTACTCCGGGGAGTCGGCCCAGTTCGTGCGGGTCTGGGTCCAGACGTTCTCGCCGTACCACCAGTTCATCAGCAGGTCGGGGTCGACACCGAAGACCGAGGGGTCGCCCGGCGCGACGGCGACCGTGTAGTCACCGGAGTCGACCTTCTCGTACATCGAGGCGGACTGCCCGATGTCGAGCGTGGTGTCGATGCCGATCGCGTCGAGGGACTCCTTGATCAGCGGAGCGACCTCCTTGACCCATCCGGTGTCGGTCGTGAGCAGCGTGATCGACAGGTCGGAGACGCCGGCATCCGCGAGCAGCTCTTTCGCCTTCTCGGGGTCGTACGTGTAGACCGTGGAGGCCTCGTGGTAGTTCGGGTACGTCTCCGGCAGGAACGACGTCGCCGGGGTGGCGTTTCCGAGCATGCCGGTGCCGATGATCTTGTCCATGTCGAGGGCGTAGTGCAGGGCCTGACGCACGCGGACGTCGTCGAACGGCGCAGCCTTGGTGTTGAACATCATGAAGAGCAGGCCGAACGACTGCACACTCTCGACGTCGGCTGCCGAAGCCAGGGTGTCGACGTCGATGTACGGCACGTCCTCGATCGCCTGCACGGTTCCCGTGGACATCGCGGTCACACGGGCGGAGGCGTCGGCGAGCAGGTTCCAGTTCATGCCGGCAGCGAGCGCGGGGCGCGGGCCGTTGTAGTCCTCGTAGCGCTCGAAGACGAGCTTGTCCTCGGGGACCGCCGAGACCAACGAGTACGGGCCGGAGCCGACCGGGTTGGCAGCGAAACCCTCGGGGTCGGCTTCGACGACCGACTTCGGAACGATCTTCACGACGCCGAGACGATCGTCGATCAGCGAGAACGGGTAGTCCGTGGTGATCCGCACCGTGTCGTCGTCGACCGCGGTGACCGTGTCGATGAAGTCCACGAACGACAGGAAGAGCGAGTTGTTGTCCGGGTCGAGCACACGGTCGTAGCTGAAGACGACGTCGTCTGCCGTGACCGGGTCGCCGTTCTGGAAGGTCGCTCCTTCACGCAGGTCGATCTCGTAGGTCGTGTCGTCGACCTTCGTCGGGAAGTCGGCCGCGAGGGCCGGCGCCGCCTTCTGCGTGACGGGGTCGAGGTCGATCAGTCCCTCGAAGATGTGCCAGTTCGCCGAGACCGTGACGGCACCGGACGCGACCATCGGGTCGAAGCTGCCGTTCAGCGTGTACGAGATACCCGCTTCGATGATGCCGTCGGGGTCGATCTCACTTGCCGCAGCGCTCCCGTCGGGGGTGCTGGTGGTGCCTGCGCCGCAGCCGGCGAGGGCGACGGACGCGGCGACCGTGCCGGCGACCGCCATCGCGAATCGACCCGCGCGGCGGCGGGTGATGTATCGGTTCATGTGTGCTCCAGGGTGGTGGGGGTGGACATCTTGAGGACATCTGATGTCTGATGTACTCTAAACACAGGTTCGATCAGATCACAAGGGTGAGATGATCGGAGCGTTTCTGCCAGGCACGAGAAGGAGCCCCATGAAGTCCACCACGAGTAGGGCGTCACGCATGCGGCGCTCGACCACGGCGGATCAGATCAAGCAGCTCATCCTGACCCGCGGACTCACGCCGGGCGACCCGCTGCCGACCGAGGCGGAGCTCTGTGACGAGCTCGACGTCTCGCGATCCTCCGTGCGTGAGGCGATCC
The DNA here is from genome assembly GCF_023101205.1 of Microbacterium aurugineum. Classification (NCBI taxonomy): domain Bacteria; kingdom Bacillati; phylum Actinomycetota; class Actinomycetes; order Micrococcales; family Microbacteriaceae; genus Microbacterium; species Microbacterium aurugineum. The sequence continues at coordinate 37,464 of NZ_CP078078.1, read as the reverse complement.
GCACGCTCTCCACGCTCGACATCGTCGATGTGCGTCACGGGCATGGCACCTACGTCGGCGCGATGTCGCTGGATCCGATGGTCGAAGCCCTCGTGTTCCGCGGGGTGCTGTCGCCGGAGGGATCCCTGCAGGCACTGCGCGAGGTCGTGGAGGTGCGCCTGGCGCTGGACCTGTCGATGGCCGAACGCGTGGTGGCCGCCGCCCAGCAGGACCCCGATCCCGAACTGGATGCACTCGTCGCCGACATGGTCGACAAAGCCGGGCGTGGGGAGCACTTCCTCGACGAGGACCGTGCGTTCCATACTCGACTCTTCGGCGCGATCGACAACCGCCTGGTCGGACAGCTCGTCGGTGCTTTCTGGGATGTGCACACCGCCGTGCTCCCGCAGCTGGGCATCCCTCAACCCGACGACATCCACAAGACAGCGAAAGCGCACGGCGACATGCTCGAGGCCGCACGCTCGGGCGATGTCGAGCGCTACCGACGCGCGGTCATCGAGCACTACCAGCCGCTGCAGCGCGTGCTGGCGAGCGCGGAGGCCGACGCCCAGGGCTGAGCCGCGACACCGCACGGAACACGTCCTCCGTATCGATAGAGTTGCCTCCGCACCGCAACCTCTCGAGGGGAACCGCCCATGTCCGTTGGACTGCTCGCCGTCGTCGACGACATCCTGAGCGCCGCGATGAAGGCGTCGGCCAAGGCGGCCGGCGTCGTGATCGACGACGCCGCGGTCACCCCGCAGTACGTGCAAGGTCTCACACCGGCCAGGGAGTTGCCCGTCGTCGGCAAGATCGCTCTCGGGTCGCTGGCGAACAAGTTCCTGATCATCATCCCGGCGGCGCTCCTGCTGACCGCGTTCGCGCCGTGGGTGCTGCCGTATCTGCTGATCCTCGGCGGGGCGTACCTGTGCTTCGAGGGCGCCGAGAAGGTGCTCGAATGGTTCGGGGTGCAGCACGGTCACGCCGATGAGGGCGCCCGCGACGAGAAGAAGCTGGTGCTCGGCGCCGTGCGCACCGACCTGATCCTCTCGACCGAGATCATGCTCATCTCTCTCGCGAGCCTCGAGAAGGGGCTCGACATCTGGGCGACGCTGGCGATCCTCGCCGTGATCGCCCTCCTGATGACGGGCGTCGTCTACGGCGCGGTCGCACTGCTCGTGAAGATCGACGACATCGGCCTGAAGATGGCGAAGAACCCGGTGCAGCGTGTGCGTCACACCGGCACCAGGATCGTCCGCTCCATGCCTGCGGTGTTCCGCTTCATCAGCGTGCTGGGCACGGTCGCGATGCTCTGGGTCGGCGGTCACCTCGTGCTGGTGAACCTCGGCGAGGTGGGTTGGCACTTCCCGGTCGACGTGCTGCACGGGATCGAGCATGCGCTGGAGCCGTTCGGCGGTTTCGTGGTCTGGGTGGTCGAGACGATCGTGTCGGCGATCGCCGGCCTCGCGCTCGGGCTGGTGATCGTCGGGATCGTTCTGGGCATCGCCCGGCTCTTCGGCAAGACTCCGAACTTCCACGAGGGCGAGGCGTCCCCCGCCGACCTGCACGTCTGAGCGGAGCGGAGCAGCGCTCACGGTGGCGGCATCAAGCCAGGGATGATTCAGACGACCACCCGCTCTCTACTTGGTCAAGTGAGAAGCAGCCAAGAGCCTCGGCTTGTTACACGCACTCACTGCGGGCGCACATCTGACCTGGACGCACGCCGTCATAGGACGACGGCGGTCGCCACGACTGTCCCGAGGAGTCCCCACCTGCCACGAACGACGCTGCGGGGAAAGCCTGCGCCACGCGCCAGACCCGGCGAGAGTCGGGCTTTGAAAGATCCCGAGACATCGAGGTCGACCACGATGTCAGAGAAGCCCACCCACCGATGAGTCGCGGGATACCAGCACTTGAACGTCGACTCCTTCGCGCTGAACAGGAGTCGATCCCACGCCACTCCCCGGTCCGGAAGCCGATCGAGGCGCGCCCACTCGGAAGGATCAGCGATCTCCGAGGCGACGCCATCCGGGAGGCGTTCATTCACCTCCGCATCGATCCCCAGCGCGTACACCCTGCGGCTGGGCGCCACCGCAGCAGCACGGAAGCCGGCGCAATGAGTCATGGATCCCACCACGCCATCCGGCCACACAGGCGCGCCTCCGGGTCCGGGCAAAATCGAGCCGACGGGCGCCCCCAGGGCTCCCAGCGCTTCCCGAGCGCACGACCGGACCGCAGCGAACTCGCGTCGCCGGGACTCGACACTTCCTTCGATGAACGACGTTTCGTCGGAACGGAGCCCGCCAGACACCCCGGGCCCGAAACTCTCGACGCATATGACCTCATCGGGCGTCAGACGGTCGAGCAGATTCGGCTCGGGAGCCATCTCGCCGGACATCAGAGCCTGCTCACGGGCCGCACCACGAACGCTGCGATGGCAACGCCTGCCAGAGACGTGAGAAGAAGCCAGTAGGCAGGAGCGAGACCCGCCTGTGACACGAACAGAAAGACGGAAAGCCCTGCCCACGACCCGAGGCTCTCTCCGACAGCCGAAGTCAGCTGCCTCATGTTCATCGATTCGACAACGGGACGCCCGGCGGAGGCGTTCGAGAAGACGACGTTCAGCACGGGTGTGAAGACAGTCTCTCCCACCGAGAAGATCACGACGCCGATGCCAATCAGGAGGACCGCGAACTCACCCTTCTCGAAAATGAAGAAGATCATGGCTCCACCCAGAATCACCACGCCTCCGAGCAGGATCGCCAGGAGGGAGACTCGTCTCCTCATCATCTTTTCAACGACGAACGAGACGGGCAACTGAATAGCGACTACCAGCACACCGTTCAGCGAGTAAAAGAGTGCCCGCGTCAGAGGATCGTCTGAGACAGCAGAAAAGACCAGCGCGAAGCTCGAGAAGAACTGTCCCATGAGCACGCTGCCGCAGGTGGCGATAAGGGTGATTCGACGCGCCTCCGGCGTTCTTAGGAGCTCGCGTACAATTCCCCATGTGAGCGGTGGCCGGTTGGACCCGTGGCTGAGGAGCACATCCCGCGGCACTGTGAAGGGCACGAAAACCGCAGCCAGCATGAAGACCCCGCTGAGACCGATGAGGAACTGTACGTACAGACCGCCATCGAAGACAAAGCTCCCGAGGATCGGCCCGAGCGCGGCGCAACTGTTGGCCACGACCTGGATGACAGAGAACCATCTATTCTGTCGTGCACGATCGGCGGTGGACAGCACCACGAAGCTGCGAACCGATGTCCCGTTGGTGCTGAATCCCAGTCCCGCCAAGCCCAGCGCCATGACGAGCACGAGCGGGCTCTCGCTGATCGCGATGACACCGTAGGCGATCGCGATCAGGCCGAGCGCAGATCGCAGACTCGCACGGACCGACAGCCGGTGCAGAACCGGCGAGACGAAGAGCGAACCGCCACGCGTCATCAGAGTCAGCGCGGCTATGGCCCACGCCGCCCAAAGACCATTGTCGTCGCCTAGCCTCATCGTGAGCAGGAGCGGCAGGATGGGGACCAGAGCGAAGTAGGCTCCCTGGCTCAGAATCTGGTCGGCCGAGATGAGGCTCATTAGGCGCGCGCGAACGCCCTGCGCCTGATGGGCCTCCTGCTTGGCGGGCTCCGCGGAATCGTTCAATCGCGCATCCCGCTCTCGACTCTTGGTCGAAGCTGATCTGCTCGCTCGCGCGCGTCGTCGTACAGGCCACGGGCTCCCAGTGCCTCGGCACTCACCACGAATCCGAGGCGGTCCCACGAGGACCGGGGTCGGCGCACGATGTCTCCTCGAGCACCGGTGTACGACGAGACGTACTCTGGTGAGAGCATCGTTGCGTCGACGTCCGAGACGATTTTCCCGTCGACATCCGCATAGATGAATGCGACGGAAGCCCTTCCCCACGCTCGATCCGGGAATGCGAAGGAACCGCCGCACATGATCGCACTCCACGCCGCAGTTGGAGAGAAACCCCAAGCGTGCTCGATCAGGTTGAGGATCTGATCGCCGGGGGGCCGCCCCGCGCACTCGATCAAGCGCGGTCCCTGAGCGGTTCTCATGAACTCAGCGTGCAGCAACCCGAACTCGAAGCCGATGGACGATACGAGTTCCTGCATGACAGGGAGGCACCAGTCCTCGACCGCGACGATCTCGTGACCGATCTCCACTCGATGACGACTGTCAAGCACATGCTTCGCAGTGAGGTTGACCCACTGCACGCGACCGTCACTCACCAGCGCTTCGACACTGCACTCATCGCCGACGAGGAGTTCTTCGACTAGCGCCCGGGATTGTCCTGACCATCCCGTGATTGTCTGATCCTTCTCGAATGCACTGAGAATGTCGTTCCAGAGCGCCGGCCCATCCGAGTGCCGATCCACTCGTGCCACACCGAGACTCCCCTGTCGATCGACCGGTTTGACGATCGCACTGTCCGCCTGACGGGCGAGGAAGTCGGAGAGCTCTTCGGGCGATGACACCAGCCTGAAGGCCACAGAGCCCCAGTCGTATGATGACGTGGTCTCCCGCAGAAGCGCTTTGTTCCTTAACGTGCGAGCCGCCTGGACACCCGCGCCGGGAAGGTCCATCGCAAGAGCGAGTTGCGCGGCCCCTTCCACCGCATATTCGAGCCCGGGGAGGATCCCCACCACGCCGTCTCGTTGAAGATCGCGCACCAGCGAAGGCGGAACCTCGAGCGGCTCGTGCTGGTACTCGTACCACAGGGGGCGCGCCTCGACCACACCGATATCGGAAAGCCACTTCCCCAGACTCTTCGCGTTCCAGATTTCACGCTCTTCGCAGTAATGACTCGGGCTCGCTCCCGAAGCGTGCATCTGCTGTGTCGCATTGCGGTTTATGCCGACCATCGCCGTTCTGCGAGTCATGCTATGTCCTCCACGGAATCGACAGCGAAACTGCACGCCTGACGTGCGGATCGCAGAATCTGTTCGGCATGCTCCACGGTGTCTGCACCCGCGAAGATCACGGCGATGTTCGCTCGGAGCCCGTTGACGGGTGGGGCGTACTCACCCACGCCGTACTCCCAGTGAACCGACGATGCAGGGGGCAACGATGAATTCACTCCGGCCATCATCACGCGACCAGGCTTGGACTCGATGAAATCCACGGCCGCATATGCCTTCTTCTGGGGAAGCGCCGGCAGAGAACGCCCACTCAACGAGTCGATGAGCTCATCGTAGATACTCAGGCCGGGTCGTGCTGCCTCGATCATGTCGGGAGCGATGAGACCGCCCGCTTGGCGCACATGGAACTCTCCCCACACGAGGCACCCATCATCACGCACCCAGAACTCGACATGGAGATGCCCCCATTCGATGGCGAGGACGTCGACGCACCGCTGCAGCTGACGAGAGATCTCCTCATCTCCGGGCAGCTGAGGGTGGTGAGCCGGGAACCGGTGACCGATCTCGACGAATCCTGTGTTCTTCGCCTTTGTCGTCACGCCGTAGACTCGCACGACTCCGTCCACGGTGATGCCTTCGACCGAGAACTCCTCGCCCGTCACGAACTCCTCCGCGCAGTATCCCTCCGCCTCCGACGCGGCGAGCGCGTCGATGACTTCGGCCGTGGAGCTGAGATACCGAACTCCAGCGCTGCCCATCCCCGTCGCCGGCTTGAGGATCCAGCCGCTGGTTGAGTGGATCTCCTGCGCCGACACGTCGTCGCCGTCCTCCGAGACGAGGACGTTGCCGCCATTCGCTCGGGCGACAACTCGATAGCTCTGAGGCTGGAGAATGCCGGCGCTGCGAAGAGCCTCCCTGCACGCCGGCTTGTCCTGGATCGTCTTCACCACATCGACGCTGTTGCTCCGAGCACCGAGCTCGGCACCGATCTGCGCGGAGAGAAGCTGATAGTTCTCCCGAATGGCCGTGACCAGCCCGATGTCATCAACACGCGCCCGTCGGAGAGCTCGAGCGACGTGCCCCAGAGACTCCGACGAAACTTCTCGCGCATACGGCCCGGGAATGGTGACGACGTGATCGAGAACGATGGGAGGGCGACCAGCGCGAAGTGCGCCCTCGAACTCCACACCGCAGATCAGCATTCCCTTGTCACGACATGCTCGTGCGAACGATTCGAACCAGCTTCTCGACGCCGTCGAGCCCGAAGTGATCACTCCCACCAGAACCGCCCACTGAGGGCTCTTGTCCGCCGACTCACGAGAGAACATCGATCCACTCCTTCGTCCCGAAGTCCGCGTGTGCGTAGTGGCCACCGGGCAGGTGCAGGTGCGTGAACGTAGATCGCGTCGCCTTCTCCCAGGACGCCGCTTCGGATTCTGGAACGAGGTGATCATCGGACGCTGTCACGCACGTCAGGTCGGCGTGCAGAGACACGCCACCGGAGCCGCCGTACGAGTCGGCGAGCAGAAGATCGTCCAGGGTCGGCTGCACGAAGATCTCGTCCGCGTCCTCCATCTCGAGAACCTCACGCGGGGTGAGCCCGTAGTCGATCATGCGTGCGCGGGCAGAATCAAGATCCCACCCCGTCTGGGCACGGACGTAGTTGCCCGGAGCGACACCGCAGATGGCGACGAGTCGATCGACCCGCACGTCGCGCCCCTCCAGAGCAGCGCACACCGTGAAGCCCAGAGCCGCACCGAAGCTCACTCCCGCGACAATCAGAGTCGAGTCGTCGAGATCGATCGTGGCGATGGTCTCCTCGACGAACTTCTCCATCTCTGTGAAACCCGGTTCACCGAAGCGCGTACCGCGCCCTGGCGGACAGTACGCCCATGAGTCGTACACGCCCTGAAGCGCCCGCGCCGATCGAAACGCAGGGGCTCCCGCCCCGGTCGGCGGGAACAAGAGGACTGTTGCGCGCGAATCATCGGCGTGACTCACCTGCTGCCATGAGGAGTTCTTCATCGACTGAGTCCTTTCGGATCCGAGTCCCGAATAACGCTGAGCACGAACGTCATCGACGGATCGGCGTAGAACCCGCGCAGGGGCACCCGCACTCCGAACTGTCGCCGCACCGCAGCCAGAAGACCTACTGCGCGCAGAGAGTCACCACCGTCGTGAAAATAGTCATCTCCCACGGCAGTCGAATCCTGGCCGAGCGAACTCGTCCACAGACGAGCTAGGGTGTCCCGCTCGACCGAGCCGCCCTCGGAGTACCCCGAGTTCCGACTGTCCCGCATCGCCTCTTTCACCAGCGCGGCGCACTCCGCACGATCCACCTTTCCCGTGCGGACAGTGGGAAGCGTCTCGACGGGAACGAGCAGTCGTGGCACCATGTGCGGCGGCAGCGAACGCGCGAGCGCTGTGCGCGATACTCGACCCCGCCAGTCCTCGGGCACCACGAGCGCGAGAACGCTCGCTCCGGAGTCTTCGATGTACACCGCAGCACACTGGCCCGTCCGGCCACTGAGTTGCATGGCCGCTGCTTCGATCTCCTCCAGATGCACTTTGAACCCTGAGACGTTGACCGCGTTGTCGGCACGACCAGTGAGGAAGAGCTTGCCATCCTGCATATATCCGAGGTCACCTGATCGGAATTCCCGTAACTCTCCCGTTCCTGAGAACGCGTCACCGTCGGACAGAACCCCCCGGATGAGGTACCCGTCCGCAAGCGGCAGCCCCTGCACTGCGACGGATCCCTCCACGCCTTCGTCGCACTCGACACCGGACGAATCGCGGATGACTATTCGGGTGTGAGGGATCGGAGATCCGAGTGAAACCGATGCCGCGGAGAGGTCCGTCGATGAGAGTTCATAGGCGCTGGTGTTCGCCGTCGTCTCGGTCGCCCCATAGAGGTTGAGGATCCGTGCATTCGGAGCGGTCACCGCGAGGTCGCGGCCGAGGCTCGTCGGGAACCGATCCGCGCTACTGCACACCAGCTTCAGCGCAGGAAGAGCAGATCCGTGCTCTTCTGCGGCTTCCACCAGGCCGCGCAGGGCCACGGAGGTCGCGAAGAGGTGTGTAGCGTCCGCGGACGATACGACGTCGAAGAAGAGATCCGGCCGCCCTCGTTCCGCGCTCGAGATCAGGACCGCGACGACACCACCCAGAACGGAACCCAGAATCTCCCAGTACGACGCGACGAAGGAGAGGGGCTTCTGCACGACCACGCGGTCCGTGGGTGCGAAGGGGAACTCCGTCCACATCCACTGCAGCCGGTTCGCGATCGCGCCGATTCCGACCTGAACCGCCTTCGGGCGTCCCTCCGAGCCGGACGTGAAGTAGATGAACTTCGTCGTTGTGGCCCACCGCTCAGGGCCGAAAGCATCGAGACGAATCTCGGTGAGTCGCGGAGACTCCGCTTCGTCCAGAATGCGTGCGGCTGACGCGTCGTCCAAGAGGTACACCGAATCGCCGAGCTGTTCGATCATTCGCTGCTCTCGGGACGCGGCCTCCCCGGGAGGTATCCAGGCGGTGCGGGAATGAACCGTCAGCGATGCGACCATCAGGGCCATCGAGATCGGTGAGAGGTCGAGCTGAGCAGCGAGCACCTGATCCCTCGTCACCGTCCGCTCGATCCATCGGCGCCACTTCTCGACATTGCCGAAGAACTCGCCATAGGTCTGCGATGCCCCGTCGGCCGCTTCCACGCAAACAGCATCCGACCGGACCGTGCCGGTCCGCAGCGGAGCAGTCGGCATCTCCATCAGCGGGGCCATCATCCCACCTTCTCTCGGGTGTCGACCGACTCCACAGCGCGTATGCCGGAGAGGTCGAGATCGTGCATGGCCCGCCGAATGAGTTCATCCACGCGGACCGAGGACGAACGCAGATCCGATCGTAGATACCAGGCGGTCAGCGCAAGGATCTGTCGCGCCCTCTGTTGCGAGACATTCGCCTGCTTGAAGGCCAGCTGAATCGTGTAGTCCTCGCCGTGTTGCTGGACGTAGAGCGAACCGTCATACTTCGTGAAGCCCGTGTCGAGCTCGATGAACCGAATGCTCTCAGTGCCCTTCCACGACTCGGACGTGGGGTAGGTCAGCATGTTCACCATCGTGCTGAAGAGAGGGTCCCCGTTGGTGCGTTCGGCATACTCCGACACGACCGAGCTGAACGGACTGTCGCTGAACGAGACGGCGCGCGTCACCGAAGAGGACAGATCTCGCGCCAGCTCGTCGCACGGGCGACCACGATCGATGAGGATTCGCATCGCGACCATGTTCAGCGTTAGCGTCGGGACATCCACGAGGGTGTGCAGCTCTCGGCGGGACACGGGCGCCCCGACCACGAAGTCGTCACTTTCGGTGACTGTCGCCAACGCGAGAGAGTACGCAAGAACGAAGACGGCGAACGGGGTGGTGGAGAGTGCGCTCGCGTTCGTTCTGATGGCCACGGTGGTGTCATGACCGAGCGATGCCTCCACGATCGACGAGGAGTAGGCGTCGTGAGACGCATCGTCGATGTCGCTGAGGAGCGGCTGCAGAGAGATGCCGCTCAGGCTCTTCGACCAAAAGGCACGAGACTCCTCGGACATCTCCACATCGACCACGGGGCGGTTGAAGTACCGGGCCACGGCAGAGAGGTTGGCGCGCGCCAACTCGGCCGCCGTGTCAGCGCCGTCTGCGTCATACAGTTCCGAGATGAACTCGGCGAGTTTCATCGTGCCCCAGCCGTCGATGAGGATCTCGTTCATCGTCACGACGAACCAGGTCTCACCGGTCTCCACTCGCAGCTCATGCACGCGCAATGACGGTTCGTTTTCGAGGTCGAACGGCTGAGCGGCGAGATCCTTGGACCTCGCACGCGCATCCGCGCGCGACGAGACGTACTCGACATCGGCCGTCTGCGGGATGTCGCCCGCGGAGGGGAAGACCTGGATGAACTCACCGGACTCTGCGACTTCGAACCGCGCGAACAACTGAGGGTTGGCGTGAAGGGCGGAGAAGAGCGCCTGACGAGTCTTCGGAGCGTCGAGACCTCCTCGGCTCTCGAGAAGTACCTGATAGTTGTAGTACGCACTTTCCGGCTCAAGCAGCCATTGGAAGTAGATGCCCATCTGAGCCAGCTTCATCGGGCAGGTGGCCGGGAGCCGATCGTCCGTGCTTCCGCTCATCACCCGCGATTCGATCGTGGAGTCTGCGACGGGGTCGTCACGCTTCGAGGCGACATCCCGTTCGAGCTCCTCCAACGGGCGGCCCGAGAGGAGATCTGCGACGCGCGCGCTCTTCCCCTGTGCCCGGAGACGACTGGACAGCTGGATCGCGCGAAGCGAGTCACCACCGGCCTCGACGAAGCTGGACGTCGAGTCGACCCCGTGCCCGAGAACGCTCTCGACCAGCGAGAGGAACGACGTTCTCGCCGGCTCCCCGTCAGGTCGATGACGATCGATGAGCGCCGTGCGTCCGAGCACCTCGTCACCACCACCGAGCTCAACAGCGAGCGATTCGAGCCGATTGATGTCGACCTTCCCGTTCGCCGTGAGCGGGAGTTCGTCGACCTGAAGCCACCGCGATGGTCGCATCGGAGCGGGCAGCACATCCCTCGCCCGCATCTCCAGTGCCTCCGACGTGACGGGACTGCCGTCGGCCACCGAGAAGAAGGCCACGAGACGCGCGTCCCCTGGACGCAGGAAAGACTCGTTCGTCTCGCGGATCACGATGGCGCTTCGTTCGCGAACCGCAGGTATGTACTTCACCACCGAGACCGCGCTCAGCCCGGCGGTCTCTCGGAGGATCCTGTTCTCGATCTCTCCGGGTTCGATGCGAACCCCGTTGATCTTGACCTGACGATCGCTACGGCCCTCGTACACGAGCAGACCGTCCGCGCGGACCCGAACGAGGTCGCCTGTGCGATAGATGCGGAAGGGGTAACCGTCGACGGTCGCGAAAGCTCCGGCGGTCTTCTCGTCCTCACCGACGTAGCCGAGTCCGACGCACGGGCCGGCGACGAAGAGTTCGCCTTGCTCGCCCGGCGAGACGGAATGCCAGGAATCCTCCGAGTGCCGCAGCACGTAGAGCGCAGTGTTCGCGATGGGCGCGCCGATCGGAACCGTGCCCGGTGCGAGTGTCTTCTCACTGATCTCCGCATGAGTGACATCATCGGAGCACTCGGTCGGACCATAGGCATTCACGAGTGGGATGTGCTCGAATCTCGCGCCCCAGTCCTGCGCGAGTCGGAGGGGGAGCTCTTCCCCTGTCACCATCATGCAGGCAAGCGCCGACAGCTTCGCAGCCGTCGGTATCGCGTGGATGAGTTCACGGAGCACAGTAGGGACGACCTCGACATGCGTGATGCGCTCTCGGGTGAGAAGATCCGACAGTCCGAACGGGTCCTGAGCTTCATCATCGTGGACGACCCGAACAGCTCCGCCGACCAGCAACGCCACAGCGAACTGCCACACGGACACATCGAACGTCGTCGGAGCCGTCTCTGCGACCACGGAATCCCGGTCGAGATCAAGCAACTCGACCTTGCTGTGCAGGTGATTCAGCATGCCCATCTGGGCTACGAGCGCGCCCTTCGGCTGCCCCGTGCTCCCCGACGTGAAGAGACAGTAGGCGGGCGCATTCGCAGGATCCGAGACCCGGCGAATGAGCTCGCCATGAGTGGCGGGATCGTATGTAACGTCAGCCTCAGCGTCGTCGGCAAGGATGATCGCGGGATCCGTCGTCCGCGTGACGTGCTCGAGCCGGTACGCAGGCCAGGCCGGGTCCACGGGAACGTAGATGGCACCGATGGCGTTGCAAGCCACGATGTCGATGAGGCACTCGACGCTTCTGCCCCGGCGCGAGAGAACGAAGCGCTGAGCAGCGGCGACCTCGCGGAGGTGGGCCGCGCGACGTCGGACTCTCAGGAGCATCTCGCGATAACTGATCTGCTCGCCTTCGACGTCGACGGCCGCTATGCGCTCCGGTTGCCTTTCAGCCCAGTCTTCGAGATAGGCGTAGAGGGTGAGGCCCAGATCCCAGTCCCTCGCCGGACTGACCAACGCAGCCCCGTGAGTGATCAGCTGAAGACCGTTCCACTGCAGACTCTCTGTCAAGTTCATGGTGGTCATCGCCCCATCTCGCCGTGGAAGTCCGTGACCCGAACGCCTGAGCAGTCGATCTTCGCCTGCTCGAAAAGCGCGTGCGATATGGCCAGATCGAGTACACCGAGCCCGAAGGGCGAGAAGACGGTCGCCCGCGTCGGGTCCAGTTCGACATCGCCCTCGATGACCTGCGCGAGAGTCCCTGTGACGAAATCGCGAGTCGCGTCGAGCTGTTCGAGCAGGTGCGGCGTAGTGTTCGCCTTCAGGCAGTGCTCCACATCGTCGAAGATGTTGTTGGTGTCGCGAAGCGTCTCGGGGGCGAGATCGCGAAGCGACACGTTCAGCACAAGCTGACCCGGCTCGAAGCGCTTCGTGTTCGAGACATAGGGCGTTCCGGCGCTCGTGGCGAACACGAGCACGTCGGCCGCCATGACCTCGTCCAGGGTTCCTGCTGCGTGATCACCTCCGGATTCCGCGATCATCCGCGCGACGGAGTCCGGATTCAGGTCGTGGACGCGCACCGGCACAGCGGTCGGATAGAGAGCGCCGATGAATCTGAGGATCGCACGAGCGATCGGCCCGGAGCCGACGACGCCGATGCTGGACGGCGCTCCGTGCAGGGATCTCACGGCAAGGGCGGCCGAAGCAGCCGTCCTCGCGGCGCTGATGCGACTCCCCTCGATCAGTGCGGTTGCGAATCCGGAGTCCGGATCGTTCAGGATGATCACCGCTGACGCGCGCTGGAGTCCGCGCTCCACGTTGGCAGGGAAGCTCGATATCCACTTGATGCCGATCGATCGCGAGCCCTCTTTCGCGATGTGCGCGGGCAGGGCGATGATGCGGTCCTGCGGCTGCTCGGGGAACCTCAGGAAATAGCTGTCGGGGTTCACTGTCTCGCCGCGGTTGTGCGTCAGGTAGGTGTCTTCGACGATGTCGATGATCTCCGTCTCACGTCCACGGAGGAATTCATCGACACGATCGGCGCCGATGACTGTCAGATCCTTGGTGTCAAACATTGATTTTCTCGTAGTCATAGATTGCTGAACTCGCCATCGGCGAAACATCGACGTCCAGCGCCGCAGGTCCGAATTTCTGGTTCACCCAAATGTCGTTGTACACGGTATTCAGATAACGTTCTCCGAGGTCCGGTGCCACGACGACGATTCGGCTCCCCGTTGGAATTGTTGAAGAAAGCGCGCGGAACCCTGCCAATATTGTTCCGGTCGACCCCCCTGGAAGGTATCCTTCAGAAGCGGCCACTCGCCGACATTCACGTACTGCGTCCTCTTCACTCACGTAATACTGGTGCGGAACAAGAGAGCGGTCGAATAGCGGGGGCCTTACGCTCGCCCCCAGACCAGGAATGTGCCTTGTCGAAGGCGGCCCACCGAAGGTGACGGAACCCGCACTGTCAATTGCATACACCTCCGTACGCACACCACGGGCTGCGACGCCGTGAATCACACCCATCAGAGTTCCGGTCGTTCCCGCGCCGACGAAGATGACATCTGGATCGCCGAGTTCTGCCACGATCGCCGGATACGTCAGCGTGCTGTGCGCCGTCGAATTCGCCGAGTTTGAATACTGGTTGGTCCACACGGGGCCGTTCTTCAAACTCTGAAGTTGTTGAATTCTCGCGAGTCGAGTTCCCAGATAGCCGCCGGACTGGTCTCTTTCGTTCACGACCTCGACTCGAGCGCCTAAGGCTTTCATGTGCGCGACGGTCGCATCGTTCGCGTTTGGATCCGTGACGATCGTGAGGCTGTATCCGCGCCGCGCGCACACGGCCGCGAGGGCGACACCGAGGCTGCCCGACGAAGACTCGACGACGCCACCACCAGGCTGCAACCGACCATCCTTCTCCAGATCGTCGATCAATGCCACCGCGGTCGTCAATTTGATCGAGCCAGCCGTGTTCAAGCCCTCCAGTTTCACGTACAACTCGTGATCCGGGAACGCCTAATGCATGCGCATGAAGAGAGAGTTCTCCCGCATTCCTTCGATAGAACTTACTTTCACGAACTCCCCCTAGAAGTGATCTATTCAATCTCTTGGGCCATGGCGAAATTCATCTTCCCATCGCATATCGCCGTTATCCATCTACGTTCGCCTCATGCTGCGCCGGCGACTGAAACCGCGTCGCGAACCAGAATCCAGCCACCAGAACCGACGCGATCAGCGCCACGGCCGAGACCTGTGGACACCGACCGATGTCGTCGGCTCGTTCTCTGTTGCCGCGCCATCCTCTTCGGCGGACTGGAACATCACGGTGCGGCCGGCGCATTCTCCGTGACGATCGTGAGCAGTTTCGCCTTCCGTTTCACGGCTTCCTCACGGATGCGTTCCGGCTGGTCACGATTCTCCGCAACGAACTTCTGGCGTTCCTCCCGAGGCCGGCGCCTCCACCACGGCCGGATCCTGCAACACGGCCCTGACCGCCTGCGTCGCCAACCCACGAGGTAGTTGATCCCTCTTCAGCGTCGTGGGAGTTCTCCACCGTGGTCCGTCCCGCACTGACTTCTTGGACATCGTCATCCTCCAGGTTGGCGAGCAGTTCTGCGCGACGATACCGATAAGCGTCCGCGCATCCCTGAGGCGTGAGGGGAGTTGAGTATCAGCGCGGCAAAAGTGAGTACTCCTAGCGAGGCCCTCTGTGTGGCCCCGCGACCGAGTGACTACTCCCGCATCGCCGTTGCCGTATCCTCGACGCCATGTCCGCCTCCCCGCACACGCTGAAGCCCGGCGACGCGTCGCGCGGTGCCGACCGTTGGTTCCGCGAGCAGGGGCTCCCGACGTTCGTGCCGCTGCGCCGCTGGTTCACGGATCTGCCCCGACGCGTGGCGCCGCTGATCGCCTGGGTCGCCGTGGCTGCGTACCTCTTCCAGGACGGGATCGAGCTCGTGATCGAGTTCGCCATCGATGACGAGTACCCCGAGGTGGCCGCGTTCATGCTGTTCCTGGCGCTGGTCATCTTCGTGCTGGCGGCGGGTCTCGCCTGGGCCGCCTACTTCCTCGTCCGTGCCCTGCTGCGTCGGCTTCCGGTCGGCATCGGCACCGCGGTCGCCCTCCTCGTGATAGCCGGATGCCTCGCCTTCACGATCGCGTGGGGCTACAGCGCACAGCCGGACGCCTCGGTCGGACCCGTCCTCCGCACGCTCCTGGTGCTCGGCCTCTGCATCCTGGTGACCGGCATGGGCGGTGGTGCCTTGATCTCCTGGGCCTCCCGCCTCGCGGTGCGCAACGCATCGGCGATCGGTCACATGGCCTCGATCGCGCTGCCGGTGATCCTCATGCTCGTCGTGTTCTCCTTCTTCTCCGTCGAGGTGTGGCAGATGGCCTCCGCGATGTCCTGGGGATCGATCGCGCTGCTCACCCTCGTCGTCGCGGTGCTCGCGGGTATCGTCGTGCTGCGCGTCGCCGCCTCCGAGATCGAGGACGACGCGCAGGCGCCGTCGGATGAGCAGCGCACCGCCCTGCTCGTCGGCACACCCGCCGAAGGACGCCGCGTCGCGCCCGGCGCACCGCGAAGGCTGCGCGCACCGCAACGCATCAACATCCTGCTCGCCCTGACCGTCGCGCAGTTGGTGCAGGCGCTGTTCTTCGCCGGGCTGCTCGCGGCGCTGCTGATCATCATCGGCGCGATCACCGTCCCCGCGGGGCTCGTCGGCCTCTGGCTCGGGCCCGGGAGCGCCACACAGCCGATGACGGTGCAGCCTCTCGAGTTCTTCGGGGCGACGCTGCCGCTCACCGTCAACCTCCTCAAGGTGGCGACGATCCTCGCGGTGATCGCGGCCCTCCCGTTCGTCTTCTCCGCCGTCAGCGAGACTCGCTACCGCGAGCGATTCTTCGACCCGATCATGGTCGACATGCGCCGCGCGATCCTCGTGCGCAATGCGATCGACACGACACCGTCGCGCTGACGGGCGTAACTGTTCGGTTGCGACGCATCCGTGGTCCTCGCATCCTGCTAGCGTCGGCGATGCGCCCCGAAGCGCCGACGCAGCATGCGCACCCGAAGCGCAGAAGAAGAGAGACCGCCCGCCGATGACAGCCGTGCGAATCAGGGATGCCGAGACCGCCGATCTCGAGACGATCACCGCGATCCACAACCACGCCGTGGTGCACACCACCGCGATCTGGAACGAAGAGGCGGTGGACCTCGACGACCGCGCCGCCTGGCTCGCCGACCGCACCGCGCACGGCTACCCGGTCCTGGTCGCCGTCGACGATTCCGGCGTGCTGGGCTATGCGTCCTACGCGCAGTGGCGACCGCACAGCGGCTATCGGCTCACCGTCGAGCACTCGGTCTACGTTCTCGGTGGTCAGCACGGCCGCGGCATCGGCACCACCCTGATGGCCGCGCTCATCGAACGCGCCACCGCTGCGGGGATGCACGTGATGATCGCAGGCATCGAGAGCGGGAACACCGCATCCATCGCCCTGCACGAACGGCTGGGCTTCGTCGAGGTAGGGCGGATGCCGCAGGTCGGCGCCAAGTTCGGGCGCTGGCTCGATCTGAGCATGCTCCAACTCGTCCTCGACGACCGCCCCGATCCCGACGCAGGATCCTGACTATGAACCTGCTGCAGTGGTTCGTCGAGGCGTTCACCTCCCAGTGGGTGTTGCCGGGCGGGCAGACGCTCCTCGTGCGTGAGGTCGTGGGCAACGCCTTCGGCCTCGCGAGCGCCCTCGGCGGCATGCGCCGCAAGGTGTGGGCCTGGCCGGTCGGCATCATCGGCAACCTGCTCCTGCTCACGGTCTTCCTGGGCTCCGCCCTGAGCCCCGACCCTTCGCTGCCGCACCTGCTGGGGCAGGCCGGACGGCAGATCATGTTCATCGCCGTGGCCGTCTACGGCTGGATCCGCTGGCGGAATCTCGACGGCGGCCGCGTGGTGCCGCGCTGGGCGCCGACGAGCGCGCGCATCGGCATGGTCCTGGTGATGATCATCGGCACCGTCGCCCTGACCCCGCTGTTCCGGCTGCTCGGATCGTGGGAGCCGGTCTGGGCCGATGCCTGGACCTTCGTCGGTTCCCTGCTCG
This sequence comes from Microbacterium aurugineum, assembly GCF_023101205.1. Lineage (NCBI taxonomy): Bacteria > Bacillati > Actinomycetota > Actinomycetes > Micrococcales > Microbacteriaceae > Microbacterium > Microbacterium aurugineum. The sequence continues at coordinate 20,484 of NZ_CP078078.1, read as the reverse complement.
CCACCTACGGCATGGCGAAGGGGTGGACCGAGTTCTGGCTGATCTGGATCGCCGTCGACGTGGTCGGGGTACCACTGCTGTTCAGCTCCGGCTACTACGCGACCGGCTTCATGTACGTCTTCTACGGAGTCTTCACGGCGATCGGGTTCGTGATCTGGTGGCGAGCGCAGCGCCGCGCCGCCCACCCGATCGAGATCCTGCCGCCCGACCCGAGCCCGCGGCGGCCGGAGGAAGAGGAAGAGCTCGCCTGACGCGGAGGATCGGACCGCGGTCAGTGCCGCACGCGAGCGAGGAACTCCGCAGTCGCGGCCTCCTGCGGGGCGTCGAACACCTGCGACGGCGGCCCCTGCTCGACGACGACGCCGTGCTCGAGGAACACGATGCGGTCGGCGACCTCGCGGGCGAACGACATCTCGTGCGTCGCCATCACGATCGTCGCGCCCTGACGCTTCAGCTCCCGCACCAGGTCGAGCACCTCGCCCACCAGCTGCGGGTCGAGCGCACTCGTGATCTCGTCGAGCAACAGCACCTCGGGCTGCGTGAGCACCGCGCGCACGATCGCCACCCGCTGCTGCTGGCCACCGGAGAGTCGGTCGGGGTATTCGTCGGCCTTGGCACCGAGTCCGAGCGTCTCCAGGAGCTCGCGCGCCTTGGCACGGGCTTCCGCCTTGCGCATGCCGTGCACCCGGACGGCGGCGAGCGTGACGTTGTCGAGCACGGTCAGGTGCGGGAAGAGGTTGAAGTGCTGGAAGACGACGCCGATCCGCGCCCGCACCCCGTCGGCGTCCACGCGCGGGTCGGTGATGTCCTCGCCGACGAGGAAGATCTGCCCGTCGTCGATGTTCTCGATGAGGTTCATCGTCTTGAGCAGGGTGGACTTGCCGGAGCCGGATGCGCCGATCAGCACGACCACCTCGTGGGTGCCCACCGACAGGTCGATACCGCGCAGCACGTCATGGTCGCCGAAGCGCTTGCGCACGCCCCTGGCCTCGATCACCGGGACACTCATACGACTCCTCCGGCCTGCTCGCGCTTGTTCATCCGCGCGGTCACGATGTCGGTCAGGCGGATCATGGGCCAACTGAGGATGATGAACATGAGCCCTGCGACGAGGTAGGGCGTGTAGTTGTAGGTCTCGGCGACCATCAGCTGGGCGGCGCGGACGGCGTCGACGGCACCGAGGACCGAGATCAGACCCACGTCCTTCTGCATCGACACGAAGTCGTTCATCAGCGCCGGGACCACCTTGCGGACGCCCTGCGGGATCACGACGATGCGGAGGGTCTGCCCGTGCGTCAGCCCGAGCGATCGTGCGGCGATGCGCTGCGAGGGGTGCACCGCCTCCATCCCTGCGCGGAGCACCTCCGCGACATACGCCGAGTAGGTGAGGACCAGGGCGATCGTGCCCCAGAACATCGCGGGCATGCGCGGGAAGATCATCAGTGCCGGGATACCGAAGCCGACCAGGTACAGCACGATCAGCAGCGGGATGCCGCGGAAGAAGTCGGTGTACGCGGCGGCGAGCGCGCGCAGCGGGAAGAACACCGGTCCGCGCAACGAGCGCATCGTCGCCAGGAGGGTGCCGAAGATCGCGACGCAGACCACCGCGATCGCGAGCACCAGGAGGTTGACGAGCAGGCCCTGGAAGATCGGCCCGATGCTCTCCAGTGCGACCTGCGGGTCGAAGAACGTCTGACTGACGACCGCCCAGCCGGGGGTGTTGACCACGACGAGGAGCAGCACCGTCACGAGGACGATGCTGCTGAGGAGCGCGATCAGGACGGAACGCGTGGTCGCCCGTCGCCGCAGAACGCGGCGTGACAGCTCGAGTTCGCTCGGCTGCCACTCCGCGTCGACGGAGGTCGAGGTCATTTCAGGACGGGGACGTCGACGGCGTCGCTGAGCCACTTCTGCTGCAGCTCGTCGAGCGTGCCGTTCTCGCGCAGGGCGTCGACCGCCTCGGTGACATCCGCCGTGAGGGCGGATCCCTTGGGCAACACGATGCCGAAGTCGTCCCCGCCGTTCGCGTCGGCGAACTGGCCGGTGACGACACCGTCGTCGAGCTGAGCGCCCACGACGTAGAAGGCGCCGGGGAGGTCGGTGATCATCGCGTCGATCTGGCCGCCCTTCAGCGCGAGCACGACGTCATCGACCGAGTTGAAGACGCTGAGGTTCGCCTCGCCGAGCTGCTCCTTGGCCACCGTGTAGCTGGTGGTGCCGCTCGCGACGCCGACCGTCGTGGCCGTGAGCTCGTCGATGGTCGTCGCGGAGGCCGCGGGCGAACCGCTGACCGCGACGACCGCCTGCGTGGTCGTGTAGTACGGCGAGGAGAAGTCCACGGCCTTCTTGCGGTCGTCCGTGATGGAGAACTGCTGGAGGTTGATGTCCCAGTCCTTCGGACCCGGAGCGATGGCGCCGTCGAAGGTCGTGCGGACCCAGACGATGTCATCCGCCGCGAAGCCGAGCTGTTCGGCCACGGCGTTCGCCACCGCGCCCTCGAAGCCCTCACCGTTGGAGGGGTCGTCGTCGACGAACCACGGCTCGTAGTTCGGCTCCCCGGTGGCGATCGTGAGCTTGCCCGCCGTCACGGTCTGCAGACCGGAGTCGTCACCGTCGTCGCCGGTGTCGGCGGACGGAGAGGCACAGGCGGCGAGGGTGACGGCGAGGACGGTGGCAGCAGCGGCGGCTGCGGCACGGCGGAGGGAGGGAGCGAAGGGCACGATGACTCCAGTGCGAGGAAGGGTGAGGAGGAAGCTGCGAGGCAGGACGGGTCTGCCCTTACAGAGTAGGCGATGCGGCGAGTCGCCAATCCGCGAAATCGAAACCTGGGGACACGAAACACGAGACGAGGACTTCCTCGGCATCCAGGGGACGCGCTGCCTGCCAGACGCCGGCGGGCACCAGTACCTGGGCCGCGTCGTCGGGACCGAGCACGATCGCGGTGTCTTCGCCCGGCTCTGCCGCATCTCCGCCGAGACGGAGCTCGAGTCGGCCGGGACCGTGCCACAGCCACAGCTCGTCGCTGGTCACGACGTGCCATTCACTGCGCTCGGAGGGCCGCAGCAGGTAGTGGATGCACGTCGCCGCGGGTCGCGGGCCGTTCGCGGTCTCGACCGGAAGCGGACTCGTCCACGTGCGGCGGAACCATCCGCCCTCGGGATGCGGCGCGAGGTCGAGGCGCTCGGCGGTCGTGGGGCGCTGTGTCACGCGACACCTCCGGGTTCGGATGCGGGTACGGTCACGGGGCGACCGCCGGACGGTCGAAGCTGTCGATCGCGTAGCGGACCTCGCCCGACACCACGGTCGCGGCGGTGCGGCCGGCGCCGTGGTCGACGAGTTCCGCGACGGCATCCGGTCCGGCCTGCACGTCGAAGAAGGTGAGGTCGGCGAGCGCACCCACGGCGAGGTAGCCGGTGCGGTCCGGGCCGACGTCGATGCCCATCGCGTGGGCGCCGCCGAGGGTGGCCGCGCCGAGCAGGCGTGCAGGGAGATCACGGTCGGTGTAGCCCTGCGACCGGGCGATGCGGGCGAGTTCGGCCACATCGGCGAGCACGTCGAGCGAGGGGCTCGACGACAACGAGTCGGTCCCCACCGCGATCGGGCTGCCCTCACGCAGGTACGCGGCGATCGGGGGCTCCTCGAGTCCGATGACGGCATTGGACCTCGGGCACAGGGCCACCGTCGTGCGGCGCTCGCGCAGGATCGCACGGTCCCTGGCGCTCATGTACACACCGTGCGCGATGTGGCAGTCGGGTCCGAGCACGCCGAGCTGGTCGACGAACTCGGTCGCGCTGGTGCCGAATCCGGCCTTGCGCAGCTCCTGGAAGCTGGCGAGCCCGGCCGTGTGCCACGCCTGCGGATGCTCGTGCGCGAACTCCCTCTCGAATGCGGCCTCGCCGAGGTGGATGTGGATGCGCCCGCCGCGCTCGCGCACGATGTCGGGGATCTCCAGGAGGGGCTCGATGTCCAGTGAGTACGGGGCGTGCGGCGACAGGCCGGTCCCGGGCGGGGTCGGCAGGGCGTCCAGCGCCTGCTCGACCTGCGCGCGTCCGGTGCGCGCCCAGTCGGCATTGGTCCAGCTCATCACCTCCCAGTAGGTGATCCCGTGCAGCCCCGCGTCGTGCAGGGCGGTCGCGGCCGAGCGGTCGGTCACCACGTCGGCGAGCGCCGTCGTACCCGCCCGCAAGGCCTGTGTCGCGCCGTCCGCAGCATCTGCGGCCCAGTCACGCCCGCCTTCGTACACCGGGTCGAACGCGCGCACCCAGTCTTCGAAGCCGTCGTACTGCCCGCTTCCGACCGAGGCCATGCCGGTGTACTGCAGATGGGTGTGCGCGTTCACGAGGCCGGGGGTCAGGACACCCGGCCAGTGCACCTCGTCGGCGTCGATGCCCCGTTCCGCGAGGGAATGCAGCACCCAGGCGCGCTCCCCGACGTGCATGATCCGGCCGTCCCGCACGGCGACCGCCCCATCGACGATCGGCGGCGCGGTGATCGGCACCACCAGTCCTGCCGAATAGACCGTGACGGCACTCATGCGGACTCTCCTCGGAACCGTGGCGAGCGCCACTCCTGCTGCGCTTCGACCTGCGCCGGACTGCGCTGGTCGATGCGCTCACCGCGGGCTGCGAGCGCGGCGGCGCCGATCGTGGTGTCGGCCTCGGCCGGAAGCGGATGCACCCCGGGCGGCAGGTCGTGCGCGAGCAGGTGCCCGACGGCGAAGAGCTGCACCGAGAACGACAGGTCCATGATCTCGATGGGGTTTCCCTCACCGGCGGACAGGTTCACGCAGCCTGCCCGGGCGATCACGAGTGCGCCGTCACCGGCGCGTTCGACGGCACTCGAGGCCTGGCCGTTCTCGCCCGTGTACGGTCGCAGCATGGCAGGGTCGAGGTCGACCTCGTGCGGAACTCCCCCGGCGACCGCGACGATCGCCGCAGCGCGCAGCACCTCGGCGTCGATGGTGTGCGGAGCACCGGTGGCCGAGACGACGAGCGCGCCCGGGGCGAGGTCGTGCAGGCGGCCGATACGGAATCCGTCGTGGGCGGCGCGCAACGCGCGGACGGGGTCGGTCTCGGTGACGAAGACGTCGACCCCGAGCGCGCGCAGGTGCGCCGCGACGCCTTCACCGACGGGGCCGTAGCCGACGACGACGGCCGGCTGGTCGCGGAGGTCGATCCCCACGGCGTCCAGCGCATCGGCGATCGCGAACACGCACGATTGACCGGTGCCGTACCGGTTGTCGAAGGAGGTCTTGGTCAGGGCGTCGTTGACCGCGATGACCGGGATCTCGAGCACTCCCTCACGCTCCATGAGCCGCAACGGGGCGAGCCCGCTCGTGGTCTCCTCCGCGGCACCTCGCAGTTCGGCGGCGAGGCCCTCCTCGTGCGCCAGGCGGATCAGGTGCGAGCCGTCGTCGAGCAGCAGGTCGAAGCCACGGCGCAGGAAGTCCACGGCGGCAGCGCGCTCGGCGGCACCCGAAAGGCTCGGATCCCCGTCGACCGGGATCCCGCGCCGGCGCAGCACCGCGGCGACCTCGACGTCGATCTCATCGGGATGGGCGTAGACGGCCACGATGGCTCCGGCATCCCGCAGCAGCAGGGCGAGTTGGGCGGTCTTCGGCTCGAGCACCATCGCGATGCCGATCCGGAGTCCTTTCACCGTGCCGGCGTCGCCCAGGCGTGCGGCGAGAGCGGTGGCGACCGACATGTGCCGTCCGGCCGCGTCCACGCGGTCCTCGGCGGTCTCCCGTACCGGGAGGGGCCCACCGTCGAGCAGGATCTCGCAGGATCCCCCTGGCGCGAAGGTGACGCCGCCGTCCCCGAGGCGCGCACCGAGGGCGGGGAGGAGGGCTCGCAGCGCATCGGCCACCGCATCCGTCCCGACGACCGAGAAGTCCCGACCGGACACGAGCAGGTTGGTCTCACGGGCGAATCGGCGCACCAGACGCTGGGCGGTCGAGATCTCGTCGGTCACCAGTCAAGGGTAGAGCCCGCGGAGGAGAGCGGTGGACCAATCATGTACATCCCAGACCTCCAAATGTACAATTGGGTCATGTCCACGATCAGCGTCGCCGACGCACGCAACAACCTCTCCACGGTCATCGCCCGCTCTCAGGAGGAAGCGGTCTTCATCGAGCGTCGCGGTCAGCGCACTGCGGTCGTGATCAGCCCCGAGCAGTATGAGCGGATGCTCGACGCACTCGAGGACGCCGAAGATGTCGCCGCATTCGACGAGGCGATGGCAGAAGAGGGTCCCGACGTCCCCTGGGAGCAGGTGAAGGCCGACCTGGGCTGGACGTGAGATACCGGATCGAGCTGCGCCCCGCCGCAGTTCGCGCACTGAGGAGGGTCGACCACCAGGACCGCGACCGGATTCGCGGCGCGATCGCTCTTCTCGGTGAGAACCCCCGACCTCCCGGCGCAAAGGCCCTGCGGGGACGCGACGGACTCCGCGTCCGTGTCGGGAGCTATCGGATCATCTACACGGTTGACGACGATGTCCTGATCGTCGCAGTCGTCACGCTCGGCCATCGCCGCGACGTGTACAAGCCCTGACCCCGACCGGATCGACGTGACCGAGTCCTCCTCCTGAAATGTGTCCGTGCGTGTCGGCCGCCCTGGATTCGCGCACGCCGTTCGCCTTTCATGGGTGCATGACACGTCAGATCCGCTTCAACGCCTTCGACATGAACTGCGTCGCCCACCAGTCGTCCGGGCTGTGGCGGCATCCCGACGACCGGTCGCGGCAGTACAACACGCTCTCGTACTGGACCGACCTCGCGAAGCTCTTGGAGAGCGCGACGTTCGACGGCATCTTCATCGCAGACGTGCTCGGGACCTACGACGTCTACGGCGGCACGAACGAGGCCGCGATCCGCAACGGCGCCCAGGTGCCGGTGAACGACCCGATCCTGCTGGTGAGCGCGATGGCCGCCGTCACCGAGAACCTGGGATTCGGCATCACCGCCGGCACCGCCTTCGAGCACCCCTACCCCTTCGCGCGCCGGCTGAGCACGCTCGACCACCTCACACAGGGACGCGTGGGGTGGAACGTCGTGACCGGATACCTGCCCAGCGCCGCGCGGAACATGGGCCAGGAGGACCAGCTCGCGCACGACGACCGCTACGACCATGCGGACGAGTACGTCGAGGTGCTCTACAAGCTCTGGGAGGGGTCGTGGGAGGACGACGCGGTGGTCGAGGACCGCGAGCGCGGCATCTTCACCGACCCGGCCAAGGTGCACCCGATCGGGCATGACGGCAAGCACTTCAGCGTGCCGGGCATCCACATCTCCGAGCCGTCACCGCAGCGCACGCCGGTGATCTACCAGGCCGGCGCCAGTCCGCGCGGAGTGAAATTCGCGGCCGAGAACGCCGAGGCCATCTTCGTCGCCGCCCCCTCGAAGGAGGTGCTCGCCGGCACCGTGAAGCGCATCCGCGATGCCCTCGAAGCGGCGGGCCGCGACCGGTACGACGCCCGCATCTACACGTTGCTCACCGTGATCACCGCCGCCACCAGCGAAGAGGCGACCGCGAAGCACGCCGAGTACCTCTCCTACGCGAGCCCCGAGGGTGCGCTCACGTTCATGTCGGGATGGATGGGCGTGGACCTGTCGCAGTACGCCGAGGACGAGCCGGTCGGGAACGTCGAGTCCAACGCGATCCAGTCGGTGCTGCAGCACCTGAAGGAGGAGGCCGACCTCGGCCGCGAATGGACCGTCGGGGACTTCGGGCGGCACAACGCGATCGGCGGCCTCGGCCCCACGATCGTCGGGTCCGGCGTCGAGATCGCCGACGAACTGCAGTCCTGGGTGGACGAGACCGACATCGACGGTTTCAACCTCGCCTACGCGGTCACCCCCGGCACGTGGCAGGACATCATCGAGCACGTGATCCCGGTCCTGCGCGAACGCGGCGCCTACCCGGAGGAGTACGCGCCGGGCACCCTCCGCAACAAGCTCCACGGTCGCGGCGACCGGGTGCAGGACACGCACCGTGCCGCGAAGTACCGGGTCGGGGAGTTCGCCCGGGCCTGACGCGGAGGCTCACGGGCAGGAGTGCGTCAGTCGTCGCTGCGGCTGAAGATCCCGCGGAGCACGAGGAAGACCACCACGGCGACGACCGCGACGATCGCGAGCTTGAAGATGAACGCGAGGACCGAGAACAACGCGCTCACGATCCACCACGCGATCACGACGGCGAGGATGACGCCGAGGATGGTCCAGATGTTCTTCGTCATGCCTCCAGCCTACGGAGTCGAACCGGGAGAACGAGCAGATCGTGCACGTGCCCCGCGGCGGCGAGGAGCGCGACGCTGCGTCGGGTGAGCGCCGCGAGCCGCTCCGCGAGGATCACCTCCACCTCGTCCGTGCGATCGTGGGCGCGTACCTGGTCGAGGATGCGGGCGATCGCAGGGATGCCGTACCCACCCGAACGGAGTGCGGCGACGACACGCGCCTCGGTGATCGCCGTGGAACCGTAGGAGCGCGCCGACGCCGCACTCCGGAGCGGGTGGACGAGCCCCTCGCGCTCCCAATGACGCAGGGCGGAGGAGCGGATGCCGAGCGCCTGGGCGAGTTCACCGATGGCCATCGCATCATCCTCGTCGAAGTCGTCGTCGGCTTCCTCCCTGGCGACCTCGAGGCCGCGGAGCGCTTCCCGCACGCGTGAGCGCTCCTCGGCGAGGTCGGCGTGCAAGAGGTCGATCCGCTCGGCGGCGTCTTCCATCGATGCGTCGATCAGTTCGGGCATCAGTCGTCGTGCGGGCACAGGGCCGAGGGCCGCTGCCATCGCCCGGTAGGCACGCAGCGCCGTTTCATGGTGCGGACCGTAGCGGCGGTAGCCGTTGGGCCCGCGCGCGGCCGCGGGGAGGACGCCGAGCCTCTCCAGGTCTCGCACCTGTTGGGTCGAGTACCCCACACGTCGCCCGAGCAGCGCTGTCGTCAGAGTCACCTCTTGAGGGTTCATCATCGAATTTCCCTTCGCCACGGAGAAAAACTCCACATAAGCGCTTCAACTTCATCATTGAAGCATGAACATGCAGAAGATCATCGATGCCGTCCGTGGATTCGACGGCGTCCTCGTCATCACCCCCCAAGCAGGTGGCCCCTACCCCGAGCTCTCCTGGGGAGACGCCTACTTCTACTACGCCCCGGACGGGCGGATGCCGGAGCGCACACAGCCCTACGGGACGATCATCACGAAGAACTATCCGGACGACGAGTCCTCCGCGCTCGACACCCCCGGGCGCTTCCGGGTGAACATCCACGTCGGCCAGGGCAAAGCCGACCCACTCGTGGCCGCGGACGCACAGCCGACCGATGTCGATGTGTTCCAGCCGCATCCGCTGTACGGCACGGCCGGGTGGGTCTGCGTGATCGATCCGGCCGCGCGGACGTCGGACACCGTGCTCGCCCTGCTCCGCGACGCGCACGAGTCCGCCCGCGCTCGCGCCGACCGCCGAGCGCGACGAGGATGACCACCGTGCAGGGCATGGCCGAGGAGGATCGGCGCCTGGTCGCGGTGTGGGCCGCCGACTGTGCCGAACGCGTGCTGCCCCTCTTCGAGAGGGAGGCGCCGGACGATGACCGTGCGCGCGACGCCATCGCCAGAACTCGCGCCTTCGCACGGGGAGAACTCACCGCTGCGGGAGAGATCCGCCGCCGCTTCGTCGCCGGTCGCGCCACCCAGGCTGCGACCACGCCCGCCGGTGCGGCCGCTGCGCGGGCGGCTGCCCAGGCTGCGGGCGTCGCGCACATGGGCGCTCATGCGTTCGGGGCGGCCGCCTATGCCGCGAGCGCGGTCGAGCTCGCGCACCCCGACGACTCCGACGCTCGTGCCGGAGAGGTGCACTGGCAGCTCGCGCACCTCTCCCCCGAAGCCGCGGCGGCGCTCCGACGACTCCCGCCCCTCGGTGCGAACACGGCGGGCCCGCTCGGCCCGGGCCTCCTCGCCACCGGAACCCTCGGCGCCGTGATCCGGGAGCTCCAGGCCGCCCTCTCCTGACCCTTTCGGATCGCGCAACTGGTCGCATCTGACGCCGAGATCGAGCTGTTTGCGTGATTCGAAAGGGCGGGGAGGGCGCTTCAGCCACGATTCAGCGTCGACGGGCCACACTGGAGGAATGCGGATCCTGGTGGTGGACGACGAGGTGCGTCTGGCCGAGGGCGTGCGCCGTGGCCTGGAGGCCGAGGGGTTCGCCGTCGACGTCGCGCACAACGGTGTCGACGGGCTCTGGCGTGCGCGGGAGACACGGTACGACGCGATCGTGCTCGACCTCATGATGCCGGGTATGAGCGGGTGGAAGGTGTGCGAGGCTCTGCGCGCCGAGGAGAACTGGACGCCCGTCCTGATGCTCACCGCGAAGGACGGCGAGTGGGATCAGGTCGAAGCGCTCGAAACCGGGGCCGACGACTACGTCACGAAGCCGTTCTCCTTCGCGATCCTCGTCGCACGCCTGCGCGCCCTCGTCCGGCGCGGTGCCGTCGCGCGCCCGGCGATCCTCGAGGCCGGGGACCTGCGCCTCGACCCCGCCGCGCATCGTGTCTGGCGAGGCGACACCCCGGTGGCACTGACCGCGCGGGAGTTCTCCGTGCTCGAATACCTCCTGCGTCACCGCGGCCAGGTGCTGTCGAAACGTGCCCTCATCGAGGGGGTCTGGGACGACGACTTCGACGGGGACCCGAACATCGTCGAGGTGTACGTGGGGCATCTGCGCCGCAAGCTCGACAAGCCGTTCGGACGCGAGGCGATCGAGACCATCCGCGGTGCGGGGTACCGGTTGGCGGCCGACGGTGGCTAGCCGCAGTTGGCGCTCCGTGCGCGGCAGGACCACGCTCGGAGCCACGGTGGTCGTGGCCGTCGCCCTGCTCATCGGCTCCTTCTCCTTTTACGGTGTCCTGCGCAGCAGCATGCACGAGAACACCGTGCGCGCGGCGGAGCAGCGTCTCGAGCAGCTCTCCGACCGTACGGGCGGACCGGGCGGCCGGGGCATCGACGCTCTCGACGATGAGATCCTGCAGCTCATCGGACCGGATGGCTCCGTCCGCGCCGCGAGCGAGGACGCCCGCGAGAAGCTGGGCTCCACACCGCTTCCCATCGACGATGACCCGCAGACGACGACGGTCGACGGCGACGCGGTGCTCGTCGTCTCGGAAGAGCTCGACGATGACCGGACGCTCGTGCTCGCCGTCGCGATCGACGACGACGCCGAGACCCTCGCGACGGTGGCGACCTTGCTGGCGATCGCCGTCCCCCTCCTGCTGCTGCTCGTCGCGGTGACCACATGGCTCGTCGTCGGTCGCGCGCTGCGTCCGGTCGAACGCATCCGTGAAGAAGTGGACGGCATCACCGCCGAGCGGCTCCACCAGCGCGTGCCGGTGCCCGAGACGGCCGACGAGATCGCGGCACTCGCGACGACCATGAACGGCATGCTCGATCGCCTCGATGCCGCCGCCACCGCACAACGACGCTTCGTGTCCGATGCTTCCCATGAGCTGCGTTCGCCGCTCGCGACCATCCGCCAGCACGCCGAGCTCGCGCAGGCCCACCCGGAGGTGACGAGCATCGGCGAACTGGCCGAGGTGGTGTCGGAGGAGGGACTCCGGCTGCAGGGCATCGTCGAGTCACTGCTGCTCCTGGCGCGTCTCGACGAGGGGGCGAGCACGCGCGGCGAAGCGGTCGACCTCGATGACATCGCGCTGGGCGAGGTGCGCCGATTGCGCGCGGCGGGACTCGACGTCGACGGCTCGGGGATCGCCGCGGCCCGGGTGCACGCGGACCCCCGTCTCCTGGGCCAACTGGTGCGGAACCTCGCGGACAACGCCGTCCGCCACAGTCGCGGCCGAGTCGCCATCGGTGTCGTCCCCGCGGACGGGCACGTGTTCGTGATGGTCGAAGACGATGGCGCCGGGGTCCCCCTCGAGGAGCGGGAGCGGATCTTCGAACGTTTCGTCCGGCTCGACGAAGCGCGCAGCCGGGACACCGGCGGGAGCGGTCTGGGGCTTGCGATCGCCCGCGGCATCGCCGTCTCCGCCGGTGGGACGCTGATGGTCGACGACTCGCGCTGGAGCGGCGCCCGCTTCGTGCTCGCACTGCCCGTCGCGCCCTGAACGCCCGGGGTGGTCGATCCTGAAGAGGTCTTCAGGTCGCTTCAGGATGGCTTCAGCGACTCCGGGGGACCATCGGGTCATGGATGACAAGACCCCCACCCCCGACCAGACGCCCGAGAGCACCCCGGATGCGCAGACCGTTCCGGTATCCCCGGCTCCGGAGTCCGCCGCTCCGACCGTCGGCGACGGGCAGCACCCGACGTTCCCCGCAGCCGATCCGGTCGCCGCTCCGGCGAAAGCTGCTCCCAGGTCGGGACGCACGCGCGCACTGCTCATCGGGGGCGGCATCGCGGCAGCCGTCGTCCTCGCAGGCGGCGGTATCGCCGTCGGCGCCGCGATCAGTGATGAGTTCGACGACGATCACCGCCCCTCGATCTCCGGCGACGGTCGCCACGACGACAGCCACCACGACGACGGTCGCCATGAGGAGCACCGCGGCGAGCGCGACGACGCGCGGATGAACGACCGGGGTCCCGCGACCGGTATCGGCGCGTCCTCGGCCGATGAGCTGATCGACATCGCGGATGCCGCGCGCGGCGCCGCCGAGGGCGAGGTCACATCGATCGACGCGAAGCGTGACGGGACCTGGGAGGTGCAGTTGACGGCCTCCGACGGCAGTGAGAGCGAGGTGCGAGTCACCGAAGACCTCGCCGCATCCGTCATCGCGACGGACGCCGCGGACGACGATGACACCGCACCCACGATCACTCTTGACGATGCCACCATCCGCGCCCTCGTCGCAGCAGCCTTCGAGGAGGCCGAGGGCACGATCACGGATCTCGACGTCGATGGGGATGACACCAGCCCTTATGACGCCTCGGTCCTCACCTCCGACAACCGCTCGATCGACATCGACTTCAGCGCCGACTTCGCGGTCGTCGGGACCGACGTCGACTGATCGAGCCCCGTCCGAATCGCGCACATGGCTTCATCCGGTGCCCCCATCGAGCCGTGTGCGCGATTCGAACGCTTGCCGCGCGACTAGCATTCAGGGATGACGAGTTCCGGACCGATCGACGACATCTCCATCGGCGGTGAGGTGATCCGCCTGGGACAGTTCCTCAAGTTCGCGGGTCTCCTCGACTCCGGCGGTGACGCCAAGGAAGTGATCATCGACGGCTACGTGACGGTCAACGGCGAGGTGGATCGCCGCCGCGGCCGCCAGCTGCGCGACGGGGACCTGGTCTCGTTCGAAGGCCGCACGGTCCGCGTCCGGCCCTGACGCCTCAGACCGCCACGGCGCTGATCGAGGCGTGAGGTCGTGCTCCGGTCGGCACGCGGGTCTCACTGTCGATCACCGAGAAACCTGCCTCTTCCAGCAGCGCGGACATCCCGTCGACGCTCCAGTGGTGCGCGGTGGTCACGGCATGGGGGAACGGCTCACCGTCGGGGCCGTCGAAGAAGCCGAGGAGCAGGGCCCCTCCGTCTTCGAGAGCCGACCGCACCGTCGCCAGGAGCGAGGGAAGCTCGCCCGGGCTCGCATGGATCAACGAGTACCAGGCGAGCACGCCACGGAGCGAGCCCTCCTCGAGGTCGGCCTCGGACAACGACGCGACACGGTAAGGCACACCCGGGTATCGGGCGGTCGCGAGGGAGATGAACTCCGGCACGAGGTCGATGCCCTCCGCCACGTGGCCTCGCGCGGCGAGGAACGCCGTCCAGTGGCCGGGACCGCACCCCGCGTCGAGGAGGCGACCGTCGATCCCCTCCGCCCAGTTCGCGATGCGCTCGCGGTCGTCGGCATCCATCTGGTCGATGTCGCCGAAGAGTTCCGCGTACTCCCCCGCGCGGGCGGAGTATCCCTCGCGGATGCGGCCGTCGCTCCCGGTGTTCCTCGGCATGGGTGTTCGTCCCTTCACCGGGTCGTCCGGATCGTCGACACCCACGGTAGCGGGCGGCTCCGGGAACGGCGCCGACCTCGTGCCGCCCGGCCTCGGGTGGGTGGGCGGCACGAACGGATCAGCTTTCGGCGTCTTCGCTGATCGCGGCGAGTCCGGCGGCAGCGCACGTCTGATCGGCGTCCCCGGAAGGCGCACCGCCCACACCGATGCCGGCGATGGAGGCGTCACCGACCTTCACGCTGACGCCTCCGGCCAGGATGAGGGTTCCGGGAAGGTCGCGGAGGGCGTCGGCGCGAGCGACGAGGTCACTCGTGTCGGTCCCGAAGGCCGCCGCGGTGTAGGCCTTCTGTTGCGAAGCCTCGATGGTGTGCGCCGCGGCGTTGTCCCCGCGCACGAACGCCTGCAGCTGCCCGGATCGGTCGACGACCGAGACACTGACGAAGCCGAGCCCGTCGGCCTGGCACTGGGCGAGGGCGGCCTGCGCGGCGACCATCGCGGTCTCGGCCGTCAGACGTGACGGGGTGACAACGGCATCCTCGGTCACGGTGACGACTGCTGTCTCGGTGTCTGCGGGTTCTGTCGGGCCCGATTCCGTGGCGGCCGTGCATCCGGCCAGGAGGAGCAGGGCGGAAACCGCCCCGACGGCGGTGAACAGGGAACGGGGGCGGAGCATGGTCATCGGATGGTCCTTTCGGTGGATGTGCTCTTCCATCCTTCGAGGCCGTGACTGCCGCCACATCGACCGATCAGCCAGCGCAGGATCTATCGAACGGATGATGCACTCAGCCGGGGCCCGGATAATCGTGGGAGACATGACCCCTGCGCCTTCCTCGGACTCCACGACGCGGCCCGTCGAGATGTCGACCATCGACATCGCCGTGGACGTGGCCTTCGCGGTGCTCCTGGTCGTGTGCGGGTCACGGTACGTGGTGAACCACGGCCTCGACGAGGTCGGGGTGTTCGTCCTCATCGGCGCGTCGATCTCCTGGCTCGCCTACCTCGCCGGTCGGGTCCGAGAGCCGAGCGTGGTTCGCCGGCGCGTCGGCGTGGCGGTCGCGATCACCGCCTGGATCGTCCTGGTGGTCGCGGCTCCCAGCTTCGCGTGGTGCGCCCTCCCTCTGTTCTTCGCCGCCCATCGCGCTTTCTCCGGAGCATGGGCCCTCGCGCTCACGGTCATGATCGTCGTCGCCGTCGGAGTGAGCCTCTACCGATGGTCGGGGTGGCTCGACATCGGAATGCTGTTCGGCCCCCTGTGCGCCGGGGGGATCCTCACGCTCGCGTACGCGGCGCTCGAACGCCTGCACGCGGCCCGCGGTGCGCTCATCACCGAGCTGGAGACGACACAGGCGCGGCTGGCATCGACCGAACGCGAGGCGGGGAGGGAAGCCGAACGACGTCGCCTCGCTGCCGAACTCCACGACACCGTGGTGCAGGGGACCGCCAGCGCCTTGCTGCTCCTCGAGGCAGAGGAGCAGCGGAACGGCGGGGCATCACCCGAGTCGAACCGTGCGCAGGACGTCCTCCGCGCCAACCTGGTCGAAACGAGGCGGGTCGTGCACGGCCTCTCGTCCACACGGCTGGCCGAACACTCCCTGGCATCGGCGTTGGCCGCGTCCGCGGCGGAACTCGGCGCGGAGTTGCACGTGATCGGCACCGATCACGTGATCTCGGAACCACAGGCGCACGCACTGCTCCGGATCGCCCAGGAAGCAATGGTGAACGCCGTCCGGCACGCGCACGCCGATCGGGTGATCGTGACCCTGACCTTCGACCAGGCCAGGATCGGGATCGACGTCGGTGACGACGGCATCGGATTCGACCCCGAAGCCGCAGGCCGCGCCGACCGCGGCTACGGCCTGCGCGCGATGCGCTGGCGCGCGACCACAGCGGGAGGCACGTTCGACGTGGAGTCTTCCCCGGGGAACGGCACGATCATCTCCGCCACCGTTCCGTCGAGCCCCCTTCCCCCGCGCACCGCGGAGCACGAGCGATGATCCGCGTGATGCTGGTCGACGACCATCCGGTGCTGAGATACGGGATGGCCGGACTGATCGACACCCAGGATGACCTGAGCGTGGTGGCGCAGACGGGAGACGTCGATGAGGTCATCCGGCTCGCAGCGACGCAGACGCCGGATGTCGTGCTGATGGACCTGGATCTCGGAGCAGAGATCTCCGGTATCGATCTCACCGCCCGCCTGAGGGCGGAGTCGCCCGGCACTCGCGTGCTGGTCTTCACCACCTACGACACCGATGCCGACATCGTGCGGGCGATCGAAGCAGGCGCCACCGGGTACTTCCTCAAGGACTCACGCCCCGCCGATCTGTTCGCCGCCATCCGCTCCGCCGCCGCCGGGATCTCCGCGCTCTCACCGACGATCGCGACCCGCCTGCTCGGACGCACGCAGAAGCCGGACGAGACACTGACCGCGCGCGAGATCGAAGTGCTCGAGCTCCTCGCGCGCGGGTACTCCAACAAAGAACTCGGACATGCGCTCTTCGTCAGTGAGGGCACGGTGAAGTCGCACCTCCACCACATCTACACGAAGCTGCGCGTCGACAGTCGTGGCGCGGCGATCGCGCATGCCGTCCGTGAGGGCATCGTCCGCCTCTGACCGCCGACGCGCCGTGAGCGGATCTCTATCGAACGGCTGATTCGTGCCGGCACGTCGTCGGCGAGGCTGGAAGGAGACCGCGTTTCACCCTCCGAGGAGATCCCATGCCCGCTCGCCGGCCCCACACCGCTCTGATCATCCTCACGCTCGCCGCGGTGCCGCTCGTCGGGTGCACGCCGGAACGAGCTCCCGCGGTCTCCGTCACGCCGCACGCACCGACCGCGTCGCCGTCTGCGGATGCCTCGCCGAGTCCGTCGGCTGACGAGGTGGCCGCCGCGACCACTGCCCTGTTCGACGCGGTCGCTCGCGACGACCATGCCGCCATCGCGGAAGCGATCGACGCCGGCGCCGACCTCGAGACCCGCGACTCCTCCGGCCGCACCCCGCTCGTGATCGCGACGAAGAACAACAGCGCTGACACCGCGATCCAGCTGCTCGAGGCGGGCGCCGATCCCGATGCGAAGGACGACATCGAGGACTCCGCCTTCCTCTACGCGGGCGCGGAGGGCTACGACCGGATCCTCGAGGCGACGATCCGGCACGGCGCGGATGTCACCTCGACCAATCGCTTCGGCGGAACGGCACTCATCCCGGCCAGCGAGCACGGGTACGCCGAAACGGTGCGGATCCTCCTCGCCGCGGGGGTCCCGGTCGACCACGTGAACGACCTCGGATGGACCGCCCTGCTCGAGGCCGTGCTCTTCGGAGACGGCTCAGCGAGCTACGTCGAGGTCGTCGGCCTCCTCGTCGAAGCGGGCGCCGACACCAGCATCGCCGACTTCCAGGGGCGCACCGCTCGCGACACCGCCCGGGACCGCGGACATGCCGAGATCGTGCGGGCGATGGGATGACCCGAGGATCACCGATCGCCGCGCGTCAGGGCCAGCGGTAGATGGGAACCGTGGCACCGAACGCGTTTCGTGGGGTGGTGTTGCCTGTGCCGAGCTGGCCGGTTCCATTGCTGCCTGCGGAGGCGAAGGTGCCCTCCTGGCCGAGATACAGGGCATGGCCCGCTCCCGCTCCGACTTCGCGAGTGAGCGAGCCGGGCGCCAGTGGAACGAGTGTCGGGTCCGCCACAGCAGTGCTGTTGGTGCCGAGACCGAGTTGGCCCCCCGCATTGGCTCCCCACGCGAACAACTGCCCGCCCGACGTCCACGCGTAGAACGACGAGATTCCCGCAGACGGGACCGAGGCTGCGGCGCCGACGACCCCGGTTACGCCCGCGACGGGTGACAATGCGCTCGTCGTCCCGTGGAACAGGTCACCGCTCGCGGTCCAGACCAGGGTGTTGTTGCTGCCTACCGTGACGCCGGCCGCCGGCGGGGTGGTGATCCCCGTGACGATCGAGCCGGACGCCGCCCCGAGGAGGTTCCCCCAGGCGATCACGGTGCTACCACCGTCGACGCGAGCAGCTCCCCCGAACCGCCCGGCGGAGGCGTCCTCCACATTCCGCGTGAGCATGGCCTGCGCGGTCACTCGGGCAGGAGGACTCTGACCCGTCGCCGCCCGCCCCAGGCGCCCTCCACCGCTGTCGCCCCACGAGTAGAGGGCTCCGCTCTCGGTCCAGGCGAGGTAGTAGAAGCCACCGCTGGAGACACCGACGACCGGATCAGCGAGCGACGCGAAGAACGGATGCGAAGTGGGCGTGGGGGTCGTCCCGGATACGGTGGAGTTCCCCCAGGTGAACACCTCGCCGTCTTGGGTCAGCGCGATCGCCGTGTTGATGCCGGCGGATGCTTCGATCACCACTTCTCCGTTGAGCGCGACGACACGCTCCGGGATGAGGCGCGAGCCACCCGTGGAGCCGTCTCCCAAGACACCGTTCGCGTTGGTGCCCCACGTGTACAGGGCCCCGTCCGGAGTCCAGCCGATCGAGTAGCTCTCGCCCGCATCGATCCCCGCGAACTGAATCGGCACAGCATCGGTGCTGCGCACACTCGCCTGAACCGCGCCCGCATCCTGCAAGCTGGCCTGCGAGGGAACGGCTACGAGCATCACCGTGGCAAGCGCGACCAGGAGCCCGCCGCTCGCCAGGAGCGTTCGTCGCGACCGACCGCCTTCTCGGCTCCCCATCGTGATCTCGTCTCTTCCTACAGCACGCTCTTCGCATTCATGAGCAGTTCCTTCCGGCTGACACGATCGGCTGCGCGAAGGGCTGCGCCCAGCCCCAGGAGCAGCGCAGCGAGTGTGAGTCCTCCGCCCAGCGCCGCACCGGTGACGGCGAGACCGCCGCCCCCTCCACCCGGAGGCGCGGGGGGAGCCGGAGGTGCTGCGGTGGCGACGGTGACGCTGGACTCGCTCGGCGGAGGCGGCGCGACGCCGTCCGGGGGCGTCCCGTTCGCGGTCGCCACGTTCACGACACTGCCCCGAGCGATATCGTCCGTCGTGACCGTGTAGGGCGCACCCGCGCACTCCATCATCGTCGCCGGTGGCAGCGACTCCGAGTCGCAGGTGACAGCACCGATCATCGGGTCGTCGATCGTGACGGGGGCGAGCGTCACATTCCCGGTGTTGCGCACCTGGAAGCGGTAGTCGATCGTCTCGCCGACGTCGGCGAGGCCGTTTCCGTTCGCATCGTCGAGGGTCGCGCTCTTCACCATCTCGATTCCGGCCGTGGGGAAATCGGTCGGTGTGGTGACCGTGTCGGTGGGCGGCTCGACCGGCTCCACCCCGTCGGGCACCGTGCCGTCAGCGGTCGCCGTGTTCACCACCCCACCGGCGAGGAGATCCGCCTCCACCACCGTGTACGGCACATCGGCTGTGCACGTCATCGACGCACCACCCGCCAACGACGTCGCCGGACACGTCACACTCCCCGCCAGAGGATCCGTGACCGTGATGTCACTCACCGTCACCGTGCCCGTGTTCATCACCACGAACGAGTAGGCGATCGTCTCGCCGAGCCCGGCGAGACCGCTCGAATCCGCGTCGTCCACCTGAGCGATCTTGGTGATCGCCAGCCCCGCGCTGTCAGCAGGGGTGGGGGTCGTGACCGTGTCGGTGGGTGGCTCGAACGGTTCCACCCCGTCAGGCACCGTGCCGTCAGCGGTCGCCGTGTTCACCACCCCACCGGCGAGGAGATCCGCCTCCACCACCGTGTACGGCACATCGGCTGTGCACGTCATCGACGCACCACCCGCCAACGACGTCGCCGGACACGTCACACTCCCCGCCAGAGGATCCGTGACCGTGATGTCACTCACCGTCACCGTGCCCGTGTTCATCACCACGAACGAATAGGCGATCGTCTCGCCGATGTCCGCGAGACCGTTCCCGTTCGTGTCGTCGATCGTCGCGTCCTTCACGATGGACAGCCCCGCCGACGCCTCGACGGTCGGGACGATAGCGGTGTCGATCGGGGGAAGGAACCCGACATTCACCGGCGGTGTGGCCACGCCGGTCGCGGTGTTCGTCACCGCCCCGGCAAGGACGTCATCCTCCGTCACCACGTGCGTGGCAGGAGCGACACACGTGGTGGATTCGCCGATCGCGAGCGTGGTCGTGTCGCAGATCACCGTGCCGACTGTCGGGTCACTGACCCCGACATCCACCAGCGTCACATTGCCGACGTTGGTGAGGAGGAACTCGTAGCTGATGACATCGCCGATCTCGGCGATCCCGTCACCATCCGCTTCTGCGAGATCCGCGATCTTCTCCAAGGACAGGCCCGCATCAGGAATCGCCGTCGGTACGATGACGGTGTCTTCCACCGGGTCCGGAGGAGTCACACCCGCCGGCGGCGTCGCCGACACCGACGCCGTATTCACCACCCCACCCGCGAGGATGTCCGCCTCCACCACCGTGTAATCCGCATCCGCCGTACACGTCACCGTCTCCCCCGGCGCGATCGACACCGGACACGTCACCGACCCCACCAGCGGATCATCCACCACCGGATCCGTCACCGTCACCGTCCCCGT